>NZ_JBECOX010000019.1:0-69400 GCF_040104525.1 Pseudoalteromonas sp. XMcav11-Q
ATAAAACCTCACCTTGCGCCTGCAATGCTTTACTGAGGTGATTATCAAGAGCTTCCCCGCCACATAAAATTGTTAAACCTGATATGGGCTGCCAGCGCCCTTCCGCCAGTAACATTTTCCAGCTTGCGGGGGTTGCCTGCATCATATTGATATCACCTCGGTGTAAGCGTGAAATCAACGCTCCCGGGTCCCGCCGCATCGCATTATCCGCCAAGTGTACCGTCCCCCCAACTAACAAAGGTAGAAACAACTCTAGTACATGAATATCAAAGCTAATGGGAGTCACCGCAAGTAACTTAGTATCTGAACTCGCACTCAATAACTCTGCCATTGCCGTTAAGAAATTCACGACATTATGATGGCTTACCATCACGCCTTTAGGTTGGCCTGTGGAGCCTGACGTATAAATAACATAAGCGCATGCTCCACTTTCAAGACGCTCCGCCTCCCACTCTAACGACCCTGCACAGCTAAGTAGCTGTTCAACATCATAATAAGGCACTGTGCTTGGCAGTTGTTCACAGACCGAAGGCTCACTAATTACAAGGCATGCTCCGCTATCGTTAATCATGTGCGTTAAGCGTGCACTCGGATACTCTGGGTCTAATGGAACATAGGCTGCGCCAACTTGCCACACCCCAAGTAAAGTGGGCAATAACATGATGGTGCGTGGTAAACAAACCCCCACCCGTTGACCTCGTTTCACACCAACCTGCCGAAGCCCTTGTGCAATATGTTTCGCATGTTCAAACAATTGCTTATAGTCAAGCTGTTGCTCAAGGCAGCGTACCGCTATTGCATTTGGGTGGCATTGACCCGCCTGCTGTAGCAGGGTTATTACCGTCTGCTGTGGAATGTGACTACAAGGTCCTTGTCCTTGCCGGATAAGATCAGCTTGCTCGTGCTCTGTTAATAATGACAACAGGCCAATATTTTGCTCCACAGGGGCGTGGACTAAAGCCATGAGCAATCGCGCTAAGTGCACCAACAAGGTATTCGCACGTGACTCACTAAAGAGTTGTTGGTTATAAACAAGATTAATAACCAGTTCGGAGTCTTGCCAAAAGGCATTAAAGGTTAAATCATATTCACTAAAGAGTGCTTCTGGCTGGCACTCAGTTATAGTGATGTCAGCAAGATCCAAACTCGCCTGACGTTGGCTGTGTAAATTCAACATGATTTGGAACAACGGCGCGTGCGCTTGACTACGCTCAGTTTGCAATTGCTCAACCAACTTCTCAAAAGGCACAGCCTGATGTGCTTGTGCATCCTGATTTACGGCTCGGATTTGCTGACAAAAATCAGCTACCGACTGCTCCCCATGGCAATCTAGCCGCAGAACAACATTATTAATAAAGCATCCAATTAATGGCTCTACTTGGGATGATAAACGATTGGCCACTGGGCTACCGATAACGATATCGCGATTGTTACTGTGGCGGCTCAATAGCATTCCCAAGGCGCCATGTAACAGCATAAATAGCGTCATTTCTTGCTGCTGTGCAAAGGTTTTGAGCTGCTCTGCCTGTTGTGCCAAAAGCACAGTGCCAACCTGTTTGCAGGCAAAGGATTGACTTGTCGGGCGTGCTCCGTCACAAGGTAAGTCATGGCGCTGGGGTAAGTCAGTTAATTGTTCCAACCAGTAATCGAGACTGGGTTGTAGTACTTCTTTACCCTGTTGCTGCTGCCAATCAGCATAATCACTATACTGAATAGCTAAAGGAGGAAGTACCGCAGCCTCCCCTCTTTGCAACCCTTGATAAAGTGCCGCAAACTCTCGATGCAATATCTCTACCGACCAACCATCTGCGATGATGTGATGAAGACTGATCATCAGCACCGCTTCCGTTGCACTTTGCCTGACCAAACTCGCTCTAAATAGTTGCCCTGCTGTTAGGTCAAAACCTCGCTGTCCTTCTTCTGCTTGTAGTGTCTGTATCTTATGCTGCTGTGTTGCAGGCGCTAGTGATGTTAAATCGTAATGCTGTAAGACAAACCTGACCTCACTTTCCACGACTTGCCTAGGCTCACCTTCATGGCTTATGAAACGGCTTCGCAATATATCATGCCGTGCAATAATGCCTTGTAATGCCTGCTCTATATAGTCAGCTGCTATTACTCCTCGCAACTGTAATGTTGAACTCATCACATAATGCGCACTGCCAGGTTGCATCTGTTCAATAAACCACAAACGCTGTTGTGCATATGACAAAGCCGCCGGCTCTGAACTATCTCTGGGCTCAATTATTATGGCTTTATTAACACCAAGGGCTGCGCTATCAATAAACTGGGCTAACGAGCTAAGCGTGCTGAATTGATATGCTTGAGCTGCAGAGAAGTCAATATTAAAGTAGGTAGCAACGGCTGTTGCCATTTTTATCAAAGAAAGTGAGTGCCCACCCAAACCGAAAAAGCTGCTATCTCGGCCAACAGCTTCACACACAATACCTAGCTTATCAGCCCATAATTCAGCTAACGCAATTTCTGTAGGTGTTATTGGCGGTTGTGTAGTCTGTATCTGTGGTTTTGGCTTTGGTAATCGCTCACGATCTATCTTGCCATTTTGAGTTAAAGGCCAATCAGCAACAATAACGATAGCTTCAGGCACCATATAACTGGGCAATTGTTGCTGCAAGTGTACCCGAAGTAACTCTACTAATTGTTTATCGGTGTCGTTGATGGGCTGAACATATGCAACAAGCTGTTTATCAATAGCGCCTTGCTGTAACACCACCAAACTACTCGCTACACCGTTGAATTGGTTAAGACAACTTCGGACTTCATCCAGCTCTACACGGAATCCACGAATTTTAACTTGCTGATCTACACGCCCAATAAATGCCATTACGCCTGGGCTAATATAACGAACATAATCGCCCGTGCGGTAGATCATTCGTGGAAGAGTGCTACCCTCAGAATAAAATGGATTCTCCACAAACCGTTCACGAGTCATCTCATCCTGATTTAAGTATCCTAGCGCAAGTCCATGCCCACCAACACATAGTTCTCCTTCCGCACCAAAAGGAGCGAGTCTATCCCCCTGCAAAATATAGACATGATCTCCAGGTAATGCCTTGCCGATAGGAATTGAGGTAGGAGCTACTTCATTAATCAAATGACATGTTGTAAATGTCGTATTTTCCGTTGGGCCATAACCATTCCAGAGCTGAACTTCAGGCAACTTCTGTTGACATAACTTTACAGCAGCAACATCTAACACATCACCACCTGCGATGACATTCTCAAGAGTGTGATGTTCGGGAAGAGACTGAGCCCATTGGCTGAACAAACCAGCGGTCAACCACAAGGTATTGATCTGCCAAAGCGCTAACTGTTGATTTATTTGCTCAGGAGTGACAAATTTTTCAGGGTAAACAACGCAGGTTCCACCGTTAAGTAGCGGTCCCCAAATTTCGAATGTTGCTGCGTCAAAAGCAATGTTTGCACAGTGCAATACCTGTGTCATTGAATTAAGTGGAAAATACTCGGCGTCACAAACTAAGCGTAAAATCCCTTGCTGTGAGGTTAAAACACCTTTTGGCTTACCTGTCGACCCAGATGTGTAAATAACATAAGCTACTTGCTCAGGAGGAGTAGATATTGCGGGCTTGCTCAGCAGCTTAGCGGTATCAATCAATCTTTCCAAATAACCATCACAGAGTAGCAGCTTAGTACCTTGGAAAAATGTGAGTGTACTGCTAAGACTTGGTTCAGTTATTACAAGCGACAACTGAGCATCAGTTACAATATTCTCAAGTCGCTGTTGTGGTTGATTACTATCAAGAGGTACATAGGCGCCTCCAACTTTCAGTATTGCCAACATCAAAACTAGCATTTCTACGCTACGAGATACATGTAAGCCAACTAGCATTCCTGATGTAACGTTATACTTTTCAACTAGAGTGTGAGCGAACTGATTTGCTAGGTGGTTTAACTCTTCATAACTATATTTTTTATTCTTTGCAATGACAGCCACTTTATCCGCATATTTCAGCGCAATGGATTCAAAGCGTTGTGATACTGATTGATTTATTGGGTAAGGGATTTGGGCTTGGTTTAAAGTATGGATTAAATAGTCTTGCTCGGACTGAGTTAACATTTCAAGCTGAGCAGTACTGCCCTCATGGTTGCTTAGCACGCTTCTCAAAAGCTGCCAAAAGTGTTGATCTAAGCTCTCAATTAAGGCATGGTCAAAACAGTTCTGATCGTAATACCAATTAAGACATAGCGTTTTGTGATCAAAGCTAAACTCTAAGTGCAGATCAAACTTTGCTTTACTTTGATGTAGCTGAAGTAAGGATAAGTTTGTTCCAGATAAGAACAGCTGCTCAGGAGCAATCCCCTGCTCAAAATCTTGTTGTTGCGTCAGCATTATTTGAAATAAATTACGCCCTTGCTCTGGTGCTAAACGTCTCACCAGTTCCTCGTAAGAGGCCTCTTGGTTGGCTTGCGCTTGCCTGTTAACATCTTTTATTTGGGCGAAGAAATCGGTAAGTAGCGTATCCTCTACCTGAGTTCTCAACACCAAGATATTGACAAAGAAACCTATTAGACCTTGAGTTTCTAAGGTAAGACGATTTGCAGCCGCCGTACCCACAACAATGTCGGTACTATTGCTATGACGTGCTAATAACAAAGCCAGAACCCCATGAACTAGCATAAATGGGGTCATTTGATTATCTTTTAATTGCGCTTCCAAAGGTCGCTTTAAAGCGTCAGAAATACGACTAGAATATTGACCTTGCTGGCCTCGTTGCTCTGCTCGTTTGGAAACGTTTAGATATGCAGTTGTTGGCAAGTGGGCAAGCTGGCTTTGCCAATAATTATATTGCTGAGCCAATTCGTCGCTATTTTCTCTATCTCGTTGCCACAATGCGTAATCTTTATATTGAATTGGCAGCTCTGGTAGTTTTACTTCTTTTTTCTGCAATGCTAACTGGTATGCAGTTGCAAGTGCTTGACAAAAAATCTCCACTGACCAACCGTCAGCGATAATGTGATGTAAATTTATCACTAAAGTGCCTGACTTTACTTTGTCATCACCAACACCACTTTGCAGCAATACATCCACGTTAAAAAGTGTGTCACGGCCGAGTTCAAAATTATATTCCTGTTGTTCTTGAATATACCTTTGTCGAGCTAATTGATAATCTCGCGCTGTAAGCTGGGAGTAATCAATCACTCTTATGTAGTCATCTCGGGGAGCAGAAATAACTTGAACTACAGAGGAGCCATCTTGAACTAGGTTAGTACGTAGGATCTCATGCTGCGTCGCCAAAGCAATCAAGGCTTTATTCAAGCTATGAATATCGATATGTTCAGAAAACTCAAAAGCAGCTAGCATGTTGTATTCACAACTACCACCTTGTAGCTGATCCAGTGACCACAGCCTTAACTGGGCCATTGACAGGGGGTAACGCTCAGCAGAAGGTTGAGGCAATATTGTTGTGAGGTTTTCAGTCGCTTGGCTCGCAGCATTTAGCTGCTCAGTTAAAGCGGCAATCGTTGAAGCTCTGAATAAAGTCGCCAAGTTAATATCAACTTTAAACTCGCGCTTTAATCCCGAGAGCATGCTGACCGCCAGCAAGGAATGCCCACCCAAAGCAAAAAAGTCGCTTTCTGGCGCGAACTTGGCAATAGAAACATTTAACAGCTTTGACCATATCGAAGCCACACGCAACTCCATTTCGCTCAGGCTCATCTTTGAGTTAGCACCATCACACAAGGCGATTTGTGGGAGCGCTTTCAGATCTATTTTGCCATTTGCTGAAATCGGCCACTGCTCCAGCAACATAAAACCACTTGGTATCATATAGCTGGGTAGTTCCAATGCTAATGCGCGTTTAATCTGCGCCAATAATTCTTCGGTTTTGTTATCCACAGCTTTAACATAGGCATTAAGCTGAGCTTCAGAGCCTGAGGAATCGAGTACGACGATAACCGAGTCGACACCACTTATCTGTTTGATATGATTTTCAATTTCTCCAAGTTCAACTCGGTGACCACGGATTTTAACTTGCTTATTATTACGCCCTAAATATTCAATGTTCCCATCACTTCTAAAACGACCTATATCTCCGGATTTATACATTCTTGCGTCGGGTTGATTTTGCCAAGGATCTGCGAAAAACGTTCGTGCCGTTAGATCCGGACGTTGCCAGTATCCGCGCGTAACTTTACTTCCTCCAATGTATATTTCTCCAGGTACTCCAAATGGAAGCGGACGTTGCTTTGAGTCTAGAATGTACAGTTGAGTGTTGGGATCTGCACGACCTATTGGTACCCTATCTTGGATATCTCCATTTTTCTCAATCTCAAAACAACAGGCTGAAACCGTTGTTTCTGTGGGCCCATAGGAATTGATTAGCCGAGCTGTAGTATTCGTTTCATTTAGCCATTTTCTGACTTTATCTACCGCTAACGCTTCACCACCTAAAATAATAAGCTCAATACAACTCGGTATCTGACCATCAAGCTCGACTGCAAGTCGATGCCAAAACGCGGTCGGTAAACTAAGCAAGTTAATTTCGTACTTTTGACAAAATTGCCAAAAAGCATCAGCACTTCCCAAGCAGGTTTCACTACGTAACACTAAAGTTCCACCATGTACCAAGGCGACAAAGATTTCTTCTATTGCTGTATCAAAGCTCAATGAAGCAAATTGTAATACTCGCTTACCCGCAGTCATGGAATATTTGTGCTGTAATGGCAGGATAAATGCTGCTAGCTGGCGATATTCAACCATCACCCCTTTTGGTTTGCCGGTGGAGCCTGAGGTATACATGAGATAAGCTAAATCGTCTGACTTAGTAGGGATAGAGACTTGCTGATATTCGTATTGTTCAAGCGTCAGATCATCGCTGTTGATGACGGTGCAACCAAGGCTTTGGTTATTTTGATTTTTTAAGTTAGCAAGCCCTGCATTGTCGGATAAGCATAACACTGGGTCGGCATCAGCAACCATAACTTGAAGACGCGCTAGAGGAAGGGCCATATCACATGGTACATAGACAGCTGCCACCTTCATAATCGCCAGTATATTGACAATAAGTGCTATACTGCGTTGCTGGTAAACTAACACTCGGTCTTGTCTTTTCACACCTAACATTAACAAATGTTGGGCCATTGCATCTGCACGACGCTCAAGTTCGGCGTAGCTAATCGTTTGATCTGCTGCAATCACAGCCGTCCGCGCAGCAAGGTTGTTGCTATGCAAAGCGATTTGCTGATGTAGTAAGGCTTGCTCGGTATCTAACTCGTCAATCGGTGTATTTTTTAGCAGCGCGAACCTTTGCTGATCTTCAGCAGAGAGAATCTCAATATCAGAAACTGGAGTTTCAGCACTTTGTAAGGTGATCTCTTGCATCACGACCATTAGCCTTTCTAACAACTGAGTGCCTTCAATTTCATTGAAATAAGCAAGGTTATGATCAAGCATTAACGCTGGTGATAGTTCCTCACCATACTCCCAATAAGTCACCGTAACTGGAGTTATTTCATGTAGATGTGATACATACTCAAGAGACTCGGTACCATTTTCAAAATTCAGGGAGCTATCCAATTTTAAATAGTTAAAGGCAATATCAAATAGTTGATTTTCTTTGCCTGAACTACCCAATGCATTGACCAAGTGCCCGAAGGGAAAACGCTGATGTCGAAAGCACTTTTTCTGCCGATTTGCGATATCTTTGACTAACTCCAGCAACGACTTCTCACCTGCGCAATTAAGTGTTGTTGGACTGATACTGGTAAAAGCCCCCAGCATCCGCTTTTGTTTAGCACCGTTACGGTTATGAAAAGATAACCCTATGTTCAATTCCGTTAATTGGTAAGCTTTGGAAAAATAGATGCTTACTCCAGCTAATACCAATTGAGCAACACTCACTCCCCATGCTTTAGCTCGAGCAACCATGCTTTTGTGTAACTGCGTAGGAATATCAAGTTGTATTCGGTTACTCGGTGTATGTTGTTGGCGCCAGCTTTCTTTATGAGTACGGTTAAAAACTCGTGCTTGAGGCGTTATTCCCTGTTCAAGCCAAAATTCTCTATCTCTTTGATACTTTAAACTTGCTACATAATTTTCGTCGTCTGCGACAATTTCAGCCCAGAGCCCCATCTTTGATTGATGTTGTGGGTCTTGACCACGATAATACTGGCTCAATAAATCAGCCCAATTTGCAAATCCCCAACCGTCCATCATGACATGATGAGCAATCGCTACATACCAGTATTCATTCACGGAAAGCTTGACCAAATAGGCATCGTATAACGGCTGCTCTTCAAGCTGAAACGCTTCTGCAAAACGCTGCTGCAGCCAAACTGTGGCATGCTCAAGAGGAGTTGAGTAGGCCGAAAAGTCGAGTACTTCTAAATTAGTAAATCTAGAGTCACTAAAATACTGAGATATGCCGCTTTCACTCTGGCGCACTCTCATTCCAAATATTTCATGATTTATGACTAGCTTTTCATGAGCTGCTTTAATCCGACTTTCGTCAATCGCTCCCAACTTAATATAGCCACCAACATTATATAGTGGGTGCTCAAGATACTGTTGTTGGTCCAAATAAATGTCGCGCTGCGTTAAACTCAACGCTAAGTAGCAGGTTGAGCCTTGCTTTTGTCCATCCATCATCATCTTCCTAGCTCATTGGATTATCGCGTTCAACTGGCCACTTAGTTGTTTAAGTTCTGTTGTGGGAGAGGGGTCGGTAGCGATTGGTTGCAAGATTGATAGCTGACCTTGCTCCATTCGGATCACCTTATCAGCGATTTTGAAGTACCTGTCATCGTGGCTTATAACTACTACGGCTTTATTTGCTGACTTTAATTGCGGAAGAATTTCCGTATAAAATATTTCTTTAAACTCGGGGTCTTGATCGGCTGCCCATTCATCAAAAAGGTATAAGCTTTTATCTTCAAGGACACTAACCAAAAGTGCTAATCTCTTTCTCTGCCCATCCGATAACGAAGTCGTTGAAAATGCGTTATCTACAACCTTCACTTTTTCATTAAGATCCAATGCACGAAGCAATTGAGTAATTCTTTCCGGATCCACTTTCAAACCAAAAAGACGCTTAAATAAGTGATAATCAGAGTAAATGGCTGCAACTTCTTCACGGCAACTAGCTAGGCTTTCCATTGTTACTTTTGTGTCACCAAAGTAAATATCGCCTTCTGTTGCTTGATAATGCAGTGTCATCAATTTACTCAGCGTGGATTTCCCAGAACCATTCCCTCCGACAATAAAAACAACCTCACCTTTGCGAATTTCGAAACTCAACGGTCCTACTTTAAATCCGGGTTTATCATCAACACTCAAATATCGAAAACTTACGTCATCAAAACGAATACTTTGCCATTCTGGAAGTGGAGAAATTTTCTCGATAAATTGCTCTTCGGGTAATGTTTCTAGCAGGGTGTTAACTTTCCTAACTGAGACTTTAGCAATCGCAATCTGGGGAATAGCGTTCAAAATCACCGATACTGGACCTGCGATATACAACAACACCATCACTACACCAATCAACTCAGATGAAGATATTTGGTGATAATTGACAAAGACAAAGCTGATCATTCCAATCACCATAAAACTCAAAATATCACCGTAATTCACAGCAACTCGCAGTACGCTTTGCGCTATTTTATCGGAGGCTAGGATATGGCTTTCTTGCTGATGTAATGCATAATCAAAGTAATCGTCACTTTTGGCTCTGTTTAGTTTGAGCTCCTTCGCACCATTAATAATACCGCGGATACCTTCTTGTAAATTATCAACGTGCTTGCGGGACTTTGTTATATATACTCGGCTCACATACATGGGTAATTGATAAGTCACCACACCAAATACAATGCAGTAACCGACAAACAGAAAAACATCTCTATTGAGATAGTAGAGAAAGATCATCATGCCCAGTAGCGTTACACCATTTGTTAATAAATCAGGTAACACTCTCGCTCCCATCACGATCCTCTGAACATCAGTCGTTAGCGCTGCAATCAATTTAGCTGAACCTACTTTTTCCAACGCCACTATTGGTGCTTTACGGATGCGATCGTACATGTCCTTACGCATCTGCGTCGTGACCTCAAGCGCAACACGAGTCAGTAATACTTGTGAAAGTGAACGTGTTACAAAAATAAGGGCACATAAAATAGCAAACGCAATTGCAAATTTGGCACTGCTTACCTGCCAACCAAAGAGTTCTAATTGATCTGACTCTGTTGCCAACCCTCCCAACGACGGCTGAAGCGCTTTTAGGACCAATGGAATAAGAAGTGAATAAGCGATGCCCGCCAGCGCTCCGAGAAAGATGGCACAAAATACCTTGTTAGGCGCCTTTTTTGTAAATACATCAAACAGCTTCATAGTTATCCTTAGTTAGACTAATGCCAAGAAAATAGCGTCGTTTTTCATTTCCATGACGTGCCTAATCACCCGCAATCAATTCAACGTAAGCAAGCTGCGATGGTTCTGCATCAAACCTTTCGAACTCTACTCGACTAAACTTCATAACCATGTCATCGTAATGTTCACTGATCGGATTGCCAGACTGCCCAGTTGAGTTCATGTAGAAGTGCTGCTCAGGATCGCCCATCACTATGATTTGCCTCATACCAGCACCAAAGTTTTGCACAAACCCTTGTGATTTGTCGTAATATGAGGCTGCAACATTGACCGAATGTATTGAGCCGCCAGCAGGAGCCCTGCGCTCAAATAAGCCATCCAATACTCTTATATGACTAAAGGGAGTATGAGCATATTCAGTATGTTGCAACTCTCCCCAATTCCATCCAGCAATGTCTTCACCTAGTTGATTTGATAACACCTGCAAGGCTTTTTTAAACGCTTTATTTATAAGTTGTTGACAATTATCACTAGAGGAGTTTGCTGCACTATCCACACACCATTGCGGATGCTGCAGCAACTCAACAACAGTCGTCAGCGGTAAAGTAGATGCAATGTCCTGCAAAATATCTAGCTGCCCTTGCTGATTCCAAAAGCCAGCCAGCTCGTCCTTTAATAGCAACTTTCTTATCTCACGCTGCCACACAATAAAAATGCTTGGCGCCTGACTATCCGCTGACATATTGCCTGACCAACTTTTCAGCAGCTCTAGCGCTTGACGTTGATGCTCATTCTGCGGTTGAATTTGCTGCGCCAGCGGCAGCAATTTTTTCACTTCAAGATCTAATGTGTCCCCTTGTATGCTCATCATGTCCTTGGCTGTGAGCAGCCTTTCTGGATTTTTTATTAAATCGCTAATCCGCTGACTGCGATAGCTAGGGGCAAATGCATGACTGATAAAATATGGATAAGAATCAAATAACAAACCATCATTGGCTGACACGATAATGCCACTTTCCGGGTTATATAGCTTAGGCATTTGTTGATACGGAATATAACCAGCCCAATCGGTATTAACCCGACCAGCAGGCAATGGGATTACCCCCTCACCAACAGCCCTTATAGGTATGCGTCCTGCTCCAGCGTAACCAATATTCCCTTCGGTATCGGCATAAAGCATATTCAGTGCTGGCGCGACTAAAAAGCTGAGGGCATTTTCAAATGATGACCAATTGTTGGCATAGTTAAGCTTAAAAAAAGCCTCATAAGACGTATCATCAGGGTCTAATCCTGTCCACCTCAGGGAAACAGGGTGCATCATTGACTGCTTGATATCACTGATCAAGGGACCACGCTCAGTGGTTCGAACATTGATTTTTACTGGCTTTATACGTTTATTCAGGAATTCTGGAGTGTCAGCTCTAACCTCTATGATCTCAATTCGTTCACCAAGTGGTTGCCATGAACTCCCAGACTCATATAAGCCTTTTTGGTTAATGTTTAAAGTTTCGAAATATAGGTCTTGCACATCAGCCATCATATTAGTACCCCCCCAGCTGATATGATCGTTTTGACCAAAGATAATCAACGGGGTACCAACCAAGCCCATTCCTTTAGCTGATAGATGCTCACCTTGTTGCGAAAGTGCATACCAATATGAGGGGATTTGCAGTCCTAAGTGCGGATCATTTGCCAGAATAGGCATATTATCTTTGCTATGCTTGCCACTTATAACCCACGCATTACTACCAACATATTGACCACCAAAGTTAAATTGTTTTTGTAACTGCGAGTTACGTCGCATCACATTTTCAAGTGCGACTAAAGTAGATTGTTGATTAAATTCGGAGTATTGAGCAATACTAAACTTACTGGTGATGCCACCAAATAACTGAGTAAGCTGCTTTTCTGGCAAAGACTGAGCGGCAATATAGTTTCGAATCTCATCATTCATATTGCCAGCCAAATTTAGCGCAAACATTTTAACCCAAGCAATAGTATCTATTTCTCGCCATCGCTGTGGTTTTATATCTAGTAAAGTAAACTCAGCTGGATAAACAGTCTGTTGCGCAATCCAATAGTTAATCCCAGCAACATACGCTGTAACTGACTTTTTAGCTTCAGGAGAGAGGTTTTGCCAAGCTTGCTCTGCAGCGCCATAAATTCCAAGGCTTCGTATCCAAATGTCACTTCCTAGAGCATCTCGACCGAGTACTTCGCTCAAGCGTCCTTGAGCCATGCGTTTTTGAAGTTCAAGCTGCCACATTCTATCTTGAGCATGGACAACCCCTGTTGCAAAGAAAATATCTTGATCATCACTACCGTCGAGATAAACAACGCCATTTTGGTCACGATAAACTTTTACATTAGCGCTCAACCATGGAGCCTTTAGCTGCCCTTTGAGTGGCGGGAGGCTTGCCTGAAGATGGTTAACTCCGTATATCAGAATAACGAGTAAAGGTAGTAAGACCACTAAAATTACTCTTGAAATCAATGGGTAACTCTTAAACACGAGCGAACTAATCCTTTTTTATTATAATTTATTTCTAGCACCTGTACTGCTAAACCCAACAACCCCTAAGATCCCCTGAACTCCCAGTGACGACTGCCTCCAGTCACTCGGGCTGTTAAAACGAAATCGTGTTCATGAATGAGCGAGACTTAATCTGTTGAAATTGGCTAAGTCGCTGACTAGGGTAAAATATAACCACAATCAAACTTAACCTTTAGAAAACACAAAATCAACTAAGAAAACAAAAAAATAACACTTGCAACCATTCGTGAAACAAAACAAACTAATGACTAATTTTTCATCTGTTTTAACATCAGCTTTATAAGTAAAGGAAAAACAGCTAGAGGGTATGTGGTCTTGCCAGTAGTGGTCTATTTCATAAAACATGTAACCCAAGATGTTAATCGCGAGATATATCAATTCCGGAACAAAAAATTGCAAATGTATCGAAAGTGGGACTTTTGCCTGCTGTAAGTAAAGTCTTTTAAAAATACATAACCAATTGATTCCAATTGACAAATAAAACAAAAGTAGAAGTTGGTATTAAATCTGCTAACCAAGCTTACATCAGAAGATATACGGTAGAGTTCATGGATATAACTATTAATAAAAAGAGTAAGAAAAACGTCAGCAAAAAAATGTGGTTAATTATCACAGCCAGTGCAATGGTCATTATTGTGTTTTATTTATTCTTTAATAGCGGATACTCCAACGCTTCTTATATAGCCAATAATCGTAGTTTACTTTTTGCTAACGTTCAGCAAGGCCAATTCACTATTAACGTGAGAGGCTATGGTGCATTAGTCCCTAAAGAGATCCATTGGATTTCTACTGATATTAACGGCAGAGTTAAACAACTGTGGGTTAAACCTGGAGATAGCGTAAAGCGTGGTGACATTTTAGTTTCTTTGCAAAACCCCCAGTTAATACAAAAAAAGGAAGAAACCACATGGGAGCTCGAGGCATTGATTGCCGAGAAAAAGGCTGAACGCGTGGCATTAGAATCGCAATTATTCCAACTCAAAACAACGCTACTGGAGACCGATGCCGAGTTTGAATCCACCAAACTGGTACTGGATGCCCAAGAAGCTCTTATAAAAGCTGGTAACTCAACTATTTCAGCACTTGACCACTCGAAAACTAAATTGACCATGAAAAACATTGAGCTGCGTCAAAACTTACAAGCTCAGCAATATAAAAAAATGGAAGAGAATCTCGAAGCTCATATCGCAGGTGCTAAAGCGCGCTTAAATAAAATGCGAAAGACGTTACAACAAGTTCAAGGTCAAGTCGACGCATTAGATATAGTGGCGACTTCCGATGGTGTTGTACAAGAGATGGAGCTGGAACTTGGGCAACAATTGACTAGTGGCGATGGCGTAGCCAAGATAGCCCGCTTAAATGACTTTCAGGCCGAGTTAAAAGTACAAGAGCTTCAAGTACAAAATATTCAACAAGGACAAAAAGTAAAAATAGACACCAGGACTTCGACAGTTAATGGAGTTGTTGAACGGATCGATCCCAATGTTGTTGAAGGAACAGTTAAAGTGGAAGTCAATTTGCAAGGAGAACTTCCACCTGAGGCTCGACCGGACTTAAGTGTCGAAGGGACTATTGCGATCGCAGATAAAAAGGACACTCTATTTGTTAAACGCCCAGTATTTGCCTCAGAAAATACACAAGCATATGTCTATCGTGTAGATAACAATTCAAAAACAGCCCAGCGCGTTAAAGTTGAGTTTGGCCAAGTATCAACAAACACCGTTGAAATACTGTCTGGGCTCAAAGCAGGTGACAGAATTATCATTTCAGACCAATCTGCTTGGGAGCAGCATGCGGAAATTATCCTCAATTAGGGAAGCCTTATGACAAATAAAACAATTATTCAACTGGACAATATCGAGAAAAAATTCTCAACGGAAGATGTTGAAACTTATGCATTAAGTCAGATCAGTCTCAATATTAACTCTGGCGATTATATTGCAATTACAGGCCCTTCTGGTTGTGGTAAATCGACACTGCTATCGCTCATTGGCTTACTTGATGTGCCGTCAGCAGGTAAATACGTACTAAGTGGGCATGATGTCAGCCAAATCAGTCGAGATGAGCGAGCCGCCATCCGTAATGAACATATTGGATTTGTATTTCAGTCTTTTAATTTAATTAGCGATATGACTGTTGAGGAAAATATTGCTCTACCACTAAGTTATCGAAACAACATCGACCAAAAACAAATTAGTCATCTTATTGACTTCGCACTAGAAAAGGTTGATATGCAACATCGCCGTAAGCATTTCCCAAGTCAGCTATCAGGGGGCCAGCAGCAACGTGTTGCCATTGCCCGAGCGATTGCAGGAAAGCCAGCTTTAATTTTAGCTGATGAACCAACTGGTAACCTTGATTCTAAAAACACTGATGCGGTTTTAGAATTACTAAAAAAGTTACACAATGAAGGTACGACGATTGTTATGGTGACACATGACCCGCGCTCAGCTGGACAAGCCAACCGCCAAGTTGAGATGTTTGATGGTAAAATCGTTGCGGATCAAGTCGTAAGCGCAAAAAACTCTGCCGCTTAAGGTGTGCACTATGAATTATTTATTAGATATAAAATACGCTTTTCGACTTTTGGCAAAGTCTCCGCTTTTTACTATTTTGACAACCATCGTATTGGCTGGCGGTCTTGCGGTCAGTATATTCAGCTACTCTTTTTTGCATACCTTCGTCTTTTCTGATTTACCATTACCCGAAGGCGAGTCGATAGTGAAACTACAAGCGACAGAACAGGGCTATGACCGTATGTTTGATGCCGTTGACTTTGCTGCCATTCGGCCACAAATATCAACGCTAAGTGAATATGGCATGTATTATTCAACTTCAGTGCTGTTGGATATTAATGGTCAAGCTCAGTCTCACAATGCTACTTTTAGTGAATGGAACTTGTTCCAATTCTCCCGCGTCCAACCGCTAATGGGTCGAGCTTTTAGACCTGATGACAGCTCCCCTCGGTCAGAAAAAGTTGCCGTGATAGGCTATGACCTTTGGCAAAGTAAGTTCTTCGGCACGCCGGATATTCTTGACTCCACAATTAAAATCAATGGTAAAAATACCCGAGTCGTTGGCGTTATGCCTCAGGGATATGGTTTCCCTGTTGCTTCAAAATTATGGCTGCCGATTCCTGAGCCCTTGTTTACGACTCAAAATAGGGATCAAGTTTATGTAGATGTATACGCTCGGATAAAACCCGATATAGCACAAAACGTTGCCAATGACGCACTATCTCGCATCGCCAAAAACACTTATGAGATGCGTCGTCAAAATAGTGATACTGCAATCGATGACATTTACATCACGACTTTTCAAGCCGCGCAAACCAATGGCGCTGATGGTATTATCGTTTTCACCATTCTAAACATAGTCACCGGATTTATTTTTCTGCTAGCAGCAATTAATGTGGGGAATTTACTGTTAGCCCGCATGAATGCAAGAACCAAAGAGATATCTATCCGAGTCGCCCTTGGTGCGCCGCAGAAACGGCTTATCGTCCAAATGATGTGGGAAAGTATTATTATCTGCGTAGCTGGTGGCGTTATTGCTTTACTTTTATCAGGCTGGGCACTGCAACAAGTTAATCAGTTTTGGATTAACATGAATCTAGCTGACGGATTGGCCTATTGGTGGCACTGGGGACTTGACCTGAATACTATCTTTGCGACTATCATCTTCATTTTTGTCGCTATTATCATGACGGGTGTATTACCTGCGCTACATGTAACAGGTGGCGACTTCAACGCCATTTTGCGAGGTGGTACCAGAGGCGCGGCTAGCAGCAAAGGAAACAAAGTTACTAGAATGCTACTCACTACCGAAATTACTGTTGTTACGGTATTAATGTACCTAGGTATTGTCTCTAGTTTTTTTGCCAATCAGCTGATCAATTTAGATATTGGCTTAAACACCAAAAACATCTTGTCTGCCCAAGTTTCTCTGCCAGCAGAACGTTACGACTCACACCCTCGCCGCAATGCACTCTACCAAAATATCGCATCTAGGCTACAGCAACAGTCAAGTGTGTCTGATGCAGTTGTCACTACTAGCTTTGGTAAAAATACCTTCATGCAACAAGGTATAAAATACCAGCTGGAGCAAGATAAACCACAAGCTGTGATTAGAAGTGTATCAGGCAACATTCAATTCACAGGTGTCCAACTACTCACAGGCCGCTATATAGATTCAAGGGACCAAGGGAACACCATGCCTGCAGCAATGATCAGTAAAACTTTAGCACAGACTTATTGGCCTGAAGGATCGGCCATAGGTAAACAACTTAAAATAAGTGACGAAGTAGAAACAGCTAGTACTTGGGCAACAATTGTCGGCGTAGTTTCAGATCGTGTTGAAGGCACTCCAGTTAGCGATCCTAAAAATCTAATGACGATTTATCGTCCAATAAGTCAACTAGATAGCGGTAATATCAATATAGAATACAAGTTTATTGGTTCAGAGCAACAAGCTCGCTCAGTGATTTATGAAACGCTATACGCAATAGACTCAGAAGTACGTATCAGTGCACTTAAAAGTATGGAAGAATTACTCGTAATGCTAAGGGATCTCACTCACTCTGCAACCCAACTATTTTTGAAATGCGGCTTATTTGCCTTGGCATTGGGAGTGACAGGTATTTATGGCCTCACGGCCAATTCAGTTACCCAACGCCAACATGAAATTGGGATCCGCAGGGCATTAGGTGCAAACGATCAAAACATCATCCGCTGGCTCGTTAAACTCGGAGCAAGACCGATGTTAAAGGGTCTAAGTATTGGTTTAGTTTTGTCAGCCATACTCAGCTTTGCCACTTGGCAGATCATCGCGTTAGATATCTATCTCTACGCGATTAGCGCCATGGTTGTAATTGTAATAACAAGCACGGCTGTGTTAAGCGCCATTTACCTTCCTGCGCGCCGCTCAATTCAATTAGAGCCGAGTGAAACACTGCGCTGTGAAGACTGATGTAGCAAACCTCCTAGCTGACGATCTTTGTCAGCTAGGTCCTAAAATCAGACCCTAAGGAGAAGGAAATGTTTACAACTACTGTCATACGCGTCGGCTTTACAGCACTTGTTATGCTCTGCGCGACGTCGCAAGCACAACAACCCGCCCCACAAACCACTTCGCTTGAATCGGCATTTTACAATCGACAATATGAGCAAGTCGCTGAAGCATTAGCGGCCCAAAAAAACAAAGATCTTAACTCGGAAATAATGGCTGTATCCGTTGCAGTAGCACAAGATAGCGACGATAAAGAAGCGATGCTAAATGCCTTGATCAAGCGGCATCCAGAAAATGCCGAAGTGCATTTTGTAGCTGGCGAATTATGGTATCAAATTAAGGAGCAATCGAACCTCTTTAATAAACTTGGTCTGGTGGAAAAATCTAATAAGCATTCAATTAGAGCTGCTGAGTTAGCACCAAACAATCCTAAATATTTAGTTGCTGCTGCAAAAGCTTTAGCTATTGAAAGCGGCTTTTGGGACTCAGAAAAGAAAGCATCGAAAGCTATCGTCGAACGACTGAAAGACATGGATAAACATTATTATTATTTGGCTCTCATGGATTACCTTCAAAACACTCAAAATGAAAGCCTCGCGTTACAAACTGTAGATTTTGTGAATCAACACTACCCTCATGATATTGCCTTAGTAAACCGAGCCGCTAATTTGCTTTGGACTTTTTCGGCCAAAGAACAAGCACAGAATCTGTTCGCTAAAGGGTGCCAAATTAATAATGTAGCCACTGGGTTGTTACCTACTTGGCGAGACACTTGTGTGTCTGCCGCTTATTTAGCATTACAGGAACACGGGGATAAGCAATTAGCAGTTGATGCCATGGAGCACTTAATAAGCAAAGAACAAGTAGAAGATGAGCAGCACATAGAATACCTAATGCTGTTGGGTGAGCTAAGTCGAGCAGTAAAGGACAACAATAAAGCTAAAAGTGCTTATCAACAAGCGCTAACACTTAGCAATGACAGTTCAACAAAGCGAGATATTCGCCGTGCACTCGATAAAGTAAGCCAATAAGCGACATTAGTAATATAGAGAAGGTAAAAATTGACTTGAAAAAACACAAGTAATTCAGCAAGATGGAGTTGTTGCTATTATTTATCCTAGCAAAGGTCATGAGTAAAGATTAAATTTTTATAATGTAAATCATATAGATAAAGATTTTTTCCTTGATACACATGATACCTCGAAGCAGCAAGCGTAATGTTTGTGAAGCAGTTGTTGTTGTAATATCAAATTACCGTTTTAATATAGCAGGCGTTAGATACTAATAACGCCGCTTCAGCTAAGCAAATATATGATATAGATAGTCTTACGGGTTGCATTGTCACCACCAGAGGAGTAGTAAAATGACAAAAATGGCAAGATATGCTCTACGAATTGCTGCCTGTTAATTAGGAAATCACGATGAGTGAATCGATTCTTGTAGCAGATGATAATCCAGACATCATCACCTCTGTACAACTACTGCTTGCTGAGTTTGACTATCAGGTATTCAGTGCTACTACCCCAACAGAGCTACTTAATGCACTGGAAACAAAGCACTTCGATCTAATACTCATGGACCTTAATTATCATTTAGACAGCACCTCAGGTATGGAAGGTCTAGAGTTATTAGCTAATATTCGAGCCAAATGGGACATTCCCGTAATAGTCATGACCGGATGGGCTACTGTAGAGTTAGCGATAACGGCTCTCCAACAAGGTGCTAATGATTTTATCCAAAAACCTTGGCAGAACGAACACCTCGCAAACAGCATTAAAACCCAATTAGCCTTAAGCGATAGCCAAAGGTTAAGCAAAAAACTAAGTGCTGAAAACAATCAGTTACGTACGCAACTCAGTAATAATCACTGCACTCTAATCGCAGACTCACCTGCGATGCAGAAATTAATTGCAGAAATAGATCGATTACGAGAAAGCCAATCGAGCATTTTACTTACCGGTGAAAACGGCACAGGAAAAACGCTACTCGCTCGCTATATACATAATGACTCACAACGAAGTCAGCAGCCTTTTATCTCCGTAAATATGGGAGCTATCGCTGATGGTGTGTTTGAAAGTGAATTTTTTGGCCATAAAAAAGGAGCGTTTACAGGAGCAATTACTAGTCGAGAAGGTCTTGTCAAACAGGCTCAATGTGGCACATTATTTTTAGATGAAATAGGGAACACTCCCCTTTCTCAACAAGCTAAAATACTTAGCGTGATTGAAGAGAAAATGTATACACCTGTTGGGAGCACACAGGTATATCACGCTGACGTCAGAGTCATTAGCGCCACTAATATGGATTTAGTCAGAGCGATAATGGAAGGAACATTTCGCCAAGATCTATTTTATCGTCTAAACACTATCGAACTTCGTGTACCGTCACTTAGGGAGCGTTTGGAAGATATTCCTCTTTTAGTAGATCATATGTTAGATAAGCTCATCGCTGAGTATAGCTTCGCACCAATAAGGCTTACGAATTGCGCCATGGAGAAACTTAAAGCACATTCATGGCCAGGCAATATTCGAGAACTTAACCATTGTATTGAACGGGCAGTATTTATGTGTCAAAACGGTGTCATAGATGCACATCATTTGCACTTAGTTACTGAGCCTGCAGCTACAACAGCAAACGCTGCGGTTACCGCAGCGGTACCATTAAATCTGACTTTGGATGAACTCGAACGACAAGCCATCATCGAAAGACTTGAACATTATGCAGGAAATGTGAAAAAGACAGCAGCATCATTAGGCCTTAGCCGAAGCGGCTACTATCGTAGAATTGAAAAGTACAACCTTTAAAACATAGCAGCTTTGACCTTGTCTACCACACTTAAAACCACAACTGGAATGCTCATAGTATTGAGTTTAGCCTTTTGTTATTTATTAAGCTTACTATCGGTATCTAAATATATCATAGCGTTGACAGGACTATTTCTACTTCCAGCCTGCCTGTTTTTAACTAACCACATAAAAGCGAGCTATTACAACCAAACTAGAAACATTGCTGTATTACTAGAAGCACTGGTGGACGAAGACTACAACATACGGTCAGCCATCCGTGCTGAAGATAATGAGATGCTAGAAATAAAACAGCTCCTCAATACACTTTCACAAAGACTAGCACAACAAAATGTTGCCATAAAAGAAAGCCAACTTTTACTGGAAAAAGTGATCACTCACATTGATGTAGGAATAATTGCCACGGATGTTAACTACGACATAACCTTTGCAAACCCCGCAGCTAATGAGCTACTAGGCCTTCAATCGTCACAACAAGGCGCAAACTTAAGCTGCACTACAATCCCTGTAGAACAAGTTACAAGACAGCCACAAAGCTTTACCATTAAAGATGGTGCTGTTAGTAAAACCTATCGAATTGCGGTAGTAAAATACATTCATCATCAGCAGCTCAACTATCTATTTTTTATCAGCGACGTACAATGGTTATTAATAGATAAAGAGCGAGAGAGTTGGCAACGCTTACATCGAGTACTCAGTCATGAAGTTAACAATAGTTTAGCTCCGATCTCTTCTATTAGTGCCACGTTACTGAAACAGCTTCAGAAACTAGAAAGTGCTACACCGGCTCTTGAGCAGGGTCTTACGGTGATCCATAATCGCTCAACTTCGCTCTACAAATTTATTAGCAACTTTCAGAAAATTAGTAAGCTACCTCAACCTAATAAGCAACCACTCGACATCTGTGAACTTATCGAAAAATGTATTTTACTATTTCCCGATAGCAAAATATCACTACTAAATCCAACGAAATGCCAGCTATATGCTGATCCACACCAATTAGAACAAGTCTTTGTGAATCTTTTAAAAAACGCTCAAGAAGCCATGAGTACAACAACAGGAGAGATTACCATTGAGTTTGAACAAAGCGACAAATATTGCAGTATAAAGATAATTGATGAGGGTGTCGGCATTAGTAATACTGACAACCTCTTTATTCCGTTTTTTTCTACCAAAGTGTCTGGCAGCGGTATAGGTCTAGTGTTTAGCCGGCAAATACTTTTCAACCATTTAGGTGATTTACAAATTCAAAATAGAAACGATAAAAAAGGAGCTGTTGCAATAGTTTCTCTTCCAAGGTTGCAATCGTAACAATTGCTACAGCGTTATATTACTATTTTTAGGTATACACCTTATTGCAGTAGATGAATCATTCATAAACAAAATATCCATCAATTAGCGGGATCGTTCTTGTATTTTTGTAACAAACAAAATAAAGTAATAACGATTTGCATTTAAATTAGTAACGGATGTACGTAGTTGTGCCTACCTCACACACAAAAGCTTTGCGACAGCAAACCCCAGACGTCGCATCCTTAAGTTCATGTTTCCTTGTTATTGCTATTCATATCGGAGGCATTGCTTTTGCGTGGACAACTACCTCAATACCGGAGCCAATGGAAATATCTTCTCAGCACTCTAGCATTAAGGGCAAGTTTATCAACTTACCATCCCAAACAGAGGTAACGACAGTTCAACAGCCTGAACCTATTGTAGAACCTGAGCCTATTGTAGAACCTGAGCCTGTTGTAGAGCCTGAGCCTGTTGTAGAGCCTGAGCCTGTTGTAGAGCCTGAACCTGTTGTAGAGCCTGAACCTGTTGTAGAGCCTGAACCTGTTGTGGAGCCTGAACCTGTTGTGGAGCCTGAACCTGTTGTAGAGCCTGAACCTGTTGTAGAGCCTGAACCTGTTGTAGAGCCTGAGCCTGTTGTAGAGCCTGAACCTGTTGTAGAGCCTGAGCCTGTTGTAGAGCCAGCCCCAGTCAGCTCCACTGTTCAATCAGAACAAAGTGATGTTAGTAACACGACAGAGACGGCCACTACTTCTCAGGATCCGAGTTTACCGCCTGGGCTTGTATTACCGCACATGAGCGACGCTAATGCATTAAACAACCCGGCACCTATTTACCCAAGATTATCCCGTAAATTTAAAGAACAAGGGACAGTCTTATTAAAAATTTATATTGAAGCGGACGGCAGCGTCTCTGAGATAGAAATACATGAGTCGAGTGGCCACGGTCGCCTAGATCAGTCTGCAAAAGCAACTGTAAAACACTGGCAATACCAACCGGCAACTCAAGACGGACAAGCGATCGGTTATTGGTACCTGCAGCCTGTCAATTTTGCATTAAATTAAATAAGGAACAGTCATGGAGAACCCATACGGAATCGCCGCCATGTGGGCACAAAGCGATATCGTCATTAAAGCAGTAGCGTTTAGTCTGCTGTTTATGTCAATCGCAACTTGGTGCGTCATATTAATTAAAGGCATTAAGCTTTATAAATTAAAACAGCCACTTGTTGGCTCTAAGCAGTTTTGGCACGCACAAGATGTGCAGTCAGGTATTTTATTGCTCGAAACTCCAACGGGCCAAGCGACGCCCTTTAGTTCACTGGTCAACGAAGGCATGCATGCCAAGGCGCATCATGAGCAACACAAAGAAGATTTGCATGGTAATTTACCTATCGCGGAATGGTTAACTGCCAGCTTACGAACTTCTATTGACGAAAGTAAATCGGAACTACAGAGTAACTTAGCGATACTCGCTTCCATTGGTGCCACTGCTCCTTTTATCGGCTTGTTTGGCACTGTATGGGGAATTTACCATGCCCTGATAAGCATTGGCGTTAGTGGCCAAGCAAGTATCGACAAAGTAGCAGGTCCTGTGGGTGAAGCATTAATTATGACTGCTTTTGGCCTTGCCGTCGCTATCCCCGCAGTACTGGGTTACAACGCACTCACTCGGGGAAACAAACGCGTTGTAAACCGCCTGAACCACTTTGCTCACGAATTACACGCATTCTTACTGATGGGCTCTGCACCAAATGCAAACGCTAAGCGCCCAGTATTTAAATCGGTCGGAGGTAAATAATGGCGTTTGGCCAAGGATTTGAAGATGACGAAGAGGTCATGGCTGAAATAAACATGACACCACTTGTGGATGTGATGCTGGTATTGCTGATCATTTTTATTATCACCATGCCTGTGATCACTCAGTCCATTGAGGTAGAGCTGCCCAAAGCAGCCTTGCAAGAAACCAGCGTAGAGGTATTGCCCGACAGCGTTTCTTTGATAGTACAAGCGAATGGTGATATTCAGTGGCAACAACAAGCCATCACGCTCGCGCAACTTAAACAACGTTTAGTTGAAGTTGCAGCACAATCACCGCAGCCTCCGGTCCAATTACAAGGCGCAGCCAAGGTCCCCTATGAAAAAATAGTCGAGGTTATGGCACTGGCGCAGCAATCGGGCGTTAACTCGCTGAACTTTGTGACACAAACCAAGTAATAAAAGCAAGATAGCGCTAAGCGGGGTGTCGCCTTGTTATAGCGCTATGAAGATAGATAAATAGATAGAACTTAGCTTTTTTAACACAGTGCAACGGGCAGAGATTAGGCACTAAACGACGAAGGATCTCGTTAGACAGTTTAAATACGAATTAATTTCATAAATATTTAAATAAATTAAATTCTCACTCGTCTAATCCAAAACATAATTTTAGTTGAGCTTCTGATAGTCATACCAATTCGCTTAATTAAGTGATCTATTTTGAGGCGAGAAAATCTTGTCGATAACAAGGCAAAAATTTTGCTATTTAGTTGTTCTAAATGAGAAATTTTTAACGCGGTTAGCGTCAGATTTGCTCCTTCAAATTGAGCAAGTATTAAGACTAATTGGTATTAATAGTGCCCTGTCGGTCTTGACGCTCAGCAGGCCCTAGGACAATAGCAGTAGCTAACCGTAACTGTGAGGATTAAGTATGAACAACACATCTCGCTTTTCATTAGTAGGTATTGGCTTCGGACCTTCTAATATTGCACTAGCAATCGCACTTCGCGAGCAAGGTCTAACAGATTGGGCTAACCATGCCTTGTTTATGGAACGTCAGCCAGAGTTTTCATGGCATAAAAATATGATGCTCGAAAACACGCACATGCAAATTTCCTTTTTGAAAGACCTTGTCACTATTCGTAATCCTAAAAGTGAATTTACGTTTATTAACTATTTACACCAAAAAAATCGCTTAGCAGACTTTATCAACCTTCAAACATTTTTCCCAAGCCGACATGAGTTTAACGACTACTTAGCATGGGCGGCTTCGCATTTTAAAGATCAAACCAGCTATGGCGAAACAGTATTTGATGTCCAACCGATTTTAGAAAACGAACAAGTTGTTGCGCTACAAGTGCATTCCAGAGGTGTTGATGGCAGTGAAAAAGTAGTTGAAACAGATAACCTAGTCGTCAGCATTGGTGGTGGTGGATATATACCAAAACAATTTAGAAAGCTGGCGGGCGACACCCGCGTATTCCACAGTAATGATTACAAAGTTGCTATTGAAGCAAATAACACAGCTAAGAAAATTGCCGTCATTGGCGCAGGCCAAAGTGCCGCCGAAATATTTATGGATTTACACGGCCGCGCAGATGATAACCAAGTCGATTTTGTTATTCGTGCAAACTCTATTAAGCCATCGGACGACAGTCCATTTGTAAATGAAATCTTCAATGCAGAATATACTGATAAGGTTTTCTCCAAATCCGATATCGAACGCGAAGCCTTCTTAAAAGAATACCGCCAGACCAATTACGCTTGTCCTGACTTACCCCTTATCGAACAAATTTACGGCGTATTTTACGAACAAAAAGTACGCAGCCACTATCGCCATCGCTTCCTTTCTAGCACAGAAGTCGCAGCGGTTGACGCGGACGAAAACGGTATTCATCTAACCCTCACAAACCGCAAAACTGGCGACACTAAAGTGTGTAGCTACGATGCGGTGGTGTTGGCAACAGGCTATGTACGAGATCAGCACAAAACGCTATTGGCGCCTTTATCAAAATACTTAGGTGACTTTACTGTGGGACGCGACTACCGCATTCAAAGCACGGAAGACTTTAAACCGAATATTTTCTTGCAAGGCGCATGCGAAAGCTCCCATGGACTAAGCGATACTTTATTATCAATTTTGGCAGTCCGTAGCCAAGAAATTGGCGACGTACTTAAACAACTAAAACAAACATCAACGCCTCAAGTTACTGATAACACGGCGCTAGTGGACTAGCCTCGAACTAAAACGGGTGATTGAGAAAAGCTCTGCTCAATCACCAAATAATTAAATCTGCTTCTCAAAAATAATAAGGAGTCTTTGTGAAACAACAACGCTCAACCCCATTGTTAACCCTATCACCCATTGCTGCCGCCATTTTAGGTTTAACACTGGTATCAACTGCGCATGCTGAAGGTAACTCGCCAAGCAAACTAAAAGCGGTTACCGTTAATGCTGATGCCGACCAAGAAACGGCAACAGGTCCGGTTGAAGGTTACAATGCACGCCGCAGTGCAACTGGCTCAAAAATCGATGTTGCAATAATTGAAGTGCCACAAACCATCAATGTTGTCACCGCAGATAAAATTGAAGCCATTGGCGCAACGCGTGTAACAGAAGCATTATCATATACCGCAGGTGTGAATACCGCACCTTGGGGTGACTTACCACAATACGATTGGTTATACATTCGTGGTTTCGATGCTTATGCACCTGGTTTCTACCAAGATGGTCTTCAGATCCGTAACAGTGGTAACTGGGGTTTATGGCAGACCGAAAGCTACGGTATGGAGCGTATAGAAATTCTTAAAGGCCCCTCTTCGGTATTATATGGTCAAAATGGTCCGGGTGGCGTAGTAAACCTAGTTAGTAAAATGCCAACGCCATTTTCGCAAAATGAGCTGCAGATCAAGCTTGGCAATAACAGCCTCAAACAACTAGCCGTTGATATGTCAGGTCCAATTGACGACGACAGCGAGTATTTATATCGCGTGACAGGCTTAACCAAAAAATCTGATTTGAGTACCGATCCACTAGAAAACGATCGCGACTACCTAGCACTGTCAATGACTTGGCAACCAAGTAGCCAAGGGAAAATCACCTTTTATTCACAATACTACGACATTGAGTCTGGCGCTGCTTGGCACGCCTACCCAACAACAGGTACTATTTTGCCGAACCCTAACGGCCAAATCCCGTTTTCAACATTGATTGGTGAGCCTGATTTCAACCGCTACAACCAAGAGCAGTGGGTAGTAGGTTATAAAGGCGAATATCATTTCAATGACAACTGGCAAATCAAGCAACACGCGCGCTATGCGGAATTTGACGTTGACTATGGCGTCATTTGGGGTAAATGGGCGCAAAAAAATGCTGATAACCCAAGTGACCCAGAAAACTTCCGTTACTTAGCCCGTACTCCACTATCAAGTAAAGAGAAAGTCAGCGGCGCTACTATCGACACGCATTTGATCGGTCAGTTTTCACACGGCAACGTAGAACACACATTACTCATTGGTGCCGATTATCAAGATACAGAGATTGAAGTGAGAGCGCGCTACGGCGGTGTGTTAGCTGATCTTGATATCTTTAACCCGACTTACGGCTCAAGTGTGATCCAACCTGAACCTAATATCAAGGGTGTTTCCAAGCTAGAGCAATTTGGTATTTATATCCAAGACCAAATCAAAATTAATGAGAAGATCATCATTTCTTTGGCTGGTCGTTGGGATGAAGCAAAGCTAAAAAATGAGACGCTAGAAGGTCAAGTAGACCCGACATCAGTGCGTACAGACAGAGAATTTAGTGCTCGCGCCGGGGTTGTTTATTTAGCTGACAACGGCTTAGCACCTTACTTTAGCTACTCTGAATCTTTTGCACCGACAACCAATGTTGACCCTGCTACCGCTCGTCCTTTCTCACCTGAAACAGGTAAACAATACGAAACTGGTGTGCGCTATCAACCAAAGGACTCAACTTCAAGCTATAGTGCAGCGGTATTTGAGATTGAACGTAGTGACTTCACTCAGTGGGTATGGACAACCGAACCTGCTGGCTACAAACAAACGGGTGCCGTCGTTGTGCGCGGTTTAGAGTTTGATACCTTTGTACAACCAACTGAAAAAATGAACTTAACCGCTTCTTACGCTTATATTCCTAAAGCGGATGTCACTGAGAGTGGTCTTGATCCAAGACTTGCTGACGAAGTCGGCAAACAGGATAAAGCAGTTTCAAAGCATCAGTTTAATATCTGGAGTGACTATCAACTTACTGACGACTTCACTGTAGGTTTAGGCGCACGTTACACGGGTAGTAACAAAGGTACTGGTGAAAAAGCACCTAAAACCGTTGAGGGTTACACCCTGTTTGATGCCATGGCAAGTTATGATCTGGCACAATGGCGCTTTGCACTGAACGTACGTAACCTAACTGACAAAAAGGTTATCGCTTCATGTGGTGAAACATCCTGCTCCTATGGCAGTCGCCGAAATATCGCATTAACTGCAACTTACCAATGGTAAGTGATAGCAACTAGAAATTAACTCTCACAAAAACGGCGCTACTCAGCGCCGTTTTTATACCAAAGACAAACCTTCCAAAGACAACCCTAAAGATAAAAATAAAGCGACTTAGAGCCGCTTTATACTTTAACTTTAAACTTCGCTAGACACGTTCTAATACAGTGCGATCTTTAACCACCGCAAAATGTCCAACATCCAAGTCGTGAGACGAAACACTTTGGCTATTCAACCACTCGTACCACCATGCTTTATGCGCTTGCTCTCGACCTTTCATCCAAAATATTTCAGCCTTACCGGTGTAAACAGGCAGCGTCTCAATATTGACAGCAGCCAAGAATAGCGGTTGGAAGGCCAGATATAAATGGTATAAGTCTTGAGCCGTTAACTGTCCGTAACCCGTCATAAACTCCGTTCTTGGGTGCTCAAACACTTGCAGCATCAACCTTTGAATGTCATCACTTGATGTCTGCTGTTGAGCAGAACATTCAGCCAGCGTACTTTGTATTTCAACGTCTTGCATCAAGGCAAACCCACTTTCTTCGCTCAGTAATAAGCTGAAGAAGGTTTGTAGCTGCATCATTGGGCCTATTTGCTCTGCCAGTGTTGAGCGCTGTGCACTTGCATTAGGTAGCGAGTAAGGGTCAAGTAAAAGCAGCTGCTCTACTTGCTCACCTTGTTGTTCTAACTCAGCGGCAATAGCGTGCGCCAATACGCCACCTAAAGACCAGCCACATAAACGGTAAGGTCCGCGAACTTGCACTTTGCGAATTTCGCTCAGATGCGATGCCACCAGCGCAGATAAATCAGCAGCTTGTTCAGTTAAAGAACCAGGCTGATAAGTCAGCCCGTACACCGTACGCTTGCCATCGAGATGCCTTGCCAAAGTGGTGTAGTCCAACACTTTACCAAAACCATCATGTAAGCAAAATAGCGCACTTGCAGCGGCTGATTTTTGATTCAGTGCGATAATAGGCTCGCTACAAAGTGTATTTTCAGAGCCGGTAGCACCTTGCAACTCAGTCAACTGCAAGGCTAACTGACTCAGATCTGCGGTTTCAAACATGTGTTTTACCGCCATTTCAAAACCACGTTGGCGCATCAATGACACCACCTTTAGACATGCGATAGAATCGCCGCCAAGCGTAAAGAAATTAGCAAAACGACTGATATTATTGATTCCTAAAACCTCAGACCAGACTTGCGCCACACTTTGCTCCATATCGTTTATTGGCGCAACAAATTCTCCGCTATCTTGCCAAACCGGTTCCGGTAATGCGTCGCGGTCAATTTTACCATTCGGGCTAAGTGGCAAGCGCTCAAGACTCAAAATGCTGTTTGGCACCATATAGTCGGGTAAAACTTTGGCTAAGATGCTTTTTAGCTCATCACTTGACTGTACTTGTTGAGACTGCACATAGCCAACTAAACGCTCGCCTGACGGCGAAGGCTTTGCTAATACAACGGCTTTTTGAATACCGCTAATACTTGCAAGCTGAGCTTCAATTTCTTCAAGTTCAATACGTAGGCCTCGGATCTTAACTTGGTGATCAAGTCGGCCCATGTATTCAATCAGTCCTTCTTTATTCCAACGCACCAAATCACCGGTACGGTAAAGACGACCACCTGATGCAGATATCGGATCGGCAACAAATCGCTCTGCGGTTAAGTCAGGGCGGTTAAGATAACCTCGGCTCAACCCTACTCCACCTAAATAGAGCTCACCTACTACTCCTTGAGGAACCGGCGTCAAGTACTCATCGAGTACATAACAACTGGTGTTTGAGATAGCACGACCGATTGGAATTGTGGTTCGTGGTGCTTGCGTAAACTCCCAGTTGGTCACATGAATTGTGGTTTCTGTTGGTCCATATAAATTATGCACCTTAGCATTTGGTAGTGCGGCGAACATACGTTGACGAAGTTCCGGTGGCGCAGCCTCTCCTCCTACCATAATGTTACGTAAATAGTTCTCTTCATTGGGGTTAGTTTGCTCAATAAAGGCTTGTAGCATCGTCGGTACAAAACTTGCTGTTGTAACTTGTTGCGCCTTGATAAGTGCAATTAATTTGTCTGGATCTTTATGATCTCCGGGTTCAGATACTACAATGCGGCCGCCTTGACTCAGTGGGAAAAATAGCTCCCAACAAGACACATCAAAGCCAAATGGTGCCTTATGTAACACCGCATCTTCCCGTGTGAGTTGATACTCGCGCTGCATCCACTGCATACAGCTAACCAATGAGCGGTGACTAATAGCCACGCCTTTAGGTCGTCCCGTCGAGCCCGAGGTATAAATCACATAAGCCAGCTGCTCTGGGTGAGCATCAACAATGAGATTATCTTGGCTGTATGGCGCTAAGTCTAGCTGTTGCCATACACACTGCGTGATCTGCTCAGGGAATGGCGGCAGTGCATCTACCCCTTCAGCATGAGTCAATAGCAACTGTACGCCACTCGATGCCACAATATATTGCAAACGCTCCGCTGGATAATCTAAATCTAGTGGTACGTACGAGGCACCCACTTTCATGATTGCCAACAGACTTATCACGGTTTCAACACTACGCCACATGCCCACAGCGACTCGGCTCTCTATACCCACGCCTTGTGATTGTAGATAATGCGCGAGCTGATTCGCTTGTTGGTTAAGCTCAGCGTAACGCACGTGATTGTTTTTAAATGTGACGGCAATAGCGTCAGGCTGTTTTTGCACCTGTGCTTCAAATAAGCGGTAGACCGCTTGCTGGGTGTTCTCTTTGGTGGTGTTTTCGCTCCACAAGCGCTGAGTTTGCCACGCATTGTCAGTCAACGCTTGCCAATCACCTAGCTGTTTTAGTGCAGGCTCTGCGACAAGCTGAGTCAACGCATTCAGTAAATAGCCACACAACTGCGCAGGTTCAACACTCGGTAGTGTTTGCGCTACGATGTTAAAGCCATCGCCAGCATCGTCAATAGAAACTCCAATAGGGTAATTGGTGCGTTCCTCACCGCCAAATACTTGCCAGCCATCATCGGTAACATAGAGCTTTTTCGAATCACCATGTTTGTGCGCATTTGGGCTATAGCGATAATTCAACAGCGTCGAAAACAGCGGCGTTCCTTTCGCTACGCTACTGCAAGATTGAGCTTTGGATAAACTCGCACTTTCATGGCTAATAAGCGCAGTTAACAGCTGCTGCGCTTGTTGCAATCCTGATTTAAGATCTGCTTGGCGCAATCGAAAACGGATCGGCAATGTATTGATAAACATGCCAACAGCCCTATCGGCGCCTTCTCCACCTTGTGAGCGGCCAAACATCACCGTGCCAAATACCGGATCATTTAGTCCGGTCAGCTTTTGTAGCACCATCGCCCAAGCTAGGTGGAATACCGCCGCAGCACTGGTGTTTTGCTTTACGGCAAGGTGGCGCACTTGGGCGGCCAGTGCCTCAGGCACGGCAGTTTCGTGCGTTAGAATGTCCTCACCTGTGCCCTTAATATCTAACAACCCAAATGGCGCAGTTGGCGTTTCTATATCCCCTAATAATTCGCTAAAGAACGTATTTTGCTCCGCTTCGGCCTCTGGGTTTTGCTGCGCTAGCGCCACAAAATGTCTAAACGGCACAGGCTCTGGCAGTAGCGCTGCATTACCCGCTAAAATCATCTGCACTTCTTCAACGAGTACTTCTAAGCTGGTGTGATCCATCACTAAATGATGACTCGGCAGTTGCAACCAGCAGGTCTCGTCTTGCACTTCGGCAATAGCGATGGCGGCAATTAAAGGTGCACACAGTGTGTTTAGTCTAAAGTGGGTTGGATCTACGGCTTCATTTAAGCGTCTTGCTGCTGCCGTTAAGCCTGCTTCATCAGCAGCTAATGGCGCATCACAGGCATAATCTAACCACTTGATTTCCACTTTGGCCTGACGCTGCACGACTTGCACAGGCTCAGGCAGGCTCTGCCAAAAAATGGCTGTCCGCAGAATATCATGACGGGCAATAACCAGGTTAAGCGCATCAACAAATGCACTTAGCTGCGCGCGGCTTTCAAAACGTAATAGATTAGGCGTAATGTAAGCGTCGCCTTTTTCTTGCAAAGTATGGTGGAATAAAATTCCCGACTGCAGCGGTGCCAGCGGATAAATGTCTTGGACATTTTGTACGCCCCCATCTACTTGCTCGACGACTTTAGCTATCTGGTCATTATCCAGACTGACCAATGGCAGCATTTCACTGGTGATAACAGCGGTATCCGTCGCAATCCCTGACCATGCGGTTTCTGGTGCCGTATCTTGGCGGTAAGGCGTAAGGGCAGCAGCGAAGTGTTTGAGCACTGGCTGACTAAATAGGGTTTTCACTTGTGCTTGCCAGCCAGCTTGGCGGGCACGCTCCACCAGCTTAATCGCCAGCAGTGAGTGGCCACCTAATGAGAAGAAGTTGTCATCCCTGCCCACTCGCTCAAGGCCGAGTAAATCTGCCCATAGGTGTGCAGCCATGGTTTCAGCCTCACCTATCGGTGCGCTGTATTCTTGCGCTTTGGCCCATTGCGGCTCAGGCAAAGCTTTGCTATCGACTTTACCATTGGCTGTCAGTGGCATTTTATCTAACACCACAAACGCATTGGGCACCATATAATCCGGGACATTTTCACCAAGCGCTTGAGCTAATTGCTGCTCATCTTGAATACTACCAGTTACGTAAGCGACCAATTTATCGCCAGTAGCCAAGTGTTTAACTAAGACTTTGGCTTCACGCACTTGAGGTAAGCGTCTTAACTGCTCGGCAATTTCACCCAGCTCTATTCTAAACCCTCTGATCTGTACTTGGTCATCGCTACGACCTAGGTATTCAATCTCACCGTTTAGATTCCAGCGCGCCAAATCACCAGTACGATACATCCTTTGGCCATTAGCTAACACGCTGTCTGCAACAAAGCGTTCGGCGGTTAAATCTGGTCGAGCAAAATACCCTCTGGCCAGCTGGATGCCTCCTATGTATAACTCTCCAGTAACGCCCTCTGGCACGGGGTTTAAACTGGCATCTAAAATATAGGTATGGGTTTGTGAAATACCTTGGCCAATAGGTGCCAAGCTTCTCTTGTCGTTAATAAAAGGCCAGTGGGTTACATGAATTGTGGTTTCTGTTGGCCCATATAGGTTGTTCATCACAACATCAGGCAGTGCCTTGTATGTGTCACGGAATAATTCAGCAGGCACGGCTTCACCACCACACATGATATGCCGCAGCGAGGTGCATTCAGCCACATCAGGTAGCTCGATAAAGGCCTGTAATAAAGCCGGAGGAAACGAGGTAATTGCGACTCTTTGCTGTTGGATAAGTCGCTTCAGTTCGAGTGGATCGCGTTGGTCACCAGGTTTTGCAACCACCACAGACATCCCTTCACTCAGAGGGAAGAAAATTTCCCAGCAAGACACATCAAACCCAAAGGCGGCTTTGTGCAATACCGCTTCCTCAGGTTGTGGAGAGTATTGTCTTGCCATCCATGCCATGCAGTTACTCAGTGCACGATGGCTGATCGCAGCCCCTTTCGGGCGACCCGTTGAGCCCGAAGTATAAATCATATAAGCCAATTGCTCGGGATGAATAGCCACGTCGAGCGGTTGGGCTGACAACGTTTGCCAAGGCAATTGTGCTAAGTTGACGACTGGCAGAGAAGCCAAATGGTGTGTGATTTGCGTATCTTTCAGCACCTCGGTTAATTTCGACTGTGCGTCAGGGTGAGTGATAATGGCTGTGAGTTGACTATTTTCTGCGATGTAAGCCAGTCGCTCTGGCGGATAATCTTGGTCCATAGGCACAAAGGCAGCGCCAGTTTTTAACACGCCTAATAACGTCACTACCGTATCCATACTGCGCTGTAGCGCTACACCGACTCTATCTTCGCGACCAATATTTAGGCTTTGAAGGTGCTGCGCAAGCTGATTTGAACGTTCATCCAGTTGTTTATAGCTCAACGTTAAATCTGCAAATACCGCTGCCACTGCATCTGGCTGGGTGTCAGCCAAACGGCTAAACTTTTGCTGCACTGGGGTGGTGTCTTCTAGTTGTGGATTTAACCCCCAACGCTGCCATTGCTGCGTTTCACTATCGTCTAGCAAGTTAATGTCACCAAGGGCCATAGTCGGCTCAGTGAGCAAGGCAGCAAGCACTCGCTCAAAGTGCTGACTCATGCGAACAATGCGTTGTGTGGAGATGGCCTTTTGATCGTAAGTAAAAGTTAAAAAGCAAGCGCCCGCTCGGTTTTCATGAGCATCTAATACCAACTCAAACTGCACTTCTCCTGTGGTTGCAGGCAATTCACCCACTTTGAGCCCTGGCAACTGTTGTAACTGGCTTAAATCACCAAACTGATAGTTAAACAATATCTGAAATAACGGATGCACTTCGCTACTTCGCTCAGGTTGCAAAGCTTCAACCAATTGCTCAAAAGGTAAATCTTGATATTCTTGTGCTCCAAGTGTGGAAGCCTTTACCTGTGCTAAAACCTGTTGCAATGAAGTGCGGCTGTCAAAGCGGTTATCCTGCACTTGGGTGTTGACGAATAAGCCGACCAAATTGGCGACTTCAGCCCGTTGTCGATTCGCGATTGGCGTACCGACACGGATCTGCTCCATCCCAGTATAGCGCTGTAGCAATACCTGAAATGCCGTCAGCAATACCATGTAATGAGAAACCTGATGGCTGATGGCAAAAGTACCTAGCTGCTGCGTTAAGCTCTGTGGTAATTGCCAAGCGTGTGAGGCACCACGAGCGCTGCCATGCTCTGAGTTTTGAGCTAAACCATTATCCACCTTAAGCTGTAACACTGGCTGTTCGTCACCGAGCTTTTGCTGCCAATACGCTAACTGACGCTCAAGCTCACCGGCCGTCATCCAGTCTTTCTGCCATTTAGCATAATCACCATAGGCAATATTCAGTGCCGGTAGCGCTGATTGGGCCAGCTGGCTCGATAAATCTCCCGGTGCAATTTCAGCGCTAAGCAATTGGCTATACAGCGCGGCAAATTCTCCCACTAAAATCTGTAATGAACCACCATCGGCAATAATATGATGCACTACCACCACCAGTTGATATTGGTTTGGCGCAAGCGTGAGTAACCCCACACGGATTAAGTTGCCTTGGGTGAGATTAAACGGTGTGTTTAACCATTGCTGACGCACCGCATCAATGTTATCACCCGCTCCTACCTCTACCTGAAAATCATTGGCAATCTCGATTGGTAGCACCTGCTGCTTTACCTCAGCATCAACTTGTACAAATTGCGTGCGAAGCGAACTGTGACGAGCAATTAATAGTTGAAAAGCACGTGTCAACGCACTCAGGTTTACCTCACCTTCAAGCTGTAACCCCCCAGTGATGTGATACGCTGCACTGTCTGGGTCTAAATGCCATAAAAACCATTGACGTTGCTGTGCATAAGACAGCTCAGCAGCCTCAGCTGAGTGATGAAAAGGTAAAACGGGAAACTGACGCATGTTCAGCCCATCGGCTTGCACCTTTTGATAGACCAGCTGACGTTTTTCTTGAGGTAACTGATGAAAGCGCTCAGCAATGCGTTGGATGACCTCACTGCTCATTATAGGTTCTCCATAAATGCTTCTAAGTCGAGCAAGGCATCTTCTTGCTCTGGATTTGTTTGTGCTGAAATAATTGCAGCTAAGTCTTTTAGTATTGGATTAGCAAAAGCATCCCGCACCGCAATGTCTACACCAAATTGTGCTTGGATTTGGCTCAGGGTTTCCACCGCAAGTAAAGAATGTCCGCCAAGTGCAAAAAAGTTGTCGTCACGTCCGACTTTTTCAAGTTGCAGCACCTGCTGCCATATCTTGGCCAGTCCACTTTCGATTTCACCTTGTGGTGCCGCAAACGTTGAAAATTGCTGTAACGATGGCTCAGGTAAAGCTTTACGATCTAGCTTGCCATTCACAGTGAGCGGCAATTTTTCAAGCTGCACAAACACACTAGGGATCATATATTGCGGCAACTGAGTAGTAAGTTGCGAGTTAAGCGTATCAGGCTCAAGCTCAGCGCCATTTGCTAGCACCAGGTATGCCACTAATTGCTCGCCACCAACGCTATTTTTCACTAACACCGCAGCATCAACTACATTGGCTAATTGCCTTAGTTGGCTCTCTATTTCGCCCAATTCAATCCGCAAACCACGGATCTTCACTTGCTGATCTAAGCGGCCTAAAAACTCAAGTTGACCTTCATCATTCCAAACTACCTTGTCGCCAGTGCGATACATTCTAGCGCCTTGGCTGTTACTATCGGCAAATGGATTCGCGACAAAACGATCAGCACTGAGATCCGGTCTAGATAAGTAACCGCGCGCCAAGCACTCACCAGCGAGATATAATTCTCCTGCCACCCCTATCGGCACTCGATTGAGTGCACCATCCAATACATAAGCTTGTACGCCAGAGATAGGTTTACCAATTGGAATAACGTCATCTTGCTGGTGACACTGCCAGCTTGTCACCTCTATCGCCGTTTCTGTCGGTCCATAAAGATTGTGCAGTGCCGTTTGTTCAAAGTAGCTAAAAAATTGCTGTTGGGTTTGCAAGGTAAGCATTTCACCGCTCGTAAATACTTGGCGTAAACTGGGGCATAAGGTTTTTCCGCCCAGCGCTTCGTGTGAGCTGCTTATCCCCGTCATAAATGCTTGCAACATGGAGGGAACAAAGTGACAAACCGTCACTGCTTCTGTTTCAATAAGTTGCCGAATTTGTGTCGGTTCTTTGTGTTGTTCTGGCGCTGCTAATACTAGGCTTGCACCTTGCGTTAATGGCCAGAAAAACTCCCAAATAGAAACATCAAAACCAAATGGCGTTTTTTGCAACACCCTATCACTGCCTTGAAGCTGATAGCGAGCTTGCCCCCAAGCCAAACGATTTGCGACGCCGCGATGTACACATGCAACCCCTTTGGGCTTGCCCGTCGAGCCTGAGGTATAAATCACATAGGCTAAGTTATCTAAATGGATTGTCACATTGGGTGCTGTGGTTGGATAAGCGCTTAACTCTAAGTGCTCAAGCCATGTTACTTGAGCGCAGATATTCTCTGCCAGCTGCGCTTTTACTGGAGCATGACTCAAGATACATGCACAGGCGCTTTGCTCAATAATATAGTGTAAGCGAGCCTCGGGCAGTTGAGGCTCGATTGGTACGTAAGCCGCGCCAGCTTGAAGCGTAGCCAGCATCGCCACCACCATCTCAGTACTGCGCTCAAATAGCAATGCCACTTTCGACTCATGGCTGATATTTTGCGCCACCAAATACTGTGCTAATTGATTTACCCGTTGCTGTAATTCAGCATAGGTGACTGACTCGCCCGCAAACCTTAACGCAATCGCGTCTGGGGTTTTCTGTGCCTGAAGCGTAAATGCTTGAGGTACGCTAAGCAAGCTTGCTGAAGTTTTACCACCGGATTCAAGCGCCGCTAAAGCCGCTTTCCGCTCAGCACTGTTCAGTGAAAGATCGCGAATTTGAGTCTCTGGAGCTTGGCAAAAGGTGCGCAGGAGCGACTGATATTGCTCATCAAATGTGGAGATCCAAGCCGCTGAAAGTTTACTACTATCAACACGCCATTGTAATTGCACGCCACCATCACTTAGCTCGGTTGTATCTAACGCAAGATCGCACATTACGCCCTGAGTCAAGCTAAAGTAATTGGTCAACGAGACACCGTGCAATTGTGCTAAACCATTGCTGCTATCTTTGAGATGATTGAACATCACTTGATACGGTGTTGCGCCCTGCAAGTTAGGTTGAAAGCGCTTCATCAGTGAGTCTATGGGGATGTCTTGTTGCGCTTGGATTGCTAATGACTGTTCGGCACAGTTGCGCAATAGCTGCTGTAGCGTTAATTCACCAGCGACAGGCAAGCGCATCAGCTGTATATTAACAAAAAAGCCAACCACACTATGGGTAGCAAACTGGTTCCGATTTGCTACCGGAACCGCCGTCAGCAGCTCATCTTCGTTTGTGTATCTATGCAGCAAAGCTTGATACGCAGTCAATAACACGACGAATAGCGAGACCCCTTGTTCACGCGCAAATTGTGTGACTTGTGCTGCCAATTGCGCGGGTAACTGAGTAACGAGTTGTTCTGCCTTAGGTACACTATTCGCTGAGTTTGTCACACTGAGTTCAACCACAGGCAAGTGACCTGTGAGTTGTTGCTGCCAAAATTGCCACTGCTGCTGCACTTGCTCAGCATCACTGTTAAGCCAATCATTTTGCCACTGAGCAAAGTCAGTATAATCTAACCGGTTCGCGTCATGGGTGATGGGTTGAGCGAGACTCGCTTTTTGATAAATTTCAACGAAGTCTTTAATAATCAAACTCTTCGACCACGCATCACTAATTATGTGGTGCATCACGACTAAGAGTACATGCTGCTCTGGAGCAAATTGCAACCACTGCATTCGCATCAAAGGACCGGTCCGTAAATCAAAGGGCGTTGCAGCGAAGCGCGCTAACCTTGCTTTATAAACCTGTTCCTGCGCTTGTTCGCGACTCAGCTCTGTATCATGTGCTTGCAGTGCTGCAACTTCAGCGACTAATTCATGTTGCTCAACCCATTCCAGCGGTAAGCTCTGTGTCGGCAAAACCACTTGCGCAGGTTTGGCGCCTTCCCCTTCAACAAACTGAGTACGCAACCCAGCATGGCGCTCGGCTAAGTGATCTAAGCTTGCACGCAGCGCGCCTTTGTCTAGATGGCCACTTAAACACATCCCCCCACCAAGGTGGTATGCGGTATTTTCAGGGTTGATCAACCACTCAAACCACAGCCTTTGCTGCGCCGCCGATAACGGCGCTTGAAGTTTGCCAAGTTTTTTAATTACTGGCGCACTCGACTGAACTGGCTGTTTATCCTCGAGCTGTTTAAGCATGGCTTTTTTCTGCGCCAGTGTCATATTGCCTTTGCGCGCTGCCAATAGTGCATTGATCGACATGCTTATTTCGCTCCCTCAGCCAGCTCTTCGGCCAGCTCTTGCTGTAGCTCTTGTATTAGAATGGCTTCTATTACTCGAGCAAGCCCCAAAATGGTTGGATCTTTAAAAAAGGAAGCTGGTGACAAGGTCACTTCAAATTTATTGCTTAGTTGCGACATGATTTGTACCCCCATTAAGGAGTCACCGCCCAGCTCAAACAAATTATCGTGAATGCCTATTTGCTCTATCCCCAACATGGCGCTCCAGACTTGCGCAATACCAACTTGTAAATCATCTTCTGGCGCAACATATGGCGTTGATAACTCAGGACGCTCATAGCCACCACTGCGAGGTGCCGCATCTGCCATAGTCAATTCTGCATCTAACAGGTTACCTTTGGTGGCTTCTAATCGTGCAGGAAGGTCGAGCGTTGAAACCGCAACTTGCGGCAATATTGGTGCGCTGAGTATGCGCGCCATAACTTCAATCCCTTGCTGAGGCGCGATGCCGACTCCGTCAGGCATATCCATATCACCAGCCATGCCGACCTCTCGCCAACTGTCCCAGTTAACAGCCAGTATTGGATAACCGCCCGTTTGCACCAATCGCTGTGCGTATTGTTGTGCAATACCATCTAGATAGGCATTAGCTGAAGCGTAGGCGGCCTTAGATAAACCACCTGCAATGCTGGCAAGCGATGAGCACAACACCATAAAGTCCAGTGGCTGCTCGTTAAATAAAGCCAACAAATGTTGCGTACCCACAACTTTGGCAGCAAACATCTGCTCGACAAACGCTGCATCCGTCGAACTAATTAAGGACGTTGCACCACTCCCAGCGGCATGGATCACCCCATTGATCTGCCCAAACTGCTGATGTGCTTGTGTGACAACCTCTGCCATTTGTTCAAAGTCCGCCACATCTGCTTGTTTAACCAGTACCTGCGCACCAAAGGATTGCAATTGTGCTAACTTTTGCTGTTGTGCTTCTGAAGGCGTGCTGCGACCAAGCAAGACTAATTTAGCCTGGTAGTGCTCCGCCAAATGCTCAGCCATTACCAAACCAACGCCACCTAAACCGCCGGTAATTAAGTACACCCCACCTTGGCGATAAATCGCTTCATTTTGCTTAGGTTTGGCCGTCGCTTCAAAGCCCATCAGCCAACGATGATAAGACCGATAAGCAACCACCTCGCCCGCTTCGCCATGCTGCTCTGACAACAACCAATCTACCCAGTCACCGTGAAGTTGTGCACCAAAATCAACCAATTGACACTGAATGTGTGGGAACTCCTGCGGGATGACTTTACATGGGCCAAGTAACATCGACTGAGCGGGTGAAATCTCATCATTGCCCGACACATCGGCCAACCCTTGGCTCACTACGCTCAAATTAACCGGCTGACCTAACTGTTGCGATTCAAGTGCTTGAGCAAGTGCGATTAGACTCATCATGCCCTGTTGTTGAGTTTGGCTTAAATCAGTAGGCTCGCTGGTCGGCAAGCTCCACAAATGGAATATATGCGATACAGGACCATGAATTTGATTCACGCTTGCAATAAGTTGCTGATAGTCGCTCAACTGTGCCGCGCGGATCACAAACTCATTATCCGATTCTTGCTGAAACGCTTGCCCTAATTTGACCCGAATTAGCTTATCGCTCTGCGTGTGCAGCTTATCAAAGAGCAGGTCGCAGGCCTTATGCTGTGTTTCAAATAGCAAAGTACAACCCAGTTCAACGGGCTGAGTTAAATCAGGAACCGAGCGCTTATATGAAGGGATGTAACACCACTGTTCAATCGGTTTTGGTGCTAAGGCATTATGGTTGTTTTGCGCCACAATATTTGCATCAGCTTCAATCCAAAAACGTTTTCGCTCAAACGGGTAAACAGGTAAGGCGACGCGATGAGGCGTCTGCTCATACAAGGCATCCCAATCAATCTCTACGCCCTCAATCCATAAACGCCCCAAGGCTAAGGCAAAGTGTTGCTCTGTCTCTTGCGCTTTTCTTGGGTGTGGTAGCGAAGTGACAATACTCGTTTGCGCTTTTACTTCTGCATCCCGTCCAGCAAGTTGACTTAGCGTATTACTTGGTCCCACTTCGAGTAGCACAGTTTGCTCTAAGCCATTTTCTGACTCTGGATTGTCAAGATTGACGATAGTGCGCAGACCTTGGTTAAAGCGCACCGCTTGTGCTAAATGCTGCGCCCAATATTGAGGGTCGGTCGCTTGTTGGTCAGTTATCCAAGTGCCTGTTACATTCGATACAAATGGAATGCTTGGGGCATTGCGCTGAACCTGAGCAATCAACTTAGCCAGTTGATCACCTGCATCACTCACCAAGGACGAATGGAACGCATGGGAAACATGTAAAGGCTGTACTACGACCCCTTGCTCAGTGAGCCTATTTGATAGTGCCGCTATCGCTTGCTCTGAGCCCGATACAACACAGTTTTCAGGGCTATTCACCGCTGCCAGCTCAACTTTATGCTCAAGATTGTCGGTATCAAGATAAGGAGCTAAAGCGGCTTCTGAGAGCGCCACCGATAACATACAGCCCGGTGCTTGCGCCTGAATAAATTCGCCCCGCTTGGCGACCAGGTATAATGCATCCTCTAAACTAAACACCCCCGCAATACACGCGGCGACGTATTCGCCGATACTGTGGCCAATCATAGCGCTGGGCTTTACTCCCCACGCCAACCATTGCTGCGCCAATGCATATTCCACAGCAAATAATACCGGCTGAGTGACTGAGGTTTGTTTTAGTTGCGCCGCACCGTGCTCAACGTCCGCTTCATCAACAAAAATAAGGTCTTTAATATCTTGCCCAACATGCGCTATCAGGCCCTCCCGACAGCGGTCAAATGCATCTCTAAACACGCTTTCTGACTCATACAGTGCGCGGGCCATATTGATATGCTGCGAACCTTGCCCTGGGAACATAAAGGTAACGGGCCTGTCACCTGAAACCGTTAACTGCCCTTGCGCTCTTAATGTGCTGGTATCGTCAGCCAGTGCTGCAATCGCTTGCTCACTATTTTGCGCCACCACGACGGTACGATGGGTTAGGCCTTTCCTACCCACTTGCAAAGTGTAAGCACTGTCTTGCCACAAAGGCTGAGTGCTTGCTTGCTTAAACCAAGTTGCTAACTGCTCGCGGCGACTGGCCAGTGCAGTTTTGGTGTGGCCCGACAGCGGTAAGATTTGCCAGTTGCGCTGCGACTGCGTCGCACGTTGAACTGGTGGCTCCTCAAGGACCACATGCACATTGGTGCCACCAATACCGAATGAACTCACCCCAGCACGGCGTGGGCCTGTTTCATTTGACCAAGGCGTCAGCTTATCCGCGACATAGAACGGGCTATTGGCAAAGTCAATTTCTGGGTTAGCTTGCTTGTAGTGCAAACTCGGCGGGATTTGTCCGTGCTTCACTGTCAGCGCGGCCTTTATTAACCCGGTAACCCCTGCGGCTGCATCTAGGTGGCCGACATTCGATTTGACTGAACCTACGGCACAATATTGCGTTTGCTCAGTATCCATTCGGTAGGCGCGGGTGAGCGCAGCAATTTCAATGGGGTCGCCAATCACCGTGCCGGTACCATGCGCTTCAACGTAACCAATGCTCTCTGCCGGGGTATCAGCCATTTCCAGTGCTGCGGCGATAACTTCAGCCTGCCCATCCACACTAGGTGCGGTGTAACCTGCTTTAGTATTACCATCATTATTCATTGCAGAGCCCTTGATCACGGCATAAATGGTATCGCCATCAGCCATTGCATCTTCAAGGCGTTTAAGTACCACGACACCAGAGCCAGAACCAATTACCGTCCCTTGAGAATCTGCGTCAAACGGACGACAGTGACCATCTGGAGACAAAATTGCGCCGGGTTGATATACATAACCGCCCTGATGCAAAAAGTTCAACCATGAGCCGCCAGCCAAGGTCATATCTGACTCATAATTCAATAATGAGCGTGTCGCCATGTGAACTGCAGCCAAGGAAGTTGAGCACGCCGTTTGTACCGTTACCGCAGGGCCCTTTAGGTTTAGTTTGTAGGCCAGTGTCATGGTCATGGCATCTTTGTTATTACCGTTCATCAGCGCTTGTAGCTGCGAGATATTACCAAGATCGCTAAAACGGCCACTTTGCATCAAATTAGAGATTAGATAAGTGTTTACGCCACAGCCGCCATAGACACCTATTGGAAAGTCACACTTGTCACCATCGTAGCCAGCATTTTCCAGCGCCTGCCAAGCGGTTTCTAAAAAGAGACGTTGCTGCGGGTCAAGCTCTTCTGCTTCACGCGGTGAATAGCCAAAAAATGACGCGTCAAACTTGTCTTGATCAGGCAACAACGCACACCGAGGGACAAAGTTGGGGTCAGCAATAGTCGCTTCCGGCACCCCAAGTTCACGTAATTCTGCCTCTGTGAAGGTTTTGATTGATTCCACCCCGTTTTTTAGGTTTTCCCACAGGGCATCTACGTTCTCAGCTCCTGGGAAACGACCTGCTAGGCCGACAATGGCAATATCTGTGCTTGAATAAGTTTCTGTAGTCATGCTTAGCTTTCCACTTTTGTGCGTGTTTTTTTCAAGAAGGCTTGGCGCTGGCGTTGACCACGCGCCGATGCTTTTTTCATTTCTTTGGCAACTGCTTGCTGTGCATTCGCAGCGCCTTCAGGTGTACGTTGTTCAAAGTAAGTGGCCATGGCACTTACGGTTGTCATATGAAACAGTTCTAACATGGTCAATTTACAGCTAAATTCGGCTTCAAGACGTTGCTGAATCTGACCAAACAATAGGGAGTGACCGCCCAAGTCAAAGAAGTTGTCATGCAGGCCAATTTGTTTCGCATCTAGACCTAGCACTTCCGCCCAAATCGCAGCGACTTTATTTGCTAAGCCGCCTGTTGGTACTTGATGGCTTTCACCACTCCCCCACTGAGGTTCGGGTAAGTGATGACGGTCAATTTTGCCATTGGCCGTCACAGGCAAGTTTGCCAATACGGTGATACAACTCGGGACCATGTAGTCTGGTAGTTTTTGCAGTAAACTTTGCTTCAGTGTTTGCGCGCTAGGTAATACGCCTTGGCCATTCTCCTCAGCGCCAACATAAGCCACCAAATGTGTCCCAGAATGACCATGTTGGCCATCACCGTCTTTGGCCAATACAACCGCTTCTTTAATGTGTGGAAGTGCCATTAATTGCGCTTCAACTTCACCGAGCTCTATCCGAAAACCACGAATTTTGACTTGATGATCGATGCGCCCTAAATATTCCAGTTCATCGCGTTGATTCCAACGAACCAAGTCTCCCGTTCGATATAAGACTTCGCCATCGCTACTAAATGGGTTGGCAACAAAACGCTCTGCGGTCAGGGCTGGACGCCCCAAATAACCACGAGCAACACCACGACCACCCACGTAAAGTTCACCGCTTGCTCCTTGTGGTACAGGATTCAGATCGGCGTCTAAAATATAGGCCTCACGCGCACCTATCGGCTTGCCAATTGGTACAGTGCTAACCTCATGTAGCTCACCCGGTAAACTGATCCATGCCGTTGGTGTAATAATGGTTTCAGTTGGCCCATAGGCGTTGACAATCCGAGGCGCAGAAAACGCCCGATGAGCGTCTTGATAATCTGTGCGGCTAAATTCTTCACCGCCGACAATACAGGTGCGAATTTGCTTACAGTCGTGCAAATGCGGCGTCAAAAGGCGTAAATAGGCGGGCGGTAAATGCAGTGCCGTCACCTTGTGCACGTTTATTAACTCACTGACGGCCTCCACATTGAGCTGCGCTTTAGTCGCCAGCACTAACGCACCACCTTTGATCAGTGGTGTCATCCACTGCTCACCTGCGGCATCAAAGTTAATCGAAAAGAACTGCAGCTCCGTGTGCTCGCTATCCACTCCATATACGTCAACCATATTTTGAATATGCATGGACAATGGGCCATGCGTAACGGCAACCCCTTTGGGCAACCCGGTCGAACCTGAGGTGTAAATAACATACGCTAAGTGCTGGGAATGTGATGCAATCGCAGGGTTAGTCGTCGCAAAGTCGCCAAGTGATATATGCTCGTATGCAAGCACTGGGATGGCGTTTTCAGCGTTTGGAATATGCGCCACGAGCGCAGCATTCGTCAGCACCAACTTAACCCCGCTATCCTTCACCATGTGAACAAGCCTGTCCTCAGGGTACGTCGGATCGAGTGGCACATAGGCGGCTCCCGCTTTCCAAATCGCAAATAGGGTGACATACATCTCAATACCGCGCTCAAGCGCCATACCGACACAATCTTCAGGCCCAATACCTCGACTTTTTAAATAGTGCGCGAGCTGGTTAGCTCGTTGATTTAATGCGTTATAACTCACGGTTTGTTGGTTGAAGATAAGTGCGGGCGCATCTGGCGTGCGCTTCACTTGCTCCTCAAACAATTGATAAATGGTAGAGTCATCCGTTGCAACCGCAGGCCCTTTGGCAACCTGAGTCAACCACGCTTGCTCTGCCGAGGTTTGCACACATAGCTGCGCAAGTGGCGTTGCGTCAGACTCAAGCTGGGCATGTAGCAGAGCAACATATTGCTCAGCCATACGCGCTATCGTTTGCGGCAAAAATAGTGCTCTGGGATAAACAAACTCTAGCGCTACTTGATCCTCTTCTAGCTCGTAAGTTTCGAGCGTTAAGTCAAATTGCGGCGCCACTTCTAGCGGCTGCCAAGCGCGGGCTGATAAGTTAGTATCCTTTGCGACCAACGGCTGCCATGCACGAGTATCATGCTCCGTATGGCTAAACATTACCTGGAAAAGCGGATGCGTATCGACGCTCCGTTCCGGCGCTAGCGCTTCGACTAGATACTCAAAAGGAACATCTTGATTTGCTTGTGCGCCCAAGACGGCAGTTTTGACTTGCGCCACAATATCTTGCAAACAAGTCTGACCCGAAAACTTCGCAGGGATCACTTGGGTATTTACAAAAAAGCCTACTAACTCTTGGAGTTGAGGCAAATGGCGGTTCGCAACTGGTATCCCCACTCGAATGTCATGTTGCCCAGTATAACGATAAAGCAAAGCATGAAAACTGGCTAACATCACCATAAATAAGCTGGCGTTTTGTTTGGCCGCTTGGCGACGAAGTTGCTTAACCAGTTGAGCCGGTAAGACGACACTGTGATTTGCACCTAACAGTTGCTTATTATTTTCAGGAGAGTGCGATTTATTGACTCGAGGAAAATCCGTGCATAACTGCAAAATAGGTTGCTCATCGCAGGCGAGTAGTGCTTGCCACCACGCTAATTGTGCTTGTGCCGCATCGGAGGTGAGATATGAGCGCTGCCACAAAGAAAAATCTTGATAGGTGATTGCGCCCTCTCGCACTTTACTCGCACTCAAGGTTCCCAAATAAATATGCGCAAGTTGGTCTAGTAATATTTGCATCGATACGCCATCGGAAACGATGTGATGCATCACTATAATCAGCTGATAGCCTTGCTCACCTAGATTAATTAGCGCCGCGTTGACGACATCCCCTTTAGTTAAATCAAATGCGTATTGACTCACTGTGGCAACCAATTCAGTCAATGCCGAAGTTTGCTGCGGCGCTGCAACATTACTTAAGTCAAATTGTTGCAGCGGCCAATGACCCGTTTGCGCAACCACTTGGATTGCCGTACCAAGTTCATCGGTATCAAAGCGTGTGCGCAGCGCTTGGTGTTCAGCCACCAGAGTATTTAATGCGTTTTGCAAGCGCGTAGCGTCTATATCTGAGTGTAGGTTGATGCGCGCACCAATATTGTAAGCACTGCTATGGGGCTCTAGCTGCCATAAAAACCATAGTCTCGCTTGCGCATGAGACATTGGAACGGCCTGCTCAATTCCATACTCGTTGGCAATAATGGAATTTATTGATGACACGCTGGAAGCTTCTTTAGCCACCAACTGTTGGCGTTGTGACGCGGCCAAAATAGCATCGGCTTGCTCGCCTAAGCGCAAACAATGAAATATTTCTGTGGGGTCAAACTTCACTTGCCAATGTTGCTCAATGGCGTGAATTAACTGCACCGCTTTTAGCGAGTTACCGCCTTCTGCTAGAAAGTGTGCGTCGCGACTAAAATCACTCTTACGATTGAGCACGGCTTGCCAGATATCGGCCAGTGCTTGCTCGTGTTTTGATAAAGGTGCTGGGGCCAAAGTATCTGCCAGTGTTTGACCACGCACCAGATGATTATGTGCATAAATCGCATAAGCCTTATCAGCATTATCTTCTGACAGTGGCGCAGCGACACTCAGTTCAGCGGCTTGCGTCCACATTTGCTTGCAGGCGCTACGCTGTAATTTGCCACTGGACGTTTTTGGCAAGCTTGCAGGTTGCATCATCAAAACGCCTGTGACGGACTCATCACAATATTCTGCAACGATTTCCTTTAAGCGATTAACCAACAACTGCGGACTCACTTGGCGCTGAACCTTGCGCGCAATTTCTAGCGCCACACCAACGCCTTCGCTATGGTTATCCGTGGCTGCAAATACCGCGATCCGACCTTTACGGGCGAACTCAAATTCTGCTTCGATAATTTTTTCAATATCCTGAGGGTAGATATTGCGACCATGAGAAATGATCAAATCCTTGATGCGGCCAACAATGTATAGTTGATTATCTTGCCACACTCCTAAGTCCCCAGTGCGAAGCCAGCGCGCTTGCTCATGTTCTACAAAGGTGGCAGCCGTTGCAGCTGGGTTTTGCCAATAGCCCTGAGCAATACTCGGGCCCGAGACCCAAATTTCACCCACATGTCCTGCCGGCAATGCCGCCTTGGTCGTGTTGTCTGTGATCCGTATACTATGATGTGAAGCTGGTACGCCACAGGCTACCTGCTTTACGCCGTGCTCAGCTTGTTGTGCGATACCTTGTGCAAGTGAGGCAGCAGAAAATGACTGTACCACTAGGCCAGATTGTCTTTTTGGCCCAGTAACAAATAAGGTTGCTTCAGCCAATCCATAACACGGGTATATGGCTTGAGGATTAAAACCTGCTGGCGTGGCTTGTGCAAAAAAGCTATCAAGCGTATCAACCCTTACAGGCTCTGCGCCACTAAAGGCCACTTGCCAAGAAGACAGATCCAAGTTCGCCATTGCGCTTGGCCTTATCCTTTCAACACACAAGCGATAACCAAAATCTGGACCACCGCTTGACGTACCTCGGTGTCTAGCAATTGCTTCAAGCCAGCGGATTGGTTTTTCAAGGAAGTAGCGAGGCGACATCAAGACACATTTTGAGCCATTGAATAAAGGCAAAATCAAGCCAGCCATTAATCCCATATCGTGGTACAGAGGCAACCAAGACACCACAACCTCGTCTGCTATCACCCCACTCCCTTCGCTGATGGCAATTTCATTTGCAATCAAATTACCGTGACTCACCATAACACCCTTTGGTGCTGCCGTTGAGCCTGAGGTATATTGTAAAAATGCCAACTCTTGTGGTTGTGGCGTATGCGCTTGCCAGCAGGTATTCTCTTGATAATTTAACTGGTCAACAAACAGTAAACTTGCAGCACTTAGGCCGCTGTTGTGCATTTCTTGTTTGGCTAGTTCAACTAACTGATGATCTGCAGAATGCGCTAAAATAGCGGTTGCTTGACAATTTAACGCAATCCCAACAACGCGCTGAATATGCTGAGAACGTGAAGATTCGGGAACAAATAAAGGAACCGCGATGAGACCGGCATAAAGGCATGCGAAGAAACTGATAACATAGTGTTCATTGTTATCTAGCATCAACAGCACTCGATCACCTTGACGACACTGTAGCTGCAGCTCGGCCGCTAGTCTTTTAATCTGTATATCTAATTCACCATAGGTAAATGAGCGCTCATCCAGCACACCTTCTTTGTCACTAACGACCACCAACGCGGTTTTATCTGCTTGGATCTGGGCAAGGTGTTGTAAACGCTCAACCATGCTGTGGGGAGTCTCGCCCGTGAGATACGGGTTTAGTTGTAATGGCTTGTGTTGCATATTGCAGCTCTACCTCAATTTTTCTAAATGGGCTCGCGACTAGAGACAAGATTAAAAAGCGAACCGACTAATACCAAGTGTTTAATGCTGTGTGATAACCCAAGTCCTCAAGTGCAGCGCTTGGTTTTACTCACAACTACTGACCAAAGCAGCCGCTGATGTATTATGGCGACTCAGTGTTTGCTCAAGTGCAGACAACACTGAAGCTTGGGCACTGTGAATATAAAAATGCCCACCAGCGAACCCTTGTTGCGATAATGGTTGACGGGCGTGTTGCTGCCACGCCAGCACTTCGCTAACACTGATTAAGTCATCGTGGCCATAAAAAGTGGTTACCGGCACGGTTATTTGCGAAGGGCTAGATGGCGCAAACGAGCGCAATGCGCGATAGTCAGCGGCCAGCACTTCAAGCGTCATTTCCAATAAATCAGCATTGTCAAATAGCATGTCTGGCGTTCCTCCCTGCGCTCGCAATTCAGCAATGAGCGCTTGCCGATCATTAGGTTCTGGGTAGCGCTCAGGATGAATAAACTGTGGCGCAGGACACGCCGATAGCATCAAGGCGTTAGGCAAAGGTAAATTGCGCTGTTGCAACTGCAGTGTGACGCCATAGGCAAGCAAAGCTCCCATGCTATGACCAAAAAAAGCATAATCACCGATCATCTCATGCTGGTAACACTGAAGTATCGCACTCACTTGCTCGTAGTAGTTTTCGACTTTCTCTTCATCTAACCTAGGGCCTCTTCCTGCAAGCTCAATGGGCACTAGCTTTATCCAGCTAGGCAATTGCCGACTCCAACGTAAGTACATTGAGGCACTCGCCCCAGCACAAGGCAGGCACAACAGCTTAATGCTTGGTGTACTCACGCGTCACCTTGTTGCGCTTGCTCAGCCATCCACTGACGCAAAGAAGCAGGACGCATATCAGTCCAGTGCTCGTTAATGTAGCTTTGCACGTGGGCCTTATCGCCCTGAACGCCAGCTACAGCTTGCCAACCCGCTGGTACCGCTTTCCACTCGGGCCAAATTGAATATTGTTCTTCTTGATTAATAAGCACGATGAAGGTTTCATCTTCGCGGTCAAAACAGCTCACTGACATGACATCTCCTGATAAATATTGCACTGCTACTATAGGCAGTCGGTTTACATTCTGATGAGGTTGGGTAGCCATGAGGTATGTATCTCCGTGCTACCTTCTCAACATGCCAATAAATTTGGCGATATTGCCTCTGTAGACGAATAGAAATGCGAATTGTTTAAAGAAAAAAGCGTCTATATTCTGATTTTTTACCAGTGCAGATAATTGCAAGCATATAGGTAGGGATATCGCGGCCTAAATATGCTTAGCCGCTAAGCGGTCATCAAGTTAAACGCAGTGATAGTGTTGGCTTGCACTGCGCTCAACTTTAACCACTCAGGTTATTTATGCAGCTGCCTCTTCACGCTGATAAAGTTGGCCGTGCTCCATTCGCAACAGTCGATCGGCGCAGTCAAAATACTTATCGTCATGAGAGATAACCAACAGCGTTTTACCCTGTGCTTTAAGCTCTGGTAATAACTGGCGATAAAACACCTCTTTAAATATAGGATCTTGGTCCGCCGCCCATTCATCAAAGACTAAAAACGGACGCTGCTCTAAATGGGCTACCACCATGGCTAGCCGCTTTCTTTGCCCTTGAGATAACGCACGCGTTGAAAATGCACCATTGGCAACATGCACTTTACGATTAAGTTGGAGCTTTTCTAACAGTGAGTTTGCGGCCGCATCTAATTCAGTTGAAGGGATATCCAGCAATTCTTCAAACAAATAAAAGTCAGAGAAAATTGCGGTGAAAAGCTGTCTATACTCATCTAGATCTTCAGGGTTAATGGTTTTGCCATCTAAGCGAAGTTGACCAGTATTACTCTTGTATAATCCGACCAACATCTTAGCCAGCGTGGTTTTGCCACTGCCATTACCGCCAACCAAAAAGACAATTTCCCCCGGTTTAAACGATAAATCGATAGGTCCAAGTGTGAATAAATCATCAGAAGGTTCATGATAAAACTGATGTGTTAACCCGCTTAATTCAAGCTGTTTAAACGAGGAAGGCGCATTCGGTAAGTGCTTTTCTTTCGCTCCTTCGGATAAATGCGCGGTAACAGCTTCAATGCGTGCAGCTGATGCTTTCGCTATATTGGCCGCGGGCAGAGCCTTTAGTAAGTTCTCTAAGGGCGCAATCATATATATAAAGACCAACGCAAAGCCCGTTAGTATTTGGGTACGCTGCGCTGAATCTGCTACCAGCGCGAACAAAACCGCGCCAATAAATGCGTAGATTAAGAAATTTCCCCAAGCGGTAGAAATAACAAAGACAGACATGCCCACCGTCCGTTGCTTACGAACCGATTCAATGGAATCTCCAAGCACGTTATCTGCAAATCGCTGTCTTTTACCAGCATGCAAGCGTAGCTCTTTGGCACCATCAACCAAAGCACTAAAGTGTCCAAACAAGCGATCTTGCTCTTTTGCTGCACCATTTAAATAGCCGATGGCTTTGAGATGAACCAAATGATAGCCAATAGAGCCTAAACCCAAGACCACCAGCGCCATCACAAATACATCCAGCGATAACCAAGCGATATAAGCCATACAACCAATTACAATAATACCATTGACGACGATCACCGGTAACCGGACGAAAAACTCAGCAACTTTTAAACAGTGTTCAGACAGCGCTGATTGCACCTTAGCTCCGCCCACTTCTTCAAGTTGACGATAATCTGCTTGCAGCACCTTATCTGAAATATGCCTTCTCAGCACAGCATGTGCCTGTTGACTCAATCGCTCAAACAATGTTGAAGCCACCACCTGAAAAACCAGCACAGCCACCACCAAGGCCACAAAAATACCAAAAAATTGATTGGCTTCTTGTTGTGATGAATTCAATACCTTATTAATTTGCGTGAGTAACAATACGGCACACACACCGCAGATTGCACTCGTGAACACAGCCGCACCTAACAACCATTTTGATTGACGAATTAAATACCCAAGCACACGATTTCCTCATAATTCAATTACTGAGTCTGATAGCAACAAGACGAAGCACTTCTAAAGTTGTTTAACGAAAGTCTAAAAAAAACTAGATTTATACCAATTTACCTAAATGTTGAGGCAAGAAAATCTTGTCTTTAGTCCGGCAAAAATTTTGCTATTTAGTTGTTCTAACTGATAAATTTTTAACACAGCTCGCGTCAGATTTAATCCCTCCAAATCGAGCAAGTATGAAGTCAAACTGGTATTGTCTGCCTAAAGGCGAGCAACTTACTCACCAGCGGGCAAATTAAGGTGTTGCTTAGCGCCAAAAAAATCACTGAGCACCGTTAAATAAATCTGCTCGATTTCCAGTAAATCACTTATGGGTAAACACTCATTGGCTTGGTGTATCGTGTCGTTTTTAACACCACATTCAATCGTTTGGGTGTGACCATTGGCAAAAAAACGCCCATCAGACGTGCCTCCAGCGGTGTTTACTATGGGGTATCTCGCAGTACACCGCACGATGGCGTTTTCCACTAAGTTTAAGAACGAATTTTCCATATCTGCACTGGTATAGTAGGGGTTACATGCCCTTGACCAATCTAGGCTCAGGTTGTCTTTAAATCTTGCTAAGTGATTTTCGATAATGCCGATGATCTCTTGATTACAATATCCATGGCTGTATCTAATATTGAAATTAACCTGACACGCTTCAGGTACGATATTATCCACATCAGTCGTCGTATTGACGCCCGTGACTTGAAGGGTTGTTTTGACATCTGGTTGGTCTTTTTGCCACTGTAAACTGCATAGTATCGCCACTACTTTACCCGCGATATGTGCTGCATTGACCGTTTGTTCGGGGTAAGCGACATGGCCTGCTTTCCCTTCAATTTTTATGGCACCTGAGATTGAGCCGCGGCGACCATTTCGGATCACATCACCCACTCGATTGTGCGAGGTAGGCTCTCCAACAAGGCAAGCATCAATCGTTACACCATCTTGACTGAGTCGCTCGACTATTCGCTTGGTACCAAATTCAGCCTCCCCCTCTTCGTCGGATGTCAGCAACCAATAAAAAGTGCCTTTAAGCTTTTGCCTCGAAGCCAGTAAGACCCGTGTGGCACTCAACATGGCAGCAATGCCCCCTTTCATATCGGACACGCCCCTGCCATAAATAACATCGTTTACGACAGTCGCTTTAAATGGATCGGAATGCCAATGCTCCTGCTCAGCGGGGACAACATCAACATGACCAGAAAATGCAAAACTTGGACCTTCAGAAAAAACCTGCTTGGCTATAAGGTTACGCACCCCGTTTTCTTCAAACCATGAGGTTTCAAACCCGAGTTCTTCAAGATATTGGGCGATTGTTAAGATCAACCCGGCATCACAAGGCGTCACAGACGGCGCCGCGATGAACTCCTGTAGAAGACTTATAGAGGTACTTATTTGGGTTATTTTTTTAGTTAGTTCTTGCATGTAGAGCCTAGTTCCCAAGCCGAATATTTGTTTTTGTTGCACACCACTTTTAGGCAGCAACCACGACACTCAGACTAGTGACGAAACTAAACTAAATTTTTTTACATAAGATTATTGATTTGTCGGCGTTCGGTATTTTTTACCCCGCCAAAACATGTAATTTGACCATTAACTGCATTTTTCTAGTGCCGTTTTTGGCAGATAACAGCCGAACAAACATAAGCACTAAAGTAATGTGGGAGTTTGAGACTAAAAGGCGGTATTAAATTAATGAAGTTGCGCTTCGTCATTAACCATAAACCTCTATAGCTGTTCGTTTCAATGCTGCCGAATTTAGTGCCTTTTTTTAAACCTCCTTATGATACGTATGCGCATGGTGTTGACCTCACCCCTTTACGATCTACAGCGACTTTTTCTGAGTTATTAGAGTCACCACATTTTATCGACCATATAACTCGCTTTAGCTTAGAGAGAGGCGTAACGAAATCAAGGGCTCAAGCCTCCGTGTGGCATATGTATTACACCTTCAATATTTTTCCAAGCATCATCGTGAGCCATTCATTATTGCTAACACCCTTGCCACTAAAGCTTTGCGAATTGAGCTACAACCCTGAGCAGCTCAGCATTTTGCTGCCGCATCAAGGTAAAGCACTTAAAAACAGTGACACAGAAACACGCTATCACGACTTATTGTTCAATCACTTATCACCGCTTCACGACCTGCTACACCAAGCTTTTGGCGTAAAAGAGCGGACGTTATGGAGTAATTGCTTTTATCGCTTGAATGACTTTTTCGACATTATGATGGGGCTTGTGGGTACGCATCCAACATTGCTTCAAGATAAACAAATACTGACTACATCCGCCCACTTAGGGGCGCTAAAGAATCCGCTTAAGTTTGCCGAAATAACCGCACATGATCCGAGTGGCAAATATCAAATCCGCCCTGAATGCTGCCTTCTCCACGACCGAGAAAATGGCAATTACTGCCGCGACTGTCCCAAACACAAGCACAATATGGTGCAAAGAAAAGCCGCGCTAAGTAACCTAAGCAAACTGAGGAAAAACGTCTCGATAGAATGAAGCTTTCTCAGCCATCACTAACGCAGCCCGCTTATGAGGAAAGTCAAACTCAAACTGGCTATGATAACCAAGCTCTGCAATGCGAGTGAGTAGCCGCGTATTATCATGGCGAGGCTCTAGCACAATACGCTGAGTATCTTCATGCCCTAAATAAATAAGGTGACTCAAACTGGTCATCCAAGCACGAAAATTTTCGGGACCTCTACATGATTGCTCGCCAACTAATAAATGGACGCCTCTATCTTTGGGCTGCCACTCATAATATCCCGCTAACTTATCTAACTCAGCCCAATAAACTTCAACATAGCCAAATGGCTGCTCATCAAAATACATGACGAGCGGCAAACTAAAGTTGTCTGCTAAACGTTCGCTGAGATACTGCCACTGCTTTTCTTCTGACCACGCCTGCTGCCAAAAATGTGCAACTCGAGGATCGTTCATCCACTGACAAAATAGTGGTAAATCCGCTTTTGAGATCAGCTTAAAGCGCACCGTCTTATTGAGCTGCGGGTTGTGATACGAGGCAAGCTCTGTACCTTGCAGCGCGGTTTTGTCGGTACAAGGGAATTGCTGCCACAAAGGGTGAATTGAATACATACTTTTCCACTTAAATTACACAAACGACTGTCATTGAAGCGACAAAGCCCGTTTGAAAGATTTAGTAACCGAGTCATGAGGTTACATGCACTCTGTTTAGTAGACGGTGACTAAGGGAATTAATTTAAGGAAAGCGCGATTTGTAGGCACTCTAGTTCATTTTTTTCTGATACATGTGTTTGTCTGCTCGAGAGAATAAACTGGTCATGCTTTCAAACTTACTGTCGCTCTTGGCAAATCCCGCAGAAAAACCACACTTGGGGAGCTTTTTCTTTTTTAACGCCTGATAGAAATTAGCCTCACTTTGAAAAATAAAGTCGTTTACTGCTTCTTCATTATCTCGTTGTACAATAGCCAGAAACTCATCGCCGCCATAGCGCCCAATAATATCATCTTCGCTACTTGCGGCTTTCAAGGCTTCAGCCAAACTTTGTAACACCTGATCTCCAACTTCATGACCATAGCTGTCATTTATCGGTTTAAAACCATCTAAATCAAGAAAGACACAGTAAAGCGCACCACCCAGTTTTAAGGCAATATCACGCTTATGTTCACCGAGTATTTCAGTCGCGCGGCGATTTAGTACTTCAGTCAACGGATCTTGCATCGCTATCGCTTTGATTTTGCTATAGCGCTCAATCATCACCAAATCGTCTTCTAGCATATCGCGTAAGTGCTCTATAAATTCAACCAACGAAGCGTTGTAATTTGTAGGCTTAAAATCCATCACACACAATGTGCCAAACGATTTTCCATTGGGCCAGTGGATTGGTACACCCAAATAAGACTCAAACCCATCATTGGCAACCTCAGGGTTATCGTCCCATTGATAGTTTACGCTGGCGTGCTGCTCATATAGATTGCGATTATTAGCGACAACATGCTTACAAAAGATATTGGTTTCTTGCGGTATAAAACCACCTGCAGGATACGGGTTTTCTTCTTGGTCACTTGCAATCATCACTGCAAAACCGTCTTCTTTTTTTTGTACCACAAACGCAGCAGGCGCCGAAAAAATCTTCGCCATCAAATCGACTGTTTTTTGCCATTTTAATAATGTTTGTTGTGAGGCTTCTGGTTTGAGCAAGTCAGCATACGGCACAGTAATACCATTTAATTCAATTACATTTTATCTAAACAGTATAGCGAACAGCTGAAGAGTGGATGAATTATTGTTTCAAAGGAAAACGGTGTGGGCAACACGCTGACAGGTGCGTCAGCGTGTATTGGGAGGTTACGGCTTTAATGCTACTTTTCTATCGTTGTAATAGGCAATCAAATCATCAACGGTTTGCTGACAATACTCACGGATCCCAGAAACTAACATGTGCTTTTCACCATAACCGACTTTAGTGCCGTTCGACAGCAAGTTAAAACGCAGGTTGATTTTGCCACGTTTGCCTTCATAGCTAAACTCAGGTTTAGCCGCTTCCAATGTTACTTCCGTTACCGATATATCATCCATATGAATAGACATAGATTCGTATATCACCATTGGCCTTGCTGGGTTTATCATTACCTCTTGCTCACCCATCAATGGGATGATCACATGAGGAAAGGTAGTGCCTGAAAATTCTACGTAATTTCTCGTCAAACTATTGATGAGCGTTGGGCACGTGCTGGTTTCGCCAGCGCGCGACACGGACAGCATCACTTTATCATTTGCGGTAATATCAAATTGTGCAGCACCTTCTGGCAATGTAAGGGTTGTTGTTTCATCAACCATGCCCACGAAGCTAAACTCCATATTCTCGCTTAAGCCGTAGTGCTTTAACACTAAGGAGAAAAGTAGATCACCCGGTACACAAAACTTCTTTGCATCGATGTCGTGCAGTGGGTTGTAGTCGTCCGCGACTCCTTTTGCAAATAAACTCCCCTGCTCTCTGGTAATGGTGATCTCATTTGCTTGTTGTTGATAATACGGCTCTAACATCGCTACTTTTCTCTAACCTCTATGATAAAACTGCGCCATGTTACCAGAATTTTCTGAAATAGAGGTCATATCTGTTACGATAATCTGTTAACAAATATTACATTGACCGGACTTGGCACTAAAAGTTAGCGAAGTTATTGAAAACAATGACCTCGCTAACCTCTGTTTAGAGTTAAGTTACATTAACCCTTGTAATGGCTCAGCGCCCCACGTAAAGAGTAACAAAGCTGAAAGTGCAATAAAGATAAGGTATGCAACAACACCCGATTTCATGACAGGCGTGCTGACTGCATGTTCTTGCTTACCAGTAACTAATGTCTTTACTAGGTTTTGACCTTTTAGGCGATACACCACAATAGCAAATATATGCAGTGCAATGGCGGCAATTAACAGCTCAATATTGGTGTGATGTATATCGCCTGCTAATTCAACTAAGTCGTAAGATACATATTGTGCAAGTGGGCCTTCCACCAAAATATCATCTGTTGTCATCAAGCCAGAAACAAGCTGGACAATGATCAGCACAAAAAATAGCAGCACCATCAAACTTCCCGCAGGATTATGTCCGACATGGCTTTGTTTTGATTTAATGGCCGATAAAATTGCTTTAGGTGAATGAAATAACGCGCTTAATTTAGCGGTTTGGCTACCAATGACACCCCAAATTAATCGCGCTGCCATCAGTGCTAACAATAAATAGCCAGTAACAAAGTGAAGATCCATCATGCCTTCTTCACCGGTAATATATAAGGTTACTAGTCCTGCTACGAGCAGCCAGTGAAACCCGCGGATAAATCCATCCCACACTTTGGTCATCGTTTATTTGCCCCATAGGTAAAAATCATTGCAATGATGACAGGTTATAAAACTCAGCACAAAGAGTTAAGGTTAAATAACCGCTTATCTTGATTTGGCACCGTATTTTGCGTCCAATTTATATACATCTGTCCGATGTTTGTTAGGCTTTTAGACATGTTTTTGCCGCAAACTTCTCAGCTCCGAGTAATAATGTTCTATAGTAAACTGGTATTTGCTTTGCGGGGTTGGAGCGATAATGAAATATTTACTGCTAATGCTGCTGTTATTTGGTGCGTGCTGCAACGCAAAAATATTGCTGATCTCGAATGAACCTGCCGATGAGCAAAGACTTTTTAGCAAACAAGCCCATAGTTTAGAGTCAGATACCAACAACTTGCTTTTAAACCAGTTTGGCCGAGATTACTTTGACTTTAACATTGTCACCCCAACCAAGCTTAACCAATTACTAGCAAGCGAAGAGCCTGTGTGCGCGGTGTCTCGCCTAAAAACCCCAAGTCGCCAGCAAGCCTTCTTGTTTACCATCCCCATCCACCTATATCCGAGCCATAGATTATATTACTTCAAACAGCACACCCCGATGGATGCCAGCCTTGTGAACGCCACGGGTAAGCTAAAGTCGCTTGCAAGTTTAATGGCTTACTATCCACAGACCACTATCATCAAAGAGGTCGGCAAATCTTATGGCAATACCATTGACTCTGCATTAGCGCTACTTGAGCCCAAAAATGTTGCCAGTAGACCGTATAAAACCTCAGCACAAACCATTATGGAGCAGTTTAGTGCAGGTAAAGTCGACTTTATATTAGCCTACCCCGCTATTTTTCAGCAAAGCTTTCCAAAGGACAAAGCCCATCTAGTGGGCTCATTACCGATTGCAAATAACCTCCCTCATCTTGAAGGCCATATTGCTTGTAGCCACACCCAAGAAACACGAGCATTTATCGACAAGGCCAACCAGATGATCCGTGCACTATATTCCACCAGTACCTACCTAACCACACACTTAAAATATCTCCCCAAGCAAGATCACGCATTGATCACCAGGCGGCTTGCGATGCTAAGCGCCAAATATCAACATACTCCTGCAAAATAATTTCAACTGCGGTTGCACAAGGGTCATACTTAGTCTAAATTAAATCGCACACGATTAAATCACAAGAGGCTAAAAATGACGACACTCTATCAGTTTGAAGCAAACACGTTACAAGGTCAGGCATATCATTTTACCGACTTACAAGGCAAAGCTGTGCTTATTGTTAACACGGCTAGTGAGTGTGGATTAACACCACAATATGAAGGACTCCAAGAGCTACACCAAAAATACGCGGATCAGGGACTTGTGATCATCGGCTTTCCCTGCAATCAGTTTGGTAAACAAGAACCCGGCGATGCAAAACAAATTCAAGAAGGCTGCTTAATTAACTACGGTGTTGATTTTCAGATGATGGAAAAGATTGAGGTTAATGGCGATAAAGCACACCCACTGTATCAATACCTAAAGTCCGCGCTTCCAGGGCTATTTGGTAATAAAATCAAATGGAACTTCACTAAGTTTTTATTTAACCAGCAGGGTGAACCCGTTAAGCGCTATGCCCCAATCACCAAGCCTGAACAAATAGCCAAAGATATTGAAAAGTTACTAAATGAGTCAATCTAACCCGCAGCTCAATCTCGATAACCAGATCTGTTTTCGGCTATATAGTGCATCAAGACAGGTTACACGACTTTATCAGCCATTACTCAAAGAGGTTGGGCTCACGTATCCGCAATACATAGTGTTATTGATTTTATGGGAGCAAGACGGACGGCTGGTGAAAGAAATAGGCGAGCGAGCTGAACTCAATAGCAACACCCTAACACCGCTCCTTAAGCGCTTAGCAGAGCGTGGCCTCGTTACCCGTAGCAAAAATCCTGATGATGAACGACAAACCTTCATTCACTTAACCGAAGCAGGTAAAATCCTCGAGCAATCATGCGCTTGTATCCCAGCACAAATGATGGCAAAAGCAGGCTTAAGTATGGAGCAAATTCAACTATTAAAGCAGTCTCTTGATGTGTTGATGGCACAAGGAAAGCGGTAAACACGATACATTTCAGACAATAAAAAAGCCGCTACATCAGCGGCTTTTGCAATACGGTCTCGCTATTATGCAATAGACGGGTACTCACGGTATGCTTTTTCAAGCTTTTTAGCTTGCTTTTTAGATACACCAATATGCTCTAGTGCCACTCTTAAACGCGCACGAGAAAGGTCAGACCCTAACACTTCCATCGCATCTACTACTGAAGTCGATGAGGTTTTGCCTGTAATAGCAACGAAGATAGGCTCTAAGAACTCTTTGATCTTTAACTCATGGTGTGTCGCCACAGCCTTTGCAATAGAGAAGATCTCAGACTTGTTCCACGTACGCAGCTTTTCCAATTCCCAAATAAAGAACTGCAGAGCTTGACGAACCACTTCTTCGTCCGCTTTACCAGCCGTTAATAACGCTGGATCGTATTCAGGTAAGCCCGCCACAAAGTGGCCTGCTAGCCCCACCAAATCAGATAGCGTGTTGATACGCGCCTTGGCTTCAGGAAGTACGCGAGCCAACATATCACCGTTAAACTTCCAGTCGACAAAGCGCTGGATAAGTTCTGCATCGGTTAGGTTTTCGCGGATCCACAGACCGTTTAACCAGTTAAGCTTGTCAATATCAAAGATAGGTCCACCAAGCGATACGCGCTTCATATCAAAGTGTTCAATCATCTCAGCCAAAGTGAACTTTTCACGCTCATCCGGCATTGACCAACCCATACGACCTAAATAGTTAAGTAGTGCTTCTGGTAAGAAACCCATTTCTTTGTAGTAGTTAATTGAAGTTGGGTTTTTACGCTTTGACAGCTTAGACTTATCAGGGTTACGAAGTAGCGGTAGGTGACCAAGTACAGGTGCTTCCCAGCCGAAGTCTTCGTACAGTTTTAGTAGTTTAGGCGCAGAGTTGATCCACTCTTCACCACGGAAGATATGGCTAATCTCCATGTGATGGTCATCTACTACGTTTGCAAGGAAGTAAGTTGGGAAGCCGTCGGCTTTCAACAACACTTGCATGTCTACGTTTTCCCATGGGATCTCAATTTCACCGCGTAGGTAATCGTTAAACTTAAACGTGCCTTCTTCTGGGATTTTCATGCGAATTACGTAAGGCTTGCCTGCTTCAAGGTTTGCCTTCACTTGTTCTTCAGATAAACGTAAGCCACGACCGTCGTATTTAGGACGTAAGCCTTCTGCCATCTGCTCTTCACGCATTTGGTCTAGCTCTTCAGCCGTTGCAAAGCAGTAAAACGCTTTACCATCATCTACAAGCTGCTGTGCAAACTTTTTGTATAAGTCAGAACGCTCTGATTGACGGTATGGACCAAACTCGCCACCCACATCCGGACCATGATCCCAGTCAAGCCCTAACCAGCGCAGGCTGTCCATGATAGCTTGCTCAGATTCAACAGTACTACGTACCTGATCGGTATCTTCAATTCGTAATACAAACTCACCACCTTGCTGCTTGGCAAAGCAATAGTTGAATAAGGCAATATAAGCCGTTCCTAAATGCGGATCACCGGTTGGAGAGGGTGCGACACGAGTACGGATAGTCATCAAAATTCTCTTAAAAATGGATTAGTCGATTAATGGCGCTATGCTAGCATAGCGCCTGATTAGCGCATAGTAAGGCGCATGAATTAAGCTGCTTTTTCCAGCTTTTCTAGATAAGCAACAATGTCATTGGATTCGTACAGCCAAGTGACTTCGCCTTGCTCTTCGATTCGCAAGCATGGCACCTTCACTTTACCACCCTGCTCTAGCAACTCTTGGCGATATTGCTCATCATTTTTGGCATCACGGGTTTCGAGCTTAAGCCCTTCACGCTTGGCAGCGCGGCGCACTTTAACGCAAAATGGACATGCCTTAAATTGGTATAACTTTAAGTTTGCCGTCATAGCATCTAGCTTTTGCTGTTGTTCTGCGGCACGTTTTTTACTGCGCGGGGTAAAAATAAAATCAAAAAGTAAAATCAGACGTCCTAAAAACCATCTTACAAATTGCATAACGTTTCCCAAACCTTTTGCTAAATTCGCTAAAAAATAGGTTGGGGAGTTTAGCATAATCTTTAAGCGCTATATATAAGCGGAGCTTAAAACAACTCTATTTCTGCACATGCGTATTGCGATTCAGCTAACCCTAAAGCGAGGTAGTTTGTGACTTGGTTTCTGCCATTTTCTTTTGAGTGATAAAGCGCAAGATCGGCTTTATGAACTTGCTCAGAAACTTGTAGTGTATCGACCACTTCGGTAAAACCTAGGCTGACAGAAACATGCTCTACTTGCGGAAATCGGCTAGAGGCAATTGCATTCCTCAAGCGCTCAAGTGCCACTGCAGCAGAATCGTCATTGTAACTTTGAAATAGCACCGCAAACTCTTCACCGCCGTAGCGAAACACATAGTCTTCTGCTCTAAAGTTAGCTTTGATCTTTTGTGCCACCAGCAGGATCACTTCATCGCCAATCACATGGCCAAAATTGTCATTTACCTGTTTAAAGTGATCGATATCTACCATCGCTAAATACCACTTGCGGTCTTCACTGTCATCACGACATACCGTAAACCCGTCCCCATTGGTTATTTCCATGACTTTTTCATCAAACGTTTGGCGATTGAGTAGCTCGGAAAGCGGATCGATACGAGCAAAGTGCAATGTTGCCATTTGATGCGCAAAAACAGTGAGTAAGTGCTTCATTAAAGTCGCAGTGGTGAGATTTACTTGACCTTCTATATATAAAAAACCAACGAGCTGAGCTTGGTGATAAAACGGGATAACACTATCGCCGTGGTATTGAATGAGGTGTTTGTCATCTTGGCGCTGCTGTAATTTATCTACCACGGCATCTACCGGTCCCACCACAACACAAAAGTCGCGATGGCTCACAAATATAGATTTTGGGACTTCTTTTTCCGATAAGCTTTTACTGAAATAAAATGCATAGCTTTCCCCACAAACATCGGAGATAACCCGCTCAAGGGCCTGCATTAGCACCAGTTCACTCTTTTGCGCCAAGAGCTCTAAAGTAAGTTCGTGACCACAGGGTGAATAGCTAATCGACATTCAAGGCCTCTCAATAAAGTTGACTCTTGATAAGTGTAGAACAGCCTTCTGAATTTACAGTAATTTATAGGCTAATTTAATACTTCTTGTTGGCTATGTTGATTTAAGAGCACCAAATTATCGCGATGGATGATCTCCTCTGCACTTTCAAAGCCAAGACACTGCGCAAATTCACTACTATGACGGCCAATTACCAAACCAAGTTCTTGATTACTTAAGCTAGTTAAACCTTGTGCCTGTAGCGTGCCTTGTTGGCAAAACACTTGAACCAGCTCACCACGTTTAAATTGCCCTTCAATCGACACGATACCTTTTGCTAGTAAACTTGCTCCTTGATTACATACCGCATTGATTGCGCCACTATCACAAATTATTTTACCGGTTGATTTAGGGCCAGACAGCAACCAGCGCTTGCGCCCTCCAACCGGAGCGTCAAACTTCAAAAACGTCGTGCTTGGTGCGGTTTGCGTAAGTACTTGCGGTAAAATGTCGTATTCACTGCCTTTTGCAATCACGACATCAACGCCTGCTCGTTGTGCGATGTCGGCGGCTTGCAACTTAGTCGCCATACCACCCGTGCCAAGTTGTGTGCCACTGCCACCAGCTAGTGCTCTAAGTTCGTCGTTTATATGTGTTACTTGCTCTATCAACTGCGCATCTGGATTGGCTCTGGGATCTGCGGTAAAAAGACCATGCTGATCGGTGAGTAATACCAATTTATCAGCATTTGCTAAAATTGCGACGTAAGCAGAGAGGTTATCGTTATCGCCAACTTTGATTTCAGACGTTGCCACCGCATCGTTTTCGTTGATGATAGGCACGACATGATGTTCTAGAAGTTTAGTAAGCATATCCCGTGCCGTTAGATAACGTTCGCGGTGCTCAAGATCGGCTCGTGTCAGTAGCATTTGTGCCACATTAACGTCGTAAATACTAAACAATGACTGCCATAAATGGATTAATTGACCTTGTCCAATCGCAGCCAACATCTGTTTTTCAGCGAGTGAATGACCAATTTGTTGCTGCAATACACCGCGCCCAGCAGCAACAGCACCGCTAGATACAACAATGACCTGATGACCAGCTTGACGCAACGTTACACACTGCCTTACCAGCTCAACAAGTCTGGGCTTGTTTAAGGTCTGGCTGCCTGCAGTTAAGACACTTGTGCCGAGCTTGATAACAATGGTTTGTTTATTGTTTTTGGTCATAGTATTTGTTGGTTTTTACAGCGATAGAGCTTCGTTATACCACGGACCTTCCCCCCTCCCAAGTAATAATACCAATTGCATTGGTATAAACTCATGAATTTTATTTCTAACTCAGAGTGAATTGGTATAATCCGCCGCACTGATTTCGATCAAGGCTTTTTTGCACCGCGTGTGAGAGAGTGTTCACCATTCAATGAAAGAATAATTAGCTGAGTTCAGAATGAAAAAACACAAAAAGAACAAAGAGATTATGATGCTACCTTTGCTGTTTGTAGTGATCTTAATGTGTGTGGGTGGCCATTTTATTTTGCAACCTAGCTACAAAGACAGCCACATTGTCGAATACTCTCTAGCTGCACTGCCGTTTTTAATGTTTGCCGTCGTGATTGTCGCTATCAAAATAGCCATAAAAGCAGATAACGATGAAAACAATGAGGGTGAGGGCTAAAGTATCCCTCACATTGGTTATAGAGGATGATAACCAAACCACAAAGGGGTAAGCGGTGTTGATTGGCCACTGTGGGTGAGCTTGATATTTAAGTTTTGATCAAATAAATCGATGGCAAAACAGTCATCTACATCATGTAAATCGTCTTTATGAATATGGCTAAAACCGTTAAGCAAAAACGCTTTTGCCTTCTCTTTTGCTTCATCGGCATTCGTTGCAACGAACAGCCCAAAGTCATGCGCCTCAGCTAAACTATCTGGCTTATATCCTCCCAAGTTCACAAAATACAAATGCTCAGCTTGCTCAACACGCTCTTCGGTAAGTTCAATGGCATAGCCATCGGCATGTTCAATGATTGTGTAGCTATCCATATGCACCGAGTTTTTATCACCAACCCATTGCTGCTTTAATTTGGGATAAGCTTCTTCAATTGTATTTGCCGCGACAAAGCGCACATCATGCATTTCAATATGGCAACCTTGAATACGGCCGCCTAGGTATACAACAAACAACTTCACTTTGACACTCCACTCCTTTAAAACCCAAGTATACTCTCAACGCAAAGACTTGGCTTTATTGAGTTAGATGATTATTCTGAATAAATACTCTCAGTGAAGGACAATATAATGAAAAAAACATTCCTCGCGCTTTTGGCTAGCTTTAGCCTGTCAACAACAGCTCAAGTAACCTTAATTCACAATGTAAATGGCTATACGCCCACTAAATCGCAGCAAATTGAGCGCTTTTCTTCTTTGGTAATTAAAGACGGTAAAGTCGTAAAAACAAGTGCAAAGGATCTTAGTACCCAATACCCGAGTGCAACCAAATTTGATGGTGAGGGAAAAACCCTATTACCTGGTTTAATTGATGCGCACGGTCATATCATTGGCCTTGGCAATAATTTACTCACACTCGACGTGCGCGGTAGCAAAACCATTGCAGAAGTAGGAAAACGGCTTAGCCACTACGCAAAAGCCCATGAAGGTGAATGGATAATAGGTCGAGGCTGGGATCAAACCTTATGGCCCGGCGGACAATTCCCAACCGCAGCCGATCTCGACAAATACGTAAAAGATAAGCCCGTCATGCTCACTCGAGTAGATGGTCACGCTATTTGGGTAAACTCAAAAGCGATGGCGCTTGCAAACATTTCGAAATCAACAAAGACGCCGGAAGGCGGTGAAATCATTACATTGAATAGCGGTATGCCGAGCGGGATCTTTATCGACAAGGCAGAAGACCTTATTCGCACTCATGTCCCAGCTCAGTCGGATGCACAAGTAAACAAGGCGCTTAATAAAGCCGGAGAACACTTGCTGAGTTTAGGCATTACCTCAGCTCATGATGCCGGGATTGACCACACCACGTGGCAGGTTTACCAAGCACGCGCCAAGGAACACTCAATGCCTCTGCGCGTCTACGCTATGCTCAGTGCAAGCTCCCCCAAACTCGCAGAGATGTTGGACGTCGGAGTGATCAAAGATACACGAGATCAACTCTCTATTCGTAGTGTAAAAATCTATGCTGATGGTGCACTTGGCAGCCGAGGCGCGGCACTTATTCGCGACTATCATGACCGCAAAGGCCACAAAGGGTTAATGCTCGAAAACCAAGCGACGCTTGAAGCATTGATCACCCAAGCCATACGCAGCGGCTACAGTGCACACACTCACGCCATTGGCGATAGAGCGAATCGCATCGTGCTAGACTCATATCAACACGTTTTTAAAAAAGCAGGTGGAAGACTGCTCAGAAATCGCATTGAGCACGCACAAATTGTCCATCCGGATGATATCCCCCGCTTTAAGACGTTAGATATTATTCCATCAATGCAGCCTGTTCATGCCACATCTGATATGCATATGGCCGAAAAGCGCCTAGACGACAAACAGCTTAGCGGCGCTTACGCATGGCAAACATTCTTAAAGCAAGGAAGTAGAGTGGCGGCGGGTTCTGACTTTCCAGTGGAGCTCGCAAACCCTTTCCATGGTCTGCATGCCGCTATCACCAGACAAGACCATCAAGATTTACCCAAGGATGGCTGGCGCCCAACAGAAAAGCTAACCAGAGAACAAGCACTCCAAGCATTTACTGTTGATGCTGCGTATGCCGCATTTCAAGAGTATAAACTGGGAAGCTTAGAACAAGGAAAGTGGGCCGATTTTATCTTAATAGACCAAGATTACTTTACCGTAAGCGAAGATAAAATTGATGATATTAAAGTCGAGCAGACGTGGATTGCAGGTGAACTTAAATATCAGCGTTGATCTTTTTGTAATTTCACCAAGTGGTAGGTGTTAACTAGTGCCAGTAGACCATTAGTTAACGCCACCGGCCAAGCTTGGATAAGTGCACCATAGGCGGTAAAACAAATACAGCCCATTAAATTGAACCAACGCAACTTAGCAACATCGCTCATCATCAAAGAAACGACCAAAAAAGCAGAGGCTAAATAGCCTAAATATTCCCAACTCATTTGTCCTCTCCCCTAAGTTGCGTTAGCATATAGTTTATGCTCGAATTTACGTATCGAGCAGAATAAAAAGGCTAACCCACAAGCCCCTAGAAATTAGCACCAATAAATTAGCTCTAACACGGGAAGTGGGGGTTTAATGGTAATATCGTTTATTAAATTCTTCGCCACAGCGCTGAGATAAAACCGATACTACTTAAACGGTGTGAGTTAGCGTAAAACTGAAAAATTCATGCTAACGTCATTATAGTTTAATAAATAGGACATTTGTCCGAAGAGCCATCTAGATGTTTCAATATCATTTTTCAACCAATTTGGTAGAACAGTTACTCGCTTTTGCTGGTAATAGTTTTCAGCACAGCAAAAAAGAAGTCTTGATCCACCAAGATGAACCATTGAGTAAACTCATATTGGTGACCAGTGGCACTGTGTCTTTTAGTTATGATGTCGGTAACGGTCGTCGTCTATTACTCGGACAACTGGACTGTAACAACACGCTAATTGGCGAAATCGAAGCGCTGAATCATCAGCCTTGTATTTATACCGTGACTTGCTTGAGCGATGTAACCTATCACCTCATTGAGCTAAAATATTGGCGAAAATTACTGCTTGAGCAGCCGGAGCTGAGCCTATATACCGCGCAAACCATCGCTGCTAAGTTTACTGAAAACCAAAAGATAAACTTAGACAAGTTGCTGTTGCCGCTGAGCTACAACATTGCTAAAGACTGCTTATTACGTGCCGAGAATTCGAATCCAACATTACTTCGTGCCTATTCAACGGTAAGTGCTGAAGCCGAAAGATTTGCGACCACTGAGCGTGCATATCGTCGGGTGGTAAGTGAATTGGTAGAAAAGGGCTTGATAGTACGTAGTAGTGAAGGCTTAAAGCCAGTCGATGTTGACGCGCTTGAGGATTTTGTTGATAGCTTCGCGCAAGCTTAATTTTTCGCGGTTAGAATAACTAGGGCGAGTACTTTCTCGCCCTTGAGTACTGATTAACTTATTTTGCAAATAGGTGTTTAATATTTGCTAAGTCAGACTTTCCTTCCACTAATTCTTCCGGTGTTAAACCTGACAGCTCGTGAGGGAATACCAACCACTCATCAGACTCATGAATAAAATAATCTGGTGTCATTGGTACTTTTTTGTTTGCTGGCTTGTAGTATGGGCAAGCAACACGAATATCGCGAGGCAAGTTCAGGCGCATTAACTCTGCAAGCTTTTCTTTCAACGCAAAAATACTGCGGCCAGAATCAAACACGTCATCAACGATTAGTAATGAATCGTCAGCGTTTGCATTTTCAACAATGTAATGCAAACCGTGAACTTTGATTTCTTTAGATTGCTTACCAATGCCATAGTAAGAAGAAGTACGTACTGCGATATGATCAGTCTCTATACCTTTGTAATCGTAGTATTCTTGAACTGCGATACCAATAGGCGCACCACCACGCCAAATACCGATAATAAAGTCAGGTCTAAACCCGTCTTCATAAACTTTAGCGGCTAAGCGAAATGAATCTTCTAGCAATTGTTGCGCTGTGATATAGCACTTATCTGACATAAATACCCCGTTAGGAAGCCCGTGTGATGGTGACAAGCAGCAAGCGCTGCCAATTGATACCAATTACAATTGTTTGCAAACCATAGGCACTTGTGTGATTGGTATAACCGAATATTTTAACGTAAAGCGCAATAAAATGCTGCAATAATAGTGTCTTTTTATTTTCATTTTTTGATTTGAGGAGCCATATTCTAAAGTTAAGGATCGCCGGGTGAACCGGCTCCTACACAAAGTTCAATGGTTGAACAGACACCTGCGTAGCATTATTTAATTGGTGGGAGCGAGTTCACCTCGCGATGTTATAAACTGCTAAAAGATCGCCAGGTGAACCGGCTCCTACACAAAGTTCAATGGGTGAACAGACACCGCATAGCGTTATTTAATTGGTGG
>NZ_JBECOX010000020.1:0-67965 GCF_040104525.1 Pseudoalteromonas sp. XMcav11-Q
ATTGTTTGTTTCTACTTTTCAAAAAAGTAAAATCAAAACGAATTGACTATATAGTCACTCAGTTACAATTGAGACTCTAAATTTGTTTGCGTCATCTAGCGAACTAGAATCTGCTGTTAGAACTCAACCTGTACGAGTGCCCACACAGATGATTGCTTCATATTTTTAAAGAACGTTTCGAAACATTTCGTTGTTTCGAGGGATGTGCATTCTAAGCACTCCCATTTTTTTGTCAACACTTAATTTTGAATTTCTTGAGAAGAAGTTTCGAACTTAAGTTTTACTTGACACTAACTCGTTGCTGCTTTGCTTTTCAGCGTAGCGCTCCGTGTCAGTGGGGTCGCATTATAGGGCGATCCGATTTTAGTGCAACCCTTTTTTTAAAGAAAATTGCGAAAAACAGATTGTTTGGATAGAAATCACTCTAAGACAGTTGTTTTTGCATGTTTTACAAACAAAAAGAGCGCTAAATGCGCTCTATTTTTAATTCCCAACCGAATTTTGATAGGTAAGCTGCTTCTTGAATGAGCTCCGCTAACATCAACGGATGAAGGGATAGCCAAGGATTGGGCATTTGCATAGTCAGGGACTTATTCTCTTTATTGTTGGCTTGCACTGTTACTTTAGGTAGAACATCGTCTTTTCTACGCATAGATAACAAAACACCAAGTCGAACTACGACGCATAACAACTTAGCGTATCCAAAGTGACAACCTAATCGATCAAAATCTTTGGCAACAAGGTCAGCTCTATGATTTTTAACGATAGCAACGATAATATCTTTTTGCGCTTTGCTATATCCAGGCATTGAAGTATTCGCCAATATATAGCCGCTGTGTCTATGGTACTGTTTATAGTCAATCAGCAAGCCTACTTCATGAAGAGATGCGATTGCCTTTGCCAAGTGAAGACTCGCTTGTTCATCGAGACCCCAGCTTGATGACACTTGGGCGATAATATCAGACACCACTTCGTATACTCGCAGCGCCTGCTCGGTATCAACATGATAACGCTGAGTGAAACCATCCAATGTGCGCTGACAGATATCGACAGCCTGAAAATCAGGGATCATACTATAAAGTACACCCTCACGAAGTGCGCCACCGGCAAGACCCATAGATTGAATATCCAATGACTTGAATAGTGCAATCAAAATTGCAAGGCCCGATACAAAGACTAAGCGGCGTTCTTCAATTAGCCCAGGTAAAGTTAGCGCAGCCACCGTTTCACATTCAATTGCTTTAAGCTTTACTTCTTCCAACTTGCTCAGAGTCAGTTGTTCATTCTCGCCCATCGCAGCGAAAATTTCCTGAATGGCTTGAACAGTACCTGACGCACCAATGGCTAACTCCCAGCCAAGCTTTTTATATTTGGCTTGAATAGGCTGAATAACCTGTTTTGCAGCCAGCTCTGCAGCGTCAAAGTTTTTCAGACTTAATAGGCCATCGCTGAAATATCTATCAAGATAAGTCACACAACCCATATTTAAACTTTTATACAGTAAGGCATCAAAGCCTTTTCCGATCACAACTTCGGTACTCGCGCCGCCAATATCAATAACGAGTTGCTTACCTTGACAGGCGGATGTGTGAGCGACACCTTTGTAAATCGTTTTAGCTTCCACTTCTCCACTTATCACATTTACCTGATGATTAAGGATCTGCTCCGCTTTTTCGATAAATGTGTGAGCGTTAGTAGCCAAACGCAATGTCGCAGTGGCTACAATACTGACATTTTGCTTGGGGATATCTTGTAAGCGCTCAGCAAACAAAGCAAGGCACTCCCATCCTCTTTGCATCGCCTCAAGCGACAATTCATTTTGGTCATTAAGCCCAGATGCCAGCCGCACCTTCCTTTTCACACGGCCGATTGTGTGAATACCGCCTGCCATATGTTTCGCTATCAACATATGAAAGCTGTTAGAACCTAAGTCTATTACAGCGTAAATATCTTCCTTCGAAGCAGTCTTTGCCACTTTTCAAACCTCAACAAATCGCATTAAGCGCTTACTACTTTACTATCCAAGTTTATTTGGATTGTGGTTTTCTATAGCCACCAGTTCGGCGACCGCCACCACGTTGCTTGTTACCACTATTACCATGGCCTGAATGACGACGTTTATTTACTTGAGGCGCACGCAAGTCAGTTAATAGTGCTGTTTTATCATAATGAGAAACAGGAATTGCATGTTCTATGTATTCTTCTATCTCATGTAAATTGTAGGCATATTGCTCGCACGCGAAACTAATCGCATGCCCAGATGCACCAGCTCGACCCGTACGACCAATGCGGTGAACATAGTCTTCTCTGTCATCCGGCAAGTCAAAGTTGAACACATGACTTACTTCAGGAATATGTAAACCACGTGCTGCAACATCAGTCGCAACCAGCAAGTCAACATCACCACGCGTAAACTGCGCTAATATCGATTGGCGTTTCTTTTGGTTCACATCGCCAGTAAGCAAACCAGCACGGTGACCATCCGCTTTCAGCCATGCATATACGTTTTCGCAGCTGTGCTTAGTATTAGCAAAAATGATTGCCTTCTCTGGCCACTCTTCCTCAATCAAAGTAAGCAGTAAAGGTATTTTGTCCTCTGTTGACGGGTGAAATAGCTCTTCTTGAATACGCTTGCCCGTTTTAACATCTGGCTCAATTTGCACATGAATAGGATTGGTCATGTGTTCGAATGCTAACTCTTGCACTCTGTATGACAGTGTTGCAGAGAATAATAGATTTAATCGCTCTTCACGACCTGGCATGCGATTAAACAAATAACGAATGTCTTTGATAAAACCTAAATCAAACATTCGGTCTGCTTCATCTAGCACAACCACTTCGATATCATTGAGGTTATAAGCACCCTGCTTATAAAAATCGATTAAACGCCCAGTCGTTCCGATTAGTATATCCGCACCTTTTTCCAGTTGAGCCCGTTGTTTTTCGTAATCTTCGCCACCATATACAAGGGCAAGCTTAAGATCACAACGTGGCGCAATGACTTGCGCGTCCTTATGTATTTGGATAGCCAACTCTCGAGTCGGTGCCATAATAATTGCACGAGGTTGCGTTTTTTTATCCTTTTTAGTCTGCAATAGGCGATGACAGGTCGCGGTCAAAAACGCAAGGGTTTTGCCCGTACCAGTTTGTGCCTGACCCGCGATATCGCGGCCTTCACAGATGTAAGGTATACACTTTGCTTGGATTGGCGTACAAAATTCGAAGCCATTTTCCTGTAAACCGGCGACCACTTCCGGCGCTAAAGCAAAGTCGTTGAATGTTTTATTGGTCAAATGTGTCTTAGTCATAGCAATAAAGCATAACGTTTAAACTTGCAATAAGAAACAAGAGTGTTTAAATACGCATTAAATATTTCGCCTAATTCTAACGGAGAGCGTAATGAGCGACAAAATTATCCAACTAACTGATGACAGCTTTGAAGCTGACGTAATCAAATCTGACAAGCCTGTACTAGTAGATTTCTGGGCAGAATGGTGTGGCCCTTGTAAGATGATTGCGCCTATCCTTGATGAAGTTGCAGAATCACACGGTGACCGCGTTGCGATCGGCAAACTGAATATTGACCAAAACGCAGGAACTCCACCTAAGTACGGTATCCGTGGTATTCCAACACTATTACTGTTTAAAGATGGTGCAGTAGCCGCAACCAAAGTTGGTGCTCTATCTAAGACTCAACTTGTTGAGTTCCTAGAAAACAACCTGTAATTCAGGCTGTTACATACTCTGCGGCATCACTGCCGCAGTTGTAGACCTGATCTATATCATTTTTAATAGAATAAAATTTGTATAAACACTGGACGACCTGACGCCTAGCTGCTAACTTATAAAGCCACAAACCTTTAAGCTTTATCAAATCAACCTCTCTCGTGAAACTAACGAGAATGACAACTGTAATAAAGAACCCACCAATATGCATTTACGCGAATTAAAAGACAAGTCAATCAATGAACTTGTAAAACTTGCTGAGTCCATGGGACTTGAAAACGTAGCTCGTTTAAGAAAACAAGATATTATCTTTGCTATTTTGAAAGCGCACGCGAAAAGCGGCGAGAATATATACGGCGGCGGTGTTTTAGAAATTTTACAAGATGGCTTCGGCTTTTTACGTTCTTCAGAAGCATCTTACCTAGCTGGCCCTGATGATATTTATGTTTCTCCGAGCCAGATTAGACGTTTCAGCCTGCGTACCGGTGATACCATCAGTGGTTTAATCAGACCACCAAAAGATGGCGAAAGATACTTTGCATTATTGAAAGTTAATGAAGTTAACTTCGATAAGCCTGAAAACTCTCGTACCAAAATCCTATTCGAAAACCTAACGCCTATTCATGCTAATGAGCGTATGGTAATGGAGCGAGGTAACGGTAGTACAGAAGATATTACCGCTCGAGTATTAGACCTTGCTTCTCCAATTGGTAAAGGTCAGCGTGCACTTATCGTTGCACCACCAAAAGCGGGTAAGACAATGTTGCTTCAAAACATTGCTCAGTCCATCACATACAACAACCCAGATGCAACATTGATGGTGCTACTAATCGATGAACGTCCGGAAGAAGTAACTGAGATGCAGCGTCTTGTTCAAGGTGAAGTAATTGCTTCTACGTTTGACGAACCTGCCAACCGCCACGTTCAAGTAGCAGAAATGGTAATCGAAAAAGCAAAACGCTTAGTTGAGCATAAGAAGGATGTTATTATTCTACTTGACTCAATCACACGTCTTGCTCGAGCATACAACACGGTTATTCCTTCCTCAGGTAAAGTATTAACTGGTGGTGTTGATGCCAATGCACTTCACAAACCTAAGCGCTTCTTTGGTGCTGCGCGTAATGTTGAGGAAGGCGGAAGCTTAACCATCATCGCAACGGCACTTATCGATACCGGCTCTAAGATGGATGAAGTTATCTACGAAGAGTTTAAAGGTACGGGTAACATGGAACTACACCTAAACCGTAAGATTGCGGAAAAACGTGTATTCCCAGCTATCGACTTCAACCGCTCTGGTACTCGTCGTGAAGAACTACTAACGAAGACTGATGAGCTTCAAAAGATGTGGATCTTGCGTAAGATTGTGCATGAAATGAGTGAGATCGATGCCATGGAATTCCTTATTGATAAGCTTTCCATGAGCAAAACAAACGATGAGTTTTTCGACTCAATGCGTCGTAAGTAAGTAGACTCTAAGTCTAATTTTTGAAAAGCCAGCTTATGCTGGCTTTTTGCTTTTCAGGTTCGCCAACTGCCTGTTTTTGTTCTATACCTATCTAGTGAATTTAAACCGTATTTGTATAATGAACCTAGGGACTTAGAATGAAGCCGAGTCGTATTATTGCCGCTGTCACACTGTTTAATCTGGCTTCGGTAACACTCGCAATCACCTTGCTATCTTCTGATACAGCCAAAATAGCTGTTGCTCTCGGAGCTCTAGTACTGGGGGTGCTATTCCAGCTTTTATACTTTAAGAAAACCTCTTCCGCTGAAAAGCATATGGAACATCTCGTTCGCAACTTTATCAACGACAATGGTGTCGACCTAACGTATCGCTTTAACGAACAAGATAAAAATATTTCTAAGTCCTGCCTACTAATGAATGATTGCTTCGCCGTTATAGAACATATAATTAGTGAAGTATACGCATCTTCTTCTCGACTTCACCCAATGGCAGATAGTTTAAGAGATACCTACGCATCCATGACGCAAAAGGCGACGCTACAACATACTCACGGAGAATACTTAGCCACCTCGATACAGTCTATGTTAGAGATTTCCGCGCGTTTAGATACTAGCTTAGAGCAGATCTACGCATCTGTAGAAAACGCTACAACGGCAGTGAAGCAGACCAGATTAGATACTGACAAAAGCCAAGAAAGCCTGCTAACTCTTGCAGATAACATCAAAAAAACCAATGAACAAATAGAGTTGCTCAAAACAGACAGCAACGAAATTAGCTCAGTGCTTGAAGTTATTAATGCTATTGCAGAGCAGACCAATTTACTTGCGCTAAACGCTGCGATTGAAGCAGCACGAGCTGGCGAGCTGGGCAGAGGCTTTGCCGTCGTTGCTGATGAAGTTCGTAATTTAGCGGCAAGAACAAGCCAATCTACAAAAGAAGTAAGTCTGGTTATCAGAAAAATTCAATCCGGTACAGATTCTGTTTACGCACTCATGCAAGCAGCACTAGAGGAAACAGATAACACGGTAAAATTAAGCGAAGCCTCTACAAAAGAGGTTGATGAAATAGAAAACGCGATGCTCTCTATCAACCAAATGTCTCACGATATTCATCGACAAGTTGGAGAACAGAAGCAAGCCTCTGACGAAGCTCAAGAGAGCATAGAGTCAATGGTGCACCTGAATTCAGATGCACTTTCAAGTACAAGAATACAGGCTGTCTCCAATCGTGACCTCATAGCACTATCGCAAAGTATTCATTCCAAGTTATCCATGTTTAAGATTTCAGATTACACCCCGGAACTAGACACCAGAAAAGACAGTTCACGGGTATCAATCAGTAATATTGAGCAACCTGAAAACTCAAATGTGGGGAATGCTGATGATATAGAACTATTTTAGGACGCTAAAGGCTCTTTAGATTTTAGCTGATCGCACATCGCTAAGAACAAAGACTGAAACTGATCTTCATTTCCTTGCTTTAACACTTTTTCAAATTCTATGGCTATACTTGCCAGTTCGGGAAATTCAAACATAGATGCCGCCCCCGCCAACTTATGGCAAATAGCCTGGAGTGTGAGCAGCTCTTTATTTTGCCAAGCATCTATTAGTAAATAACGCTCTTGTTCAAAAGTACTTGCGAAGCTATCTCTTAAGTCCGATAAATCGATATTAAGCTCATATGCTTTGCCATGCTCAAAGTTCAAATGCGTATTCAGAACTCCCAGCAATTCATTTTTATTAATCGGCTTGCCAATATGTCCATTGAATCCAGAATCAATATATGATTTGACTTCTTCCATCAGTACATTAGCGGTTAGCGCGTATATCGGCCCAGAATAGCCAGCAGAACGAATAATCCTTAATGCTTCGACACCATCCATTCTTGGCATTTGAATGTCCATAAGCACCAAATCAGGAAAATCACTAAGACACTGTTCAACCGCTCGAGCACCATTTTCGGCTACAATGACCGTCGCCCCCGTCCGCTCGATCATACGAGAGAATAATTGGCGGTTTTCAGGGTGATCCTCTACAACCAACACAGTACCTGATAACAAAGGTTGCTTTAGCTGAGGTTCTTGCGCTTCAGTGGCCGCGACATTGAGATACACAGTACAAGGTACATGAAAAGAGAAGATACTGCCTTTATCAATAATGCTTTGAACTTTTATTTCACCATTCATCATATGCGCAAGCTGGCTCGACAAACTTAATCCGAGCCCAGAGCCACCAAAGCGCCTTGTTATGCTGTTGTCAGCTTGTTGGAAATTATCAAAAATTCGGCCTATCTGCTGCTCAGTCATGCCAATACCTGTGTCCTTCACCACAAACTGTAAGCCATGGTGCGTTTCAGATACTTCTAATTCAATACGGCCTTTTTCGGTAAACTTTAGGGCATTACTTAGCAAGTTTATTAGTATTTGTTTTACTCGAATGTAATCTAAACGCACGTAAGCGTTAGCCCTGACCTGGTCACAAACGATAAACTCTAATTCCTTACTCTGGATATTTTGTTGAAACATATCGCATAAGTCCGCAAGTAAGCTGCTTACCGAAAACTCTGTTGATTCAAGCTCTAAGCGCTCAGCTTCGATTCGACTTAGGTCAAGAATATCATTGACGAGATCTCGTAAGTGTAACCCTTGATTATAGATAGTTCTGACTGAAGCTTGTGCCTGAGCATTTAAATCTTGTTCGACCAACAAGTCTTCTGCATGTCCCAGCACCGTAGTAAGTGGCGTTCTGATTTCATGGCTCATGTTTGCTAGAAATTGACTTTTCACTTGATTTGCCGCTTTTAACTCATCCGCTTTTTGCTGAAGCTCAGATGTTCTGAGTGCGACTTTTTGACTTAGCTCCAGTTTTGCTCTTTGCTCAACCTTACGTCGGTAAAGTGCGAAAGTTGTCAGTAAGGTTAATAGTGCAATGATAACACCCAACAATTGTAACTGGCTGCGCTGCTCTTCTTTCAGTAGCTGTAATTTTTGCTCTTGCTTGAGCACTTCAACTTCTCGAGAAAGCTCACTCGCTTCATACTTAGCACGATAATCATTGATTCGCTTAAGCACGTCATCATTCATTAAGCGCTTTTGCGCTTCCAGATTTTGCGAGTCATATTCTCTAGCTTGTTGTATATTACCTTGAGCAGCCTCAATTAGCGCTAGTAAACGTAGCGACATTCGCTCCTTCTTCTGCTCGTGCATCAATCGGCTGGCAGCTAAACTTTGCTCAGCATTCGCTAAGGCTTCTACAAGTCTGCCTTGTGCAAAAAATATTTGTGCTAATGTATATTGCGCCTCCATAACATTAGCGGGGTTTTGAGCCTTTTCAGCGTAATAAAGTGCAAAATTCGCCTCTTTTTCAGCAACGTCAAGCTGATCTAAGGAATAGCTAAGAAGTGCGAGGTTAACGTATTCGTACGATAAATGGCGAACATCATTTTGAGCTTCATAATACGTAATGGCGGCCTGATAAGAAGCTTTAGCCAATTCAGGCTTTTTCGTTTCCGTATACAGGACTCCAAGATCTGCATGAGCAAGCGCGACACCATATTCATCACCCAATTCATTAAAAGCTTTAAGCGCGGTATGTAGCATCTCCTCCGCTTTATCGTAGGCAGCTTGACGAATATAAACCCCTGAAATATTGAGTAGAATGTCAGCGTGATCTTGAGCATTGCCAAACTCCTGATAGAGCTCGTCCGCTTTTAAATAGTTTTGTAGTGCAAGATCTAAAGTAAAGTTTTTAAAGTAGGCCAACCCTAGGTTGCTGTGTAAGTTAGCCATTTCAATAGGGATATTACGCTGCTCAGCCAGCGCTAAAGCACGAGAGTAAAACTCTATTGCCTGTTGGTATTGACCGAGATAGAAATTACAGATCCCTTGTAGCTTAACAGCAGTAAAGTGGTTGTCAGTTAAGGGCTCTGACTGGGTGATTAATTCTAGCTGACTAAGAAAAGCTAGTGCATCTTTAAACTGATTGTGACTATAAGCAGACTTACCAAGGCTAAACAAAATGTCCACTTTTTTCTCTTTTCCGAGCTTTTTCTCAGCGAGAAGTTCCTTGCCTAGAATTTTTTTTTGTTGCCAATTCGTAATCAGCTTCATTTCCGTAATGCGTTCAGTGAGTGAAGTATTACTCACTGCATATTCCGCATGAAAAGTAGTAGAGAGATAAAAACAACACGCAAACACAGATCTGGGCTTTAGTAGCCTCGATAAATTCATTGTTGCTCTCCATTGCTTATCATTTAGTCTGCGTGGTAGTGTGAAGATACACCAAGACTAAAGAGGCGACAATGTTCAATCCGCTTACAGATGTTATTTTTAAATTAATTTGTCAAAATCAATCTTTAAAAGTACACACTATTGCCGCCGCTCTGATGGAACAACAGCAACTACCTCGCCTTGATGAAGATGAAAATAAAAATCTCTTCAAGCGCAACTTTCTGATCATGAATGCCCTGTACCAACTTCAGCAAGAAGTATTCGCTGAGGGTCAATACCTGCATGTTGAAGCGCTCAATGTTTATCTAGCTCCACAACTAGGTGAACATCAATTAGCATTAGATGATCCGCTCAGAAGCTACTATTTAGATTGGCAACACTATGAAACCAGCAGTGAAGAAGTGAGTGCTCTGTTGGATAACTTTTGGCAGCGCTTTGCATTCAATGGCGCTCGCCAGCGAATTAATATCAAGGCTGACGAATTAAACGCGATTAAAACACGCTGGCGACTGCCTAACGGATATGATCGCAGGATGTTAAGTCAATGTTGGAGAAAACTGGCCCTGACTCATCACCCAGATAAATCAGGTGATGAGGAGGCTTTCAAACGCTTAATGAACGAGTATGAGATACTTAAGCAGACCTTAAGCACGTAGGGCTTTATAGCGCTTATTTTTAATTTTGCTATTGTTAAGCTTTCGTAGTGCAGGCTTTACTGCCTCGCGTTTTACAGCCACGAAGGTTTGTACATCATATATATTGATTTTACCAATTTGTTTAAAGTTAATGCCCTCTTCACCTGTCAAGCTGCCGACGATATCTCCTTTGCGAAGCTTTTGTTGCTTTCCACCTTCAATCATGAGGGTCACCATATTCGACTTATAGGCTGGTTTTTCGAGCAGTGAATGGCCCGGCAACGTGCCATGTTTTAGCTCTTGACCATATATTTCCGCCAACTGTTTTATTTTGAAGGCTTCTTTTTCTCCATAAAGAGATACTGCGATACCTTTGTGCTCACCCCGGCCCGTACGACCAACACGGTGAATATGCGTCTGTGGCTCAAGCGCCAAATGATAGTTAACCACAAGCTCAACTTCCTCAACGTCGAGCCCTCGAGCGGCCACGTCAGTGGCAACCAAAATATTGGCACTCTTATTAGCAAAGGTGAGCAATGACCACTCACGCTCACCTTGATCTAAATCGCCATGTAACTCGACACAAGCAAGTCCGGTTTGGCGTAATTCTTCGAATAGTCGCTTAGTCTCAGCTTTGGTATTACAAAAAACGATACAGCTTTGCGGCTGGTGCTGCATTAACAGCACTCTCAGCGCGTTAAAGCGCATTTTATTGTTGTCTAACTTATAAAAGGTTTGCTTAATGCTGTGGTGTGCTTGTTCTTCTTTTGCTTCAACAAACTCTGGCTCACGCATATATTGCTTCGCCAGTTTCATGATCTTATCTGGGTAAGTCGCACTAAACATTAGTGTTTGTCGAACTTCAGGGACATACACTAAAATGCTTTCTAGCGTTTCAGTAAAGCCCATATCCAGCATCTGATCAGCTTCGTCGAATACCACAGTCTGCGTTTCAGTTAGCATGAGTGAGCCATTAAAAACATGCTCTTCAACCCGACCAGGTGTACCAACAACAATATGCGCACCGTGTTGCAACGCCCGTGTTTGAGGTTCAATTGGCGTTCCTCCGCAGAGTGTTTGCACTTTGACGTTACCAATTAAAGCCGCAATTTTTCTGATCTCTTGTGCGACTTGATCAGCCAACTCTCTCGTTGGACATAACACCAAAGCCTGAACCTCATTGCACTCGGGCTGCAACTTATTCAGCAGCGCAAGTGAAAACACCAGTGTTTTACCAGATCCAGTTTTCCCTTTCACGACTAAATCTCGTCCGGTCAGCGCCGGCGCTAAACTCACAGACTGTACTGCTGTTGGCACCATGTAGTTAAGATCTACAAGGCGCTGAGCAAGCGCTTGGTTTAGAGGTAATTGAGAAAATGAAGTGATCGACACAGTGCTTTCCTATTCGCTATCTTAATCGCGTATTTTATACCAAATGTGTAAATTCGCTAACCGCTTTACTCTATTATTCCAAGATAAAGCCCCCCTAGATTGTGGATGAATTATCCTCATCGCAATACACGGACTTACATCACAATTTATGCTTTAATCTCTCGGTAACTCCATTTTTACCAAGGATTATCATGAAGTTTAAATCACTATTGGCATTTGGTTTATTAAGCGCAGGTTTGAGTACAGCACTGCAAGCCGAAGAATTTACTACACAACAATTAGAACAAGTTAAACAAGTTAGAGAAGCCGCAAGCCACAGCAACCTAAGTTGGCAACTACTAGAATCCCTCACCACAGAAGTAGGCCCACGCTTACCAGGTACCGAAAATGATAAAAAAGCGGTAGCTTGGGCAAAGAAACAATTTGAGCAACTGGGCTTTGACAAAGTCTGGCTTGAGAAAGCGACCTTTCCTGAATGGCGCCGCTACCATGAGTCTGCAAAAATCCTGATACCGAGCGAACAACCGCTACACCTTACAGCGCTCGGTAACAGTGTCAGTACACCAAAAGATGGCTTAAGTGGCGAAGTAGTGTTGTTTGAAACTCTCGATGAGCTGATTGCTGCGCCAGACAACAGCTTAAAAGGTAAAATAGCTTTTATTAATTACCGCATGAACCGCGATATTGATGGTAATGGCTATGGACCGGCAGTAAGAGCTCGTAATAGCGGCGCCGTAGAAGCGGCTAAAAAGGGCGCTATCGCCTATATGATGCGCTCAGTCAGCACCAGCCACCACCGCTTCGCGCACACTGGCGGCAGTCACTATAAAGCGGGAGTGACAAAGATCCCGTCCACTGCAGTTGCGAACCCAGATGCGGATCAGCTAGCACGCCTTATCAACTCTGGTCATGCAGTTAAAGTCGCGCTAAATATTCAAACTGAGGACTTAGGTGAAGGAACCAGTTATAACGTCATCGGTGAATTCTCTGGTACTGAGTTTCCAGAGCAATATGTCTTGATTGGTGGTCACTTAGACTCTTGGGATCTGGGTACTGGTGCACTCGATGATGGTGCTGGTGTTGCATTAACGATGGCGGCAGCTAAGCATATTGCCGATGTAAAACGCCCTAAACGTAGTGTCCGCGTAGTCCTATTTGCAGCAGAAGAACTCGGTCTTTGGGGAGCAAAAGCTTATTTTAAAAAGCATCAGGCAGAATTAGACCGCATCGTAGCCGCATCCGAGTCCGATTTTGGTGCAGATGTAGTGTATGCGTTTGAATCAAACGTAAATGCCGCTTCCTTACCAGTTGTGCGTGAGATTGCAAAACAATTGGCGCCACTTGGCGTTACTTATATTGGCAAGAATAGCGCACATGGTGGTCCTGACTTAATTCCGCTGAAAAATGCTACATCAGCGCCAATCTTCGCTTTACACCAAGATGGAACCGATTATTTTGATTATCACCACACAGCCGATGACACGCTTGATAAAGTCGATCCAGAAAAACTAAAGCAAAATACCGCGGCATACGCCGTATTTGCCTTAATGGCAGCCGATGCCAAAACGAAAATGGCAGGGAAATAAAATCTTACACTTATGGGGACAAGTACACTTGTCCCCTACACTCAAGTTGCCTACCTTAGACATACCCACACCTAACTAACTAATAGAATATGGAAATCAAAAGCGTATTTTTTTCCTTTTACGACACAATATTCAACTTCATCAGTAAATATAAAGTTGCCGTGTCGGCACTAATTGTGGTCACTATTGCATTTTACTTTTATAACCAGCATCAACAACAAATCGCTAGTTATCAAACATACTTAGCATCCCCACAAATCGATGACCTGATTATTTTTGACGCTGGCAAGAACACTGGGCAAGTTTATGATCCTGCTTTTCAGATATTACAAATTACTGAGCTGACAGATGACAACATTGAAGTGAAGGAAAGTGCCTACACTTATCGAACAATGCGTAACATCACCCGAGATATCCGTGTCAGCATGCTAATGACCGATCATTATTTTAAGCCACAAAGGCTGACGCTAGAAAAAGACAATCTATTAGACTTACTTGACGATGAAACCATAGTCTCCGTATACAGGCCTGTAGGGATCCATGTACTCGGCGGCGTTGTTAGACAAAGATTTAAAAAGCCGAAGCCACTATATAATGGACCTAAGATCTCTGCACAGAACCAAGAAGCAATTCACGCTTACAGCCAAGGAAACTTTGAAGAAGCAAAAACGGGATTTGCAGCAGCGGCTAAAACCGGCAACCCTTGGGCACAATATAACTATGGGACAATGCTTCGCGACGGTGAAGGCGGTGCAAAAGACATTAAAAAAGCGATCCACTGGCTTAAACTTGCCGCAGAGCAAGGTAATCATAAAGCACAGACAGCCCTGGCTAAGTTATGCCAAGACCACCCCTGTTAACTGTGACTTTGCTTGTGATACTGCACAGTCAAAACGTTTGCTTCAAACTCTTGTTGTGCCACCGGTTTAGAATGAAAATAGCCTTGTGTCATATCACACAGTAAATTCTTTAAAAACATGCACTGTGCGGGGGTTTCAACCCCTTCCGCAATGACCCTTAAGTTCAATTTATGCGCCATCAATATAATCGCACTGACGAGCGCTTTATCTTCTTCATCTTCAGGTAAATCACGAATAAAGGTTCTATCAATTTTCAATTTAGAAAGCGGGAAGCGCTTGAGATAACTCAACGACGAATATCCAGTACCGAAGTCGTCAATCGCCAGTTCTACGCCGATTTCTCTTAATGCTTTTAATTGTGACAATATTTTGTCTGAGTTTTCAACTAGTACTGACTCTGTGATTTCCAATGTCAGATATTTAGCTTCTAGTCTGGTGTCTTTAAGTACTTTTCTTACTAATGCAACCATATCTTGGCGTTTAAACTGGATACTAGAAACGTTAACTGCAATAAATAAGGGTCTACCGTAGTTGTCTTGCCAAGCTTTAACTTGAGAACAAGCGTGATACAGCACCCATTCTCCAATGGGTAAGATAAGCCCTAGTTCTTCGCAAACGGGAATAAATTGCTCTGGAGAAACATGGCCTAGCAACTCACTTTTCCATCTTAACAACACCTCGCAGCCAACGAGGTCGCCTCTACCAAGCTGTGAAAAAATAGGTTGGTACACCAGTGATAATTCTCGATTAGACAGCGCTTTGTGCAAGGCACTTTCTAACACGCTACGCGCTTTGGCATGTTGATGCATCGCTGAAGTATAGAATTGAAAACAGTCGCGACCATGCTCCTTCGCTTTATACATTGCACTATCGGCATTACGTAGCAAGATTTTTCGATCGGTGCCGTCATCTGGGTAAAGCGTGATCCCCATACTACCGGATACATAAGCTTCGTGCCCTTCCAAATGAAAAGGGTTGGCTAGTGCACGTAAAATCTTAGTCGCAACCTGCTCTAAATCACTGATAGAACTTATATCTTGTAGCAATAACGCGAACTCATCCCCACCTAATCTTGCAACGGTATCAGAACTGCGCACGCACTCATTAATACGGTTTGCAGCTTCTTTGAGTAGTAGATCACCAATATGATGTCCAAGCGTGTCATTCACTGCTTTAAAGCGGTCAAGATCGATAAAACAAATTGCAAAGCGCTCTTCTAGCTGAGCTGCTCGTTTTAACGCTAAATCAAATTTAACGTGATAATGATGGCGGTTTGCAAGACCTGTCAAACTATCAAAGTTGGCTTGCTGCCACATCAACTGTTCGTTACGTTTTCTCGAGGTAATATCACTGAATAACGCAACATACATATCAATTTCCCGAGCATCGTTAAATACTGCAGATACTTGCAGCCAACTCGGATAAATTTCACCATTTTTGCGCTTGTTCCAAATCTCTCCCTCCCAATGGCCTTTGTTAACCAAGTCATCATATAACGCGTTGAAAAAGCGCTCATCGTGACGTCCAGAGTTCAGGATTGATGGAGTCTCCCCTATCACTTCATCCATGCCAAAGCCTGTAATTTCGCTAAATGCACGATTTACCATTTGGATTTGATTATGTTTGTCGGAGACCAACACACCTTCAGAGGTTGTCGAAAATACCGTACTTGCCAAGCGCTGTTCTCTTTCGTTCTCAAGCTCTTCCGTAATATCTTGAATAACATAGATAAAACCCAGTTTTGCTTGTGTTTCACTTACCACCGGGGCACAAGAAACCCGCACATTGCGATAGCCAAAACGCGCATCGAGTTGGCACTCAAGTGTTCCTTCCGTCAGCAGCTTTTCACTATCAAGCACATCAAATAAGGTATAAATAGATTTTGATTTTAACGCTTCTAAACTATCAAAATCCTTTAACACTGAGCCATTAGCGGCTTCAATGTGATGAGTTTCATCCGTAAACACCAGATATGCTTTAATACCATCAAAAATGGCACTGAGTTTCGCACCTTGGTCTTGTGCTCGCTGATTGGAGCGCCTTAGCCTGACCAAAACGGTCATCAATACCGCCATCGATAGAATAAGCACAGCAATTACCGCAGTTAACAAAATGACCTGTACCATATTGGCTTGCTTGATTTTTTCAGTCTGCAGCATGACCTGTTGTTCAAGATTGGCTTGGTAATGCCAAAGATCTTGCTGTAGCTTACGCTGCTCACTCATATCTTGAATGATAGAAAGTAACCTTGGTTTACCATCGCTATCTTCAAACGGCGTTGAGTGAACACTCACTGTTTTAGTACTACCGTCTGCAGTTTGATGTTGGAAGATAAAATAATTGCGGCCTTCATTTAATGCCGCTTGACGTTCATTAGCAACCTGCTCGGCAGTAAATAAGTTGATATCTTGAATGGCTTTCGATTCTAATATAGCCTCGCTGTAGCCATAAAATGCGGCAGCAGCTTTATTGGCATCTAAAATCTTTCCAGACGTGGGCTCGATGATCAACATCACCGCGCCATGATTAGAAAAAGTATAATATGGTAACTCGTGAGCTGGTGCGGTCATACAAAACGGCAACAGCAGCCCCCCGAGCAATTTTGACATCAACTTCAAACTCAGACCCCTCAGGATATCGTTTTATGCAACCGCGGCGACTATAGCGCAAAGGGTATGTGAGCTACATCGAAAGTCGATTTTTGCTTGTTTCATATCAAAACAACTCAACACACACATCTTTTTATAACAATTTATACACTTGCTCCGGCGTACTGACAAGCCGATACGCTCTGAAAGTGTAGTCTATTTCGCAATAGTGTAGACGCAAAAGTGAGTCACTAAACCTTTTCACCATCCCATCCGTACAGCTAGGAAAAATATGCCTAGTTGATATACTAGGCCAAACTCAACTCACAGTGCGCCGATGAAATACCAAGACTTACGAGATTTTATAGCCCAGCTTGAAAAACAAGGAGAACTTGTTCGCGTCAAGCAGCCCATTTCCACCAAACTAGAAATGACTGAAATTGCAGACCGAACGCTGCGAGCAGGTGGACCCGCTATCCTATTTGAAAACCCTGTTGGTTATGACATTCCGGTACTGGCTAACCTATTTGGCACACCAAAGCGCGTCGCAATGGGGATGGGACAAAGCGATGTCAGTGAACTAAGAGAAGTCGGCAAGTTACTCGCTTTTTTAAAAGAACCCGATCCACCGAAGGGAATTAAAGAAGCCATTGGCCAGCTACCGGTATTCAAACAAGTGTTGAATATGCCAGCCAAAGAAGTGAAAAAAGCCCCATGTCAGGAAGTTGTACTGAGCGATAATGAGGTTGATCTCACTAAACTACCTATTCAACATTGCTGGCCTGGTGATGCCGCACCTTTAATTACATGGGGGTTAACGGTAACCAAAGGTCCTTATAAAAAGCGTCAGAACCTAGGGATTTATCGTCAACAGCTATTGGGTAAAAACAAAATTATTATGCGCTGGCTATCACATCGTGGCGGTGCGCTTGATTTTCAGGAGTGGTGCAAAGAGCACCCCGGCGAACCGTATCCGGTATCTGTTGCACTTGGCGCTGATCCCGCGACGATTTTAGGTGCGGTAACCCCAGTTCCAGATACGCTAAGCGAATACGCATTTGCAGGTCTACTGCGTGGTAGTAAGACGCAGGTTGTTAAATCAATTTCAAACGAACTGCAAGTACCAGCGAGTGCCGAAATCGTCTTAGAAGGATATATTCAACCGGGCGAGCTCGCGCCAGAAGGCCCATATGGCGATCACACCGGCTACTACAATGAAGTTGACGACTTCCCTGTAATGACTGTCACTCATATGACACATCGCAAAGATCCTATTTATCACAGCACTTATACGGGCCGCCCGCCTGATGAGCCAGCTATTCTTGGTGTTGCGCTCAACGAAGTATTCGTGCCGATTTTACAAAAGCAATTTCCGGAAATCGTCGATTTTTACCTTCCACCAGAAGGCTGCTCATACCGCATGGCGGTCGTCACCATGAAAAAGCAGTATCCAGGTCATGCTAAACGCGTGATGATGGGCGTATGGTCTTTCCTTAGACAATTTATGTACACCAAGTTTGTCATTGTTTGTGATGATGATGTAAATGCTCGCGACTGGAATGATGTGATTTGGGCGATAACAACACGTATGGATCCCGCAAGAGACACCACCTTAGTTGAAAGCACGCCTATTGATTATCTCGATTTTGCTTCCCCTGTGTCCGGACTTGGTTCTAAAATGGGTATGGACGCAACCAACAAGTGGCCGGGTGAGACCGACCGTGAATGGGGCGAGCCTATCGTTATGGATCCCAAGGTTAAACAACGCGTTGACGAAATTTGGGATACCCTAGGGATCACCATCAAATGACATATATCATCTAACATTGTGCACTCAGCTATGCTAGAGTGCACAGACTTTAGCCACGTGCTTAATAAAGGTAACACATGCAAGTATTAGCAGCAGAGGTTGTCTCAATTACACCTCTTACGGAATTTGTTCACAAAGTTATATTAAAACCTGAAGAAGCGGTGCAATTCGAAGCCGGCCAGTATCTGCAATTGGTACTTGGTGAAAAAGACAAACGTGCTTTCTCGATTGCCAGCAGCCCTTCAAAAACAGAGCAGTTAGAGTTACATATCGGTGCTTCTGGCGCAGACTCTTATGCCATGCAATCACTAGATCACCTACGTAACGCTTTTGATACAAAGCAAACCGTTGCATTAGAAGTTGGTCTTGGCGTATCTCAGATCCGTGTTGATCAAGCGCGTCCACTAGTTCTACTTGCCGGCGGCACTGGGTTTTCTTATGTCAAATCTATGGCCGATCACTTGGCTGAAACAGGTTACGACCAACCTGTTTTATTTTATTGGGGTGTAAAAGAAGAATCTGCGCTATATGCAAAAGCGGAGATGGAAGCTTGGGCCGCCTCAAATAAACACTTTCAGTTTATTCCTGTGGTAGAAAATGCCAGTGAGGCATGGCAAGGCCATCGCGGCTTCGTTCATCAGGCTGTGATGAAAGATATCGTTTCTTTAGAACCGTACAGTATTTATATGGCTGGCCGCTTTGACATGATAGGTATCGTGCGTGATGACTTTATCAATCATGGAGCTGAGCGCGACTTTATGTACGCCGACGCTTTTGCGTTTATTAAGTAACCTGAGCTGCGGATAATTAATGCCTTTCTAGCAGCCAGTTTTAGCGCTAACTGCGTTGAATTCACTTCCAATAGCCAGCTATTGGTGCGTAAATTCGCCTTATTTTCCCTAAAACTCTCTGGCTAGACAAGGAAAAAACTAAGTTGTGCTTTAGAAACAATGAGTTGGAACATTCCTTATCCAAACCTCAGGTTAAGTAACTTAAGCCAAGTTATTTAATAGCAATTTATCCAATGTGTGGCAGGTGTTTAGTCACACATTGGAAAAACAGAACGAACCAATCAAAACAATCCATTTTACCAAAGCAGTCTCACCCGCTACTCTCATATTACACACAAACACCGCGAGAAATATGATGAGTAAACTCTATGTTCGTGACATCATGTCACCCGATTTCCCACAGTTAACCGCCGAGACCGAACTAACCGACGCGATTAGTTTGCTACAAAAGCATCATTTAATTGGTGCGCCAGTGATAGATGCACAGCGTCATCTTGTTGGATTTATTTCAGAGCAGCAGCTACTCAAGCCTTTGCTTAATTCCAGCTACTTTTGTGATGGTAAAGTACAGCTGAGAGACTTACTGGCTACGCCTGCCCTCAGTATCGAAGCTGCAACAACCGTTGTCGACCTTGCACAACGTATGCAGCAAAATAGTCCTAAGGTTTATCCCGTACTCAATGAAGGCAAAGTGATTGGAATTGTGACACGTAGCCAAGTCGTTGCGGCGCTAAAAGAGAGTTATCTTAGCTGTGCGGGGTGATCCCACACAGCAATTTCAGCCTACGCTTTCTTTGCAAGCAACGCTTTTTTATCAGCTTCGCTTAAAAAGGCAATCTCAACCGCATTGCGCTGCGCTTTATGGATATCACTCAAATCTAAACCTGCCGCCGCAGCTGCATGGCTATACTCGTTGTCCAACTCGATACCTTGAACCGCAGGGTCATCGGTATTGATGGTTGCCAATACACCATGATCTAAAAATGCTTTCAATGGATGCGTGGTTAAACTTTCGACAGTACTTGTTTGGATATTACTGGTTAGGCAAGACTCGATCCCGATACGATTATCACGTAAATAGTCCATCAGAGCTGGGTCATGGATTGCTTTAACTCCGTGACCGATACGTGTTGCACCAAGTTCTTTAATGGCTTGCCAGATACTTACCGCGCCCTCAGCTTCGCCAGCATGTACCGTCACACCAAGGTAAGCATCGCGAACCTGCTTATAATGTTCAATAAACAGCTCGCCCGGGAAGCCCAGCTCGTCACCCGCGAGGTCAATCGCAACCAACTGCTCTTTAAAGGCAAGTAGCGCGTCTAGCTCATATTGGCATTTCTCAACACCAAATGTGCGTGACATAATCCCGATCAGGTTAACCTTAATGTCTTGGCCTTTAACTGCACTTTGTACACCGTCGACTACGGCTTCAACAACGCCCTGCGGGTGTAGATTATGGGTTTTTGCCATGTAGTAAGGGCTAAACCTTAGCTCAGTGTAATCAATACCTTGTGCAACTGCGTCGGCAACATTTTCAATCGCAATACGGCGACAAGCATCGTAGTCACCTAGTACCTTTACGCCCCAATCTAGTTTTTCAAGAAACGCCATTAGATTAGGTGCATTGTCCAACACTTGAACATGCGGGCGTAGACCTTCGAGATCCGTTGCTGGTAAATCCATATTAAACTGCTGGCCAAGTTCTAAAATCGTTGTAGCACGAACGTTACCATCTAAGTGGCGATGTAAATCTAATAGTGGGAGTGTGTTATTGATCATAAGAGACTCGATTTGCAGTTAAAATTTTTGGGATCATACGCACCTAAACTGAGATAGCAAGGACATATGTCAGAATTGAGTATAACTAACTTTAGTACAAAAAAGCCTGCACATTGCTGCGCAGGCTTTTCGTTACGATTTTGCGATTAAATACGCTTTCTCGTAGGTATGCATTTTTTCGTAGGCGAGCTGAGCTTGCTTACTCCAGCGCGCTTCCCAAGGGTTTGCGCTTAAAGAATCAAAGATCTTCGCAGCAAGTTCATAATCCCCCTCAGCATTGCAAAGGCAAGCCAATGAGAACAGCAACTCCTTGTCATCTGGATGTTTTTTCAATTGCTGCTGCAGTGCTAATTTGAGTTCATTACTACTTTGCGTGCTGTGTTGCAGATAGTCCGCCAACTGGTGATATTGACCTTGTTTAAGCAGCTTCTTGAGCTCGCCCAACACTTCCGCTATGCGTCCCTGTTGCAGCTTCACCTTATTAAGAGCAGGTATTGCATGCGCTTTTACTGCCTTAGGTAGCATATTAAACAAAGTGTCTGCTTGCTCTGGGGCTATCACAAACATGCGCTCGAACACACTCTGCCACTGTGTATCACTCCAGTTGAGCTTTTTGTGCCACTTCGCGATTTGTGCAGCGGCCAGCTCGGGTTGCTTAGCCTGTAGGCAAGCTAAAATGTAACCGCTAAGCACCGCAGAAGTTGGTTTAGCCGCAGACATTTTATCATCAAGTAAAGCCAACGCCTGTTCACTATTATTTGCCTCTAGCCATAGTGCCGCGAGCTGCCCTTGGTTGTCATCTGATATTGCTTCTAGCTCCGTATTCGCTTTGACAATATCTCCTTGTTTTAACGCCGCTTTGGCTGCGATGGCACGCACATAGTCTTGGCGTTCATCCGGCTGCGGCGTTTTCGTCAACAAAGTTGCGGCTTGTTCCACTTCGCCGTTAATAAATAGCCACAAACTTTCGTTCCATGCTTGTTGCGCTTTTAGTTTGCGCTTTCTGGAAAAATGACCTTTCGTATTGACTAGGCGATGCCACGACCAACGCACTACCTTACCCAACAACACTAAAGCGGTGATGACAAGCAACAACAAGATAGTGAAAGACACTATGCTGCCTTCAATCGTGGTTTGATTGAAAGAGATCAACACATAGCCTTTCTCATCAATGAGCAAATGACTGGCGGCTAGCGCGATAAAGATAAGCGCGAAGGTGATGATTTTTGCCATCATTTTAGCCACCCTTTTACTGCTGCTGGGGTGGCAAGCTCAATCGACTCTTGGCGCTGAACTTCACTGCGGCTCAGCTTGTTTAAAGCCTGCTGCATCGCGCTCACAGGCGCGTGTTGCGTATCAAAATAACGCGCCAATGTGTCGGCTGCACTATCAAGCGCACTGAAGTAAATGCTCGCCTGTTGATCCATTAATGCGGTTTGTGCTTGGGTTAAATAAGCACGCAGCTGCGTGCGTATAAGCAGCTGCTCGTTTTTATCGAGCAGTGGGTCTATCACCACTTCATCATGATGACGTATGGTAATAAAGTCATCAACCAACCCCCGCCAAGAGCGCTTTAAGTTCGCTTGCCAATCATCAACCTGTTGCGATAGCGCAGCATCTTCACTCGCTGCCTTTTGCGGAATCTGCTTGGTTTTGATCGTTAGCGTATCAACTTGAGACAATAAACCATGAAGCTCAAAGTAAAGTGACTCCGTTTGTGGCTTAGGCAAGGCCTTCAAAGCGGCAATATCTTTAGCAATCGCCTGCTGAACAGCAGCCGTGTTGGACTCAGACTCTAAGCTCTCTTGCAAGCGCTGCAGAATAGCGATTGCGCCAAGATAATCTTGCTCTGCCGCGACCTTAAATGCAGCAAGGCGCTGTAAATACAATGCCTCAGAGGCCACGGCACCGCTTACTTGCTGCTGCGCCTTGGCAAGCGTCTGCGTTAGCTGGGTTTCCACATGTTGCTGCTGCTCAGCCAATCGCTTTGCGACATTGTCTTGCAACGAATCAAGCACATTTTCTACTCGCTGAAGTTGCGATTTAGCGCCACTCAGCTGTGTGTTTAGTAGCTGATTTTCAGCGTTAATCGCTTGGTTAGCTAACAACGCTTGTTGCAACTGTTGTTGCTGTTGCAAATAAACATAGCCAGCACCAGCGCCACTACCCAGTGCCACTAATAATGCAAGGAGCGCAACCTTACTCACACCAGCCTTAGCGTGATGTGGCGTTACGGTTTGCTCTGCTGCTTTTGCAGCTTGCTGGGTATTTGTATTCTTTGTTTGCGATTCAGACTGAGTCATTTTGCGCCCTTGCTGCTTGGTATAGTCGATGATACTCCCTGCGATGGCACGATTATCAGGGCCATGACATACCACAATTTGAGACTGTTCGATGTTATAGGATTGCTGTACATGCTCAGCAATACGTTGGCTCACAACAAAGAAAGTGCGCTGAGCCAACCAATCTTTACTTGCTGACGACTGCGTATTAAAAATCGCATCCGCTGCACTATTACTGGTAATGACTATACCTTCAATCTGCTGGCTTCGCCAGTGGTCTAACCAGCCATCTGCATTGTCTTTTACGGCAACGCGTTCATAAACCACCAAACTGTCAAGGATGGCCCCCCGCGCTTTTAAAGTTTGCGCAATAACGGGACGCCCGCCTTTCCCTTTGACCAACAATGCACGCTTGCCCTCAACAGAGGACAGCTGCGGGAGTGCAAGCAAGCCTTCGGAATCAGGTTGTTTAGGGTATTTAGCCTTGATATTTAGGGTCTGCTGGATAGCATCGGCCGTGCCTTCGCCAACAGCAAAAGCTGCGCAATGTCCAGCTAATGGTACTTCTAATTGGTGAAAGTATCGCACCGCATCTGGCGAGACAAAAATAGCTAACTCGGCTTCGCTTATCATTGCTTTGGCGGTGTCACTCACCGCCACTTCGTTAAGCTGCAATACTGGGCAAATCACTGAGCTAATTTGCTGCTGTGTCAGCAACTCAGATAAAGGCTCTGATTTGCCAACGGGTCGAGTTAGCACAACTTTCATTTAAGCGTCCCTATAAACCTCAGCAAGAATTTTATCTGCACCTTGCGCAAGTAAGGATTCTGCCAATTGAATTCCAAGTTGCTCAGCCTCTGCAACCATACCTGAGCATTCGCCACGCAAAATTTCGCTGCCATCGACAGCACCTACTAAACCGCGCAAGTGCACCTGATCGCCCGAGACTTCGGCGTAAGCACCTATAGGAACCTGACACCCTCCTTCCAAACGGCGGTTCATCGCCCGCTCGGCAAGTACACGAATACGTGTATCAGTGTGCTCCAGTGGTGCGAGGAATGCTTTAGTTTGAGCATCATCGCTACGACACTCGATGCCGACAGCGCCTTGACCATTGGCCGGTAATGAAGCCTCAGGTTCAATGTAACTTGCGATTCTATCCACCATTTCTAAACGGATAAGTCCCGCGGCGGCCAAAATAATGGCATCAAACTCACCCGCATCTAGCTTGGCTAGGCGAGTATTCACATTACCGCGTAAGTCTTTAATGATTAAGTCCGGACGTGCTGCTCGAATTTGACATTGGCGACGCAGGCTTGATGTGCCAACCACAGCACCCTCAGGCAACTCTGCCAGTGAGGTATAAGTATTAGACACAAACGCGTCTCTTGGGTCTTCGCGTTCGCAAATAGTATGCAGCTCGAGCCCTTCAGGGAAATCAACAGGTACATCTTTCATTGAATGCACTGCAATATCTGCGCGCCCTTCTAACATGGCCTGCTCAAGCTCTTTGACGAACAACCCTTTACCGCCAATTTTTGCCAGTGGTGTATCTAAGATCTTGTCGCCTTTCGTCGACATCGGCACAAGCTCTACTTTTAGATTCGCATGGTGTTTTTCAAGCTCTGCCTTAACAAATTCGGCTTGCCATAGCGCCAAAGCACTTTTGCGCGTTGCAATACGTAATATGGAAACTTGTTCTGTCATGATTTGCCTTTCATTTATTGCAGCGTTATTGCCGCTGCAAATAGTTAACTATGTGGTGATGGCAGTCAGTCACATGCTGCCATACACAATACTGCGAGTAAGATTATTGCTGACTATTATCCACAATGCGGAACGTCTTTTGGGCAAGCAGTTGTCCAGACTGCGTCACCACCTCAACACGCCAATCTCCGGTTTGACTCGGCATGACGTTCTTACTTGAATAAGTACGGTAGCGCGCGGCTTGGATCGGCAGCTCCACTTCTGCCATCAGCTCGTCTTGATGAAACCACAGGTGCGACACCACTTGATCCTTAAGCGCGTGCACTTCAGTGAAAAAGTACAGCTTGTCACTAAACTGAGTGGTCGCAATTACCTCTTTCAACACATTCGTTGGTTCGCGGTCATCAATCATAGTAGTGAGTACAGCGCGGCTGATAAATTGCGTGTCGATTTTTGCCCCTAGCGCGACACTGGCTATGCGCGCTTCAGCATCAAATTGATTTTTAGCTTCAGCCCTTGTTTCTGTTTCTGTTTCTGTTTCTGTTTCTGTTTCTGTTTCTGTTTCTGTTTCTTCAGAAGCTTGTTGCTGTTCTTGGTCTAGTGCAATGACTTGAGCGACCTCTATTGAGGGCGTCGTTAAAACGGTATCAGGTGAGGTATCCGCACTTAGCTGCTCGCCCTCACGCTCTTCATTAGAGTCTACTGATTCAGGAGAGTCATTCAGTGATGTATCGGTTTGCGCAATGGTGGCATGCATAGGTACTGCCACTTGGGTATCATCTTCATCTGCATTGACGTTATTCACGACACCATAAACCCCCGCGGTCGCAATGCCAGCAAATGCTGCCGTTGCCATAAAAATGCGTTTCCAGTGCCATTGATAGGTCACCGCTGAGGGCTCTGAGGGTTGCTTACTCACCGACGTTTTTATGACAATCTTTTGTGACATTGCTTTGCTCCTGTATCTGTCACCAGTACCTTATACCACTTAATATTAATCGCTCAGTCTCGTAATTAACCAAGCGCGAATGGCTTTTAACTCGTCAAGACAGACCTGATGCTCCATTGGGTAGTCTTGCCAGCTCACTTCATAGCCTTGCTGTTGTAACGTGTTAAATGCGTGCTCACCTGCAAACATAGGCACGACAGGATCAGCACTGCCATGCGCCATAAAAATAGTGAGCTCGCTTTGCTGTGCTTCTGCGCTGAGTTTTTCAGGCACACACATATAAGTTGATAGTGCCATGACACCAGCCAATTTAACAGTTAAACGCGGTGCAAGATGGAGCGCGATCACGCCCCCTTGAGAAAATCCAGCTAAGATAATGCGGTTAGCTGGAATACCTTTATCTAACTGTGCCTGAATTAACGCTTCAACCTGAGCTGATGAGTCTCGCACACCTTGCTCATCCGCTCTTTTATCCAGATCAAATGATTTAATGTCATACCATGCACGCATCACCATACCACCATTTATGGTGACCGGCTGCTCTGGTGCATGTGGAAAAATAAAGTGTGCACCCAATTCCTCAGGCAGGTTTAACTCAGAGGCAATGGGTAAAAAGCCGTTTCCTGAATCGCCTAAACCATGGAGCCAAATAATACTCGCTTTATGTTGTCCTTTGGCAGGATAATCTACAAACTCCAACATTAATCGTGCTGCCACTCTATTGCGATATTTGCCTGTTTAGTCGCCGCGTCGCTCATAAATTGCCAAAACTCAGCACCGGAGCGATTATCAATCCACTGATCGCCACGCAACTCAAAGTGATGACCATTAAACTTAGTCGCCACCCAGACTTGGTGCAATGGTGCTTGTTTGTTGATAACAATTTTGCTCTTGTCAGGGAAAATAATTTCTAGAATTCCCGATGCTGATTCGTAATCTAAATCAGCGTCACAATCATCGATCTGCTCTTCAATAGTCAACATTAGCGCATCGGCTAACTCATGATATTCACTTTCTGTCATCGTGATTTCCTCTTACTGACGCACTGCGGCATGGTGCCTAAGCTTAACTCGCTATTTGAGCAATTTGATGAAGACGAAATTTCAATAGCGAAAAGCTGCTTTTTTTATCAATTCTGTTACTCTGCGATTATAAAGGCACTGACACGAATTATCTAATGAAAGCGACACCTTATAAATTTAGCGTAACGGCACTTGTTTTTACTACTTTAATCGGATTATCGGGTTGCGGTCAAAGCGGTCCGCTTTATTTGCCTGAACAACAGGCTAAAAAACCAAACCAACCGAAAGCAGCACAAGCAAACCAGCCTGAAGCAGAACAACAGGAGCGTTAAAATGGATTATTTCAATTATCAAGATGGCGAGTTATTCGCTGAAGATGTCGCCATAACCACAATCGCCGAGCAATATGGCACTCCTTGCTATGTCTACTCGAAGAAGACTTTAACGCGGCATTATCACGCTTTTACGGATGCCGCAGCCGGTCATCCCCACTTAGTGTGCTACGCAGTAAAGGCGAATTCAAATATCGCCGTGTTGAATGTCTTGGCTCAGCTTGGTTCTGGTTTTGATATCGTGTCGAAGGGTGAACTTGCGCGAGTGCTAAAAGCAGGGGGAGATCCTCAAAAAGTCGTTTTTTCTGGTGTTGCGAAAACGGAAGATGAAATTGCGTTTGCGCTTGAGACTGGGATTAAATGCTTTAATGTTGAGTCAATTGCAGAGCTTCACCGCATCAGTGAAGTGGCAACCAGACTGGATAAAATTGCGCCAATTTCATTGCGTGTAAACCCAGATATCGATGCAAAAACTCACCCCTATATTTCAACCGGGTTAAAAGAGAACAAATTTGGTATTGATATCAAAGCCGCATTTGATGTTTACCAGCTCGCGTATGCCCTACCGGGTTTAAAAGTGGTTGGGATCGACTTTCATATCGGATCTCAGTTGGTTGAGGTTAATCCATTTTTAGCGGCGTTAGATAAAGTGCTGGCTCTAATCTCTCAACTTGAAAAAGCGGGAATTTACTTGCATCACCTCGATATCGGTGGCGGTCTTGGCGTGCCCTATGACGGTGAAAAACCGCCGCATCCAAGTGCTTACGCTGCAGAGATTAAAGCGCGATTGGCGCAGCTCAATGATCTAGAACTCATTTTTGAGCCTGGTCGAGCGATTGCTGCCAATGCCGGTGTGTTGGTGACTAAAGTCGAATTTATTAAGCCAACCGAGCATAAGCATTTTGCCATTGTTGATGCTGGTATGAACGACATGTTACGACCATCGCTTTATCAGGCTTGGCAAAATATCGTACCAGCCACACCGCGAGACGACGTTGACGCGATAAATTACGACGTGGTTGGTCCAGTGTGTGAAACGGGTGACTTTCTAGGTAAAGACCGAGTACTTAAAATTAAGGCTGGCGACTTATTAGTACAGCGCAGTGCAGGCGCGTATGGCTTTACCATGAGTTCAAATTACAACTCACGCCCCCGCTGTGCAGAGGTCATGGTTGATAACAACCAACACCATCTAATCCGCCAAAGAGAGCCGCTAGAATCTCTGTGGCAATTTGAGCAACTACTGCCACAATAATCCGACTTGGATACATCCTAGGGATGCAAAACAAGGCTTAATGCCAAGCAGCTTCCCTAGTCGAGGTATCCATGGCAAAGTATTAGTAAAGTGAGGCCATGGTTTTATACCAAAAGATAACCACTCTATGTTTATAAACTTTTCAAAAATGCATGGTTTAGGCAACGACTTTGTGGTGATAGATAATGTCACCCAAAATGTGTTTTTGTCTCGAGACCAAATTAAGAAGTTAGCAGATCGCCACTTTGGAATTGGCTTTGATCAGCTGTTGATGGTTGAAGCGCCTTATTCCCCGGACTTAGATTTTCATTATCGTATTTTCAATGCCGATGGTAACGAAGTTGAGCAGTGTGGTAACGGTGCTCGCTGTTTTGCTCGTTTTGTCCGCATGAAGGGCTTAACGAACAAACACAAGGTTTGTGTCTCTACAAAGGGCGGCAATATCACCCTTTATACCGAAAAAGACGGCCAAGTTACCGTGAATATGGGCAAACCAAACTTTAACCCACAAGCCATTCCGTTTCGTGCAAACAAACAAGAAAACACCTATATTTTAAGAGCCGACGAACATACGGTGTTTTGTAGCGCGGTTTCTATGGGCAATCCTCATGGCGTGATTATTGTCGATAGTGTAGAAACCGCAGAGGTAGCTACACTTGGACCACTCCTTGAACACCATGAACGTTTCCCACAAAAGGCCAATATTGGCTTTATGGAAGTGATTTCTCGTGAATACGTTAAGCTACGTGTTTGGGAGCGCGGCGCTGGCGAAACGCTTGCCTGTGGCACAGGAGCATGTGCTGCCGTAGTTGCAGGCATAATGCAAGGCAAGTTAGAAGAAACCGTTAGGGTCGACCTACCAGGTGGCAGTCTTCAAGTGCGTTGGGGCGGTCAAGGTCAAGTAGTGAAAATGACCGGACCGGCGGAGCATGTTTTTGATGGGCAAATCGCAATATGACCATAAAAGAAGCAAATTCGACTGAACAATTAGTCATTGAGTACCTGCGCAAGCATCCTGATTTTTTGCTCAGGCACCCTTATGTGCTATTGGATTTGCAGCTACACCACCAGCAGCAAGGGCTTCCAAACCTTGCTTTGCACCAACAGCGGATGCTCCGCGATGAAGTCAACTCACTACAGCAGCAGATCAAAGACATGGTCCATTATGCAAAAGCCAACGAGCTGGTTTTCAAGCAATTGAGTGAATGCCAATTGGCTATCATGCGTTGTACTGAGTTGAGTGCAATCAATCATACGTTAGCGCAGCGCTTTGAGGACCACCCGGACATCCAAGCATGTAAACTCATCAACATCGATGATACGCTTTTGGAACTCGTGTCAGCTAAACTGAGCAGTAACAACTGCTACTTAGGACGACTCAGTCAGTCACAAGCTAAACTCTTGTTTGCCGATATTGAAGTAGGATCGGTAGCACTTTACCGCGTTGATGCGTCAGACAAAGGTCGCTTTATTCTGGCTTTTGCCAGCCGCTCACCAGAACACTTTTCGCCACAACACGACAATATGTTGATCACGGCTTTTATTCAAACATTATCGCTTAAGCTCGAAGCGCTGGCATGAGCCTAACACCACTATCGGAAGATTGGACGCAACCAGTAACCGCCTTTATGGCACACTTGCGCCACGAAAAGCACTACTCAGAACATACACTAACCCAATACAACACTCAGCTTATTCAAGCAGCGCAGTATTTTTGTGACCACGCCTCTTCTTGGCTAGAAGTCAGTGGCGAGCAAATTCGCCGCTACAGCATGAAGCTTCGCGGTCAAAATTACAGCCCAAGAACCATCAACCTTAAGCTCAGTTGTATTCGGAGCTTATATAAATTTCTCAAGCTCAAGTCACAATCGCAACAGGCAGTCGTCAATCCCGCGCAAGGGATCCGAGGGCCTAAGTTTCAAAAGCCACTCCCAAAGAACCTTGATGTTGACCAAATGGGACAACTTCTGGAAATTCAGGCAGATGATGCGCTTGCCATTCGTGATAAGGCCATGATGGAATTAATGTACTCTAGTGGTTTGCGATTAAGCGAGTTGATTGGCGCAAACCTATTGGATGTCAAAGACGGTGAAATACGCGTGCTTGGTAAAGGCGGCAAGGAGCGTGTTGTGCCTGTCGGTGGTAAAGCGCTAAACGCACTAGCTGATTGGCTCAAAATAAGGCCGCAATTTGCAACATTGGAAGAACCCGCGCTTTTTGTGAGCAAATTAAAGCGCCGGATCAGTCCTCGCCATGTCCGCGCAAGAATGAAAGAATGGGGTCTGAAACAAGGGGTTAGTACACCTATTCACCCCCATAAACTGAGGCACTCGTTCGCCAGCCACATGCTAGAATCCAGCGGTGACTTGCGCGCGGTACAAGAGATGCTTGGACATGCCAGCTTATCAGCCACTCAGGTCTACACCCATTTAGATTTTCAACATTTAGCAAAAGTGTATGATAGCGCTCACCCAAGAGCGAAAAAGCAAAAAGACGAGTAACAATGAGATTCAATAAGCCCATTTCAGACATTGCCGCCATCAGTTTTGATTTAGACGATACACTATACGACAACAGGCCTATTATCATTGCGGCCGTTAACGCCATGACAGCGCACCTGAATACTATTCCCGAGTGGCAAGCGAGGGGGCGATCATTCTGGTCTCAATGTCGAAACGAAACGCTCAAACAAAACAGTGCGCTTGCAGAAGATGTGACAAAGTGGCGTCAAGTGGCACTTGAATGGGGCTTCACGGCACTGGGCTTTGATACCGCAACAAGTAGACAGCACGCACTACGTGCCTACCAAGCCTTTGCCGATGCCCGCAGTAATATCACGGTCAGCGACGCCGTCATCAGCCTGCTTGCTCAGTTACGCAGTCAATATCACATTATTGCTATCACTAATGGTAATGTCGAGATAGATAAATTTAATCTTCGCGATAGTTTTGACTTAGTGCTTCGCGCTGGAATTGATGGCCGCGCTAAACCTCACCCTGAGCTTTACCAGCTTGCCTGCCAGCATTTTAACCTTGCACCACATCAACTTCTGCATGTTGGCGATAGCTTAGATACCGATGTACAAGGAGCACACCGTGCTGGCTGCCCTAGTGTTTGGCTTCGCAATCACTTTGCACCATACCAGTACAAAGGATTAGCCAATGTGGAAATCGATGACATACAAATGTTAAAAAAGATGATGTAATGTTTCCTTTCATGCGGTTGCATTCGGTGCTTGAATAACGTACTAATATTGACTTCCAAAAAACGATAATAATGGAAGTGAAATATGTCATCACAGGACACAACAAGTGACACAGGCTTTTTTGGTCATCCAAAAGGTCTGTTTACACTGTTTCTCACCGAGATGTGGGAGCGAATGAGTTATTATGGCATGCGTGCCATGTTAGTGCTTTTCATGACGGCAACCTTACAACAAGAAGGCCTTGGTTTTACTGTCGCATCTGCAGCCGCAATATATGGCCTCTACACTGGTTCGGTTTATTTCTTAGGGTTACCTGGCGGATGGATAGCCGACCGCCTCCTTGGTGGTCAACGCGCGGTTTGGTACGGCGGGATCATCATCATGTGTGGCCACATTATTCTCGCCATTCCTAGCGAGTTTTCTTTTTTTGTGGGCCTTATCTTTGTTGCCAGTGGTACGGGCTTATTAAAGCCAAACATCAGTGCCATGGTTGGGCAGCTCTATAATGATGAGGATAATCGTCGTGACAGTGGTTACGCCATTTATTATATGGGGATCAATTTAGGCTCTGTGATTGGTTATATGGTGTGCGGCTACTTTATGGAAAATGTCGGCTGGCACTGGGCCTTTGGCGCAGCGGCTGTCGGTATGGCAGTCGGCCTTATCACGTATCGTTTAACAGGCAAACATATTGCCACTGTCGGTAACGAGCCAACTAACCCCATGAAAGGAAAAGAGAGCGTAAAAGCATGGAGTGCTATAGGCCTTGCAATTGCGGCTGTCGCAGCAGTTACCATTGCTGCATTTACTGGCGTATTAGTGATAAACCCTGTGGTACTGGCAAAGTATGTAGCCTTCGCTTTCACCATTACGTTTTTCTTGTACTATGGTTATATCTACTTTGCTGGAAACCTAGATGAAAATGAAAAGCGCCGAATGTGGGCTCTCTTTTTGGTTTGCGTTGCCTCTACCTGCTTTTGGTCTGGCTTTGAGCAAGCAGGCTCTTCGCTTAACCTCTTTGCTCGTGATTATACGGACCGCTTAATAGGCAGCTTTAGTATTCCCACAGCTTGGTTTCAATCTGCCAATGCCTTTTTCATTATTATCTTATCACCTTTCTTTGCAGCGCTTTGGATTAACTTAGCCAAGCGTATGATCACGCCAACCTATAGCGTAAAATGTGCGATTGGCCTTATCATCATGGCGAGCGGATTTATTGTGATGTTTTTCGCTTCCCAATATGCAGCCCAAGGCCTACAAGTAGCGCCAATGTGGTTGATAACCACTTACTTTCTGCACACCGTGGGTGAACTTTGCTTAAGCCCAGTGGCGTTGAGCGCAGTAAGTAAGTTATCTCCCAAACGTTTTGCTGGGCAAATGATGGGGGTTTTCGTACTCACTTACTCCATTGGTAATATCTTCTCGGGTCTGCTCGCTGGTAGCTTTGATCCTAATAATATCGAAGACTTGCCCAACCTTTATCTGCAAATTGCATTATTTACGATCGGTATTGGTGTATTTGTCGGTGTGCTTGGTCTTAAAACCAAGCATTGGGAAAAACAATCTGAAAAGCCACTGACAGAACAAACGGCTTAAACGAATTGGAGATGTAGGAGTGATGACTTCTACATCTTCTCAAACTAAGCTAAAATCAGATAACTACAATTCGGCACGCCCATTGCTGCTTGATGTCTATATCAACAAAAACACATACGGTTCAATAAACTTTTATTATTCATTTCTGTAACTCGATTCCTTGTCCAAAATAGAGTCACACAACACAAATATGTCGTTTTTCTTCCGACTTTGCTACTGTACTGGCTCTTTCAAAAAAGGATGCTGTTTTCTATGTCTAAAGTTATGATCACTGGTGCAACGGGCTTACTTGGCCGCGCACTTTGCCAAGAGCTAAATAGTACCCACGAGATTTTAGGATGTGGCTTTAGCCGAGCAGCCGCGCCACTTCACAAACTTGACTTGGCTGACCACAATTCGGTTTTAGATTTCTTAGATAATCACGGCCCAGAGATACTTATTCACGCAGCAGCAGAGCGTAGGCCAGAGCAATGTGAGCGAGATCAAGCAGCCACGCTTGCGCTTAATGTTGCAGCAACCGAGTTCTTAGCCCAAGCCTGCCGCGAAAGAGATATTCGATTTTTCTTTATTAGTACCGACTATGTGTTTGACGGTACCTCAGCACCTTATGTTGAAACAGATATCACTAATCCTGTGAACTTCTACGGTCAAACTAAGCAAGCTGCGGAGCGTGCAATACTGGCAGACAGCGCACTACACACCATAGTGCGAGTGCCAGTTTTATACGGCGAGGTAAAAACGCTGGAAGAATCTGCGGTAACCGTTATTGCAAAACAGCTGTTAGCCAACCCCGCTTCAAGTCACGATCATTGGGCCATTCGCTACCCCACCCATGTCAATGATATTGCGCTAACTCTCAAGGATGTTATCGCACAGCCTAGCCTTGGTGGGATTATTCATATCAGTGGCAATCAAGCATTCACTAAGTATGAAATGGCGCAGGTCATGGCGCAGGCTTTGCAACTACCGACGCAAGATCTCGTGCCGCTGAGCCAACCGAGTGACGATGCCACAAGACCACAAAATTGCGCTCTAAAAGACACTAGATTGATTAACATGGGGATCGCTCACCACCGCGATTTTGCAACTGCGGTGAGTGAAGTGCTCACGAACCACAGATAACGCTTAGAAGAGGTTATTACGACCAAAGGGCACTTCTAATGTATTGTCATTGCCTGATACTGAGTGCCCTACCATTTCGTCATAAGCACTTTGATGTCTAATCACCATTTCCATGTAGCTAATATCAAGCAGGCGTTTTTGAATTTGCAGCGGGTTATGTGCTTTTAAAAACTCACCATTTTCTTCCGTGACATAATATTCCACGTTATTAATAAGCACACTGACTTGATAAAGCGCTAAATCAATGGAATGCACTATTACCTTTTGCAGCGGCTGATGTTGTTTTAACTTTGAAAACGCAATGGCCATTGATATTCCCCATACATGGATCCAAACAGTCTGTTGCCCTACAATACGCGCTGTTATCTCATTTTGATCATGTGAATGTCTATGTCCTATCCGATGCGTTTGGCTAAATATCTCAGCCACTGCGGTGTTTGCTCTAGGCGACAAGCGTCTCGCTTAATTGACAGCGCAAGAGTGACCGTAAATGGTCGCTTGGCCAATCACATAGATCACATCAATTTGACCGATTCCATTATGGTCGATGGTGAACTGGTCGCGCCCCCGCAAGCGAGAAGGCTCTTTGTTTACCATAAACCTGTTGGTATAGACTGCAAAGTGAATCCAGATGACCCGGCTAGTATCTATCATGTACTACCTAAATCGTGTCGTGTTTATCCAATAGGTCGGTTAGACAAAGACAGCCGGGGGTTACTACTACTCACCAACGATGGGGCACTGTGTCAGCAGTTAATCCACCCAGACCATCATCAAGAGAAAGAATATGAGGTGCAAGTCGACAAGCCTCTAGATCCAGGTTTTTGCCTTAAAATGGCAGCCGGCGTGCCAGTGAAGGGCCAAATAACCCTACCCTGTACCGTTGAACAAATCGCACATGACCGCTTCAGAATAGTGTTACGCCAAGGACTCAATCGCCAGATCAGAAGAATGGCACATCACTGTGGTTATCGGGTTATCGACTTATACCGAGTGCGTATCGCAAACTTAGCATTGACACAACTAGAGGTTAACTCCGCTGAAGTGAAAGAGATTTCAGCAGGGTTAATTAAATTAGCCTAAGTGTAGAGTCACGCAAAGGACAACTATAAACCACACACCACAATAATGGCGATAGCACAGCCGAGTCCTAGCGCCCATACGATGGAGCGCAGCACGTCAATATTCGCCCAATACAGCACACAATATAATGCTCGAGCGACAATATGGCCTATGGCTAGCCATTCGACTAGAGAAGTGTAGGTTTGGGTGCCAAACGCAACGGCTAAGGCGACAGCAAAAACAGCTAATGACTCAAAACAGTTTTGATGTGCGGCTAATGCTCTTGCCCCCAGCCCTGTCAGCTTCTTTTGCTGTTCACGCGGGAGCTTGTTGTCATAGCCCCCTTCTTTGTTCATCGCCACTGCCACAGGAATTTTGGCAAAATAAGGTAGTAAGATAGCAAGAATTGCACAGATGATTAGTATACCCACAAGATACTCCTTCAACCTTTTGATTATTCAACTCAGTAGAGCAGAATAGCGTTAAAAAGAAAAGCCATAAGTGAATACGTAATACCCTAACCTATGGCCCAATCTTGTAGCATCGACCTTAATCATATCGTGATACTGAAAATTGAACATGTGGCAAATTGTCGCAGTACGCCAACCACAAGAATGCTTCCGTAGCACCTTGAATACACATTGAATTATTTTCACTATCACGATAATTCATTTATTCAGACTCTCTCCTATCCGGTATGCTGATACACATTCGAGCATTGTAGAGTCACCTCTCATGTGGATTTTGTTCACCTTACTAGCTGCTTTTTCTCAGGCATGGCGAAATGCTTTTCAAAGCAAATTGAGTGAAAGCGCCTCCACAACCAGCGTCACCTTAGCAAGATTTATTTTAGCCAGCCCACTTGCGGGGTTATATCTTTGGAGCCTTTACCAGATTGCTCCTGCAGAATCGCTCGTCATTAACGATGACTTTTTAGCCTTTGTGCTGGGGGCCAGTGTCATGCAGATCATCGCGACGGGGTTAATGGTGGTGCTGTTTAAGCAAAATAATTACGCCATAGGTGCTGGACTTGCGAAGAGTGAGGCACTCGTGGCGGCGATTTTGGGCGTACTCTTTTTTGGCTCGAGCTTAACTTTACTCGGTTGGTTTGGTGTCTTTATCGGCGCCATCGCGGTGTTGTTATTGAGTGGGTTTAGCCTGCGTGCTTTCAATGGTCAAACTGCTCTAGTAGGACTTGCCTGTGGAACAAGCTTCGCGCTTACTTCTCTTTGGGTGCGTGAAGCCAGTATCGCATCGGGCCTACCTTTCCCCCACAGTGCAGCCTGGGTGTTGCTGTTAGTGCTGGTTTGCCAAACTGTGATGTTGAGTATGTATTTGACGATACGCGAGCCACACTCTTGGCGCGTGCTGTGGCAACGTCGTAAACTGACGCTGGCAATTAGTGTTAGCAGTTGCATCGGTTCTATAGGTTGGTTTAGCGCAATGAGCCTTGAGCATGTAGCCTACGTGAAAACACTCGGCCAAATCGAAGTGTTTTTCACTTTGCTTATCTCATTTTTATGGCTCAAAGCGCCGGTAAAGAAGCGCGACTCAATGGGACTCTTACTCATCGCCATTGCGGCTATTTTGGTTATGCTAACTTAAGTACCACAACCCCACTGATGATAAGTAACACGCCCAAGTAGCGCATAAAACTACTTGGGTCACCGTAGAAAAAGATACCCACTAAGAATGTGCCTGCCGCGCCAATACCCGTCCACACCGCATACGAGGTACCCAGTGGAATTTGCTTTTGCGCCAGCCATAACATCCAGCCGCTCAAGGCCATAAAACCAACGGCTATCACTATGCCTAACCAACGAGTATCGGCTTGTTGAGCCATTTTCAGACCAACGGGCCAACCTATTTCAAACAAGCCAGCCATAATTAAATAAACCCACGCCATACTATTTTTGTTTCAACTCCACAGAATACAGGTCTTTTCTTCGGTCTCGTAAATTACGCACCGTTCCTTCACTATGCAATATTTTGAGTTTATCTAAGTCTAAGTCACTAAATAACAGCATTTCCGTATTTGGTGTTGCTTCGTTGAGTGCAGCATCATGAGGAAAAGCAAAGTCCGATGGCGTCAACACCGCTGACTGCGCGTACTGCACATCTAGGCTTTCTACCTGTGGCAAGTTGCCAACGCTTCCTGCGATAACCACGTAGCATTCGTTTTCAACCGCACGAGCTTGCGCACAGTGCCTCACCCTTAAATAGCTATTTTTTGTGTCAGTCCAAAATGGTACAAACAAAATATCCAGCCCTTTTTCAGCCATGATCCGTGATAACTCTGGAAACTCCACGTCGTAGCATACTTGGATCCCTACTCGGCCCGCATCCGTATCGAACACTTCAATTTTATCACCGCCTTTGATAACCCAATCGTAGTCTTCGTGAGGGGTGATATGAATTTTACGTTGTTCATCCACTTTGCCAGAGCGGTGACACAAGTAACTGACGTTATAGAGCTTGTCGCCCTCAAGTAGCGGCATAGAGCCCGTGATAATATTGGCATTGTACTCAATCGCCATTTGCGACATAGCGGCTCTAAACTGCTCGGTATACGTCGCCAACGCACGAATAGCTTCGGTCTGATTTCTATAGCTTCCGAGACCCATTAGTGGCGCGTTAAAGAATTCAGGGAACAGGATAAAGTCACTTTGGTAATCCGAAACCGTGTCCACAAAATACTCAACTTGTTTCATTAGCTCCTCTACCGATTCCACCCGGCGCATTTGCCACTGTACAGCCCCCACTCTGACGATGGTTTTCTTACTTTCGATCACGGTATCGGTGGGCTCGAAGAGAATGTTATTCCACTCAAGTAGGGTCGCATAGCCTTCGGAGTCCTGATCTTCCGGTAGATATTGTTTAAGCAGTCGCTTTACTTGGAAGTCGTTGGCAAGTTGGAAGCTTAGAATGGGGTCGTGTAATTCTTTATGATCGACTTTGTTTATATACTCCATCGGCGACATACTGCCACGGAATTGCTTATAAAGCGGAATACGGCCACCTGCTAAAATCGCACGCAAGTTGTACTGACGACAAAGCTCTTTACGGGCATCATACAGTCGCCGACCAAGGCGTAGACCACGATGGCTTTTGGCTATCACTACATCCAGCCCGTACAGCGCATCAGCATTACTATCACTAAAAATTCGGCTATGCGCGTCAACAATGTCTTCATAGGTATGTGGGTTAGAAAAGGTTTGATAGTCAACTTGAACACTCAGCGCGATACCGACGAGACGCTCACCGTCTTTGACACCGATCTGTCCCTCAGGAAATTGGTCAATCAACCTAAATATCGTATGACTCGGCCACGCTCCACCGAGATCTGGGTAGGCTTCATCCATTAATGACTTAACCTGATCGTAGTCAGGCTTTTCTAGGTTACATAGCGTGATCCGCGCTTTTTCTACAGACATATCAACTCCAAAGCTTTTATTATCTACCTATCTCTCACTCTACTACAGCCAACCTTGCTGGATGCTGAGCGAATCACCAGAGCTTAGGTCAAATAGACGGCAAATCACAATAGAGCTTCTATACTTTATTTTATTGTGAATACCACAAGAGCTTACGTTTGACTAAATACCACCCTTATAGCAAACCAGACCAAGTAGAAGCATTAAAATTTGCATTATTACGACGTGTGGCCGCGTATTGCATGTGGCTACACGCTGGCCTCATTGGTGTATTTTGGCATTTAGAGGTGAACATACTTGCTTGGGTCAACGTGGGTAGTGTACTGATGTGGTACGTTGGCATTAAACTCATTGATGCGAGTAAGCCCTCTATTGCACTGCGGGTTTTCTGCCTTGAAGTCGCCGTCCATGCGACGCTGGTGTGTGCCTATCTCGGCATGACACTCGGGTTTCAGTACTATCTCTGGACAGTGTCTTGCCTCATGTTGTTAGACTACCAACTCAGGTTACGCAATGCCGTGATTTATTCCGTTGTGTTGATCACGCTATTCGCAGTCTTAGAATTATTGTTTGGTGATGTTGCCTATCAATATCGCTATCAACAGTTAATTCCCTATGTCCATTTTGCCAATGTGCTCATATGTGGTATTCCAATGATCTACACAATCAGCCACATACGTAAAATGACGGTGCAACAAAGAGACAAATTAGAAGAACTCGCTGCACACGATCCGCTCACTCAAATGTTCAACCGTCGCTATGCGCGCGAATTAATCACCCATGCTAAAGAAAACTGTATCTCTACTCACTCTCCTTTATGTTTGGTGATGGCGGATATCGACCACTTTAAAAAAATCAATGACACCTTTGGCCATGACAAAGGAGATCAAATCTTAAAAAGCGTGGCCGAAACAATCAAAGCACATATTCACCCTGCAGACATTGCCGTTCGTTGGGGTGGTGAAGAATTTTTAATTGTGCTGGCGCCTTGCTCTAGTGGAGAGGCAATGCAGCGCATGGAAAAATTACGACGAGCCGTCGAAGCCACCAGTTTTGAAAACGAAATACTTAAAGTCACCATGAGTTTTGGCGTTGCAAATTGGGACCCTAGTCAAACTTTTGAGGTCGTCATTCAACATGCGGATGCTGCGCTTTACGACAGCAAACATTCAGGTCGAAACCGTATTACCGCAGCACCGATTTTGCGTGTATCGGAGGGCGTAAGTTAACCCCTCCGATACGTTCAGTGCAAAGCCTTACTTAGGTGAAATGACGATCTGATGAGTTATTTTGCCCGGTAACAAAGGGGTGTTGCCTCCTTCAGTATAGTCATTAAACCCCGTACGATAAAATGGTGATAGCGGATGTCCACTTTGGCCACCAGCAACCGTTAAAATCGCATTTTCTAAATGGCCAGGTTGTGCAATAAAGCGCTGTGATGCACCAAATGCTTTACCTTGCACTGCTGGCATAAAGGTATCACCAAAGGCTTGTGTGGTTGGCATATCTAACAACCCACTTAGCATAGGCATTTGTTTGGAGAATGGGTGCTGCACCTTAAGTGCATTCACATCTCCCCAACGCCAAGCAGCCATATTACTGCCATAGCGTTCACTGAGTTTTTGTTTGGCTAGTTGATATGCCGCCAGCTCAAGTTCATTCCAATTGCTATAGCTGCCAAGCCAGCTATTTGGTTGCTCAGTTAAAAGCTGCCAAAGGCCGGGTTCGAAATAACCTTTAACAGACTTCAGCGACAGGCTCTGCGTTTGTAAATACTGCTCTAACGGCGCATATAATGTGTCTATCAAGGCATTGCGATAAGCTTTCACCAAAGTGTAGCCAACTGAATCAGCACACGCGCAGCCCTGCCACTCTTTAAGTAACTTTAAGTCTTTGTCAAATAAGCTTGGGTCTTGCGTTTGCAATAGCGTGACTAAACGCTCATGCCAAGGCGTTAAAAACTTCGCTTGGTTATCTAGTTGCAGCTGATAGAAATCTGCTTCGGTGAAAACTTGCTTACTAATCAGGCCATCACGAATTTGTGCTGCGCGTGCACCTGGCGCATAACCGCCATCACCAAAGCGTTGATTATCCGCGACAGACACGACTCGAGCGTTTGCAGTCCATAACTTACCGCTTTCAGGGTCTTGTACCACCGGGCGAATACTCTCGTTATTTTGCCAAGAGGATTCATACTCTTCCTGCTTCACCGCAGTATCATGAGCAAACTTGCGAGCAGGAATAGCGCCAATCGGCGTCCACGCTGCACTACCTTGACTATCCACCACGACCAAATTCTGAATTGGAATGCCCACATTTTTGGCATGTGCAGTCGCTTCTCCAACTTCAGAGAACAGCTCAAGCTGAATGAGCTCTAGATTGACTGCATAGGGCTGGTGAGCAACCCAACTCAGCGCAAGCTTTTTATCACCCAACTGCTTTACTGGGCCAAACGCACTCATTTCCAACTGATAGGTATGCACCTCACCGCTAGGTAACATAATCTCTTCAGCGATCTGCTGTGTTTTGGTGTCGCTATTAAGCTCTATCCAATCAGCAGCATCTAGATAGCCATTCGTAAATCCCCATGCGATGTGATTATTGCTACCAACAACGATGGCAGGCGCGCCAGGTAACGACACGCCTGTGACTTGTACCTCTTTACCCTGTTCCTGATAGTTTAGCTGCGCGCGATACCAAATTGATGGTACGCTTAAACCCAAATGCATATCGTCCGATAGCATAGCCGCTCCTGTTTTCGTCAGCGCACCGGTTACCGCCCAGTTGTTACTGCCATATAACGGTACATCTTCAATATGCTGGGGCTGAATTTGCGCCAGATGCGGCTCTAAGATTGGAATAGCGGCAGTTGGTGCCGTTATTACGCTACCATCTAATGCGGCTTGATGGTGGCTGGGCTGCAAAATGAAATCGAGCATACCTTGACCATATTGCTGCTTAAGGGCTATCAAGGCTTCATCACGCTCATAGTTGGCTGTTTGTAAATCTAGATACATGCTGAAAATAACTAGCAAGCTGTCCTCTGGCTGCCAAGGTTTAGGTTTTGATCCCAATAGCAAATATTCAAAACTGGTGAACCCAGATTGCGCTCGACCATCATTCACTCCACGAGTATAACGCTCAAGAGTTAATCGATAAGCACTCGGTAAGGACCGTACAATTAACTCAGCTCGCTTTCTAAACTGATGAAATCGCATCCTTTCATCTAAACCTATTGCAGCGGAACCAAATAACTCGCTCAACTCACCCGCAGCATTACGACGTAATAAATCCATTTGAAAAAATCGGTCTTGGCCGTGCGCAAAGCCCAAACCATAGGACGCATCTGCTCGCGAGTCCGCCGATACCACTGCTTGTCCCATCGCATCTCGCGCTACCGTCACGGTATTTTCAATTGTCGTAGCACTACCTTTTCCATCGAGTGCTGGCAAGCTCAATGCCAACAGACCATAGATGGTCGCTGTCCCTAGTAATACGAGCAACAGCAGTACGACAACAATTCGTTTAATCCAAGTAAGCATAGCTATCCTTTACAATGTGCTAAATATACAGCTGGAAGGTATATCATGTCATCGGCCAATAAACCAATATTCTCGACTGTGTCACAGTTATAAGACAATCAAGTTAAAACGTTTTATTTTGCTCAATTAGATTTCGCTTTGTGAGGACTGAACTATAGTTAAATCATCGTCTTCAACACAAAAGCACCATGATTTCTGAACTATCGACATCACCACTTAAATTTCGCTTTGTGAAATATAGCTTCTGGCTTCTGCTGGTCGTTATCATTGCGGTGGCATGGTATGTCGATCAAGTAAACTATCGCCGCTTAATCGCAATAGAAAAGAGTCGCTCGACCGAGGAAGTGAATGTCTACCGCACTAAAATAGAGGGTATTCTGGCAAAAAATGTACAACTTGTCAGAGGGCTAGGCATTGCCCTTTCAGGTCAATCCGAGCTATCTCAAGCTCGCTTCGAACAGCTCGCAAAACCCTTATTCGATAGTAGCCGAACCCTTCGCAATATCGGAGCAGCCCCAAATATGCGGCTCGACTATATTTATCCTTTAAAAGGCAATGAAAAAGCCATAGGCCTAAACTATCAAACCCATCCGACGCAAAAATACGGCGCATTACTCGCCAAAGAAAGTCGCGAAATCGTGATGGCAGGGCCACTAGAATTACTTCAGGGCGGGACTGGTTTAATCGCAAGAGTTCCAGTTTACACTGATAAAACCCACTTCTGGGGGTTACTCTCTGTCGTGCTCGATATGGATAACCTTTATCAACAAGCAAACTTTACCGCATTAGAAAGTCAATACCTGATTGCGATTCAAGGCGTGGATGGCAAAGGCCGAGAAGGTGATTATTTTTATGGCAACAGTAATATACATTCGCTTGCCCCCATCGCATTTAGTGTTAATGTGCCCTCCGGTGAGTGGGAACTCTACGCCGTGCCCCGCATTGGCTGGCAACCAGCAGTAACTGCAGTATGGCCTTTTCGCTTAGCAATCATCGCGCTGATTGTCATCTTTATTGCCGCATTTATCTTTATCAATCGACTGCTATCGCAACTTCAACGCAATGCCTTATCACTGACCAATATGGGCATACTCGCAGAAGTTGGCGCATGGGAAATTAACGTCAAAACCCGTGATATTATTTGGTCGGACGTCACCCGTAGTATTTTCTGCGTGCCAAGGCAATTTCAGCCTACTTGGATGAATACGACAGAGTTTTTCAAAGCAGGTTTGCACAGAAAGCGCTTGCAAGACTGTATTGATGAACTTATAAAAACCGGCCATGAGTTCGAAGAAGAATTTATCATCCAAACCCAAAAGATGGATGACTTATGGGTGCTGGTGAAAGCACGCGCTATTCGCAGTGGCAAACGCACTAACCACATTTTTGGTTCCATTCAAAATATTCATAAACGCAAAATCATGGAGATGGAACATGATAAATTCGCCAAAAATAATGAGCTCCTTGCCCATTTGAGCTCTCACGAAGCCATCTTAAATAACCATCTCAGCAAAGCACTCACACTCTGTGCAGATACCTGTAGCAAAGGAGTGGAGGTTAATAAAGTTAGCATTTGGCAATTTAATGAGGATAAAAACCAGCTGATCCCAGTGTGTTTTTCAAATGCAGCGATGGATAACTTAGAGCACTTTCCTCCTTGGCGAAAAGCAATAGCGCCTGCGTTATTCAATGAAATTGAGAGTGGCCAAATAATTGCGGCGGAACAAGCTGAAAACCACCCAACAACAATGGCCCTCACCACAACGTACCTTGAGCCTTTTGAAATTAAGGCGATGCTTTGCTGTCCTATCAGTCATAAAAACCAAACCTTAGGCGTTCTTTGTGCAGAGTACGACATAATAAGTCCAGCTTGGGGTCAAAGCGATCTCCGTTTAATGAAGTCTATCGCCGCCATGTTAGGAAGCCTTTTTATCAATAAAGCCCACCAAAAGGCAAAAAATCAAGCCATCATTGATAAAGATTTAGCAGAGCAATCCGCAAAAATGAAGGCTGAGTTTTTAGCCAGCATGAGTCATGAGATACGCACCCCACTTAATGGTGTAATGGGTATGGTTGAGCTTGTCATGCACTCACAACTCACTTCGACTCAACACCACCAGCTCTCCTTGGCACATAGTTCAGCGAAATCTTTGCTCACTATAATTAATGATATTCTCGACTTTTCCAAAATCGAGGCTGGTAAGCTAACGATAGAATTTGTTGAGTGCGATCTTATCGAGATGCTCAGTAATATGCTGTCTGGGTTTGTGCGCGCCGCTGATGCCAACAATAACCGGCTGCATATCGATTTATCAGGTATGAAAGTCCATACCGCGCAAACTGATCCGAATCGCCTCAAACAAATTCTCAATAATTTGCTAAGCAATGCAATTAAGTTCACCCATGATGGTTCAGTGACATTAAGCTGCCATACAGAACAAACGGGCGAGCAAACTCGGCTTTGGTGCAGTGTAGAAGATACTGGTATCGGTATATCAAAGGAAAAGCTCAATAAAGTTTTTGATTCATTTACCCAAGCAGATATATCAACCACTCGGCAATATGGCGGCACAGGGCTTGGTCTCACCATTGCAAAGCAATTATCTCAATTGCTCGGTGGCGACCTACAAGCATTTAGTAAAGAACACGTTGGCAGCACGTTCTCCTGTAATGTGCTACTAACTGCTGCCAAACCCATTACCGAGCATGAAAAGTCTGATAATTCAACGTTATATATATTAAGCGAAATCAATGAAGACTATAGTAAACTACTGAAGCCTTGGCATATCACGTGCTTACACGTGCAGCAACTTGATATGCTCATGACTCAGCTACAACAACCATCCTCACATCTTGCTGTTATTTTGGATGCCAAGTTACTCAATGCCATACCACGGAAAAAGCAACAAGCACTCAAAACGCAGCTAACACAACAACAGATCGCTCATGTGGTTGCCGTTGAAGAACAAAGTAGTGAAACGCTCTCGCTATTTTCCTCTTGTGAGCGGGTGTACTACCCCATTACGCCATATGCAGCACTTCAGGTGTTCAACTCTGATTATCAAGATCCAGACAAGCCGAAATCCGTCAAAGCCGATTCACCGGTCAGTGCTGAACTCTTGTTAGCACGCTCAATCTTATTAGTGGAAGATAATCGGATAAACCAAACCGTTGCGATAACCATGTTAGAACGTTTAGGTGCAAAAGTAGTCTGCCAAGAAAATGGAGAGTTAGCACTTGCACACTTGCAATCGATTAACAAACCTTACGATGTTATTCTAATGGATTGTCAGATGCCGGTGATGGATGGTTATCAGGCAACACAGCAGATCCGCCAAGGTGTTGCCGGAAAAAACCATCAGAATAGCGTGATCGTTGCACTAACCGCCAACGCGATGCAAGGTGATAGAGAAAAATGCCTCAATGCAGGTATGGATGACTACCTCACCAAACCCATTGACTTTGATGAGCTAAAAGCCAAACTTCTGCAAGTAAAACCACAGCAAACAATGCAGGCACCTTCGTCTACGGCCCAACAAAGTTAGCTCGCACACTTTGCTACAGTAAATATTGGTATTATATTGCTATTATCAAGATGATGTTATAAATCTCATCAGCAACAACAAAAATAAGGAAAGTGATGCAATTAGATACTCAAGAGCAACGTGTACTGGGTAGCTTAATCGAAAAGCAAGTCACCACCCCAGAACAATATCCAATGTCACTCAACGGCCTCACCAATGCGTGTAATCAAAAGTCAAATCGCGAGCCGGTGATGGAACTCTCTCAAAATGACGTGCTAGATACATTGACTCGCCTACAAGAAAAACGCTTAATTACCTGCGACGAAGCACTGTCTGGTCGCGTCGACAAGTACAGCCAGCGCTTTTGTAACAGTGATTTTGGTCACCTTAAAGTCAACGCGAAACAAAAAGCGATTATCTGTTTGTTGTTACTGCGTGGACCACAAACCCCAGGTGAACTGCGTACCCGCAGCAGCCGCCTCGCAGAATTCAGTTCCGTACAGGACGTTGAGTCGACATTAAGTGCGATGCAAGAACATGATTATGTGGTTAAGCTTGCCCGAGAACCAGGAAAACGAGAAAGTCGTTATCAACACTTGTTTGGTGACCAAGTCGTTGAACCAACAACAACATCGGCAGAACCCATAACCTACACACAAAATGACAGCGAAATCGAGAGCTTGATCGCCGAGATTGAGCAATTAAAGCAAGAGCTCGCCACCATCAAAGCACATTTAGGGCTTTAAAAAGCGCGTCAGCACCAACATAATAGAAGTTTATCGCCCCGATAGTATTGAGGAAACAGTATGCGTGAAGCAATCATGGCCGAAATGAAAGTTCAGCCAATTATTGACCCGGAATTTGAAGTCAAACGACGTGTCTCATTTTTAAAAGCACGATTACAAGCCTCTGGCTGCTTCACTCTTGTGCTTGGCATCAGCGGAGGCGTTGATTCGTCAACTTGTGGACGCCTATGCCAGCTAGCTATCGATGAACTCAATGCTGAACATGGTACTGGGGCTTATAAATTTATTGCCATGCGCTTGCCGTATGGCGTTCAAGCTGATGAAGATGAAGCGCAACTTGCACTTGAGTTTATCCAACCGAGTCAGCGCTTAACAGTCAACATCAAGCCTGCGGCCGATGCTATGCACGAGCAAGCACTTGCTGCCATGGCCGGTGGAAGCGTGCCACTGCCTTCACAAGCCAGCGTGGATTTTATTAAAGGAAACGTAAAGGCACGCCAGCGCATGGTAGCGCAGTACCAAATAGCAGGCCTGACTCGCGGTTTAGTAGTCGGTACCGATCACAGCGCTGAAAACATCACGGGCTTTTACACCAAGTTTGGTGACGGCGCCTGCGACTTAGCGCCCTTGTTTGGCCTGTCAAAACGCCAAGTTCGCGCACTAGCGGCTTTTCTCGGGGCACCTGCGGGATTAGTACATAAAGTACCGACAGCCGATCTCGAATGCGACCGTCCAGGCCTTTCCGATGAAGAAGCGCTAGGACTAAGCTATGACAATATTGATGACTTCCTTGAAGGTAAGCCTGTTAGCAGTGAAGTAAACGACAAACTTATTGCCATTTATCAGCGCACCCAACACAAGCGTCAACCAATTCCTACAGTATACGACGAACAATAGTCTTGTTGGCAGGAGATAACCAGTTATTCATCCTGCCAACCCTAATTTCTCAATTCACAAGGTGATTAACGTATGAGCCCCGCAGCTGCACCTATTTTAATTACTGGTGGCGCACAGCGCATTGGACTTGCTTTGGTGAAACACTTTCTCGCTAAACAGCAAGCCGTCATATTGACGTATCGCACCAAACATCAAGTTATCGATGAACTAGCATCGCTAGGTGCCATTTGTATCAAGGCTGATTTTGACGAGCCAGAAGCAATCACACAACTCAACAACCAAATTCGTGCCCATACCGACGCACTCAGTGCCATCATCCACAATGCATCGAGCTGGGATTGTGAAGCCAACAACCCTGATTTTTCAGCATTATTCGACAATATGATGCGGATCCACGCTAAAGTCCCTTATTTGATCAATCATGCCTTGAGCGACTTATTGACAGCTAGCAATAACGTCAGCGATGTGATCCATATTACTGACTATGTAGTAGAAAAAGGCAGTCCAAAACACATTGCCTATGCCGCAAGTAAAGCTGCATTAGATAACTTAACTCGGTCATTTGCCGCTAAGTTTGCACCTAACATCAAAGTGAATAGCATTGCACCTTCTCTTATCATCTTTAATCAAGACGATAGTGACGAGTACAAGGCAAAAACCTTGAAAAAGTCTATTATGGGAATTGAGCCTGGTAGCAAAGAAGTTATCAATAGTGTCGACATGATACTCTCTAGCAACTATATGACAGGACGCACGGTACAAATCGACGGTGGCCGCCATTTGAGGTAACGCATTATGCAAGATAAATTACAACAGAGTTATAAAACGATTATTGAAGCCGTGGGTGAAGATGCAGACCGCGAAGGATTATTAGACACACCCAAGCGCGCAGCGAAAGCGATGGAATATCTGACTCAGGGCTACCGTCAAACACTGGATGAAATCACCAATAACGCGGTATTCAGCTCGGATGCCGATGACATGGTGCTGATCCAAGATATAGAGTTGTACTCTATGTGTGAGCATCACCTTCTGCCTTTCGTTGGCCGTTGTCACATCGCTTATATACCTAACGGTAAAGTGCTCGGCTTGTCTAAATTTGCCCGCATTGTTGATATGTTTGCCCGACGTTTTCAAATCCAAGAGCAGCTAACTCATCAAATCGCCAAGGCCGTTGAGGAAGTCACCGGTGCAAAAGGCGTTGGCGTGATCGTTGAAGCCAAACATATGTGTATGATGATGCGTGGCGTTGAAAAGCAAAACTCTAGTATGCGAACGTCTGTCATGCTTGGTAACTTCAGAAGCGACCCCAAAACCCGCAACGAATTTTTACAGCTAGTGAAAGGATAAGCACGCTATGTCGAATGCCATTATTAAGGTGACGAATTTAAGGCTACGTACCTTTATTGGTTTTAATCCCGAGGAGCGGGAGAAAAAGCAAGATGTCGTGATCAATATTGAAATTCACTACCCAGCGGATACGGCATGTTTAGATCATGATAACGTGGCTCACGCGCTTAACTACAAAACCGTGACCAAAGCTGTCATCACACTGGTAGAAGAAGGGCATTTTTTGTTACTTGAGAAATTAGTGGCCGACATACTCGCTGAATGTCATCAACATCAAGACGTGACATATGCAAAAGTCACCGTAGATAAACCGCACGCTTTACGGTTTGCTGACTCAGTGTCACTCACGCTTGATTGGTATAGAAGCTAAGCGATAAGACCCTGATATTCACTTCCTTGCCTTCTGGTGTTAAGAAATCACCTGTAAGGCAAGGTAAATCACCAGTGCATAACGAGCGCCTTTACCGAGCGCGACTAACACAAAAAACCACCCAAAAGAGGTTCGTAAAGACCCCGCTACCACAGTCAAAGGATCTCCGACTATGGGTAGCCAAGCAAATAGCAATGAAAACTTACCGTAACGATTAAATAGCCCACAAGCCTTATCATATTGCTGTTGAGAAACCGGAAACCAGCGCTTATCTCGCCACTTAGCGATAAACCAACCAAGATAGTAGTTCACACAGCTACCAAGTAAATTACCCATTGTCGCAGCCAGCCATAACCAAACCAGTTCGCCTTGTTGTTTCACAACGAGCCCACTCAGCGCCAGCTCCGACGACGCAGGTAATAGTGTTGCGGCAATAAAAGCAAGCCCAAATAAAGAAAGGTAAATCATATCAACGGCTATAAGAAATTGGACTTTAAGAAATCATCTAAGTGGGGCAATATACTGAAATGCGCGCAAGACTTCAAAAACACAGACACGGAAACAAGGAATAGACATGAAAACAACAATAAAAATGTTACTACTTAGTACCGTTCTCACCACCGGATTTAGTGACTGCAAGGCCTCAAACAAAGCGCTACCACAGGCAGACGATGGCTATCAGACCTATATCTACACCGGCGACTCCTTTAAACATTTGCAATTGACGGATATCAAAAACCAAGCTGTTAGGTTCGATGCTAATCACAAAAAGCTGGTGATTTTATTCGCGACTTGGTGCTCTGATTCGCAGCGTTTATTGAGTGAACTAAAACAATCTGAATTACTCACCCAGGCCGAGTTAACCATCGTTGCTATTGGCCGAGAAGAAACTAACACTACACTTGAGCAATTCAACGAAACCATGCAATTGCCCATCCATTTTGTTGCCGATCCCAATCGAGATATCTACAACACGTATGCCAACAAAGGCATTCCTAGAGTCATCTTGCTTGATGAACGCAACCGAGTGATGCAAACCCTCATCGGTGAGCAACCCAACACCTTATCAAAACTAAACTGGAATTAACGAGGTAACTATATGAATCCAGAGGTCGTTAGCATTCTCACGATGGCCAAAGTTATCCAAACCGCCGTTGCCCCTGTATTTTTAATTACGGGTATTGCTGCGACCTTAGGGGTACTATCAAACCGCTTAGCACGGATCACGGATAGGGCGCGTTTACTCGATCGCAAGATTAATACCACGCAAGATGAAGAACTCAAAATGCACTTTAGCCGTGAAATGCGCGCACTGTTAAAACGGTCTCGTTTTATTCACGTTGCATTTAGCATGAGTGTACTCAGTGCGTTGCTTGTGTGTGCAGTGGTTATGCTGCTGTTCATGTCACACTTGTACAGTATGCCATTGGGCATTACGTTATCGTCTTGTTTTATCGCCGCTATGGTGCTGCTTATTGGCGCATTTGTCTCTTTGCTGGGAGAAATCTTTTTAGCCACCCGCAGTATGCGCAGAGGCATGATATTCAAAGACATCGAGAGTTGATTATTTAAAACTAGTTGCCTCCGTCACAGGGCACTTATCGCAATTGTTTGATTATATTTGTAATTCACATTGAAAATAGGGAAAAATATTAGGGGTTTACTATGAAGAAACTACTTACCGTCACACTATTTAGCTGTCTTGCAGCAACAGCGCAAGCTAACACTATGTTTGAATCGGCTGAAGATGCAATTGAATACCGCCAAGCGTCTTTCCAATTGATCCGTTTCCAGATTGGTAATATGGGCGACATGCTAAAAGGCAAAGTACCATTTGATGCTGAAGTATTTAAGCAACGTGCTCACAACGCTGCGCAATTATCGCAAATGCCTTGGGAAGCATTTATCGACGGTTCTAACAAAGGCAATACTGATGCCCTACCAGCCGTTTGGTCAAACAGAACTGAGTTCGATGGTAAAGCCAAGCAATTTGCCGAGTATGCTCAAGCACTGGCTGTTGCAGCTGACTCTGGCGACAAAAAGCTGATTGCTTCTGCATTTAAAGATTGGGCAAAAGGCTGTAAAGACTGCCATAAATCTTTTAAAGATTAATCAAAACAAAACAGCCGCATATTTGCGGCTGCTTACTATCTGAATATCTCGTCACTTGCTTGGCTATCACCAACGACACAATAACTCAGACATCGCATTGAGTAACCCACAGCCCTGCTTAATCACACAGCCAAATTGAATTACTGTCAGTGCTAGACTCGTAGATGACGTTTAATGATCAGTCATCAATATAGTCGAAATCATCATCGCCTAGATTTCTACGTAGGCGTTTTTGCTCTAAGTAGTCGTCTAGCTTTCTTTTGACTTTACGCTTTTGCTTGTCATGTTGGTTACGACCCAACTTTTCAAATTCATCGTCTGCAAAATCATCATCAAGCGCATCGTAAGAGAATGTCTTACCCACAACTAACTCCAAAATAAAATAGTCATTAATAAAATGAGAGCCGTCTCTCAAGATCACTATTTAGCGCTAAATTGTCATTCTGAAAAGTGAGAGTTTCTTATCCTTACAATAAAAATTTTTTATCGCCTAATTCATTTTGACAAAAACAACTATATTTTAGTCAATTTCATCACTTTTAGAGCACATTAACTTTCAACAATATAACACAATATATTGATTTTACTTGGGTTTATATTTGGCACTGTTCTTGTAACAACAATCATGAAACTGAGCCAATAAGGATCGACCATGAATAAAATTTTACTACTAACAGCAGCAACAATGATGACAACCACCGTCGCTGCACACGAAAAAAATAACATCACGTTTAGCGGTGACAATTGTGAAGTAGAATTTCAGAATGACGTTAGGATCACACCTGATAACTTGGTGATCACAACGGCCAAAAACAAAACAGCTGAGATCAACAACCTTGGCGAACTGACACTCAATGGCGAGCGCCTCGCACTTAATACACAGCAAAAAAAGATGCTCACGCAATATGGTGATGAACTAAGAGGCCGCCTACCACAAGTGGCTGATATTGCTTTTGAAGGCATAAAACTAGCGGGCGTCGCCCTTAATGAAGTGGCACACACCTTTAATTTAACCAGTTTAGATAGCATCCATGCTGTGATCGATGATCTTGAAACAGAAGTGCAAAATACGTTTTATCAGCAAGGTGCGTTTGTGATGGGCAAGCAAACCTTTGATGAGTTTGGCCAAAATTTTGATAATCAGTTTGAAGAAAAAATCGAGACCGCAGTACAAGGTGCCATGATGCAATCGATAGGTAGCTTACTGGTTGCGATTGGCAACGAAATGTCAGATGCAAACGGTGATATGAGCAGCTTTGAACAACGTATGGAAAACTTCGCAACACAAATCGAAACCAAAGTTGAACAACAGGCAGAATCTATTGAGAAAAAAGCCGACGCACTGTGTGGCGACTTTGAGCAAATCGCGAAAAACGAAGCCATTGTCGCAAAGTCTATCCCCGCCATGTCAGAGTACCAACTGTTTAAATTTAAATAATCTGACGTTGGCATAACTTACATTTAATTAAGGGTACGTTATGCCAACCCTTTCCTTTGCGCATCAGCCAGCTCCCCCAGCGTTTTAATCGCTTGCTCTACCGACGCATCCCACGGCAAGCCATAACTGATACGTATACAATTTTGATACTTTTTGCTGGCACTAAATAGCGTACCAGGCGTAATACTGATCCCACACTCCAGGGCTTTTTGGAACAACAAGGCACCATCGACGTGCTTACCTAAGTCTAACCACAGCACACAACCGCCTTGCGGGCGACTGACTCTTACCTCACTACCAAATGCAACATTCACCGCTTGGATCATACGGTCTCGATTCTCAATTAACCGTTTACGGACCAACTTTAAATGGCGCTCGTAGCCTCCGGAGCTGAGAAAATCCGCCAGTGCCCATTGATTCATTAAAGATGATGAGCAACTCAACGCACGTTTTATGCGCTTTGCTTTTGCACTAAATTGACTGGCGACCATCCAACCCACCCGATAGCTAGGCGCTGCGGTTTTTGAAAATGACGCACATGTGATCACTAAGCCCTTTTGGCTAAATGCTTGTGCCGGAATGCCACGCTGCTCGGTAAAATATAAATCGCCATACACATCGTCTTCTATCAACACCACGTCACGTTGCTCTAATAGCGCCACCAGCTGCGCACGTCTCGTATCAGGCATAAAACTACCAAGCGGGTTACTAATACTGGTAGAAAACACACACGCTCGAATATCATGCTTTTCAAGTGCCCGTTCAAGGTCGCTCAGCCAAATGCCATCATCTGGGCAAACAGGTATTTCAATGGCCTTTAACCCTAAGTTTTCAGCCAGCTCAACAATGCCAAAATAACAGGGAGATTCAATCGCTATCACGTCTCCGGGCTTGGTTACCGCTTGTAACGCAATCGCCAATGCTTCTTGCGCGCCATTGGTGATCACCACTTCATCCATGTCTATTGCTAAACCCATATCCAAATAACGCCGCACGATTTGCTTTTTTAAGCTATCTAAACCGTCCATAGGGCCATAATTAATGAGTTCGTTCCCTGCTTCTTTCATTGCGCGGCGCATAATTTTGGCAAGAACCTGCTCAGTACCAGCAATGGCAATGGGGTTAGCGATACCTAAGGGGATTGCATGTGGCTGATGGATCCCCTTATACACTTGTTCAATCAACGCCTGCTTGTTCACCACTACAGGTTTGGCGGGCAATCGTGCACGCTTCGGTGAGTCGTTGTGCGAAGCTCTGTGACATAAAAAGTAGCCGGACTTCTCTTTGGCAATGACTTTTCCTTGATCTTCAAGTGCTTGATAGGCCTGCTTTACCGTTGGGATACTGACATTTAAGTTTTGCGCCATAACACGCAATGAGGGAAGCTTTTCGCCCGGTAAAATAGACTCTTGTTCTGCCATCGACAAGATCATTTGGATCACCTGCTGATAGAGAAAGGCGGAGTGTTGGCGTTGAATAACGGTACTCATAAGCAATCATCTGTATAGGTATAAATTAGCAAATTCTGTATATAGCTTATACAGAATAACAGCGTAAACTACAGACTTCCACTGCTGTTTGAATCTAGAGCCGATCATGAAAAATCTATTTCTTTACGCCATCACTGTGTTGATTTGGGGATCAACATGGCTTGCCATTGAATACCAACTTGGCAGCATCAACGAGTTTGTGTCGCTGTTTTACCGCTTTGGCCTCGCCGCGGTTTGTATGTGGGCGTTTGTCATCTATAAGCGTGTGCCAATGCGATTTTCTCGCCGAGATCACGGCTTTTTCATCCTCTTAGCGCTGTGTAATTTTGGTGCTAACTATCTCTTCTTATATTGGGCTCAGGCACATTTAACGTCAGCGATGGCATCAATTGCATTTTCATTATTATTGGTCGTTAACATCGTCAACACTAAGTTGTTTTTTGCCAAACCGATTGCAAAGCGAATTTACTTTGGTGCATCACTGGGCACGCTTGGGATAGTCAGCTTGTTTTGGCACGACTTGGTCGCATTTGATTTGCAAAGCGAGGCCTTCTTGGGATTATCATTAGCTCTATTAGGAACGGTGGTCGCGTCACTCGGTAATATGGTGAGCGTACGCAATTCTAATCAGCAAATTGATGTTATGGCGGGAAATGCGTGGGGCATGCTTTACAGCGCTGTCATGTTAGCAACCTATGTTGCCTTTAGTGAACATCAGTTTATCAACCAAGCGCCGGCATCATATTGGTGGTCTCTGATTTACCTCAGCGTGTTTGGCACCGTCATTGCCTTTGGTTGTTATTTCTCACTACTCAAAAATATTGGGCCTGAGAAAGCGAGTTATTTGATAGTGTTATTTCCTTTTGTTGCCGTGGCCTTGAGCACCTTATTTGAAGGCTTTGAGTGGCAGCAAAACACCTTTATTGGGTTTATTTTGGTCATCCTAGGTAATGCGATTGTACTCACGCCTTTAGATCGCATCTACGCTTGGTTGTCCATTCGGTCCCCAGTTAGAAGTTGAAGTCTTACCAATGCTTTAGCTTCTTACTTTTCAGCGCCATTTTATAATGGCGCTTTTTTTATGTTCAGAGCTCGGCGACAGCAAGTTATCGTCGCAGGCGTGCGCCCAACAATCTCGCCATCAGCCTCAATGTCATACCCCTCTTGTGCGATATAAAGCTCTGCAATGCGGCCGTGGTGCACATTTCTTGTACCCATATGGCGTTTAAGTAGCATATTGACAAACAATACCATCCGCTGCCAATGCGTTTGCGGCGTGAACCATAGTAGCTCCAGCTGACCGTCATCAAGGCAAGCCATAGGAGCAGGAGTTAACCCTGCCCCAAAGTGTTTGCCATTCGCAAGTAACAACATCATACCCTGCTCAGGCCACGTATTGCTGTGATAGCGAATGAGTTTGGCAGTAAATAGCGACATTAATCCCGCATAGGTATAGCTCAGCTTTCCTAGCCGTTTGGTTTGTCCTAAGTTATTCATGACATGCGCGTTAAAGCCAATCCCAGCAACATTGACAAACCAGCGCCCGTCGACTTTACCCAAATCAATACTCGAGATCTTGTCTGAAAATACAGCTGCTCGCCACTGTGCTTTGGAATAATGAAACTGCCGAGCAAAATCGTTGCCCGTCCCCGCTGGCAGCAGCGCAAGCGTGTTATCCCGTTCAGCAATGGCATTGGCGACTAGGTGCAAAGTGCCATCCCCCCCAATCACCACCACGCTCACTCCCGCCGTAGCTGCTTGAGCAATTGTGTCCCTATCTGCGACAAAGTTTCCAGTGGTATTAAACCAAGTTGCCGTCAACTGTTGTTGTGTTAATTGTTGCTTTAACCATGCAATTTGCGCTTTCCCCTCAGCACCCGCTAAAGGGTTGACTACCACCAGCATAAAAACCCTTAAATACAAAAACTCAACTTATATGAATAAAAAACCAAAACTAAAACCAAAAATCAAAAACAAAAACCACAAACACACATATTAATTGGGTTACAGCCTAATCAAGACAATCGCAACCATGCATAAACATGCAAAGAACCCATTAAAACAAAAATGAACAAACCATTAATTCATTAGTTATTTTTATCCGAAAACATCAATTTTTATCGTTTTAAATTTAAACAAATTGCGTGCAAAATAGCCTTGTTTTCAATCATAGCTTATTAGGAGCCAGACATGCTTAATTCAGCTGCACCTTGCAGCCCATCACAAAACACGTTTAACCAAACACAACCAACTAAACAACGTCGTATCAATTGGACGAAGTGGTTGGCAGTATGTGGTCAACACTTAGCGTTAAAAGACGTGATTATGTATAAGTAAGTCTGCACAGAGCATGGCGCCCCAACCCGCCATGCTCTCGTCAGCATTTGTTTCAATAGACCATAAAAGCACCACTTCAACCAGCATTTTTGTACAAAACCTCTTCGTCAAACCGCTAATTTCTAGCACAATTTTAAAAAAACCTCACTTTTAGCGCATTTTTTAAGCAAACAGTTTAAAAACGGTTTACAGCGCCTAAATCGCTAAGTATTATCTTTGCCCATGGAGAGATGGCTGAGTGGTTGAAAGCACCGGTCTTGAAAACCGGCATACGTTAATAGCGTATCTAGGGTTCAAATCCCTATCTCTCCGCCATTTTTAAAGTATTGCGCCGGAGAGGTGGCCGAGTGGCTGAAGGCGCTCCCCTGCTAAGGGAGTATAGGGTTTGTAGCCCTATCGAGGGTTCGAATCCCTCCTTCTCCGCCATCACTTATAAGAAAACCGCTTAATTGCGGTTTTTTTATGTCTGCGATTTATCACTTCCACACACAACTGGTCAGATGTCTTTAACCTATGCTATGTTGAGATCTGATTGGAGAAATGAGTGTGACTAATGAAAATCCATGTCTTAGAAGGCTATATTCAACATATTTATCTGGTTGAGCACGAAACGGATCTGCTGTTACTCGATGGTTGCTGTCGTGCTGATGTTGAGTTGGTCTGCAACTACATCCTACAACTGCAAAAGCCACTAAGCGCACTCAAGCTGATTGTGGTCACGCATATGCACCCAGATCATGCCGGTGGCGCGCATAAACTCAAAAAACTCACGGGCGCAAAGATTGCGGCCGCAAATGCTCCCAGTCAGTGGTATCGTGGTATTGATGGTGTCATGATGCACCTCTCCGATATGGCGCTGGCACTTTGGGTTGCTGGGAGAAAGCGCAAGGCCAAGCGTAACCTTTGGTATCCAAGACAATTATCACCAGATTTTTTCCTAGCCGACGGTGATAGCTTGCCCTACTTTAACGAATGGCAAGCGATACACACACCCGGTCATACGGATAGAGATTTGAGCTTGTATCATCTCCCCAGTAAGCGCATCTATGTAGCGGACTTGACGGTAAAAGTAAAAGGGCAATTTGTTGCGCCTTTTCCGGTATTCTATCCACGCTTGTATCGCCAATCTCTTGCCAAAGTAAAGGCACTACAACCCCACTCCGTGATCTTGGCGCATCAAGGAGAGGTACTTGCAGAAGAAATTGATTTCAACGCATTGATAGCGCGCGCGCCCAAGCAACCAATGACACATTGGCGCTCGGTGAAGAAGAAGACCAAAAAAGCACTAGGGCTAGGAAGCTAACTTTCGTTGATAACCTGCACCAACTGCGCGATGTCCTCCTGACTATTATAAATATGTGGTGAGACGCGAATACCGTAGCGACGATTATCCACAGCAATGCCTGCTCGCTTAAGCTGCTCCATCACTGCCTCATGCCGCGAGCCAAAATGCAGAATAGCGGTCCCAGAGCAAGCACTCTGCGCTGTAGGAGAGCGATAAAATTCAGGCAATGCCGCTTGTAACTCAGATAACAAAGCAAAGTTGTACGCTCTTACTTGCTCAACCCCAAGCTCGGCAAAATAGCCAAGGCTGTGCCCCGCATAGATATAAGGTGCCACACTTGGTGTACCGCCCCAAAAACGCAGCGCACTTTCACTCAGCGCAAAATGGTGAATATCAAACTCGAATGGATTTTGATGCGAAAACCAGCCAACGTCTTTTGGTTCGCAATAAGGCAAGACATCCTCATTCACCCAGATGAAACCGGTGCCAGGGCCACCGCAACTCCATTTCACACAAGAGCCGATAACGCAATCCGCGCCCCACTCGCTTAAATTTATTGGTAATACGCTAAGTGACTGAGCAATATCGATAATACTTCGACAACCATATTGGTTAGCAAGGCTAATGATGTCAGCGACAGGCGCTTGCTGACCGCTGTTCGAATAAACATGACTGACAAATACCCAGTCAATTTGCTCGTCAATATATTGCTGCCACACGCTCAGGTCGTGCATATTCATCGCTTCGGGAATATAAACAATCTCAATATTGTCCAGCGCATTTTGTAACGCAAACCCCATGCTGGGGAAGTCTTGCTCACTCATCAATACGCGTACTTTGCGAATGCCACTTTCGGGCAAACTCATCGCCCATTTCGTTAAACCACTGGAAAGGTTTGTTTGCGGACAAAACAGGCGCGCATCAGTGTGTAATAGAGAGGCTAAGGCTGAGGTAAAGCGATCAATACCGCTTAGCCACTGCTGCCAAGGCTCTTGATTTTGTTGTTGCCACGGCACCATAAATTGCTGATGGAAATCTTCCTCTGCAGATTTCAACATACGACCAACGGAATGACTCAATAAATAGCGACCCGTAGGCAAGTGAAAATCATCCCTATATTGCTTCATGCTTAACCCCTATTGCTTGACGTAATCGTTTTAAATCATGATGTCGAGTAAAGATATCAGCGCGCTCAGCAGCGGCTCGCCTATCTCTTAAGTCTGCGAGTTCTTTGAGTAAGACTTCAATCGGTGGACCACTGGCGGTCACTTTGCTTAAGTGCTGTTGCTGCATCGCCTGCGAAGGTTTGGCGATATACTTTTCGACGAGTTGATTGTGATGTTGTATGGCCGTATCTCCATGCAGCTTACACACTTGTATAAACAAGCTACAGGCAGGGCCAAACCAATCACTTTTCGGTCCTTTCAATGCACTCAGAAACGCATCCATTAAATTAGGCGTACGCATGCATTCACGCAGGGTTGCTTGGTCTTCTGGCATCATATAGAGGAATTTTTCCACCAGCATTTGACCGTAACTAATGTCATTAGCCGGGCATAACCCCAACATCATATCGATAACATTGATACCCGCAAAATCTCCAGCGTTTGCGCCACGATAGACCTCTTTACCAACTCGGTATGGTTTGTAATAGGGTCGTACAACGTAAAAGAATGCCTCGGGATCTAGTTCCTTAAATAACTCTCGATTAGACTCTATCACCTCAAGCAGCGCTTGCTTAACTTGTTTGAGTAGCACCAATGACATGGGATGGGAAATTCCCAAATGATGCACCTTCATTAACGATTCGGACGCGCGTTTATAGGCAAGAATGGCCTGAGTATTGTAGTCGATGAATAAGCGCTCTGCCGGATGAGAAGTAAAGCGCTTATACACGCCGTTGATTGCGCGGTTGTGTGTGGTGAGATGAGCCGTTGCGAAGCGCGGCGTAACTCCCAAAGAGGCACCAATGTGCATGGCCAGTGCCGATGCTTGCGTTAGTGGAGACACCTTTTCACGGCTTGGCTCGGTAATTTCGTGGCGTCTGCATGCAGCCATAAATAGACCAACGTTACCGAGTAAGTCGAATGCTTGCTCAAAGCCCTCGTCGGTATTGCCTTCTTCTAGCAAGGCTTGGACTAGCTGATTACCTTCTTCTAATAACTGTGCTTTTAGCGTTTCACCAACGCCTTCAACATTTGCTTTATCCTGTTGCTGCCAATAAAGATGTTCAAGCTTGTCGTTAAGGTCGACAAACGGACCTCTAATCCAAGCGTCAAATTGTACGGCTAATGGACTCATGATTACTTCTCGTGATTATTCCACAGTTAAGGCTAGCAAATCACCACGAGCATAATTTGCCAATTTTCTCTAAAAGTTTAATACTGATTAGCAAGAATCACTCTTTTATTTGGTTTATGTCGGTAAATCTAGATGCCAAGGACAAATTGCTCCTTAACGCTTTGCAACATAATGCACGTTTGAGTAATGCCTCACTCGCCGAAAAGGCAAACCTTTCCGATACTCCCTGTCTTCGACGCGTAAAACGCTTGCAAGATACAGGAGTAATTTCAGGCTATCATGCGGCACTTGATAGAGCGCAAGTTGACCTAAGTATTTTGGTTTATGCATTTATAAAGCTCAGTGAAAATACCGCAACTGCAGCGCATTTATTCGAACAACACGTGGAATCTGAAGATCAGGTGATCAGCTGTTCGGTGATCTCCGGAAGTTATGATTACCTGTTGGAAATCGTAGCAAAGGATTTGCCCAGCTATGAACAGTTCGCCAAACATCAACTGGGGGCCTGTAAGGTGATTAGCGGGATTGAATCAACGATTGTACTCAAGCAAACTTTTGCAAAACGCATATTACCGATCCGCTAACCATTTTTATCGTCATCCGTTCTCGCTATACTGCATGTGATTTTATGCTCATAAGGACCGACTATGCGCCACTACCTTACCTCCACAGTATTTGCTTTTAGTCTGCTTGGCTCACCTTTGGTCATCGCACAAGACTGTGTTACCCAAGTGAGTGATATGTCGCTATTCACCAAGAGCAAAAAGTCGGGATTATTCCGCGAAGCAATCGATAAAGGCCCCGTCACCGTCGATGTAGGGAATGTAAAAAACTATAACGATTACATTCGTTCGACTAAGCAAATTATTGAAAGCCGCAATCCTCGCGCTACACTGCCGTGCCCGTTAATGACGCCCACTGCAAAAATACTCAACCTGACAAACCCCAAGGTAAGTGACTTAATCGCGCCATTTACACTTAAGCATGACAACAAAGATCACGCCATTTTACTTATCCATGGTCTGACCGATTCTCCTTTTACTTTTCACTACCTTGCGGCAGCACTCTATGAAGCAGGATACAATGTCAGAACCATGTTACTGCCAGGCCACGCGACTGCACCAAGCGATTTAACCGAAGTTGATATTGACGATTGGCAAACCCATACGGATTATGCCATCGTACAGACGAGCCAAGATTTTAAGCATTTTTCCGTACTTGGTTATTCCACGGGTGCCGCCTTGGTGCTGAGTAGCATAGCGAAGCACAAGCCCAATAATTTAGGCTCTGTTGCACTTATCTCACCCGCCACGGAGCCACATAATAAGAACGGCTGGCTAGCCAAATGGATTGATTACGTGCCATTTGTCAATTGGATAGATGAAGACGCAGATTTGGATTTCGCCAAATATGAATCTTTCCCATGGCATGGCGCAACGTTAGCCCATCAGGCTATGGCGCCACTCAAATCACTCACCACTTTGCCAGATGTACCGATGTTTATCAGCTATAGCGATGTCGATACCACCATAGACAATCATGCAACGGCAAAGCTGCTAGAAAAATGGCAACCTAAATCAACGTTGACCCAATTTATCTACTCGGAAACGCCATCGACTAAGCAAGGTGTGAATTATCGGAGCGTGAAAGCCGACAACATTGTCGATATGTCTCATATTGGTATTTTGCAGCCACCTGAACATATTTTTTACGGCCGCAAAGGGCTCTATCGTAATTGCACCAGTTACCATTTAGAAGACCAAGCCTTCATTAACTGCCGCACAGGTAAAACCGTCCATTTTGGCGAGCGTCACGAGAAAAACATGACGCAATACGCTTTTCTTGCGCGGATCACGTTTAACCCTGATTACAGCAACTTTGAGCAAGCACTGCTCGCATTTTTTGACGGCCACAATGACTGAGTACCAACACAGGTTTATTCATTCTCTAACTGAAGTGACAGAAGCACAGTGGGACTGTGTTTCACCATCACATGTATTTACGAGCTACGCGTGGCTGCTTGCATTAGAGTTGAGCGGCTGCACCAGCAAAGAGACTGGCTGGATACCACATCACCTAATGATTGAACGCCAGAGCGAGTTGATTGCAATTTTACCAGGCTATATTAAATCGCACTCTTATGGCGAGTACGTTTTTGATTGGGCTTTTGCTGAAGCCTACGAGCGCCATGGATTAGATTACTATCCGAAATGGCTATGTGGCGTCCCCTTTACCCCCACTCAAGGGCCAAGAATATTAACTAAACGTCTATCTTCTTGCTTGCTTGAATATATTGACGCTACGCTCTCGAGTCTCGCCCAACTAGACATTAGTGGAGTCCATATTAATTTTTGTCGTGAAAGCGATTTTCTCACTCAAAGTCATTTAACGATGCGCCGCAATGTGCAATTTCATTGGCATAATCGAGGTTACGCCGAGTTCGATGATTTTCTCGCACGACTCACATCAAGAAAGCGTAAAATGGTCATGAAAGAGCGCCAAGCTGTGACAGCTCAGGGTATTAACATAAGTTGGACTGTTGGCAGAGAAATAAGCACAGCACAACTTGATGCGTTTTTTCTTAGTTACCAGCTCACCTATCTTAAGCGATCGCGACACCACGGCTATCTCTCTCGCGACTTTTTTCAGCAAGTTATCACCTCGATGCCAGATAAGTTTCGTCTTTGCTGCGCCTACTTAAACCACGAAATTATTGCCACTAGTTTATATCTTGTGGATGGTGATACCTTGTACGGTCGCTATTGGGGCGCAATTGAGGATAGTTACGACTTTTTGCATTTTGAGCTGTGTTACTATCAAGGCATAGAGTACGCCATTGCTAATCAGCTTGCTGTCTTTGACGCGGGTGCTCAAGGCGAGCACAAGTTAGTGAGGGGTTTTGAGCCGGTGTGGAGGCAATCGTATCACCGCTTATTTCAACCTGACTTTCAACACGCGCTCGAGGATTTTACCAAGCGCGAAGCTGACGCACTCGGGCATTACTTTACCGAGTGCCAAGCAAAACTACCGTTTAAACACCAATAAGCGATTATTAGCCGGCATCGCATAGTCTTGCTGTAGTGTAAGTTCTTGCTCTGCCGCAAGCGCCAATACCCATTCTTGATCGCGAATGCCACTCTCTTTGTCTTGCGATTTTAAATACGCATCAAACTCTCGGTTACTCTCGCTGGTAAATTCACCTTGATAATTAAACGGCCCATAAACTATCAGGTAGCCGCTTTCTTTAAGGTGTCGTCCAACGCCTGCAATTAAACGCTCAACGAGCGTTGATGACACAATGTGCAAGGTATTAGCGGTATAGATCACATCATAACGCTGATTAACAGGCCACCCATGGTGTAAGTCTAGCGCCAATGGCGGTAAAGCATTTTCTAACTCGGCGTCATCAAGCCACGCTTGAATACCTGCGTGATTAACCTCCCTGTCCGCCGTCTGCCACGTTAAATGCGGTAACGCCGCAGCAAAGTGCACCGCATGCTGACCCGTACCAGAACCTACCTCTAGCACTTCCAAAGGTTTATTTAGATAGGGAGTGAGCTTTTCTAATATTGGCTGTTTATTGTTTTCACACGCTTGAGAGTATGGTTTTGTCATCTCGTTTGCACTATTTTGATCGATTTATGCGCCTCATTGAGGCAAGAATTTATCTCAATTGCAAGGCAAATAGCTAAAATTTCCACTAAGCAATTAAAATTAGAAAAGAAATTTATTTTGGTACAACTTCTGCTAAGTTTAAAGAGTACTAAGAGGAGAAACGAGCATGAAAATTTCAGAGATCACCCAAATGCCAAGCCAACTTAAAAGCGAAGGACTTGTTCTGAAGAAGCGTAAAAATACCTTCACGAAAAGTCGTGCTTACCGACAAGAAGTCGCTAACCTGATGCAACTCGAAGAACAAGAGAAAGAGCATTCAGAGCAGCAATATCTCCTCGGCTATAATTAATACCAATTGTATTAGGTGAATGAGCTATTTGAAGCGGAGAAATAACTTTAGTAGCTAGGCAAAAATTTTGCTATTTAGTTGTTCTAAATGAGAAATTTTTAACGACGCTAATATGGTATTTCACCCTTCAAATTGATTGGAGACTTAGTGCAATTGGTATAAGCTCAATCACACTTTCTTAAATTCATTTCAGACTCATAGTGAGCTGCTATGGTGAATGCTAAACAAATCGTTTGGCAGTGCGAATACTAAAGCTTGAATTGCCAACCAAACGATGTAATGATAACCATTATCATTACATCGTTTGGTTTTGTATTTATGCAGCTAGCTACTTTATTACAAACTTATCGTGCGAAGCTTAATCGCCACTGCCAGCGACCACAACTTGAGGCGCCGCTCTTGGTTGCGGAATATATTTCGGCAGGCATAGGCATGGCGAAATGGTACGAGCGCCATAATAACCCGCTGCTGCAAGAGCTTTATCTTAAAAATACATTGTCCGAACTGTTAGAACAGATTGCCGATCCACTCGTTGATACAGCCATACGTAAACAATGCATGGATCAATTATTTAAACCTTTGTTGGCACTAAAACGGTTTTATAAACATCACCATACTTCGTCACGGCAATTTTTGAAGCTCCAGCGAGATGCGTGCCAAACCTGCCAGCAGTTTAACCCTTTTTATTAGGAGCAACGATGACTACATTTCGTCAAGAATCCGATAGTATGGGAACATTAGATGTTCCTGAGCATGCGCTCTACAAGGCGCAAACACAACGCGCTGTAAATAACTTTCCTATTAGCGGGATCACAATGCCAAGTAGCTTTATCAAAGCCTTGGCCTATATCAAACAAGCCGCAGCAGAAACCAATCAATCCCTTGGCCATCTATCAAGTGATAAAGCAAAAGCAATTGTGAGTGCCTGTCAGCAGCTAATTGATGGCAAACACTTAGATCAATTTCCGGTAGATGTCTTTCAGACTGGCTCTGGTACCAGTTCAAATATGAATGCCAACGAGGTGATCGCCACGTTGGCGACTGAGTTAAGCGGTGTCGCAATTCATCCTAATGATGACGTTAACATGGGTCAAAGCTCAAACGATGTGATCCCAACGGCGATTCACGTGAGTAGTGCAATCACAGCGGTGTATGACCTTCTACCAGCACTAAAACACTTATCTAGTAGTATTGAACAAAAAGCAGAGCAAGTTGGCCATCACGTCAAAACTGGCCGGACGCACTTGATGGATGCAATGCCAGTGACCTTTGCACAAACATTAAGTGGCTGGCAAGCGCAAGTAGATAATGCCTGTCAGGGCATTGTTCATTCCTTAGAAAAAGTCTACGAGTTAGGTCAAGGTGGAACAGCGGTAGGCACAGGTATTAATGCCGATCCTCAGTTCGCTAAATTATTTAGCCAAAACCTGAGCACTAACATCGGGATCCGTTTCAGTAAAGGCAACAACTTTTTCTATCATATCGGCTCACAAGACGCGATTGTGGGACTTTCAGGCCAACTTAAAACCTTTGCAGTAGCACAAATGAAGATAGCCAATGACTTGCGCTGGATGAATTCAGGACCGCTTGCTGGCCTAGGTGAAATCGAGCTTGAGGCGCTACAACCAGGCTCTTCAATCATGCCAGGTAAAGTAAACCCAGTTATTCCAGAAGCGGCTGCAATGGCCAGTGCTCAAGTGATAGGTAATGACGCAACGATTAGTGTTGCAGGCCAGTCTGGCAATTTTGAGCTGAATGTTATGCTGCCAGTGATTGCATTAAATATTTTGCAAAGCATTGAGATCCTCTCAAATACCGCGAGGTTACTTGCGGACAAAGCTATTTCAAGCTTTAAGGTGAATGAGCTGAATATTCAAAAGGCACTGGCTAAAAACCCGATTTTAGTTACCGCATTAAATCCTGTGATCGGGTATGAAAAAGCAGCACAAATTGCCAAGCTTGCCTACAAAGAAGGACGCCCAATCATAGAGGTCGCTGCTGAGCAAACCGATCTGAGTGAACACGAGCTCCAATCATTACTCGATCCGCAAAAACTCACCAAAGGCGGTCTATAGCGCTGTCCCTCACAGCCTGCGATCACATATAGTGTATGCAGGCTGCAGAGCTTGCTATTCCTTAAGGACTTGCGTAGTTTAATTAGCAAACATTAGGAGAGCATATAATGAACAAGATGATCCCCACTTTACTTGCAACTTTTTTGCTGTTTGGTTGCCAAGAAGAAGTAACTAAAGAAGATGCTGTAGAACAAAAAGCACAAGAGACCAAGCCTGTAAGCGAAAAGCGCACCGAAATTAAAGAATCAAAAGAAGCAAGCTTACCTATTCAACAAGATGGTAAAAAGCTCGATACCTCTGACATCAAAACCCATAAACAGTCATTGGAAAGCGTCGTGGCCGACAAAAGCTGTGATAACGATACCCAGTGTAAAGTCATTGCCGTTGGCGATCGTGCCTGTGGTGGCCCTTCTTCTTATCTAGTGTATTCAACAAGATCAGCAGATGAGGCCCAAGTTAAGCAGTTAGCGGAGCAAATTACTACATTAGAGCGCGCCTATAATATGCAAAATCAGATGATGAGTATCTGTCAGCATTTAATTGAACCCGCAACACAATGCGTTGAAAATAAGTGTGTTAAACTAGAAAATAGTCGTCCTACATACTAGAGGCAATAATGAAGTTAGCTATTTCTCTCGCTTGCATCGGCACACTAATTGCGGCGTTATCTGGCTGTGAAATAACACCAAGCGATGCAACAAGTCGCTCGAATGCTACGCATACACTCAGCGATATAAAAGCAAATATAGGATGTGATGCAAGCTATCAGTGTAAAGTAATTGGAGTAGGTGAGCGATTAACCTGTGGTGGACCAAGAGAATACCTGATCTACTCAACGAAGCATACTGATGAGCAAGATGTAGAAGCTGTCGTTAGCGCCATTACAGAGCAAGAAAAGCTGAATAACAAAGGAAAAGCGCCAGCGGTTAGTTGTGAACCTGTGATGCCAATACAAACACTATGTATTGCCCATACCTGTCAGGCTGTGCCTCTATAGACTGATGAGCACTCAGGTTATCGGATAAGCTCATTGATCACTGAGATCACCATCACTAACAGCGCACAAATACTCGCATTAATAATGTACTTCACTTCAAGCTGCTTCTTAATCCAATAGCTATACATAAAGCGAATTAAGTAAGTGGCTGAAGTACCAAACAATGCAAATATTACCAACAGTGCAATTAAATGAAATGACACGCTAAATCCCCGCTTTTTAGCCCATCATATCGTTAATTGACCCTTCCTTATAGCCCTTATTGCATAAAACCATATAGCAGCTTCTCGCTTACAAATGCTCGGTGGATAAACCACCTCCTACCATGTTGCACTGTGCCTATACTGTGGTAGGAGCGCATTTACTTAGGTTTAGAAAACCTCGCGAGATTTTTCCGGAACTTCATTGCAAGCCATCGGCGGGTAAACCGCCTCCTACCATGTTGTACTGTGCTTATAATACTATGGTAGGAGCGAGTTTACCTCGCAAGATTTTTTAAATCACACATAGCAAAAAAACCGTCGCATTACTGCAACGGGTTTTTCTTATAAGGCCCTGACGATGTTCTACTTTCACATGGGAAGCCCACACTATCATTGACCGGGGCCGACCCTTCGGCTGTTTTGTTTCACTTCTGAGTTTGGGTGACGAGAAACCGAAGCACCGCTTCGCAGTTCGAGGAAGTGAGCGCAAGGACGCGCGAAGGGGAGA
>NZ_JBECOX010000021.1:0-66069 GCF_040104525.1 Pseudoalteromonas sp. XMcav11-Q
TAAAAAATGAGAACATCCTACTTCGTAGCGAGCCAGGGCCAAATAAGAGGTTGATGAAAAGCGTTCATCCATGAACTTCATCGACATTCGAACATCCATGTACATCAAAACCCGTTGCAGAGATGCGACGGGTTTTTTTGTTGTTTGGGGTATAGAAAATCTCACAAGCCAATCAACACATCGCGAGGTGAACTCGCTCCCACCACAGTATCAGCACAGTAAAACATATAAGCACAGTGCAACATGGTGGAAGGCGGTTTACCCGCCGATGGCTTGCAATGAAGTTCCAGCAAAAAGCATGTACATTAAAACCCGTTTCAACACTCGCTCCCAGTAGATACACAGCGTTAACTCTCATTGAAGTTTTGTATTCTTTCTTTAATTTTAGTGCTAGAAACTCCTTGGGTATAAGGGATATAAACAACCTGAATATTTTGTGGTGCTAAAGCTGCTTCCAATGCCTGCCAGCGGGGTGTGTGTTGCCATTCATCACCGCAGATCACAAGGTTTACTCTTTGTTGTGCGATCCAGTGCGCTGCTCGCTCAGTATCAGCCATTGGTGCACCGACTAAAACCGCTTTATCTACGCATGCTAATGCCTTAATAATACTTAAGCGCTCGTCTTGATCCATTATTGGCGGTCGTCCCTTACTTTTTAACGCAAAAGCATCCGGTGCGACCCCAACAACTAAGTAGTCTCCGTGTGATTTCGCTAACGACAAATACGTTAGGTGACCAGGGTGAAGCAGATCAAAAAAACCAAGCGCTAAAACACGGCACGGCTGTTGTGATTTCATCTGCTTCTGTACGAACTGCATAAGATTTTTTAAAAGACTGTCATGAGGCTTGAACTTTAATAGCACCTTAAGCATGGCATGCATTTTTTTGAAGTTGCCTTTTTTCCACTCAGTGTAGAGGTGAGAGTAGGCATAACAGTAATATAAGTAGGAATCATGCATAATATTCGGGGCGCAGACGATGGTATCAAAATTTGCGTCAGGTATTTTCCAATCCAGCCCATATAATGCTTGTAAGATTTGTTCTGGATACTGGGGATAACAAATTTCTCCAGCAGGTGAGCTGATGCTCACAACTTGAATAGCAGAGAAACGCGTCACTCTATTCCAAGTAAAAGGTACGTCTTGCATCCATAAACCTGATATTGTGTCTCCAGTGCTTTGCTCTGTGGCATAACCGCAAAGGTCAAGCACTAAGCCTGATTGGTGGCGAAAACATCGAGGGTTTATAAGTCCATAGGATTGCGCTTCTTCCTGCCAGCCAAGATGCTGTAAATGTTCGATTGCGCTTTTCATGTGAGACCAGTCGATACCAATATCAACATCTTTATCATTTTCTAAGAGTTGACCTTCACGCTCTAACCCAAGCAAAGTACCAGCCGTAGGAAAAGCATAAAATCCCGCCTTTTTTAAGGATGATAATGTTTGTAGTAATAGGTGTAATGCATTTTCAGGAGTTAGTTTAGTTGAGCTCGCGCTTTCATGTATTGGTACTTCGGATGATTGAACTGCTGCAATGTTTGTCAGTGCGTCATGCTGCAAGCGCCACCCTAGCGCTTGATAGAAGGTTTGAGCGGCGAGTGGTAGTTGTCTGTTTTGTTGATAACTGCGAGCGAGAATATAATAGCTATCTGGTACATCTGGGTGTTTATGCAGCAGTGCTTCAAGCTGTTCAATCCATTCACTCCCGGCTTGTCTACGCTGTGCCAATTGTGCGAGATATAAAATAACCTGCTGAGTAGGCTGTTGTTGATATAGTTGCTGAAATGCTTGCTCTGCTGCTTGGTCTTGGCCCGAAATAAAATACTCGATAGCCTGTGTCATCTTTTTATTAAGCTGTGACTGTGTAATTACTGTGTCTTTCTGCATCGATTAAATACCTTGTTGTGCTGCTTTTAGTTTTTGTAGTCACAGAGTCCATGTTTTGATAACCCAAATGGATTTGATGTGTTTAATGTGAAGTCGCTAGCAATTTTATACTGCTGCACGCTCAGGCATTTTGCCAACCAGCGGAAGCTTCACTATGATTACTTTAAATCAGGAAATCGGAGAGTGAAAGTGCTACCAATTTTAATTATAGTTTCTTCTCTGACAGTACTCGCCCCTGATGAATTGTTTAAGACATTGCAGGTTATTCAAGATTTAAACATCTCTAACCCAACACAAGCAACTCGAGTATATGAAGCAGCGTTACCCAAACTTCCAGAACAGCCTTCTAAAGGTATCTATGAGTTACATCGCGCCGGTTTAGAAGCTGCAATTAAAACAAACGATACGGTCAGAATTCGTGAAATCGTAGCGCTATTTTCCGACAATACTGAGTGGCTTGCGTATTTGCAGTCCGAAAAGGGGCAAATTGCAAATTACCTCGCGATTTATTATCGCCGGATCGGTAAGCCTGCGCTTGCGCAAAAAAACTATGAATGTGCACTTAAGTACTCAACTCACGAGCAAAGGCCACTTATCGTTAATAATCTTGCCGTTTTATATCGAACAACAGGGCAGTTAGAAGAAGCAATCAATATTTTAGCGCCGACATTGTCTGAGGTGAAGGATGAACAACTGGAAGCGGCACTTAACAATAACTTAGCTAATGTTTATTTTGATATGAGTAAGTATCAGCATGCTGCAAGACTATATAGGCAAGCTTTCCTCTATCATCAAAAAGCAGAGCAAGCATACGAAGCGAGTTATACAGGGTTAAATTTATTAAATGTTTACCTGCTTGCCAATCAGTGGAAAAACTATAGGCGCTATATGAATACAGTGAAAACTCAGCTAAGTGCGGTAGAGGATAAAGAATTATCTATTGTGTTTACTTGGCAGGAGCTAATTTTTCAAAAAAGTAGAAATGGCATACAGCCAAATGCAGATCAAGTTGAGTTTCTTATTTCGACTTTACCCATATTGCTCCAAAGTGATTACGGCAGCAATATGGAGAAATATGTATATACATTGCAACTCCCAGAGTTGATAGCATCTTATAATGCACAGCTGTCTGAGCAACAAAAAGTGGCCGCCAGTGTATCGACGGATACTGCACTACCGGAAGTTGCGCTATCTTGGTGTGAGAACTAATCCATCACAAAAAACTATTACCACAACACTGCTCTTTATACTTTGAATGGTAGATGTATCAGTTGGGAGCTGATAAATAATGAGTACCTTTGACTCAACCATCACAGAGTAAAATCAAAGGTCAAAAGCGAGTTCAGAGTTAGAAAGTCCACGCTAGGTGTAGCTGGGGAACAGATTCATTGGTATCTGTGCCAAGTTTGTTACGCCAATATTGCCATTCAACACCTAACATTAACTGGTTGTCAGGCATACCTACCGCGTTGCCTAGATCCCATTGTAGAATTGGCTGCGCGAGCAACCAGCCTTTTACGTCATTACCCAACTCGTTCTCTCGCTTGCCAATATATTCTACGTGACCTGTGAGATAGAACTTTTGCTCGCCAATTGTAAAGGGGTAACCCCATGCGAGATCTATCATCCAACTATCACTTTCTTTAGGCGCACCGCCATGACTAATACCTTGGCTATCGTCTTGATAAAGTGTGAATGTAGAAGAGAAAAAATTGAACCCGTCAAAATTCCAATTTACTTTGACACCAGGCAAGTATTTCATCACCTTAGCGTCTCCGGCTGCATTGAAACCCATCGTTAAGCTAACGTCAGCTATGGCGTCGAAAGAAGACTTAAAGCCAGCAACCTTTGACATCGACAAGCTTGAATACCACTCTCCATAAAAGTCACCATCTTGGTAACCATCACGAAGGTTATCTTTGCTGTAATCGATAAAGAAGAAATTATCGCCGTAGCGATATCCAGACGCATGTTGTAATGAGTAAACCGTTGCCGTTGCTTCGTTTCTGCTAAACGGGTTTTTGAAATCACCATGGTTTATATGTAGTTGCGTTGTACTCCAATCAGCAGCGTAACTAAATGTGCTAAAAGCGAGTGAGGAGGAAATGATGAGCGTGTTGATTTTCATTTATAAATTCGGATAGCGTTAAAAATGAAAGTATAACAAAAGCGCCCAAAGTTGGGCGCTTAAACCGAATAAATTATGCTTTATTTCTTCTTAGGCAGATAACGCTAATGGCGGTGAAAGCTAAAATGAAACAGTAATAAGAAGAACTAGATACGTCCCAAGGGCTGATTTTAAACGTGGCTCCGAGTAACAGTGCCTGTGCACCATAGGGTAAAGAGCCTTGCATAACACAAGCAAAAATATCTAGTAAGCTTGCCGAACGCTTAGCTGAGATCTTTCCATCTTCAGCCAGTTTTTTAGCAACGGGGCCAGCAACTATGATACTTACCGTGTTATTTGCGATACACAAGTTACTTGTTAACACGAGTGCAGCAATACCGAGTTGATCAGCTACTTGACGGTGCCATTTCGCGATAATGCTGGTAATTTTTTGGATTTGTTTGGCTAAAAAATCTAGGCCGCCATTGATACGAATAAATTCAGATAAGCCACCAATGAACATCGATAGCAAGAAAATCTCCTGCATATCACTAAAGCCTTTATAGATATCGTTTAAGAACGCAGCGCCTTGATAGTCACCGGCAAAACCCATACAGCCGGCAAAAACGATACCACTAAAGAGCACCACAAAAACATTGATACCAATCACCGCCAAGACCAAAATAAATGCGTATGGTAAAACTAATAACCAATCAAACGGCTTGGTTTCTACAATCTGCGGCTCTGGGGTTAAAAACACCAAGAGTAAAACAGTCAGCAGTGCAGCTGGTAGGGCTATTTTTAGATTCTCTCTAAATTTATCTTTCATTTCACAGCCTTGCGTTCGCGTTGCTGCAATTGTGGTATCAGAAATAATGGATAAGTTATCGCCAAACATTGCGCCCGAAACGATGGTACCAGCCATAAGTGCTGGATCAATTCCGGTTTTCATCGCGACGGCAACAGCAATAGGTCCAATTGCACCAATTGTGCCCATGGAGGTTCCCATTGCGGTAGAGACGACAGCAGAAATAAGGAACAAGCCGGGTAATAAAAATGCCGGAGGAATAAGTGATAAACCGGCGTTAACCACAGCGTCAACACCGCCAGTGGCACTTGCAACCGCAGAAAAAGCACCTGCTAATAAATAGATGAGGCACATGGTGATAATATTGCTGTGTCCTGCGCCTTGAATAAAAGTTTCGACGCTGCGGTTGATAGTATCTTTATTAAGTAAAAAAGCGAGAACGATGGCTGGTAAAATCGCAACAGGAGCCTTTAATTGATAAAACGCATAGTCAACGCCTTGCGATTGCAAATACAATCCTGCGCCAAGAAAAATTCCTACAAAGGTCAACAGCGGCAATAATGATAGTTTTGCCTTTGTTTGATTGTAATTTGGTTGCATAGCACTCCTCAACAATAAAGCACAGCCAATAGCCAGCTGTAAAACCGCACAACACACCTAATACCAATTGTATTAATTCTCCAACCAATTTGAAGGGTGAATTAGCATATTAGCGTCGTTAAAAATTTCTCATTTAGAACAACTAAATAGCAAAATTTTTGCCTAGCTACTAAAGCTATTTCTCCGCTTCAAAATAGCCCATTTACTTAATGCAATTGGTATAAGGTGAAAATCTCTCAACTTCAATAGGTGAGCGATCGCGGCAGTTTATATGTTTAGACGTCTAAAGTCTAATGTTTTATTATTTTCAACTTAACTGACTATGACACACAGATACGGTAAACTCTACTCCCGCAAAAACACATTTCTATTATCCGGTTAGCCATCGTTGCTGCCTTGTGGATAATCAACATCGCAAATAAAAAAGGGTAACGTATGACAAGAATAGGTATTTACGGTGCGAATGGCAGAATGGGGTTAGCATTGATTGAAGCCTGTTATTTGTCACAACGAGTAGAGCTGGCCAACGCTTTTGTACGAGATAATTCACAATATCTTGATAAAGCAGTTAATCAATTGCAGCCTCAAGCAGACGCAAATATCTGTTTTAGCTCTGAGCAAAGTAAGCTTGAAAATGTTGACGTATTAATAGACTTCACTTTGCCAGAGGGCATGAAGCAGCATTTATCAGCTGCAATTGCCGCTAAAAAACCGATGGTGATCGGTACGACTGGACTGACAGCAAGTGAAATGGCGCTGTTGGTGGAGGCCGCAAAAGATATCCCAATTGTGTTTTCTCGCAACTATAGCGTTGGTATTAACCTGCTACTTAACTTAGTACAAACAGCCGCACAAAAGCTGGCTGACGACATGGATATTGAAATTTTCGAAGCACACCATCGCAACAAAATCGACGCGCCCTCAGGTACTGCGCTCGCTATCGGAGAGGCGATTGCAGAAGCAAAAGGCTGGCAACATGATGAGGTTGCGGTTTACGACCGAAGTCAGAGCCATGAAGCGAAATCTCAACAAGAAATCGGTTATTCGGTCCTTAGAGCGGGAGATATAGTAGGTGAACATACAGCTTACTTCTCGACAATGGGGGAAAGGCTTGAATTAACACATAAAGCAGCGTCGAGATTGACCTTTGCATCAGGTGCTGTAAGGGCTGCGCAGTGGCTAAAAGATAAACCAGCAGGCCTTTATGATATGCAAGATGTGCTAGATTTAAAGAAGTAAGTATAACATTTTGAGGCTTTAAAGCAAAAAAAGAGTTTAATGGCTTATTTTTATAATTTTTGTGATTTGTATTAGACGAAAAGGCATTCATGCTGTAGACTATAACGAATTTGCCAAAATTTTAATAACTGCGTGTTACCAAGCGCTTTGTAGACGGGATGTTGAGCGTTTTGCTTTCGCCCGTTTTTTACTATTAGGAGGTTAACTTGACTAAATCCGCTCTGTTAGTCCTTGAAGACGGCACGGTGTTTCGCGGTACTGCTATCGGTGCTGACGGTATGTCAGTCGGTGAGGTGGTATTCAATACGTCAATGACGGGGTATCAAGAGATCTTAACGGATCCTTCATACGCGGAACAAATCGTTACGCTTACTTACCCACATATCGGCAACACCGGTACTAACAGCGAAGATGAGGAAGCGGACAAGATCTGGGCAAAAGGCCTAGTGATCCGTGACTTACCACTGCTTGCGAGTAATTTCCGTAACGAACAATCATTGAGTGATTACTTGAAAGAACGCAATATCTTAGGGATCGCAGATATTGATACTCGTAAACTAACTCGCATTTTACGTGATAAAGGCGCCCAAAATGGCTGTATTATCGCAGGTGAGGAAGTAGACGAGCAAAAGGCGCTAGAAGCGGCGCAAGCATTCCCTGGCTTGAAAGGGATGGATTTAGCAAAAGTAGTAACAACAGAATCTCAGTTTGAATGGCGTGAATCAAGCTGGACTCTAGGCGAGGGCTTTAAAACGCTTTCTGCTGAAGAAGAAAAATTCCATGTTGTTGCGTACGATTTTGGTGTGAAAAAGAACATTCTTAGAATGTTAGTTGATAGAGGCTGTAAGTTAACCGTTGTTCCAGCAGAAACCTCCGCTGCTGACGTACTTGCATTAAACCCTGATGGTATCTTCCTATCAAATGGCCCTGGCGACCCTGAGCCATGTACTTATGCCATTGAAGCAATCAAAGCATTTTTAGAAACAGATACACCTATTTTTGGTATTTGTTTAGGCCATCAATTATTAGCACTAGCTTCTGGTGCGAAAACAGTAAAAATGAAGTTTGGTCACCATGGTGGTAACCACCCGGTTAAAGACTTAGATCGTGATGTCGTGATGATCACTGCACAAAACCACGGTTTTGCTGCTGATGAAGCAACGCTTCCTGATACGCTACGTGCAACGCACAAGTCACTGTTCGATGGCACACTGCAAGGTATTCACCGTACTGATAAGCCAGCGTTTAGCTTCCAAGGTCACCCTGAAGCAAGTCCTGGTCCACATGATGCGGCACCGCTATTCGACCATTTCATTGAATTAATGCAATCTCGCAACGCTTAATTAGACCGGAGTAATAATGCCAAAACGTACCGACATAAAAAGCATTCTGATTTTGGGCGCAGGCCCAATCGTTATCGGCCAAGCATGTGAATTCGATTACTCTGGTGCTCAGGCCTGTAAAGCGCTTAGAGAAGAAGGCTATAGAGTTATTCTTGTAAACTCTAACCCTGCGACTATCATGACTGATCCTGAAATGGCGGATGCAACTTACATCGAGCCTATTCACTGGGAGGTGGTAGAAAAGATCATCGAAAAAGAAAAGCCTGATGCGGTGCTGCCTACTATGGGTGGCCAAACAGCTCTTAACTGTGCGCTAGACCTAGATAAGCACGGTGTGCTTGCTAAACATGGCGTTGAGCTAATTGGTGCGACTGCAGATGCAATCGATAAAGCGGAAAACCGCGAGCGTTTTGACGCGGCGATGAAAAATATTGGCTTAGAATGTCCTCGTGCTGAAATTGCACACTCAATGGATGAAGCGCACGATATCTTAACTCGTATCGGGTTCCCATGTATTATTCGTCCTTCATTCACGATGGGCGGCACCGGTGGTGGTGTTGCGTATAACATGGAAGAGTTTGACGAGATTTGTACTCGTGGTCTTGACCTATCACCAACAAATGAGCTGCTTATCGATGAAAGCCTATTAGGCTGGAAAGAATATGAGATGGAAGTGGTTCGTGATAAAAACGACAACTGTATCATCGTATGTTCAATCGAAAACTTCGACCCAATGGGCGTACACACTGGTGACTCAATCACAGTTGCACCAGCACAAACGCTAACTGATAAAGAATATCAAATCATGCGTAACGCCTCGATGGCGGTACTTCGTGAAATTGGTGTTGAAACTGGTGGTTCAAACGTTCAGTTTGGTGTAAACCCTGTTGATGGCCGTATGGTTATCATCGAGATGAACCCGCGTGTATCGCGTTCTTCTGCACTTGCGTCAAAAGCAACGGGATTCCCCATCGCTAAAATCGCTGCCAAGCTTGCCGTAGGTTATACGCTTGATGAGCTTCAAAACGACATCACAGGTGGTGCAACTCCAGCATCATTTGAGCCGTCAATCGACTACGTAGTGACTAAGATCCCTCGTTTTAACTTCGAAAAATTCGCAGGTTCAAACGACCGTCTAACTACGCAAATGAAGTCGGTTGGTGAGGTAATGGCAATTGGTCGTAACCAACAAGAATCATTACAAAAAGCACTACGAGGCCTAGAAGTGGGTGCAACGGGTCTGAACCCAATCGTTGCACTAGACGCGCCAAACGCAAAAGAAACGATCATCCGTGAATTACGCGAGCCAGGTGCTGAGCGTATTTGGTACATTGCTGATGCGATGCGTCACGGTATGTCTGTTGAAGAGGTATTTGAACTCACTAAAGTTGACCCTTGGTACCTAGTTCAAATCGAAGACATCTTAAAAGATGAAGCGACAATCGCTGAAGTGGGCATGGCAGGTCTAAACAAAGACTTCCTGCGCCGCTTGAAGCGTAAAGGTTTCTCAGATGCTCGCATTGCCGAAATCGCAGGCGTATCAGAAAAAGAAATTCGCAAGAAGCGTCACCAGCTTGAAATTCTGCCAGTTTACAAGCGCGTAGACACATGTGCTGCAGAGTTTAGCTCAGACACCGCTTACATGTACTCAACGTATGATGAAGAATGTGAAGCGAATCCTTCTGACAAAGACAAAATCATGGTTATCGGTGGCGGTCCTAACCGTATCGGTCAAGGTATCGAATTCGATTACTGCTGTGTACACGCAGCCCTTGCGATGCGTGAAGATGGCTATGAAACTATCATGGTTAACTGTAACCCAGAGACAGTTTCAACAGACTACGATACGTCTGACCGCTTATTCTTCGAGCCAATTACACTTGAAGACGTGTTAGAAATTGTCCGTGTTGAAAAGCCAAAAGGCGTGATCGTTCAGTACGGTGGTCAAACTCCACTTAAATTGGCCCGAGATCTTGAAGCGAATGGTGTACCAGTAATTGGTACTTCCCCTGACGCTATCGACCGCGCAGAAGACCGTGAGCGCTTCCAACAGCTTGTAGAGCGTCTAAACCTACTACAACCAGAAAACGCAACAGTAACGTCACTAGAAGAAGCGGTTGCTAAATCACAAGAAATTGGCTTCCCACTGGTTGTTCGTCCATCATACGTACTTGGTGGTCGTGCAATGGAAATCGTGTACGATGAAGACGACTTACGTCGCTACATGACAGAAGCGGTGTCTGTTTCTAATGAAGCCCCAGTACTACTTGACCGTTTCTTAGATGATGCAATTGAAGTAGACGTAGATGCTATCTGTGACGGTGAGAACGTTATCATCGGCGGTATTATGGAACACATCGAGCAGGCGGGTGTTCACTCGGGTGACTCGGCTTGTTCATTACCAGCACACACGCTGCCGCAAGATATTCAAGACGTGATGCGTAAGCAAGTCCGTGACATGGCGCTGGAGCTAGGTGTTGTTGGCCTGATGAATACCCAGTTCGCAGTGAAAGATGGTCAAGTTTACCTGATTGAAGTTAACCCGCGCGCTGCTCGTACAGTACCATTTGTTTCAAAAGCAACAGGCGTTGCACTTGCAAAGGTTGCTGCACGTTGTATGGTTGGCCAGTCTCTTGAAAGCCAAGGTGTAACGAAGGAAGTTATCCCTCCATATTACAGTGTAAAAGAAGTGGTATTGCCATTCGCTAAGTTCCCAGGTGTTGACCCAATGCGTGGTCCAGAGATGCGCTCGACGGGTGAAGTGATGGGGGTTGGTGAAAACTTCGCCGAAGCATTCGCAAAAGCCCAATTAGGCGCATCAAACACTTTACCACGTGGCGGCCGCGCGCTACTATCTGTGCGTAATGGTGATAAGGCACGCGTAGTTGAACTAGCTAAGACAATGAAAGCAATTGGTTTTGAGTTAGATGCAACGAATGGTACGGCGAAAGCGCTTGAAGAAGCGGGTATTGAAGTACGTCGCGTAAACAAAGTATTCGAAGGCCGTCCTCATATTCTTGACCGTATCAAGAATGGTGAGTACAGCTATATCGTTAATACTACCGAAGGTCGCCAAGCTATTGAGGACTCGAAGGTGTTACGTCGTGGTGCACTTCAGCATAAGACTAACTACACCACTACGCTAAATGCAGCGTTTGCAAACTGTACAGCGAATGAAGCTGACGACAGAAGTTCTGTAAACTCTGTTCAAGAACTACACCAGCGTTTGAACTAAAAAGAACAAGGCCAGAGCGTCAGCTCTGGCAATGAGTGAGATACTTATGCAATCAATTCCGATGACAGTACGAGGCGAAGAATTGCTTCGTGATGAACTGAATCATTTAAAAAAAGTTGTTCGCCCGAAAATCGTTGCAGATATTGCAGAAGCGCGTGAACACGGTGACTTAAAAGAAAACGCTGAATACCATGCTGCACGTGAGCAGCAAGGTTTTTGTGAAGGCCGAATTCAAGAAATTGAAGCTAAGCTTTCAACAGCACAGATCATCGACGTGACTAAAATGCAGAACAATGGCAAGGTTATTTTTGGTAGTACTGTGACTATTGTTAATGTAGATACAGACAAAGAAGTAACTTATCGTATCGTTGGTGACGACGAGGCCGATCTTAAGAACAACTTGATTTCTGTTAATTCACCGATTGCGCGTGGATTAATCGGTAAAGAACTAGATGATACAGTGAATATTCAAACGCCGAACGGCGCTGTTGAATATGAAATCATCGAAGTTGAATACAAGTAATCCTTTCTTTTAAAGCCCGCACCCGCGGGCTTTTTACTATAACAATCATTTCTACTTTTGCTGCTGTAATGTCGTGTAATTGCCATTTCTCTATATTCTTATAGCTTTGTGTGATGCCTGTATATTTTTTGGTACAAACAATTTGAGGAGAAAAGGATGTCATTTGAAGTCGATCAATTCAAAACGCAAGGGTTTGAATTGTTTATATCGAGTTGGAAATCTAAGTTGGCAGGCGCTGGCGCGCAGGACCTCTCCCTGAATCAACATTGTTTTTGGCGTATCATGCGTAGTCGCTGTGCGATTGACCTTAGTCAGCAGAGTGAGCTTTTGCAAGGTGTGAGCTTAGCAAGGTACGATACCTATCTTATTCTTACTGCTTTGTTGTATACCAATAGCTTATATGCAAGTTCTGATTTAATCATTGGCTATAATCTACCAGATCACTTCTTTACCAATAATAGTTCTGAAGCGCGACAAAACCTCTCTCGTGAGTTACTTGATTCGCTCAAGCTCACTCAGCCCTTGTTCTTAGTTGATGAATATTTTGAAAATTTTGAGTTCAATACGATTGCTTATGACAAGCTCAATGAGGCTAATCCCGTTTGGCACGATATAAGCAGCGAATTAGGCACTTTACCCAGCTTAGTAAATACCACCCGCTCAGAGCACCAGCTTTCCTTAAACCTATTACACTTTGTACCGAAGCTTTTCTCTGGTAAGCAGCTTGCCGAGCAAATAAATTATTTAACCTGAGCTTCGAATAATTAATGCCTTTCTAGCAGCTAGTTTTAGCGCTAACTGCGTTGAATTCACTGCCAATAGCCAGCTATTGGTGCGTAAATTCGCCTGGTTATCCCTAAAACTCTCTGGCTAGATTAGGAAATAATTTGATGTAGTTAAAAAACAATGAGTTGGCTCATTCCTTATCCAAACCTCAGGTTATTTAGCTGAGATAGCGTAGGGGTCATACACATCTGACATAGTTTGAAACGAATTTGATTTAGACTTTTAGTGCGAGCTTGTTACACTCGGATTGTTCCCAAAACCAATCAGGCACCGGTTCATAAATGATATGTGCGTATGAGCCGGTATCTTTATCAGGAGAATAACCATGAGTTTATTAAAAAGCGCATTGTTTAAGACGTTGAAAAATAAGTCTACTCAGCAAGTCGCTTCAGTGGTATTGGATAAGGCCATGAAGCAGGGAAAAGAATACCTAGATTCAAGAAACACCAGCTGTGGTAACGATACAGATGAGTTGCTGTTAGGGTTACAGCATTTATTAGCACAAAAACCAAATGACGGTGTTTATTCAATCACGCTATCCACTTATCGAGTGAGAGTAAAAATCACTTCTGGCGCTATTTCCCATATTGATAAGATCTAATTTATTCCACTCACTATAAATTTTTATTCCTTCTTTTCGTCAATTGGTTGGATTTTTAATCATAAAGATCAACCAATTGGGTGTATGTATAAGCTACAACCTTCCCCTTTGGGTACTCGTTTTTAAGATTATGATGGCTTTTCCGTCGAGCCACTATTCCATAAAGTTATATAAAATATATTGTATACATTGTAATTTTAGTGTTAAAAACCTATAACCCAATCGGGTTTGGATACACAACAGGAAAGGTAAATGATGAAAATTACAAAACTCACTTTGGCGTTATCTGCGCTTACAGCGATAAATTCAGCCAACGCACATCAAGAATCACAGCGACTCTTTAAGCCGCTCGATGCATCGGTTCAAGTGGAAACGAACATTTCCCATGGCCATGAGCACAAAGATTTGCATGATAGAGCACCCGTTGCACATACACCAACAAGGAGCATGCCGCTATTATCTGCTAAACACACGCCATTATTGCAAGCGCTGGCAGTGGGCCAAAGTGAAGCGATTGCTGCATGTGATTTAAATAGCTTAGCAAGTGCGAGCAGTAGCCAAATTGTTACTGAAATAAAGCAACAGGGTACGAGCTGTATCAATGCTTTGTTCTCCGCTGACAGCAGCATCCAAACACAAGTATTCACTTCAGATAAAATGTACGCTGCGGCGCAAAATGCCAAGTCGCTTTCGCAAAGCTATTCAGGCAACGGTAGTGCCGACCTCGAAGCGCTTTATTTATTTATTCGCGCTGGCTTTTATGTTGAGTTTTACAATGATCAGGTGGCTTTCGCTACTTGGGTTAAGCCTGCGGTGAAAGATGCATTGGATGCTTTTGTTAGTAATAGCCATTTCTACGACGACAATGATGCCCATGGTAAAGTACTCGGTGAGGCTATTACTACAATGGACTCATCGGAACTACAAGGGCACTTTCTGCCAGTTGTAAAAGCATGGCTATCTAAATGGAATGAAAGCTACGCTCAAAAGTGGAATATGCGCAGTGCGGTAAACGGCATTTTCACTATCTTATATCGTGGTCAGTGGAATGATAACTTTGTCGCTTTGATTAAAAACGATCAACAATTGGTGAGTTTACTAGGGAGTTTCACCGCACAAACTTGGATGGTAAATTCAGACTCTGAATATCTAATCATCAATGCTGCTAGCGAATTGGCTCGGCTTAAATTATACAGTGGTGCAGCTATTCAAGAGTCAGTCGACACGCAATTAACCGCTTTATTCTCGCGTTATAACAGTTATGGTTTTGGCGATGGTGTCTGGTTAGCTGCGGCTGATGTCGCGACCTATTATGCTGATTGTGGCCAGTTTGGTATTTGTAATTTTGATAAAGAACTTGAGACCAAAGTACTTTCTCAACAACATAGTTGTAGCGATACAATAAAGATTAGAGCACAAGCGCTCACCGCTCAGCAATTGACTTCAGCGTGTCAAACCATGGAAGCGGAAGAAGGACGATTCCACACCATGCTGGAAACTGGCCGCTTACCGGTTGCCGATGATAACAATGATTTTCTACAAGTGAATATCTTTAATAGCAGTGCAGACTATAAAAAATATGCCAAAGCCATTTTTAAAATCAGCACCGACAACGGTGGTATGTATTTAGAGGGTAATCCTAGCGATGTGAATAACGTTGCTAATTTTGTTGCATACGAGGCCAGTTATGCAAAGCCGGATCATTACATCTGGAACTTAGAGCATGAATACGTACATTATCTTGATGGGCGTTTTGATCTTTATGGTGACTTTAATGCTCCGACTAAGCCTATCGTCTGGTGGAGTGAAGGGGTGGCTGAGTACATTGCAAACCTCAATGATAATCAAGCCGCAATAGATACAATCAAAGATGGCTCAGTATATACGCTAGCCGAAATATTCAGCACGACGTATGACGGTTTTGATCAAGATAGAATTTACCGTTGGGGTTATTTAGGGGTGAGATTCCTGTATGAAAAACACTTTGATGAAGTGCTCGCAATGCGACAGGAAACGCGACAAGCAAATTGGAATGCGTACCAAGCCCGTATGGACCGCCTCGCATCACAGTATCAATCAGAGTTTGTTCAATGGTGCAACGAGCTTGCCGCTGGTGGTCAGAATAACGCACCAACTTCAGTGATTAATGGCCCATACTCTGGTGACGTTAATCAAGCGATACTATTTTCAAGCCAAGGTAGTATCGACCCTGATGGTGATGCACTCACTTACCTGTGGCGTTTTGGTGATGGCAGTCAAAGTAATGAAGCCAATCCTACGCACAGTTATGTGCAAGCAGGCGAGTATCAAATTAGCTTAACGGTGAGCGATTCTAGCGGTTTGAATCACACTAGTAATACAGTGGCTACTGTAAACGCAACGACTTCAAACAAACTACAGTCTGGCGTACCTGTCACGGTTGCGGGCGAGCAAGATGAACAAGTTGCATTTTCAATCGATGTCGCTGCTGGCACTGATAAATTAGTCATCAGCACGTCTGGAGGTACAGGTGATGCCGATCTTTACGTTAAGTTAGGCTCGACGCCAACGTTCAGCGAGTATGATTGCAGACCATACCAATCCGGTAACGAAGAGGTATGTGAAATCACTACACCTACCGCTGGCACCTATTACATTATGCTACATGGTTATAATCGCTTTGAAAGTGTGCAGTTGTTAGGGGAAATCGTAACAAATTCAACAATAGAGGACGTATGTCAGTCGCAGGGTAGTGTCTCTAATGGTAGATTAGCAGCGGATGAAACAATTTGCCTTGGAAGCCAAGAGCCGATGTGGTTTAGCCTTGAGAATGTAAGTGGTCAACAATCGGTGGTGATCAAAACAGCTCATGGTAGTGGTGATCTTGGGCTTGAATACAGCAATGCAGGATGGCCAAATGGCACTAATGTGGATGCAAGCTCGTTCAATCAAGGTAACCAAGAGTGCATTGAGATAAGTGCGCAATCTGAATATTGGGGATACTTGAAAGTGTCAGGCGCACCAACGGGGGCAGCGCTGAAAGTGTCTTATAACAAAGATGGTTGTCAGTAATTGCCTAATACTAAGGCAGAAATAATGGAAAGTAATTAAACGGGTGATACAGATCACAGTTATTACTTGTTCATAATTTGTTTTTGTTATATTTTTGTAAAATAAGGGGCCTTTGGTCCCTTTGCTCATTTAAAAACATGCAAAAGGAATTAACTGATGTGCCGAGAAGGAGCTAGGCTGTAGTTTTAGACTGTATTAAAAGTTTAGGTTAGACACGAGGCACTCAGTGTTAAAAAAGTACTTTATTGCCATTTCCACTTGGTTAATGGTAGCCTTTTCAGTGACAGCCGCTGAAGCCCAAATTCTTTACGTATATCATCATAAGCCGCCCTATATTATTGATCTAGAAGCGCAAAAAGGTCTTTATTTTGATTTAGCCAAACTGATTAATGCCGTGCAAAAAGAGCTGCAGGTAGAAGTACGTTTTGTACCACGTAAACGCTTAGATAAGCAGCTCGAACAGCAAACGCTCAAAGGTTTTATTTTAGGGGTAAACCCAGCTTGGTTTGATGACCGCAAAAAACAAAAGTATTTGTGGAGCGGCCCGTTAATGTATGACACGGACGAATTTGTCTCGCATGTAGAGCAACCGTTTGAATATTATCACCCTAGCTCATTGTACGGTAATCAAGTTGGCGCCATTGCTGGGTACTACTACCGCCACTTAGATCAAGGAGTGGAGCAAGCCAATATCCAGCGGGTGAACGTAAATTCCGAAGAAGCTCTATTGGAGATGATCCTCAAAAGGCGGGTGAGTATTGCGATCGTCAGTCGCTCTACGACAGAATATCTTGTTGCTAAAAATGGTTGGAAGCGAGTGTTTCACTTTTCTCAAAATCCCCATGAAACCTATTTTAGAGCAATATTGGCGCCTAAAAATTCAGCATCGGATTTTGAGGCGCTACAACAGGTGTTGGATTCAAAGCCTTTCAAAAAGCAACTGGTGAAATTGCTTAAAAGCTACCATCTTGCTTATTGAAGTAAGGGGGAAGGAGCGGTAGTTATTCTGATTTCAGGTTAGATACATCGCTCCGGTGCTTTAGTGATCACCAACTACCCGTGTTTTCCATTGACTGCCAAGGCTCAGCTGGAGGCAACGCATCACCTTGTTGGAGTAACTCGATAGAAATTCCATCTGGAGATTTAACAAATGCCATGTGACCACAGCGCGGTGGTCGGTTGATCACCACACCGGCATCTTGCAGCTTTTGGCAAAGTGCATAAATGTTTTCTACGGCAAAGGCCAAGTGGCCAAAATTACGACCACCAGTGTATTCTTCCGGATCCCAGTTATAGGTAAGTTCGATAGTAGGAGAAAAGCTTTGCTGCGCCTGCTCAACTTGATCAGGGGCGGCGAGATAAATTAAACTAAAACGGCCTTGTTCACTGTCATAACGTTTCACTTCAACGAGACCCAAGAGGTCGCAATAAAACTTCATGGATTCATCAAGATCGCGTACACGTACCATAGTATGTAAGTATTTCATTATGTATTCCGTTTAGACTCTAGTCAGCAAATTTTAAAGTGTTACACATCAGATTGAAAGGTCAACAGACCTCAGGCATCCCGATGAGCGGATAAAAAAGTAATTGATTTCTGGTAATTTTTAGCACTGCTAGTTAAGCTTTTGTGAGATTGAGAATTAACGATTCAAAAGGGCGCTCAACGATGGCGGAACTTCCTGAAGTAATAGATAGCATGACAGATATCGTTTCGTGCTTAAACACCAGCGAATCTTTGGAGCACTTCTTGTTGAATGTGCACTGTATTGTGCAAAAAATTACTTACGCGGACAATTTCTATGTGGTTTTGCAAAGACAAGATGGCGAGTTTGAGTTTCCCTATTTCCATGATGTCAAAGACAGTATTTCGCTCGAGGAATTAAATAGCCTAACTAGCACAGAAATAGACAAAACGCTTACTAGTTATGCGCTGCGCTCTGACAGTGTAAAGAACTATTCTGAGCATGCTTTGATGGCACTGACCGAGAAAGGGGTTATTGAAATGTTAGGCAGTTTCCCCAAGCAATGGCTGTGCTTTCCGTTAATCAATCGCGACAAGCATTTAGGCGCGTTTGTGATCCAATCCTACCGTCGTAGCGATGAATATTCAGAAGCCATGGTGGATTTGTTGTATACCGTCAGTCATGTTATTGCCTCTGCGATGGATGCATTTGCAAACCAGCAAGCACTCATTGAAGCGAATACAGCGCTTAAAACACATGAGCTTGAATTGGAAGCAATGGTAGAAAAACGCACCCATGAACTTAGTGCGAGTTTAGAAGAATTAAGAACAGAGGTCGAAAAGCGTAAATCACTTCAAGAAAAGCTAGAGTTTGATGCCTACCACGATAACCTTACGCAATTGGCGAATCGAAAATACCTATTTAACGAGCTAAATAAAATGTCTGCTCGCTCGATGCGACAGCCAGTAAATGTGTATTTAGGGTATCTTGATTTAGATAACTTCAAGCCGATTAATGATAATCACGGCCATCATAGTGGTGACGAGGTTTTGGTTCATGTAGCAAGACGTCTACAAGAAGCGTTACGAGAGTATGACTTTGTTTGTCGTATTGGTGGAGATGAGTTTGTCTTTGTGATTAATGAAAAAATTGCCAGAGACTTGCTTGAAAGCTTAGCAAATCGCCTTTTGAGCGTGATAAATGAAGATATCTTGCTTACCAATGGTGAGTTGGTAAATGTCGGATGCAGCATCGGCATGGCGGTTTCTGAGGGCGTGGAATTCAGTGCGGAATCGTTATTAAAAGTTGCTGATCAAGCGCTTTATGAGTCGAAAGGAAAGGGTAAGAATCGGGTCTCATTTAGCTTTAAATAACACTGAATATAAGATTAATATTTTGTTATTTATCATGTTTTTATAAAATTTCATGATATTGTTCGTTGTCCTTTGCTTTAAGCAGATGATTGATTTAGGATCAGGCTTTATAGTCAGAAAAACATGGACATTATGATCATCAGGCTGATCCTTATTGCACTGTTTTGTTTTGCCATGACGGCAAAAGCAGTAGAAGTTCAAAATTTATATGAAGCCTCGCTGAGTGTTAGTGACAAATCTCGCGCAACGCGAGCGCAAGCGAGCCAACAGGCATTATTAAAAGTGTTGCAAAAGCTCACAGGTAAAGCCGATGATTTTTCTCACCCTTCTATCCAAGCGAGCCTTAAGCGCATCTCAGATTACATGCTGAGATATGAATATTATGATCGACAAGGCGTAACCAAAATAAAGGTGGAGTTTGAGCCTGGTAAGGTCGAAGATCTAGTCAGAGAAGCCGGCTTACCGCTTTGGGGCAACCGCCGTCCTATGGTCGCGATTTGGATGGTGATCGAAGATAACTTCCGCCGAGAGTTTGTTACGCAAGAAAGCTACCCTCAGCTCGAACGCTTGATTTATGACACTGCGGACGAGTGGGGCGTGCCGGTCGTTGTTCCTCTGATGGATCTTGAAGATCGCAGTAATGTGAGTATCGCAGAGGTGTGGGGAAACTTTTCTAACGAAGTAGAAGATGCGTCATTGCGTTATGAGGCGGAGCGCGTTATCACCGCCCGTTTGTTTCAGCCGCCCCATACAAATTCTTGGCAGCTAGACTGGCGCTACACTGACGCTGAATATTTTGAGCCTGAGCAATATGTCGGTGACAAACAGCAAGTTATTATTGATATGGTGAATCAGCTATCTAGCACTTTAGCTCAGAAATATGTTATTGACCCTAATCTCACTTTTGAAGCCCATCGAACTGAAATTGTGGTTGAGCAATTACGGTCATTTAGGGATGTAGAAATGGCGAAGCGTCGTTTGCTATCTATGAGTACTGTAGTGGATGTCGATGTGATCTACCGTGCGAAAACAGCAGTGAAGTTTGCGATTGAACATACCTCTAGCGTATCAGACTTGCGTAAAACGATTGCATTGGAGCAAAGCTTTAAGGCGTACGAAGACCCGAGAGCCTATTATCAAATCGCAGACGATAACAACCTTAAATACAATTGGGTGGATAAATAGGATGGAATCGCCACGTCAAATGGCGTTGCCAGTGACGCTGCCTGATGACGAAACCTTTGCCTCTTATTTTGGCGGTGAAGCGTCATTGGAAGTAAGCCACTTAAAAAATGGCCTTGCCCGTCGTTTAATCGGTTTTCAGTACACTTACTTGTGTGGGTTGGCAGATTCTGGCAAGTCGCACTTGCTTTATGCCACGTGCATTGAAGCGCAAGAACTTGGACTCTCGACTATTCTATTGTCAATGCGAGAAGTGTTGGATTTTGGCCCGTTAGTGTTAGATGGGCTCGATGCACTGGATGTAGTTTGTATAGACGATGTGCATTTGGTTGCAGGAGATGAAGCGTGGGAAAAAGCCTTATTTAACTTTTTCAATCGTTTTAATGAAAAAGGCAAATGCCTAGTGGTCACTGCCGATCTGTTACCCAACATGTTGAATTTGTCACTACCAGACTTAGAATCGCGCCTAACCTGGGGGACGACTTTTCAGATCCGCTCGATGAGTGACGATGATAAAGCCGAAGCTCTAGTAAAAAGAGCGCATATGCGAGGCCTTGAGCTCTCTGATGAATGTGCACGATTTTTGCTCACGAGATTGAGTCGTGATATGCGCGCTTTACTTGATGTATTGGATAAACTCGATCACGCATCCATGGCTGCGCAAAGAAAGTTAACAATTCCTTTTATAAAAGCCACTTTAAAGCTGTAACAGGGCTAGAATATCGCCTTGCAATTCAGTTATCATAAGAGATTAAATAACAGCAAATTACCTCAGCAAAGATCAGGTAGACAATGAATTTAGAAAATATTTTAGCGCAAGCGCTTGAAGCCGTTGAGCAGGCAAGCGAAATTGCGCACCTTGAGGAAGTTAGAGTTAACTACCTTGGTAAAAAAGGTGAGATCACAGGTCTTCTTAAAACGCTAGGCAAACTCGCACCAGAAGAGCGTAAAGACGCAGGTCAGGTGATTAACCAAGCGAAGACCCAAGTACAAGATGCGATTACAGTAAAACGTGAAGCGTTAGCCAATGCAGCACTTGAGCAGAAGCTAGCAGCTGAGACGATTGATGTGACGTTGCCGGGTCGTACAATGCCAGCCGGTGGCCTTCACCCAGTTACTCGCACCATTGAGCGTATTGAGCAGTTTTTTGGTGAGCTAGGATTTGCTGTTAAATCTGGCCCAGAGGTTGAAGATGACTTTCATAACTTTGACGCGCTAAATATTCCAGAGCACCACCCAGCGCGTGCCGATCATGATACTTTCTATTTCAATCCTAAATTGGTACTACGTACACAAACCAGTGGCGTTCAGATCCGTACTATGGAAGCTGAGCAGCCGCCTTTGCGAATTATCTCGCCAGGTCGTGTATACCGTAACGATTACGATCAAACACATACGCCAATGTTCCATCAAGTTGAAGGCTTGATGGTCGACACTAACGTGAGCTTTACAGAACTTAAAGGAATTTTGCACGATTTCCTACGCAACTTCTTTGAAGAAGATATGGAAATTCGCTTCCGTCCTTCATACTTCCCGTTTACAGAACCTTCAGCTGAGGTGGACGTAAAAGGTAAAAATGGTAAATGGCTTGAAGTACTAGGCTGTGGCATGGTGCACCCGAACGTATTACGCTCGGTAGGCATTGACCCTGAAAAATACACTGGTTTCGCCTTTGGTATGGGGGTTGAGCGTTTGACGATGTTACGTTACGGCGTAACTGACTTAAGAGCTTTCTTCGAAAACGACTTAAAATTCCTAAACCAATTCAGATAAGAGCGACAAAAGTATGAAATTCAGTGAAAAGTGGTTACGCGAGTGGGTCAATCCAGCAATTGATACTGATGCGCTATCTGAGCAATTATCAATGGCGGGTTTAGAAGTTGATGGTGTAGACCCAGTTGCCGGTGACTTCCAAGGTGTGGTTATCGGTGAAGTGGTTGAATGTGGTCAACACCCAGATGCTGACAAACTTAGAGTAACAAAAGTAAACATAGGCGAAGACGAACTACTAGATATTGTCTGTGGTGCCGCTAACTGCCGTGCGGGTTTAAAAGTAGCGGTTGCTAAAGTGGGCGCAACGCTTCCAGGCGATTTCAAAATTAAGAAAGCTAAACTTCGCGGTCAACCGTCTCATGGTATGCTGTGTGCGTTTGAAGAGCTTGGCATGGCGGAAAGTTCAGACGGTATTTTAGAACTCCCTATGGATGCCCCAATCGGTCAAGATATTCGTGAATACTTCGGCTTGAACGATGTAACGATTGATGTTGATTTAACGGCTAACCGTAGCGACTGTTTAGGGATCAAAGGTCTTGCTCGTGAAGTTGGAGTACTAAACAGCATCGACGTAACAGAAGTTGCTATCACGCCAGTTACGCCAACGATTGATGATAAAATCTCTATTGAATTGGTAAACAGCGAAGCATGTCCACGCTACTTAGGCCGTGTGATCAAGGGCGTTAATGTTAAAGCAGAGACCCCGTTTTGGATGGTAGAGAAACTACGCCGCTGCGGTGTACGCTCAATTGATCCAGTTGTTGATGTTACGAACTACGTATTACTTGAGCTAGGTCACCCTATGCACGCGTTCGATTTAAGCCAAATCGAAGGTGGAATTAAAGTACGTAATGCCTTTGAGAATGAAGAGCTAGTATTGTTAGACGGCAACACGGCGAAGCTTAATCCATCAACACTTCTGATTGCTGATGATAATAAAGCACTTGCGATGGCAGGTATCTTCGGTGGTGAACAGTCAGGTGTTAGTGACGAGACAAAAGACATCTTGTTAGAAAGCGCGTTCTTTGCACCGCTTGCGATTGCAGGTCAGGCACGTAGCTACGGTTTGCATACCGATGCATCGCACCGTTATGAGCGTGGTGTAGACCCGGTACTGCAGCGTGATGCGATGGAAAGAGCAACAGGCTTGCTACTTGAAATCGTTGGCGGTGAAGCCGGACCGATTGTTGAAGCTGTGTCAGAAGCGGATTTACCAAAAGAGCGTCAAGTGACTTTACGCCGTGAGCGTTTAGACCGCGTGATCGGTTATCATATCGAAGATGCTAAAGTATCAGACATCTTGGCGCGTCTGGGCTTAGCAGTAACATTTGCAGGCAGCCAGTGGCAAGCTCAAGTACCAAGCTATCGCTTTGACATTAGTATCGAAGAAGACTTAATTGAAGAAGTTGCGCGCGTATTCGGTTACAACAATATTCCAAATGTGGCACCAACTGCTGCGTTAAAGATGACAGATCATCAAGAAGCACGTTTGCCTGTAGCGCGCTTTAGAGATGAGTTAGTAAGCCGTGGTTATCAAGAAGCCATCACATATAGCTTCGTTGATCCAAAAGCACAACAGCAGCTACACCCAGAAGCAGATGCATTAATTCTTCCGCACCCAATTTCGGTTGAAATGTCTGCAATGCGTGTAAGCCTGATGACAGGCTTGATCAATGCGGTTTCTTATAATCAAAATCGTCAACAATCGCGTATTCGCTTATTCGAAACGGGCCTTAAGTTCATCAAAGACGACAACGCGGAAAACGGCGTACGTCAAACCGCTGTGATCGGTGGTATCGCGTATGGTAATACGCATAACGAACATTGGTCAGTGCCTTCACGTAAAGTGGATTTCTTTGATGTGAAAGGCGATGTAGAAGCATTACTAGCGCTTTGTAACGATAAAGCACGCTTTAGCTTTAAAGCGGAAGTGAGCGATGGTTTGCACCCTGGTCAATCTGCTGCAATTTATGCAGACGGTAAAAAGGTTGGTTTCATCGGTGCAGTACACCCTCAGCTATTAAAGCCGTTAGAACTTAAAGATACGCCATATGTATTTGAAATCGACATGGCTGCTTTAGAAAATCGCCTGCTTCCAGAAGCGGTTAGTATCTCGAAATTCCCATCAAATAGAAGAGATATTGCTATTTTAGTTGCAGATGACGTAAAAATAGGCGATATTTTAGAGTGCATTGAGAAAGTTGGCGGAAATCAATTAGTTGACCTAAACTTATTCGATGTGTACAAAGGGCAAGGGGTTGAACCTGATCATAAGAGTTTAGCCATTGCTCTAACATTACAAGCGGTTGATAGAACGCTCGAAGAGAAAGACATCAACGCGGTTGTAGAAAACGTGGTGGCCGAACTGGCCAAACAATTCAATGCATCGTTGAGGGACTAGATATGGCGCTTACTAAAGCCGACATAGCTGAACACCTATTTGAAAAACTGGGGATCAATAAGAAAGATGCCAAAGACTTAGTTGAAGCGTTTTTTGAAGAAATCCGCTCAGCGCTAGAAAACGGCGAGCAAGTAAAGCTCTCTGGGTTTGGTAACTTTGACCTTCGCGACAAGAAGGAACGCCCAGGTAGGAACCCAAAAACTGGGGAAGATATTCCTATCTCTGCGCGACGCGTGGTAACTTTTAGGCCTGGCCAAAAGTTAAAAACCCGTGTTGAGGTCGGCACAAGCAAAAACTTGTAATATAAGAAAGCCTTGGTGGTGAAACCAAGGCTTTTTTTTATATTGAAATAGTTTTGTCACATATTCGAGCTACACTCTGCGCCTGTTTGCGTTCCGTGGAGTGAGGAGCTTATGCGAGGAGCACACTCCTTAAGCAAGTTGTTTAAGAATATCTTTATTGCTTGGTTGTCTTGCACCTTTGTATTTTCAATCGTGGCTGCCTTCACCTATGTGCATCAAAAAGAAACCGCTAAATCCAACCTTGTCACTGTAGCGAGTCGGATTGTATCTGACATCAACAAAGAGTTTGTCGTTGTAGACGATACCTTAAAACATGCTATCCATCTTTCTCCAAATTGCGACCCTGAGGGTCTACACTACATGCGTAGATTGGTTTTTGAAAACCCAGGCATGAGCGAGATAGGGATCGTAGATAGTAAAGGGAAATTGGTCTGCAATTCTTTTGGGCAACTCACTCCACCTGTGAATACCAGCGCCCCAATAAAAAAGCCCGGGCTTAGATACTATGGCCCAATCATTACCGACTATTTAGAACTTCCTGCTTTTGTTTTAGCGCGCACGAGAGACGATGGTTATGAGGTAAATGTGTTGATGCCGGATCATTGGCTAAAGAGTATGCTTGATATCTCAGCTCATCATAATACCGATTTTGCTGCTTTGGTCGACAATAGCACGGGTGTGCCGGTTTTTTTAAATGGTAAATACGCTTTGCCAATCCGCCAAAAACTATTTCCAGTGGCTAATAGCCGCGCAGTAGAGGGGCTCTTTGATGATGCAAAGGTAAAGTTTGCGTATGTTGCAGCTATTCCAAGTTTGCCGCAGATGAGCTTAATTATTGCAAAAAATGATGAGAAACTAGTGAGTCTAGGGTGGTTGTGGCTAGTACTTTGGAGTGTGTTGTATTGTGCCTCCTGGGTTGGCCTCACGTTGCTATTGATCAGTTATGACAAGCGCCAGCTAAGCAGTAAAACACAAATATTAAGAGCATTGGCAAATGATGAGTTATTTAACGTGTATCAGCCTCTTGTTAATGCAGAGGTGCCATCGATAGTGGGCGTGGAAGTACTCATTCGTTGGCGTCATCCACTTGAAGGTGTGCTCGGCCCCGCTTACTTTGTGCCAGAAGCTGAGCGTGATGGTACTATTTTAGACATCTCGATAGCGCAAGTCGAAAATGCTGTGCGAGATTTGACGGACATCTTAGCCGCTCAGCCAGACTTTAAGGTGTCTTTTAACGTTAATGGTTTACTTCTGGGCTCTAAACGCTATATCGATGCCTTGCTTGCTGCAAAAAACCAAATATCCTCGTTGACTATTGAATTAACCGAGCGTGATGTGCTGACGCAGGCTCAAACGAAAACGGTACTCACCGAGCTCAAACGTGCCGGAATAGAAATCGCGATTGATGATTTTGGTACGGGGTATAGTGGTTTACAGTACTTGCAAAGTTTTCCGATCGACCTGTTGAAAATAGATCAGAGCTTTGTAGCATCAATTGGCCTAGATACTTTGCAATCCCCGGTTTTATCGGCAGTGATTGATATGGCGGAAAAGCTGGATAAGAAACTGATTGCTGAAGGGGTAGAGACTCAAGCTCAAGCTAGTTATCTCAAAAGTCGAGGGGTGAATATCCATCAAGGTTGGCTTTATTTCAAAGCACTAGAGCTACCGCAACTACAGCGTGAGATAGATAAAGTGTTAGATAACAAAAGAGCGGCTTAACCGCTCTTATTTAACCAAAGCTCAGAAAAAGACCTAACTATTATAAAACCTCAGCGAAGTAGCAACCAAATGCATCAAGTATTAGTGCATTTGCGCTCGCCGTGCCGCTTAGGTGCTTCAGGTCGCACTGCGTTAATGCAACTTCAGGAAGTGTCACGCTTTGTTGAGTAGCTGCTAAGTTGAATGCGCACAGCAATGTTTGGGTTTGGGTTCTACGGTAAAAAGCTAATACTGGCTCTGGAGTGTCAATAAACTCAATGTCACCTGTTTTTAGTGCAGGTTGCGCATTTCGCCACTGTAAAAATGCTTGATAGTAGCTGAGCGTTGAATTGCTATCTACTGCTTGTTTGTCTACAGCTCGTAGGGCATGCGCTTCAGAAACTGGTAACCAAGGCTTAGACTCTGAGAAGCCAGCATTAGTTTTTGCCTGTGTCCACGGGATCGGCGTTCTACAGCCATCACGGCCTTTAAAGTTTGGCCAAAAGGTAATGCCATATGGGTCCTGCAGCTCTTCGAAGGCAACGGCGGCTTCGCCAAGCCCTAGTTCTTCGCCTTGGTACATACAGACGCTACCACGCAATGAACCGAGAAGGGCGGTGAGCATTTTGACCTGTGCATCGTTTACCTTGCCATCTATACTCCAGCGACTTGCTACCCGTTCTACATCGTGATTTGCAAACGCCCAACATGGCCAACCTTCGGTCATGACTGACTCTAGGCGAGAAACCGTTTCTCTGATGTACTTTGCACTATAGTCGTTAGTTAGCAGCTCAAAGCTATAACCCATGTGTAGCTTATTACCATCGGCCGTGTACTCTGCCATTGTTTGCAAAGAGTCTTCTGAGCTTATCTCACCTAAGCTAACTGTGCCTGGGTATCTATCTAATAAGGCACGGATCTCTTCCATAAACGCTAAATTTTCTGGTTGCGTATTATTGTAATAATGGTACTGAAAAGCGTAAGGGTTGTCTTCGCTAAAGCCACGACCTTGACGAAGTTCAATGGGTTTAGCTGGATTATCCCTAAGCTGCTTATCGTGAAAACAGAAGTTGATGGCATCTAGTCTAAAGCCATCAACGCCTTTTTTAAGCCAAAATTCGACGTTATCTAGTACGGCTTTACGTACTTCAGGGTGATGAAAGTTGAGATCCGGCTGCTCAGTGAGAAAGTTGTGCAGGTAATATTGGCAACGTCTAGGCTCCCACTGCCAGGCAACACCACCAAAAATGGATAGCCAATTGTTTGGTGGACTGCCGTCTGGATTGGCATCGGCCCATACATACCAATCTGCTTTATCATTTGTGTTGTCTTCACGACTTTCGACAAACCACGGGTGTTGATTTGAGGTATGACTAAGTACCTGATCAATAATGATCTTAATATCACGTTTATGTGCTTCACCAATAAGCGTATCAAAATCGTCGAGCGTACCAAACATAGGATCGATATCGCGATAGTCGCTAATATCATAGCCAAAGTCTTTCATTGGCGATTTAAAAAATGGTGAAATCCATACTGCATCAACACCAAGCGATTTAATGTAGTCTAGTCGCTGAATAATACCCTGTAAGTCGCCAATACCGTCTGCATTACTGTCTTGAAAGCTACGCGGATATATTTGATAGATAACCGCGCCTTTCCACCATTCATTATTTGCCATGCACTTTCTCCAGGCTATGTGCGTGTTTATTCTGTGGCAGTGCTGAGTATCAAGTAAATACTATGCTGGGCACTTTCACCACTAATTTTGCCAAAGAATACGTCATGCTCGGTGGGGTGTAAAAAACCTGCATACGTATGCAGGTTTTGTGAGGTGAATTTATGATAACTCATTCACATAATTTTATTTTATAAAATAAATTTACCAATATTGACCTTTAAAAGGGAATAACCAGACAAATAAAGCTTTGTAAGAGTGAATTTTTGGTAAGACCAATTTAACTTAAGTATAGCTATAGATTACATGTTGAGGATATTTTGGTGTTCAGTCGACAATAATAGCCCGTGAAAGTTAAGATTTAGTGAAATTAAAGCTGGTAAATAAATGTGGTCGGCCTTTTGACCTTACCCAATAAAACTATATATATATCATTGAGTTGAGTTTTGTTCCTGTAAAAAACCTGTAAATTTCGTTGAAATGCACTAGCTTTGAATACGTATGCATAAAGTTGTTTACAAATTTAATCAGCCGCTAGTATTTGACTGACAACAACTGTGCTCGTTTGTTTTTTCATTAGTTTGCACGCCAGATGAACAAATCGCACAATATAATATGGTTAATTGGGATAAAACATTATGTCTAAGTTCAAACCGAGTATGCTAACGCTTGCGCTGATTGCTGCAGGTGTGAGCCATGCTGCTCCTGTTGAAGATAACACTGCTAATAATGAAGAAAAAAACGTTGAGGTGATCGAAGTTCGAGGTATCTCGCGCAGTATCATCGCCTCAATCGATAAAAAAAGATTTAGCGACACCATTGCAGAAGTAGTTGATGCTGGAGACTTAGCTTCCTTACCTGATGTGTCAATCGCTGACTCGTTGAGCCGTCTACCTGGGATCACCGCGGTAAGAGCAAGTGGGCAATCTTCGCAACTTAATATTCGCGGGATGAACGGCGACTTTATTCAAACCACATTAAACGGACGTGAGCAGGCGAGTACCAGTGGATATACTGCAGGTAGTCGCTGGATTTCATTCGACCAATATCCGTCAGAATTAATTAATCAAGCCGCAGTGTATAAATCACCAAAAGCGTCGCTGATTGAAGGCGGTGTTGCGGCTACGGTTGAACTTAAAACGGCAAACCCTCTCGATGCTGAAAAAGAACATAATTTTAATTCTTCGGTAAGATATTCCTACAATGATGCTGCATCAGATGTGGGCGCGGATTCAACAGGCGAACGTATTAGTTTTTCATACCGAGGTAAATTCCTAAATGAGACACTTGGTTTTGCTATTGGTGGGGCGTATCTAAACCAACCAAATAACGCAATTGATATCTCAGCGCATGCTCCTACACGCTCTCAAGATTTTGATGGTGATGGTACAGAAGAGCGTTCGGTCAATGGCTTTCAATATCGTTCAGCCAAAGGCAGCGATGAAAGACTTGGCCTGTTAAGCACTTTGGTGTATCAGCCAACAGACGCATTCAAAGTCCAATTTGATTATTTCCATTCTAAGTTTGAATCGGAAGATAAAAAGAGCGGCTTAAATATTGAAGGATTCTCAAAAGATATTAACTCGTTGTATTCGGTTGATAATGCAGTTGTTAAAGACGGTTTTCTAGTTGCTGGGGATGTGACTATTACTGATCCCAATGGCCCATGGGTTGAGATGCGCTCTGAAGACCAATCAACGGATTCAACCACCGACAGCTTTGGCTTAAACTTGCAATACACGACAGATTCGTGGGAATTAAAGTTCGACTGGGCTCATAGTGAAGGGGAAAAAACGCGTAGAGATATGATTGCTTCAATGCATGCATATGAATACGGTACTTCTACACTGGAAGATGGAACGTTAGTTAACACTTGGCAAGAATTAAGAAATCAAACCTTTTCTTTCGAACAAAGAGAGAAAGACTCACCACTGTTAACACTTGGCAATGGGTATACCGACCTATCTAATATGCGACTGGGTGATTGGGAACAATTTCCTCACAAGTACACAGACGAGTTAGATAGCGTTAAGGTTGATTTTAAGTATTTTATTGAGAACAGCTTTATTTCTTCGATTGAAGTTGGTGCGCGTTGGTCTGACCGTGAATTTACGGATCAACGCTCGACATTTAGATGGGGCGCACGCGAAGGCCAAAATGGTTACCAGTTACCGGATGGCACCATCGTCACGAACAAAGGCTGTGAATTTAATGATCAGAACCACCCGTGTATTCCTCACGATTTGACGGGATATGTTTCGGTTAGAGATACTCGAGGTTTCCAATACTTGGAACTAGACCTTGAAGGTATCGCTAACGAAGTATTTGGTCCGGGCAATTATGAGGCACAGCAAACTTGGGGTCACAATTGGACGCTCATTGAAAGTGGCGCTGTTCGAGAAGAAGTATTAGCCGGTTATATTATGGCAAATATAGATACCGAAATTGCCGACATACCAGTGACGGGTAATTTTGGCGTTCGAGTAGTAAAAACTGATACGAAATCAATAGGCATTCAACAGATCCAAGGCGATGAAGTTGGTGACTCAATCATCGATGATAATGGCGTTGAAAGAACCGATTATCGCCATGTTAATTACGGCCCTGAGTATACGGACACATTGCCTTCACTAAACCTCAATTTCAGAGTGAGTGACACGGACCAAATTAGGTTTGCAGCTGCAGAAGTTATTGGCCGTCCACCTGTCTACCAGCTTAGAGGTGGTGCAGGGTCTTGGGCTGACACCGCAAATGATGGTACTAGTCCTCGTTATAATGTGTGGTCAAAAGGTAACCCAAATTTAGACCCGTTTAGAGCGACTCAAATTGATTTATCTTATGAGCGTTACTTTGAAGATGGTGGTGCTTTTGTTGCCGCGATATTCTGGAAAGATATTGAATCTTTGATTGAAAGTATTACTTATCAAGAAGGTGAGGTTGACTGGGCTGATATTGGCCTAGAGGTACCAGATGGGTTTGTTGCAGGTCAATACCAAACGACTCAGAACAATGATCAAGGTGGATACATAAGAGGTATTGAGCTGGCTTATACCACGATGTTTGATAATTTACCGGGTGTCTTTTCGGGCTTAGGTTTTAACGCTAACTATTCATATACCGAGAGCGAAACAACGGTAGATGGCGGTGGTAACTTCCCTGATCAGCAACTGCCACTCCCTGGTCTATCAAAAAATGTATGGAGTGCTACGGTATTTTGGAACATAGATTCGTTCACAACGCACCTGAATATCCGTTACCGTGATGAGTATGTATATGAAGGGGCTTCACCAGGAGGCTCTTCTCTAGCTTGGGCTGATGAATATACTGTTGTTGATTGGCAGGCATCGTACAACTTTGAGAATGGTTTGGAAGCCGTCTTACAGGTTAATAACCTAACTGATGAGCCAAATACCACTAATTATGGTACTGCACTTGCCACTGGTGAGTACAAAGAGTTTGGTCGCCAGTATTATTTAGGGTTCAACTATAGCTTCTAATTATTAGCAAGCATTCATGGCCACCAAAGTAACACCTGCTTTGGTGGCTTTTTTATAGTCGCTCACTGTGTAATGAGTGGTTATCATCAATTATCTAAATTGATATGTTTGTTTCACTTTCAATACGTGGTTTTTAATAGGTTTAAGGTGCGAGGGCGATGAAAAATCAGAAAATAGTGATTTTAGGTGGTGGAACTGCAGGTTGGATGGCCGCGAATATGATGGCAAAAAGCTGGGCAGATAAAGCGATAGAAATCACTGTGGTTGAATCTTCTAGCATCGGAACTATTGGTGTTGGTGAAGGGTCTACTCCGCAGTTCAAAGGATTTATGGACTATTTAGGTATCTCGGAAGCCGAGTGGATGCCGGCTTGTAATGCGACCTATAAAAATGGCATTCGGTTTATAGATTGGTCGACAAAACCTGGGTTTTCTAGCTATTTTCACCCATTTCCTGCACAACCTGATGACTACAGTGCACCGGCTTTTTTTCATAACAGCTTTGTTCGGCGTAAGGCGATTGACGTAGAGGGCCATCCAGACCACTTTTTTTTAGCAACTCACTTGGCTGATTTAAATAAATCCCCAATTGCTGCAGAAAGCTTCCCATTCGAAATTAATTATGGTTATCACTTTGACTCAGCTTTGCTTGGCCAGTTGTTGGCTCGCAAAGCGGCTGAGTTTAATGTAAAACACATTGATGCCACAATTACCGACGTTCGAAAACACGTTGATGGTGATATTGCGGCACTGATAAGGTCGGATGGTACGGAAATCGCTGGTGATATTTTTATTGACTGCTCGGGCTTCAAGAGTTTACTGCTACAACACACTTTAGGCGTGGGTTTTGAGTCATTCGAGTCCAATTTATTTAACGACGCTGCGGTCGTTATACCTACCAAGCAACTTGACACTATTCTCTCCGAAACACAATCTGTTGCGCGTCAATTTGGGTGGTCTTGGCACATTCCATTAACGAATCGTATCGGTAACGGTTATGTTTATAGTCAGCGTTACTGTAATGCGGATCAAGCCGAAACCGAGCTAAGGGCTGCTTTGGGTTTGTTGGACTCTGATGTAGAAGCTCGGCATATAAAAATGAAAGTCGGGCAAGTTAAAGCGCACTGGAGCAAAAACTGTATAGCGATTGGTTTATCTCAAGGATTCATAGAGCCTTTAGAAGCAACCGCTTTGCATATAGTCCAAGAAACCGTTCAGAGCTTTATTGAATGCTACCAAGATGCGGGCTTTACCGATGGTAACAGAGATAAACACAACCGCGCTTTGAGCGAACGGTATCAGGCTATTCGAGACTATATCGTCGCTCATTATCGTGTGAATAGTCGTACTGACACCAACTACTGGCTTGATAATGCCAACAATAACCACTTATCGCGGTCACTCTATCAAATTTTACAGACTTGGGTTTCTGGTAACAACTTATCGGATGAATTAGTTCGCCAAAACGTTGATCAATATTACCCTTCAGTCAGCTGGCATTGTTTATTGGCAGGTTATGGTATCTACCCAGAACAAGCTCAGCTTAAGTCAGGCAATGCCCTAGCAAACCAACATAGCATCGAAAAAGTGAATGACTTCATCAGACGATGTGGATTGAATTTTAAAGATCACCGAATGGAGCTAGAAAGCTTTGCGGCAAATGTTCACAAGTAACTTGGTATTAATCGTTATAAATAAAATCTAATTAAGGGTCTCTCTGAATACATATGTGATGGGTTCAGTACGTTCGTTTACGCAAGTAGACTCTTTTAAAACAGCATTATGACAACACTATGAAAAATAAATCTCTACTATTGGCTGTGTCAGCGCTTTTGGGTGGTGCAGTGAGTTTAAGCGGCTGTGGCCCCAAGCCAGTTGATAAAAAAACCGAACAAATGACATTGCAATCGGAAGTGGCGCCAGTGAGCAAACCTGTTGTTTATCAAGTATTCACAAGGCTCTTTGGCAACACCAAAGCGGTGAACAAACCTTGGGGAACAATAGAGGAAAACGGCGTAGGCAAGTTTTCTGATTTTACTCCTACCGCATTACAACAAATTAAGGCGATGGGTGTGACCCATGTTTGGTATACCGGCGTGCTCCATCACGCAGTAGTGACGGATTATAGTAAGTATGGGATCAGCCAAGATGATCCTGATGTTGTAAAAGGCAGAGCGGGTTCACCTTATGCAATAAAAGATTACTATAACGTTAACCCTGATCTTGCGAACGATCCTTCTGCGCGACTGGCTGAATTTGAAGCCTTAATTGAACGTACACATGACGCCGGCTTGAAAGTGATCATCGATATTGTGCCAAACCATGTCGCTCGTAACTATGAGTCACTCGGTGCGCCTAAAGGAACTGTCGATTTTGGCGCGAATGACGACACGCAAGTTGCATATGCTAGGGACAATAACTTTTATTACGTGGTTGGTGAGAAATTTACAGTACCAACGAGTGAAGGCTATCAGGTGTTAGGTGGTGGATCTCATCCATTGGCGGATGGCAAATTTGCAGAAAATCCAGCAAAGTGGACCGGTAACGGTGCTCGTGCGGCAAAGCCTGATATTAATGATTGGTATGAAACCGTCAAAGTGAATTACGGGGTGAAGCCTGACGGTAGCTACGATTTCGAACGCCTGCCTGACGATTATGCTCAGCAGGATTACCGTGCACATTTTGAATTTTGGCAACACAAGCAATTGCCAGATAGTTGGTACAAATTTCAAGCCATTACGCACTTTTGGTTAGAAAAGGGCGTAGACGGTTTCCGTTACGATATGGCGGAAATGGTGCCAGTAGAGTTTTGGAGCTTCCTAAACTCTTCGATTAAAACAAAAAATCCTGAAGCTTTCTTGCTTGCAGAAGTCTATAACCCCACTTTATATCGCCCGTATATCAAGCAAGGGAAGATGGATTACCTCTACGACAAAGTGGGTTTCTACGACACGTTAAAGGTGTTAATGCAAGGCAAAGGTAGTGCCCAAGCCGTATTGGATAGTCATCTATCGGTAGCCGATATTGCCCCACATATGTTGCACTTTTTAGAAAACCATGATGAGCAGCGTATCGCAAGCCCTGAATTTGTAGGCGATCCGCTAAAAGGTAAACCCGCTATGGTGGTTAGTCACCTGATAAGCACAGCGCCATCGATGATCTATTTTGGACAAACATTAGGGGAGGATGGCTCTGAGCAGGCGGGGTTCGGCAGCCCAAGCAGAACCAGTATCTTTGACTATATTGGTGTACCCGAACATCAGAAATGGATGAATGACGGGAAGTTTGATGGCGCGCTTCTTTCAAATGAGCAGAAGGCGCTTCGTAATTACTACGTCAAATTACTCAATCTTGCAAAACAGCCGGCGATTGCGGCTGGTGAATACCAGCAAGTCACCCTGAGTGCTGAGATGCCAAGCAATGCTGAAACAGTTATGGCATTTGGCCGTAAATTAGGTCAACAAAAGTTGTTGGTCGTGAGCAACTTTAATGCGGAACAAGAACAAATAGTCACCGTAAATCTGCCTAAAGACTGGCATGGTGCTTATAACGATATTTTAGAGTCACACCCGACTTTACAATTACAACCAACGACTGATGGCGAGCACGTCAACGCAACGATTGCGCTAGCGCCGCTTGCCAGCGCGGTTTATCAAGTAGAGAAGTAAGCTATGCAACAAGAACAACAAAAACCACAACTCAGTTTTTGGCAGATATGGAATATGTGCTTTGGGTTTCTTGGGATCCAATTTGGTTTTGCACTGCAAAACGGCAATGTGAGTCGTATTTTTCAAACCCTCGGTGCCAAGGTCGATGACATCCCTATATTGTGGGTTGCAGCGCCCTTAACGGGTTTAATCGTGCAGCCAATTATCGGCTACTGGAGTGATAGAACATGGGGAAAACTTGGGCGTAGAAGACCATTTTTCTTGTGGGGGGCTATTCTCACCACGCTATCGCTTTTCATTATGCCCAATTCTCCAACGCTTTGGATTGCGGCGGGTATGCTGTGGATCATGGATGCGTCGATCAACGTCACGATGGAGCCGTTTAGAGCATTAGTAGGTGATAATCTGAATGAAAAGCAACGTGCTACAGGTTATGCGATGCAGAGCTTTTTCATTGGCGTCGGTGCCGTGGTCGCGTCTGCGCTGCCTTGGATGATGACTAATTGGTTTGAGGTGAGTAACACAGCTCCTGCAGGACAAATCCCTGACTCGGTAAAATACGCATTTTACTGGGGGGGAGCTATCTTGTTCATCTCCGTATTGTGGACGATTCTAAAAACGAAAGAATATAGCCCTGAGCAACTCGCAGCCTTTGAACAAGCGCAAACGAATACGCAGAGCGCAACTCAATCAGACTTACCTGTGAACTTTTTAAAAGGCAGTGCGGTGAGCGGTTTCATTGGCGTTATTGTACTGCTTGCCGTTGCACTTCTTGGCCTTGAAAAAGAGCTTTATTTGCTTAGCGGGCTGCTCATCGCTTTTGCAATTGTATTTGTCATTGCGCATGTGATGCAGCAAAAGCAGCGCGTAAGTAATGGTTTTTATCATGTTATTTTTGACTTATTTACGATGCCAAAGACCATGCAGCAGCTTGCTGTGGTGCAGTTTTTTAGCTGGTTTTCGCTATTTGCCATGTGGATCTACACCACCTCAGCGGTGACGAGCCATCACTATGGTACGTCAGATGTAACGAGCAAGCTTTATAACGACGGTGCTGATTGGGTCGGGGTGTTATTTGCAGCCTACAATGGTTTTGCTGCTATTGCTGCGATGGTGATCCCATTCATGGTTAAGCGCATCGGTCTCAAAGGGGCACATGCAGCTAACTTGTTTTTTGGCGCAGTGTCTTTAATTAGCTTCAAATTTATCGCTGACCCCACATTACTTTGGTTGCCAATGGTGGGCATTGGCTTTGCTTGGGCATCTATTTTGTCATTACCTTACGCGATGTTAAGTAACGCTTTGCCAAGCAACAAAATGGGTGTATTTATGGGGATCTTTAACTTTTTTATCGTGATCCCACAATTACTCGCCGCCAGTATTCTAGGTCTAATTCTGCGTCATGGTTTTGATAACCAACCGATATTCGCACTCGTCATCGGAGGCGTGTCATTTTTACTCGCTGCATTAGCTGTTTCAAGAGTCACGATAAAGGCTCAATAAGGAGAACGAGATGATTAAACTATCAACAATCGCACTTGCCTTGGTAAGTGCTGGCCTCATGGGTTGCGGATCACAGCAATCTGGCAATGAAACCCTGACGGCACCAGGTGCACCTGGCGTTAAACCTTATTGGTCATACTCTGGAAAAACGGGGATTGGTACGTCGTACGAAGCGTACCAAGACGGCAAGTACAGCGATTCTACGGCTACTAAAGCAGTTTCAAAGGTATGGTTTTCTGTTGCAAAAGGGATGATCACAGAGACCATGTTTGGACTTATTCACCAAGCGCAGATCAAAGACATGCAATTTATCATCGTGGGTGACGGCTTTGCAGTGAAAGAATCTGATACTGACGCTCTAGATGTCACGATTGACTACCTTTATAAAGATGCCAGTGGGCGCCCGTTATCGCTGGCTTACAAAATATTAAGCAAGGATAAGCAAGGCCGTTTTACTCTTGAAAAGCATATTTTTACCGACCCTGATGGACAAACCTTGTTTGTTCGAGCAAAAGTAGATACTGAATTCAAAAATGTACAGGCTTTTGTGAACGTTAATCCATACGTGAATAACAATGGCTTAAACGATTTTGCAAAAGTGACAGAGCAAGGTTTGTTAGCATGGGAAGGTAAGAACTATCTCTCATTGCAGAGCAAAACCGGCTTTGTTGAAGCATCTGTCGGTTTTACTGGCACCAGCGATAATTTAGCGGCACTTGAGACTACAGGACATATAGCCCAGGCTTATACATCTACAGGCAAAGAGAGTGGCAACGTTAACTGGTTGGCAAACTTAGGGCAAGTAAAGGGCAGCAGCACCTTTGACCTTACCTTGAGTTTTGGTCATTCTCAGCAGCAAAGCTTTGCTGAGGGGGCAGCCACATTAGCCAAAGGTTACGATAAAGTACTGGCTGATTATAATGGTCAAGGCACTGCGATGGGCTGGCAAGATTATCTCGAAAGTTTAGCGCCACTAGAGTCCATGACGGCAAATACCGCAGACAACGGCAAGTTACTTTACACCAGTGCGCTTGTGCTCAAGGCGCAAGAAGATAAAACCCATGCCGGTGCGTTGATAGCATCGTTGTCAAATCCATGGGGTGACACAGTACCAGCAGAGCAAGGCCATACCGGTTATAAAGCTGTATGGGTGCGTGATTTTTATCAAGTAGCGATGGCATTTTTGGCGATGGGAGATACACAAACAGCACTCACTGCTTTTGAGTATCTAGAAAAAGTGCAAGTTACGGATAAAACACCGGGTAACCATGGTGATACCGGCTGGTTCTTACAAAAAACGCATGTAGATGGTGAGCTTGAGTGGGTTGGAGTACAGCTTGACCAAACAGCAATGCCGATTATGCTGGCATGGAAACTGTGGCAAGCGGGTGTGCTAAGCGATGATAGACTGGTTTATTGGTACAATAAGATGTTAAAGCCCGCGGCTAACTTTTTAGTTGAAGGAGGGCTGGCTAAAATATTGTGGAATGACACGCAAATCATACCGCCTGCGACGCAACAAGAGCGTTGGGAAGAGCAAAATGGCTATTCACCATCGACTACCGCGGCAATCATTGCAGGCCTTGTGACAGCGAGCGACATTGCTAAATTGGCCGGTGATAAAGCGGGACAAGAGAAATTCCTTGCGACGGCGCAGCAGTACAATCGTGATGTTGAGTCATTCATGTTCACAACCAAAGGTAATCTGCAAAGCAAACACAGTGACGGTCAATATTTTTTCCGTATTGGACAAGACGAAAACCCTAATTCCAGTACGACCTTAAATGCCAATAATGGCCGCAGCGGAATGGATAAGAAGCAAATCATCGACGGTGGCTTTTTAGAACTTGTGCGTTACGGGGTTAGAGGGGCTGATGCCCCAAGCATCGTGGCTACCATGCCTGAATATGATGATGAGTCGATAGCTGAAAACTTAAGAGTAAAATATAGCTTTAAATTTGATGGCGATGTTAATAGTTATCCGGGGTATCGCCGTTACGGTAACGACGGTTATGGTGAAGACGAGAAGCGCGGTATTAATTATGCCGAAAATGGTCAGAATACCGATGGCCAACGCGGTCGAGTGTGGCCTTTCTTTACCGGAGAGCGTGGTCACTATGATATTGCGCTGGCGCTGCTCGATGGTGAGTTAAGTGCGGATGAACAGAGCAAAATACAAAATACCTACGTGAAGGGGATGGAGCACTTTGCTAATGAAGGCATGATGTTACCTGAGCAAGTATGGGATGGTGTGGGTAAAAATACCTTTGGCTATCAACTTGGCGAAGGAACCAACTCGGCGACGCCTTTGGCTTGGACACATGCTGAATACGTAAAGTTAGTGCGCTCTCTTAATGAAAAACAAGTGTGGGATCACTACCCAATCGTAGAAAGTAAACTGAAATAACAAACAGTAAGTAAACCCATAAAAAATGCCGAAGATGAGTTCGGCATTTTTTATCGCTATTGCTACCGTGAAGACTGCCTAACAATCAATTTCGGTGGCAAGAGAGTAGAGGCTACCGCTTCACCTCGGATAAGCGTAAGTAAGTTATCGACCAGCATTTGTCCTGCCAATGTGGTGTTTTGCTGCACAGTAGTTAAAGAGGGAGAAACATAACCCGCAGCGGCAATGTTATCAAAGCCAACGACATGTACATCATGAGGCACGCGAACGCCTGCTTCTTGAAGCGCCTTAATCGCGCCAATAGCAATAAGATCGCTAGCAGCGAAAAGCGCGTTAAATTTAACATTGTTGGCGATTAAGGAGCGAGTCGCATGATATCCTGAGTCTTCTGTGGAAATCGCATTTGCCGTCTTACGGTCGCTCACCTCGATACCCTTTGCTTTAAGGGTGTCTCTAAAGCCTTTAAAGCGCGCAAAAAATTCTGGGCTGTGATCCGAAGCATCGCCAATAAACGCACAATCTGTTCTGACCATGTCAATTAAATGCTTTGCAGCCAATACACCACCACCGTAATTGTCGCAGCTCACAGTGAGGTCTGGACGGTTATCAACTGTTGCCCCCCAACAAACAAACTTTGTGTGGTTGTCGAGTAGAGTTTGTAACTTTGACTGGTAATCGATGTAATCACCATAGCCTAGTAAAATTAACCCGTCAGCACGGTGACTATCCTCGTAATCGGCATGCCAATCACTGCTCGTCGATTGGAACGATACTAAAAGGTCATAGCCTTCTTTTGCGCACGCTCGGGTAATACTGCCAAGCATACTTAAAAAGAACGGATTAATTTGTGACTCGTCTTCTGTGGGATCTTCAAATAGCAGCAAAGCCAATGTACTGCTTTGCTGAGTGCGCAGATTACTCGCGTTTTTATCGACCTTATAGTTAAGCTTTTTAGCAATCTCATGAACGCGACGACGTGTTTCTTCGTTAACCAAAGGGCTATTTCTTAGGGCGCGCGACACCGTAGATTGCGAAACGCCAGCATAATGGGCGATATCAAATGAAGTTGCTTTACCTTTCATGTTCTTCTCAACGCTTAAGACAGTGACATTGTCAGCCATTCAATTTTTTTTTCAACCAATTTCACCGAATTTGCAAATTTTTATTGATACAGTCTGACACCGGTGTCATAATGTCGATGTTTTATCATTTTGTTGTCAAAACGTATTTGGCTGCCCTATGCCAAGGGCAGCATTTTTTTACCAAATTAACAGAATAACAGGTAAGAGCAAAAGCCAAGGCGTGCAAATTTTGGCGAGTTGAGACAATAAATTGCAGGACGTGTGCTGGCAGCCCTGATGTTAGCCCAAGCATAATCGCAGTGATAAAGAGATAATAATATGAGCCAGACAACAAGCCATTCATCCGTGCCGTTTGAGCCGATTGTCGTTGCCGACATCGGGGGAACAAACGCCAGATTTGCAATCGTGTCAGATTTTGATACACGAACTAACCATTTTGTAATTACGCATCAAGCCACTTTTCCTAGTGCTGAATTCCAGTCTTTTGAATCCGCTATCCAAAAATATTTAACTGAGCTACCTGTAGCGCAGCCAAGCCGAGCCTGTCTCGCGGTTGCCGGTCCTATCAAATCTCAGCAAGTTCATTTAACTAATTTAGGTTGGCATTTTAATTCCGAAGACATCAAAGCCCAGTTCGATTTTACCGAACTTGCCGTGATCAACGACTTTGCCGCTTTTGCCTATGCGGCGCCCTACTTAGCACTAGAGAAAAACCTAGTGATTAAGCAAGGCCAGCCTGAGCTAGGTGCAAATATCGGTGTAATGGGTCCTGGCACTGGATTTGGTGCGGCTTGTCTTGCTAGAGATATTAATGGCAGCGCGGTGATGAGCTGTGAAGCGGGACATATCTCACTTGCACCGGTTACTGCCTTAGATAAAGAGCTGTTAACGGTACTGCGCGCGAGTATTCAACATGTTTCAGTCGAGACGGTGTTTTCAGGCCCAGGTATTGCGAGACTCTACAAAGCCATGGCAGAAGTGCGTGGTGAGCAAGCTAAAGATCTTAATGCGGCGCAGATCAGTGCGCTCGCGAAAGAGTGCAAGGTTTGTGACGCAACATTGAGTCACTTCTGTGACTGGATGGGGAGCGTAGCAGGCGATTTAGCACTGACTTTTGGTGCCTTAGGTGGTGTTTATATAGGTGGTGGGATCTTGCCGCGGATGAAAGCGCGATTACAAGCAAGTAGCTTTGTTGAACGCTTTACCGAAAAAGGCATGATGTCACAGTACACGAGCCAAATTCCAGTTACTTTGGTGGTACAAGATAATATCCCACTGATTGGCGCAGCAGCATGTATTCATGAGCGACGCCGGGCTTAAGGGTAAATCGATGAAAAAAGTAACTATTAATAGCGTTGCCGAATATGCCGGAGTGTCTAAAAAGACAGTATCTCGGGTATTAAATAACGAGCCAAATGTTAGTCCAGCAACGCGGGAAAAAGTCCTGAAGGTCTTTGAAGAGCTGAATTATAAGCCTAATCCTATTGCACGCGGTTTGGCACAAAATCGTAGCTTTATCATCGGTTGTTTATACGACAACCCATCAAAAAGCTATATCACGCGAGTGCAAAGTGGTGCGCTGGAGGCGTGTCAGAAACATAGTTACAATTTATTGATACATCCTTGTGAACTGCGCGGCCAAGACCTTATCGACAATGTTGATCAGCTGCTTACCACATCGAGACTTGACGGTATTGTGCTTACTCCGCCGTTTTCAGACTCCAACGAGCTTATTGCTTTTTTAAAGCAGCGCAATATTCCTTATGCACGCGTTGCTTCAGCCATTGAAGGCGATGATTCGATTTCAATTCGCAGTAATGACGAGCAGGGCGCTTTTGAGTTAACTGAGCACTTGATTAATTTAGGTCATACCGAAATTGCCTTTATTAAAGGTCACCCTGATCACAGTGCCACAGAAAATCGTTTTTCTGGTTACCAAAAAGCACTGGCAAAGCATGGTATTGAATATCGAGAGCGGTTAGTTGCAGAAGGTAACTTTAGTTATCACTCAGGTGCAGACAGTGCAAAAGCCATATTGGACCTAGAGCCAAGGCCAACGGCTGTATTTGCATCAAACGACTACATGGCTGCGGCTGTGTTAAAACTTGCTACACAGCGAGAGATCAAAGTGCCCGAGCAGTTATCTATTGCTGGGTTTGATAACGCACCTATCGCAAGGCATATTTGGCCGGGTCTGACGACAATAGCACAGCCTGTGGAAGAAATGACTCGGATAGCGGTAGAAGAGCTGATTAAGCATATATCTCAGCCGCAAGAAGCACCGTTTCAGCAAGTTTTAGAAGCTAAACTTATCACTCGAGAGTCGACGAAAGCGCGCTCGAATTCATAACTTTTTCAATTTTTATACTTGCCCCAAAGCCCAACGCTTAGCCGTTGGGCTTTTTATTTTCGCAGCTACTAGGGAATATTGCAGTTCCTTTGTAAATTATTCTACGTAAAGCTAGGACTAGATAAATGCGCAGATTTATGTCGCGATAATCAGGCTCGCTGACCCATAGATTAAAGCTCATGTTGCCAAGTTAAGGCTCATTGATAACTTCGCTATCAAATAATGATTTCGCTCAATCATTAATATTATTCTTTTTGTCATAATAATTACTAATAAAATCAGTTAGGTAATGATTTTAAGACTACAGATATCGGCAAAGTTTTAAGTGGTTATAATTTGGTCATTTTAAAAAGTTAGACTAAATTTATAAGAAGGGTTGACACCGGTGTCAGCTTTGTGCGTAAATATAGTGACACCGGTGTCAGGTTGGGGTGAGAGACAACCTGATAGCGTACCTTTGAACGGGTAAATCAAAGCAGCTCTGTACAAGGATTACCACGAATGCTGGTAATCGTGCAGAGCCTTTTTCCTCTAACACTAGAGAGTCAGTAATATGTTGCATCCACGAATTCAGGAAGTCACCGAACGCGTCATTGAGCGAAGCAAAGCAACACGTCAAGCCTATTTAGCTCGAATCCAACAAGCAAAAAAACAAACGCGCGTACGAGCAGGACTGGGCTGTGGAAACCTAGCACACGTAATGGCTGCTTGCTCAAGCAGTGATAAGACTCGTCTAAAAGAAGACGAGCAACCGAACCTAGCAATTATCAATTCGTACAATGACATGTTGTCTGCGCACGAACCTTATAAAGAATATCCAGATTTAATTAAAGCAGTGGCAAACAAGTTTGACGCGACTGCACAAGTAGCGGGTGGTGTACCTGCTATGTGTGACGGGGTTACCCAAGGTCGCGATGGCATGGAACTGTCTTTGTTCTCTCGTGACGTAATTGCCATGTCAACAGCGGTGGCATTATCACACGATGTCTTCGATGGGGTTTTCTGTCTTGGTGTATGTGACAAAATCGTCCCAGGACTATTAATCGGTGCTTTGTCTTTTGGTCATTTGCCCATTTTCTTTTTACCAGCAGGCCCGATGCAATCTGGGATCCCGAACAAAGAAAAGGCGCGCATTCGTCAAAAGTTTGCACAGGGCTTAGTCAGCCGGGAAGAGTTACTGGAAGCTGAGAGTGCTTCATATCACAGTGCAGGTACTTGTACTTTCTACGGTACGGCAAACTCGAACCAGATGCTAATGGAGATCATGGGTCTTCATTTACCTGGTAGCTCGTTTATCAATCCATACACAGAATTAAGAGATGGCTTAACGGCGAGTGCGGTTGAGACCATGCTAACTCAGCTACTTGACGGTAAAAGCGGCAATGCACTTGCGGATATCGTGAGTGAAAAAACCGTGATTAATGGCTTAGTCGGGCTGTTGTCTACTGGTGGCTCTACCAACCATGCCATTCACTTAGTCGCAATGGCAAAAGCGGCTGGTGTTCAAATCACTTGGAAAGACATGGCGGATTTGTCTGAAGTAGTGCCTTTGTTAACACGTATCTATCCAAATGGTCATGCCGACGTAAATCACTTCCAAGCGGCTGGTGGCATGGGTTTCTTAATGCGTGAATTAAGAGATGGCGGCTTCTTACACAATGACGTAAAGACGATTGTGGGTGAAGGACTTGATGCTTACACGATGGAACCACTACTGGATATCAACAGCAATGTGATCATCAGCGATAACCAAGGTCCTGCCAAAGTGAAGTGGGTACCAGTACCCGAGAACTCACTGGATGAAGAAGTACTTCGCCCAGTAGCAAATCCATTTAACAAGCAAGGCGGCTTGCAACTACTTAATGGTAATTTGGGTAAAGCGGTGATTAAAGTGTCTGCGGTACAAGAGCAGCATCAAACGGTGACTGCACCGGCGAAAGTATTCAGCTCTCAAAGCGAATTACAAGAAGCCTTTACTGCTGGCAAGCTTAACCAAGACTTTATTGCCGTGATTAAAGAGCAAGGCCCTAAAGCGAAAGGTATGCCTGAGTTACATAAACTGACACCTGTCATGGCTACATTACAAGACCAAGGTTTTAAAGTGGCGATTGTGACAGATGGTCGTATGTCTGGTGCTTCGGGTAAAGTACCTGCGGCGATCCACCTTGCGCCGGAAGCGGTTGAAGGTGGTGCAATTGCAAAAGTACACGAAGGTGATTTGATCACCTTAAATGCACCAAAAGGCGAATTAGTGCTACATGTTTCTGATGAAGAAATGGCACAGCGCGAATTACAGCTCTCACCGCAATCTCAAACATTTGGTACGGGTCGAGAGCTATTCTCAGGATTTAGACACGTAGTGAGCAGTGCAGATCAAGGTGCATGCTCATTTGGCATCGAAGAATAATAACAGTGGGAATGAGGGTGAGCATGAGTATTAAAGAGATATTGTCAGCAGCACCAGTGGTTCCGGTTATCGTTATTGATAACCTAGAAGACGCGGTGCCGCTTGCTACGGCATTGTTTAATGGTGGCTTAAAAGCACTTGAAGTGACACTTCGTACACCGGTGGCAGCGCAAGCGGTAAAAGACATTAAAGCGGCTTTACCAGACGCCTATGTTGGTACTGGTACGGTAGTGGATAAGGCAACCTTTAATGCCTCTGTAGAAGCCGGCGCTGACTTCATGGTAAGTCCTGGTGTCAATGACGAATTATTGGAACTGGCAAAGTCGTCAAGTATTCCATTTCTTCCAGGTGCTGCAACGCCAAGCGAAGTAATGAAGCTTGCAAGTCATGGTTTTGAATTCTTAAAGTTTTTCCCGGCGGAAGCTGCAGGTGGTGCACCAATGCTTAAATCCATTGGCGGGCCAATTCCACAAGTAAAATTCTGTCCAACGGGTGGTATTTCGTTGGCAACTGCACCTAAGTATCTTGCACTCGACAATGTGGTATGTGTGGGCGGTACTTGGATGCTTGATAAAGCACTTATCGCAAACAAAGACTGGCAAGCCATTGAAGCGCTTGCGAAACAAGCAAGTGAAGTAAAATAGATTAGGGGACAGTTATCATGATTAATATCGCAATTAATGGCTATGGACGTATCGGTCGTAACGTACTTCGTGCACTGTACGAGTCAGGTCAGAATAAAGACATCAAAGTCGTTGCCATCAACGACCTTGCGCCTGCAAACGTAAACGCGCATTTGACTCAATTTGACTCTGTACATGGTCGCTTTCAAGAGCAGGTTGTTCTTAACGACAACACACTCGTTATCGGTGGTGACGAAATCACGCTAACGCAAGAGCGTGACCCTGCAAATCTTCCTTGGAAAGCGCTAAACGTTGATATCGTACTTGAATGTACTGGGTTGTTCACTTCTCGCGAAGCTGCGGCTAAACACATTGAAGCCGGTGCGAAAAAAGTGATTGTATCTGCGCCGGGCACAGATATGGATGCAACGGTTGTTCATGGCGTTAACAGCGAAGTGCTAAATGCTGAATCAACCATTATCTCTAACGCATCTTGTACCACAAACTGTCTTGCGCCTATTGCAAAAGTATTGAATGATACTATTGGTATTGAGCAAGGTAGCATGACAACCATTCATGCCTACACCAACGATCAGAATCTATCAGACGTTTACCACCCGGATTTATATCGTGCGCGTAGTGCTACTCAGTCGATGATCCCGACGAAGACGGGTGCGGCAAAGGCGGTTGGCTTAGTGCTTCCTGAACTTGCTGGCAAACTAGATGGTATGGCGGTTCGTGTGCCAACCATCAACGTATCACTGGTTGATTTAACGTTTGTTGCTAAGCGTGACACTTCAAAAGAAGAAGTGAATGCGGCAATCAAAGCGGCTGCTGAGGGCGCGATGAGTGCAATCCTTGAGTACAATGAATTACCTTTGGTTTCTATCGATTTCAACCACAACCCAGCTTCTTCAGTGTTTGACTCTACACAAACCAAAGTAGATGGAAAGCTGGTAAAAGTGATGGCTTGGTATGATAACGAATGGGGCTTCTCTTGCCGGATGCTAGACCAAGTTAAAGCACTAGGTGCATTTTTATAATCAGGATTAATTTCTGACCAAAAGCTCTGCAGATCGCGGAGCTTTTTTGTTTTTGACGGAAAAATTGCCATTCTTCCTTATCAATTAGTATAAGTTCCTTGAGGATCGGCACCGTATATGGAAAAATTCACCACACAAACACCAATAACTCCAAACGAGGATTCAATTATGCGCATCATCTTGCTAGGCGCGCCGGGTGCAGGTAAAGGTACTCAAGCTCAATTTCTAATGGACAAATATGGGATCCCTCAGATCTCTACAGGCGACATGTTACGTGCTGCTATCAAAGAAGGGACTCCGTTGGGTCTTGAAGCGAAAAAAGTCATGGATGCAGGTCAACTAGTATCTGATGAAATCATTATCGGCTTGGTAAAAGAGCGCATCGCAAAAGAAGATTGTGCAAATGGCTTCTTGCTTGATGGCTTCCCACGCACAATTCCACAAGCAGATGCAATGAAAGAAAATGGCATCAAAGTTGACCATGTTATCGAATTTGATGTGGCAGATGAGATCATCGTTGAGCGTATGAGCGGTCGTCGTGTACACCCAGGTTCTGGTCGTGTTTACCACATCGTTTACAACCCGCCTAAAGTAGAAGGCAAAGATGACGTAACGGGTGAAGACCTAATCATTCGTGATGACGACACTGAAGAGACAGTACGTAAACGTCTGGCGATTTACCATGAGCAAACAAAACCACTGGTAGACTACTACAGTGCGGAAGCGGATGCTGGTAACACGCAATATCACAAACTAGATGGTACACAAGCTGTTGATGCGGTAAGCAAGCAGTTAGGTGAACTATTGGGTTAATAACTAAGCGTTCGCTTGGTTAACGTGTAGGAGTCCTATGGGACTCCTACATTATTTCTAAACTAGCTAAATCGTTTTAATAAGCGCTGTAGTGGAAAGTAATACTTTCTTTTCGACTTGGCTCTGCATAATGGAAGTTGCCTGTGGCTTCTACTCTATGAACGATAGAGGCTGAAATACCCGCTTTAAATGCCTCACCATTAAACGTAGCTGTATTCCCTGAATCGTTAGGATTAATTTCAATGCACTTGAAAGGTGCCGTGCTGTATGCACGACTGAAACAAAGCTCCACCGTTTCATTGCCAGGATCGGCGTAACCCGCTGAAGTATAGCTAACTCCAGTGATAGTACCCGTTTTGCTTCCATATGGGATATCACTTAAATCGATGTTTAATACAGAAAACTCTGTAGTCGAAAGACCGCCTGCTGAGCTTAATACTAGCATCCGACTAGGTTGTTTTTCTTTCGTGATCATAAAATCGTCAGCAATTGCTTGACCACTAAGCGCGAGTGAAGAAATGAAGAGGGCGGTAAGAGACATCTTTTTCATTAACAATTCCTTATTGTATAGTCTAATTCAAGCTACGCAGTGCAACTGCATAGTGGCGTGATTGTAATGAACGAAGAATGTTTGGGTCAACCTTAGATTTGTAAAATAATACAACTAAATCATAGGTTTATGATTTTAATTTGATGGGTCTTATGAGTAAGGGGCTGGTGCCCCTTACCGGTTTTACGCTTTCGCGATAAAAATTGCACGGAGTGGAGCGGGGTAGCCTTCAATGGTTTTGCTGGTGTCATTTGGATCTAAGAAATCAGCAAGCGACTCTGTTTCCATCCAAGGAGTTTGGCGCTGTTCGTCTAACGACGTGACGTCTTTGTTTACTACCTTGATATCTTTGAAGCCCACGCGCTCAAGCCATAATGTTAATGCGTCGCAGCTTGGAATAAACCAGACATTGCGCATCTTAGCGTAGCGATCGGTCGGCACCAATACTGTATTTACATCGCCCTCAATGACAAGTGTTTCTAGCACTAATTCGCCATCTTTTCTTAGCTGAGACTTTAGCTGCGCTAAAAAGTCGATTGGTGAACGACGGTGATATAGCACGCCCATTGAAAACACAGTATCAAATGCTTTTAACTCAGGCAGTTGCTCTACACCTAGTGGTAGTAAATGCACGTTTGGATCGGGGTTAAAGTGTTTAATCGTTTGGAATTGGCATAAAAATAGATCGGAGGGGTCAATGCCAACAATAAGCTCTGCGCCTTCACCGCGCATACGCCACAAGTGATAACCAGAGCCACAGCCGATATCCAATACATTACGGCCGTGAAGGTCGCTGATATGGGGGAGCAGTCGGTCCCATTTCCAGTCGCTGCGCCACTCAGTATCAATATGGACGCCATGTAAATGAAATGGTCCCTTACGCCATGGCATCATGCGTTTTAGTAAATGCGTTAACTGCTTTTGATGACCTTCATTGACGTCTTCGCCAGTACCTATCTCAACCTTGGTTTTTATATCAACATGGGTGGTTGAGATTTCTGGTAGATTTTTAATGACTTTTTCCCATTTCGGCCAGTCGCCATGTTGGGCTTCTTTTTGCCAATGGCTAAGCTGCGCAGGCAACGTTTCTAGCCAATGGCTCAAAGGGGTTTTCGCAATGGTTGCATAAAAGTCGGTAAACCAATGATTCATAATTGCCTCTATTTTATTGCTACCATTGAGCAGAAGTTAAAGCACTGATACCACACTTGAGTTTGATTAAAGCCAATAGCTTCTAATCTTGTCATATGGGTACTTAACAAGTCCGTGCGCATCACGTTTTCAATCGCGTTGCGTTTTTGGCTGATCTCTAATTCTGAGTAGCCATTGTGGCGTTTAAAGTCGTGGTGAAGGTCGATAAGTAAGTTGTCTTTAGTATCGTTTTCACCGCGGATTTTTTCACTTAATAGCAGTACACCACCAGGTTTCAAACCCTGATATATTTTTTCTAGAACCGCTTTGCGGTTTTCTGGTGGAATAAACTGTAGGGTGAAGTTCATCGCAACGACAGATGCATTGCTAATCTCTATTTCATTGATATCACCTAAAGTGACCGAGACTGGGACGTCGGATTTAAAGCCTTTTAGATGCAGTTGGCAGCGCTCTACCATAGGCTGTGAATTGTCCACGGCAATGATATGACAGTTTTCTTTATCTATATTTCTACGCATGCTTAGCGTGACTGCGCCTAAAGAGCAGCCTAAGTCATATAAGTTTGAGTTACTTTGCGCGTAAGTACCCGCAAGTTTGCCCATTGTGCTTACTATTGTCGCGTAGCCCGGCACTGAGCGCTGGATCATATCTGGAAACACTTCGACGACATTGGCGTCGAAAGTGAAATCTTTCACTGCTTGTTCAGTGGCATAAATACTGTCTTTGCCCGTCACATTTAATCTCTCTTTGAAAATAATCTCGCTATTTTAGCATTTTATGCTGGATAGTCAGTGATAAATTCAGTAGCTTGGCTACTATTAATAATAAGAAGTAACTATGAGACCAAAAATGGCGAAAAGCAAAGTGATTAGCACAGAAGACATCCTCTCAACGCTATGCCACTCAGTAACAGAAGTTCTGTCGTCGGCAAGCGGCAACCAAATTAATTATTCCGCGATGGTACAAAAGATAACTCGTACCTGTATGAGGCCTGACATCGGCTGTTTCGTATTGTTTGATGGCGGCTTTACCGGTTTAGTCGTAACTAATTTTACCGCGCAAGCCGCGATGGAGGTGTATACCGACTACATGCGTAACATGGGCATGCCTGAAGAAGAAATTGCGCATAGTCATTTATCTGATGACGTTGCCAATGTATTGGGTGAGTTGATGAATCAGATTGTTGGTGATTTCACCAACAAAGTACGTGAGCAGCTACATACCTCTATCACGCAAAACCAGCCTAAGATGATGGCTATCAACAAACAGGTGCAGATCTCGGTAGACACAACGATGGATCGCCCGCAGGCGAGACGCGTTACCTTTACCACTCAAGGCCAGAATATTTTCTATCTTGAATTGGCAATGGATAAAACTGAATTCATTAAGCTACATGACTTTGATATTGCAGAGTCGGTAGACCCAGATGACATTATTGCAAGTCAGGCTGAGAAGAAAAAGCCAGCGAAGCCTCAGGAAGAAGATGTTGTAGATGACGACTTTATGGATCAGTTAGGACTGTAAAACCGTATTTAGAGCACCTAACAGAAAGGCCACATCTGTGGCCTTTCTGTTAGGTAAAAATCTTCATTGCGCCCTCGGATAAAATATATAGTAATGGCACTAATGCAGTGCGCCTTTTCCTGCATTGAGCTCAGGTGCTTCTTCTACATGCTTTATGGATGTTAGCATCATAAAGGCTTCATTGAACTCAAAGCGGGCGATGGCGGTTTTTAATTTCTGTAGTTCTGGTTCAGTCAAATAGCTACTTACTGAAATTGAGTCTACTAGCTCTGTGGCTTGAGTATCATAATCTCTTAATGCACATGCGAGCTGGATGAGTTCCTCTAATTGACTATTGCCACCTTTTTCTTCGTTGTTTTTCGTTACACTTTTTACCTGATGAGACGCTTCTTTTTTACGACGCTTTTGGCATTGTTCCAGTGCATATTTAACGTATTTAATCAGCTCGTCAATTTCGCTTGCATTAGGTGGGCGGACATTGAGAGAAGCCTCAATGTGCTTAAATTCCTCGGTCAGCCTAACAATCGAAAGGTTAGCACTAGCACCTTTTAATGCATGTAACATGCTATGTGCCAGTTCAAAATTTTCAATGGCTAAAGCCTGTTTTAAATTGATCAGCTCTTCAATCTGCTGGGACAGGAACTTTTCTAAGATATCGAAGTAAACCTTTTGGTTGCCAGCTGCTCGAGCAATACCCTCGGCAATATCAATACCTTCAAACTCAATGATCTCATCAATTTCCTCTATCTCTGCAACGACTTTTGGTGGGTTAACTTCTGGCGTTGTTAAAAGGCCATCGGCTTCGGGGTATACGTATTTCAAAATACTTTTAACGAGTTGTTCAACGTCGATGGGTTTGGTTACGTGGTCATTCATACCAGCATCGATGCAAGTCTGTATGTCTTCTTCCATGGCATTGGCGGTCATCGCTAGAATAGGAAGTGTATTTTTATCGAACTCTATGCGAAGGTTTTGCGTCGCGGTAATGCCGTCCATCACTGGCATTTGCATATCCATTAAAACAATATCTATGTGTTTGCTATGAACTTGATCAATGGCTTCTTGTCCATTGTCTGCGACCGCTACTTGCGCTCCGAAGCTAGATAAGATCTCCGCTGCTATCTCCTGATTGACTGGCTGATCCTCCGCGACCAAAATTGATATGCCATTTAGTGCTTGTTTCCTAATCGTTTGTTCTTTTTTGGTGATAGTGGTTCTTACTTCCGGTGAGTCAAACACGGCATTTTGAATAACGTCCACAAGGTTTGACGGGTTAATCGGCTTTAAAAGTACACCATCAACTAAACTGGCTTGGCTGTCGTTCAGGTTTAGCTCCCGACCATAAGCGGTGACTAAAATAAACTTACTTTGCGACACATCGACCTGCGATTGCAGCTTAGTGATCAGCTCAATGCCATCTAATTTTGGCATATGCCAATCGACGAAAATAAGATCGGGTAACTCTTGTGTCAGGACGAATTGATTTAACGCTTTATGAGGGTCTAAATAAGAACAAACCTGCATACCAAAGTTTGTTAGCATACCGCTTAACACGTCCAATGCGTGTTGGTTATCGTCAATAATTGTTGCTGATAGTTCTGATAAGTGGGTAGAGGCCATTTTCGCCTGACTCAGCTCGTCACTGACCTCCATTTCTAATGTGAAATAAAATTCCGAACCGACGTTTTCCTCGCTCTCAACATATATTTCTCCCCCCATAAGCTTGACCAATTGTTGCGAAATCGTGAGGCCAAGCCCTGTACCGCCATATTTTCGGGTGATCGAATTGTCTGCTTGCGAGAAAGATTGAAATAGGTTTTTTTGCTGGCGTTTATTCATGCCAATACCAGAGTCTTTTACGCTAAACTTAATTTTTGCTAACCCTTTTTCGACATTGACAAGGGCGACACGAATAACAACCTCACCGGTTTCTGTGAATTTAACTGCGTTACCCGCTAAATTGATGAGTACTTGGCTTATTCTAAATTGATCGCCAATCACGCAGTAGGGCACTTGTGAGTCGATATCAAAGACTAACTCTAGTTGTTTTTCTTGGGCTTTTACACTGACGATGGTGGCGACATTGTCGAGTAGTTTTTCTGTTGAAAAGGCCTGATATTCTAACTCGATTTTGCCAGCTTCGATTTTTGAAAAATCGAGTATATCGTTGATCAATCTCAGTAATTGCTTTGCGGCTGTATCTATTTTTGATACGTAGTCGTGCTGTTTTGCATTCAATTCTGTCGCGAGCGCGAGATGAGACATACCAATAATCGCGTTCATTGGGGTTCTAATTTCATGGCTCATGTTGGCGAGGAATTCGCTTTTCGCTTTTGCCGAGTTTTGGGCCAAGTTTTTTGCTTCTATGAGTTCACGTTGTAGTTGGTTCCTCTCCGAAACGTCAAGGTACATGCCAACAATACCAGCTACATCGCCATTTTCATTAAAAAATGGCGCTTCATATACAATCAGTTCCCGCGGCTGTTCTTGGCCATCAAGCAATAATACTTCATAGGTTTGCTCCTGGGTTGTGGTGGTAATTTCGTGAGCTTTGGATTCAAATAGACTGGCTATTCCTAGATCAAAAACCTCGTCTAACTTGGCGCCAATCACATCTACTTCAAATTGATCTAACAGTGTTAAAAAGGACTTGTTTACGCCCATAAATACACCGTCAGTCGAACGATAATACGTGGGGTTTGGGATAGCATTGATAATATGGTGAGTAAGTTCGAGTTGTTCGCTTAAGGCCGATTCTGCCTTTTGCTGCTTTTCGATATTTTCATTGATGGCAAGCGCGAGGCTTAAGTCCTTACACAAATACTCGAGCGCTTCAAATTGGCTGTCTATCAACACCTGAGCACTACCGACTAGCAGCACATAGACAACATGATTACCGATGGCTAGTGGAAAGCAATAACGGCCTTGTAACTTCACTTCAACTTCTTGTTCTTTGAGCCACAACGGTTCTTGTTGTACTTGTGGTTCATTATTTGCTGCGCAATGCGCTAGAGTGGAGGCAATAATTGAATGGCTTGGTGTCACCCCATGGCTTTTCACTAACGACAAGGCGTCGTCTTCTAAATTGGCATAGAGGCAAACACTCGGTGCATTGAACTCATTGGCAATAAACTCTAGTGCATGGCGCACGATAGGCTCGGAGCCGGTGATGGATTTTAGTTCGCGATTATAGTTTTCGATAATTGCGGCTGACGCCAACTTTTGGCTTTGAGAGGTGGTGGCAACATGGATCGCTTGCGTGAGCCGTTTTACATCGACGTCACTGTTTGTAGGCACCACAGAAAGAGGGGCGCCATTTAACGCTTGTGCACGTAGCGTATTGACGATGCGATATAGCGGGGAGAAATGTTTGGTGCGCATAAACCAAACATAAAAGCTTAAAAATAGTGTTAATACCGCGAAGGCAAGGCCGGTAATCAACAGTATTAGGAGTTGTTGATTTGTGCTTGTTTCAAGTTCAGCGTTTGCAATGAGAGGCAATTGTGAGATGGCATTTTGATAACTTTGAGGCAAATCGGCCTGCTCAACCGTATCTGCTAAAAATTGAGACTTTAGTCTTGCTTGGGTTTCATAGATTTGTTGTAACGGAAGTGGTAATGGATGACTTGGTGCAGATTTGATTTCACCTAGCCATTGGACGTTTTTATCTTTGCTATACATCTCTAGTGATAGGTGGTTGTGGTAAGCGGTATTAACGTCGGTCGCGAGAGTGCTGTGAGTAGTTGTTGAGTAGTAGATAAGCGTTGCGCTTCCTAGGGCAGCCATCAAGGCGAAAAGTGCGATCCAACTTAGTAATGCTTTTGAGGACATAAGTTATTATTTACGCGTGAATTTATATATAAACATAGTCGCGATATACAATATCTCAAGCTATGCTGTAAAAAGTGTCTATCTTAAGGACTTGAGTAACGTTACATGTCAGACATTTTAATTGTTGACGATATGCCGGAAAACCTCCAAGTATTGCAGCTCATACTAAGAAAGGAAGGGTATAAAGTATTGGCAGCACGGGGTGGGGATATTGCCTTAGGTATTGTTAAAAAGCACCAGCCTGAGTTAATTATTACCGATATAAAAATGCCAAATATGTCGGGGATTGAACTATGTAAAGTGCTTAAGTCCGACAATTCGGCGGCGGCCATTCCGGTTATTTTTGTGAGTGCTTATGAAGACAGCGAGAGCTTGGTACAAGCATTCGAAGTCGGTGGTGTTGATTACATCACCAAACCTTATAAACCCGCTGAAATCATAGCCAGAGTAAACACCCAATTTAAGTTAATTGAAGCGCAAAAGTTAGCGGTAAAACAGCAGCTATCTAAGGCTATAAACCAAATGGTGATGGGGATTGCACACGAAATTAATACCCCGCTTGGTACCAGTATTACGTCCAACACCTTTTTAGAAGGCGTCATGCAGGAGCTACAAAGTGCACTCACCGCAGGTACGCTTACGCAGGATGAGCTGGTAACGGGGTTTGAGCAGATCAAAGACAGTAGTGCGCTGTGCAGCCGTAATCTAGAAAAAGTGGCTAAGTTTGTCAGTTTATTAAAATCGGTCTCTCAGTCTGAGCGAGATAGCAGTTGTGCTGACGTTAAATTACAAGAAATAGAAACAAGACTGAAAAAAGATTTTTCAAAGCAAGACGTACAAATTCAGTTTGTTGGTAACACAGCAACTGAAGTTTACGTGGATGGTCAAGCACTGGTTGAGGTATTGAGCAACTTAGTTGAAAACTCTATTGCGCATGCCTGGATTGACCATGATCACCTTGCCACTATCACCTTTACGCGCTCAGGTAACAATTTACATGTTAATTATACTGACAATGGAATAGGGCTTAGAGGAATTAGTACACAAGAGTTATTAAAACCATTTGTGACGACAAAAAGAGGTAATGCAGGCCATGTTGGGTTAAGCGCAAATTTAACTGCTAACTTGGTTTCAGGGGCACTCAATGGAGAGTTTAGCGTGAAAAATACACCGCAAGGATTGGAGTGGGATATCCAAATACCGATAGATACCCCCGATAATGCTTGATCTGCATCAAAAGTCTCAGGCCCTATACATAAAAGCGGACATAAGTCCTTATATCATTTGTCCTAATTCAATAAGCTCGCTCGCTGTTAAAACGTAATCTTTAAAAAGTACTCTGCTGACCATGTAATTAGCTACACTTTTTGAAGAATTATCGACAACACGATCGTATAAGGGCTTTTTAGCCTTTGCTGTTGCTGTTTTGAGTGAGGCTTGTTAAATACAAGTTTACTGCTTAAAAACAACCCCCTAGGTTAACAGACCCGATAACATACGCCTTACCTTCTACTAGGTACGCAGTGTTGAGATGACACGGGAAGTGCGTTATTTACCCCGATGTGCAATTGAGTAAATAACCATGAATTACTAATAATTTTGGTGGAACCATTATGCAACAGTTACCTACCGTAGACTATCAATCGCCAAATGCTGCGAAAGAATTTGTAGAATCTTTAAGAAACACGGGTTTCGGTGTACTAAAAAATCACCCAATCCCACAAGAGTTGGTTGAATCAATCTACAAACATTGGCAAGAATTTTTTAATTCAGAAGAAAAACACGAATTCCTTTTCAATAAAGAAACTCAAGATGGTTACTTCCCACCAGAAGTCTCTGAAGTTGCTAAAGGTTTTACAGTAAAAGACATAAAAGAGTACTTTCACGTTTATCCAAAAGGTCGCGTACCGGCTCAATTAGAAGCAGAGATTCGTGAATATTACCGTTTAGCGAGCGAGTTTGCTCAAGAGTTGCTAAGCTGGGTACAAGCGGAAGCGCCTGCAGATGTGAGAGCGAGATTCTCTATTGATCTCAAAGATATGATCAAAGAATCAGAGCAGACATTACTGCGTATTCTTCATTACCCACCAATGACGGGCGATGAAGAACCAGGTGCAATTCGCGCCGCAGCGCATGGTGATATCAATCTACTTACTGTATTGCCTGCGGCAAATGAGCCTGGCCTACAAGTGCAAAGACAAGATGGCAGCTGGTTAGACGTACCATGCGACTTTGGTTCGTTGATTATTAACATTGGTGACATGCTACAAGAGGCGTCGGGTGATTACTTCCCATCGACAATTCACCGTGTGATTAACCCTACTGGCAAAGCGTCGACGAAATCTCGTATTTCATTGCCGCTATTCTTACATCCAAAACCGGATGTTGTGTTGTCAGAGCGTTACACTGCAGATAGCTATTTGCAAGAGCGTTTGAGAGAGCTTGGGGTTAAGTAATCAGCGAATAACCTGAACGACAAGGTTAAATCGATAAAGCGACTTGATGTAATATTGAGTCGCTTTTTTATTATGTGTCTAACAATCCCTAATCTCTGTTAGTCCTTGTAATTTGACGATTATTGCAATTTTTCACTGACAATCCTCACAATCTGTGCAATATTAGTTTTTTTCAAAATGAAGAAATTTCTTGAAAAATTTAATGACAACGCTGTCATTTGTTGTGTAACATCAATTCAACATGAATGAAAAACCGTGTCTAACGAAAATAATAACGCGGTCCAATCCAGAACAAAGTAGGGGTCTTTACATGATGGCTAAACAGGTTAACCAAGACCAACTATACATCGGCGTCGATGGTGGTGGAACAAAATGCCGCGCTACAATTTATTCTCTTCAACATGGCGTTTTGGGTACGGGTCTAGGCGGTCCTGCGAATCCCTTACATGGTTTAGAGCGCACGCTTGAATCTATCATGGTGTCGACACAAATGGCGTTACAAGACGCGGGTCTTCGTGTTGAACAAGTACATGAGCTAAATGCAGGCCTTGGCCTTGCAGGTGTTAACTTACCCGCGCTCTATGACAAAATCATGCAATGGGAGCATCCCTTTAAACAAATGTTCCTTACCACAGATTTACACACCGCGTGTATTGGTGCTCATGAGGGTAGCGATGGTGCAGTGATTATTACGGGCACCGGCTCCTGTGGTTTTGCCTTAGTTGATGGTAAAACAGTGAACTATGGTGGCCATGGTTTTGCGCAAGGCGACATGGGCAGTGGCGCTTGGATGGGGTTAGAGGCGGTCAAAGCTGCGTTACTCGATCTTGATGGCCTTGGCGAAAAAACATCATTGAGCCAAGTATTACTAGAGCACTTCAGTGCGAAAGGGGCTATGGGTATTGCTGAACAAATGGCTGGGCAGCCGTCTAGTGGTTATGCAAAGCTGGCTCGTTATGTATTAGAACAAGCTAAGCAAAATGATGAAATTGCCCTTTCTATCGTAAAGTCTGGTGCGGAATATATTAGTCGTTTAGCGAAGCGTTTACTTGAACTAAACCCACCTAGACTCTCTATGATCGGCGGATTATCAGAGCCGCTACAACCTTGGCTCGACCCAGAAGTTGCAAAACAAGTCCAATTACCTAAACAACCTCCTGAAATGGGGGCAATTTACTTTGCAATTCAAAGTGCAGGTCAAGAATTAAAAAAGGCGAACTAATGACGACTCAATGTTATTTTGCTCCAGAATTTTTTGATGGTGAAAGTTTTAGAAAAGACGTTTATTTCGAAGTAAACAACGGCCAAATTCGTTATGTAACTGAGTCGCTAGTAACCAATGTATCTAAGCTATCAGGGCTAGTTGCACCAGGTTTTATTGATGTACAAGTTAATGGTGGTGGTGGTGCATTTTTTAACGCCGAGCAATCGACGGCATGCTTGGCGACTATGGTTAAAGCACATGGCCAATTTGGTTCCACGGGATTAATGCCAACCCTTATCACTGACAAAATTGAAGTGATGCAACAAGCGGCAGATGCAACAGCAGAAGCTATTGCTACTAATCAGCCCGGAGTGCTTGGGATCCACTTTGAAGGCCCACACTTATCTCACCCGAAAAAGGGTACGCATAGCGAAAAGTTCATCAGACCAATTTCAGAGCAAGAATTTGCGGTTTACGCGCGTCAAGATTTAGGCATCAAAATGGTGACTTTAGCACCTGAAACTCTGCCACTTAGCGATATCGAACGCTTGATTTCATTGGGTGTGAAAGTGTGTATCGGTCATTCAAATGCGGACTATGACACCGCTAACGCCGCACTTAATGTTGGCGTTGATGGCTTTACGCACCTATTTAATGCAATGTCTGCGTTTACTTCCCGTGAGCCGGGCGTTGTCGGCGCCGCGCTTTGGAATGACAATAGCTGGTGTGGTTTGATTGTTGATGGCCATCACGTTCATCCATTGTCGGCGCAGCTTGCGATTCGTACTAAGCAGCGCGGCAAAATGATGCTCGTGACGGATGCCATGCCTCCAGTTGGGACAGATGATACGGAGTTTGACTTTTTTGATGGCAGAAAAGTTATTCGTACTGGCGATCGGTTGAATTCAACAACCGGTGAGCTTGCTGGCAGTGTATTGGATATGGCAAGTGCGGTGCGAAACGCCGTTAATACGCTTAACGTGAGCCTAGCGGAGAGTTTACGCATGGCTTCTCTGTACCCTGCACAATATCTTGGCCTGTCTCACAAGGGGCATCTAAGATCGGGCGCTGATGCTGATTTCGTGGTGCTCGACAGCGATTTGATTGTGAAGCAAACCTATATTGGTGGTCAGTTGTTATAACTGATTTGTAATTGAAGAGTGGACGAAAACGGCCGCTTAAGTTTCCCTGATCAAACCTCGCAGCAGTACCGCGGGGCTTTGCTTTTTTAGCTTAGCCGATATTATTGGCTAAGCATGGGTGGATCGACAACTCAGAAAGTTACAGTAATGTGCGTAATGCTCAAACCAAACCTTGAGGCAAATGGATTTGCTTGATTGAGCGATCCATAGTTAATGTTTTCACGCGGATAAATAGCAATGACAACGAATAATAAGCCAAAGCGACTAGCGTCTTTAGATGCCTTACGCGGCATGGATATGTTCTGGATCTTAGGTGGCCAGTCTATTTTTGCGGCACTGTTTGTACTGACCGGATGGCAAGGGTGGAAGGCTTTTGAAGCGCACACACTGCACAGTCCTTGGCATGGCTTCACTTTTTATGATCTTATCTTCCCACTGTTTATCTTTTTATCGGGTGTGGCGATGGGCTTGTCGCCTAAACGTATCGATCATCTGCCCTTTAATGAACGTAAATCGTTTTATCTCAAAGCACTGAAGCGCCTTTTGTTACTGTGTGCTTTTGGCGTGTTATACAATCATGGTTGGGGAACTGGGATCCCAATGGATCCAGACGGTGTTCGCTACGCTAGTGTATTAGGTCGCATTGCGTTTGCTTGGTTCTTTTGTGCTTTACTGGTTTGGCATACGAGCTTGCGAACCTTGGCTTATGTGGGTGTAGGCATATTGACATTTTATTGGTTACTGCTTTGCTTTATCCCGGTTCCTGGTGGGCAAGCGGGGGACTTAAGTGCAAATGGTGTTGGTAGTTGGAATGCGTTCATTGATACGTATTTACTACCAGGGACCAGTTATCAAAATCGTCCGGTTGACCCAGAAGGTGTGCTGTCAAGCTTACCTGCCATTGTAAATGCTATCGCAGGTGTATTTGCTGGTCGTGCGATCGCCAATGCACAAACGCAGGGAGAATGGAAAACCGTTGGTATTTTGGCAGGCTCTGGTGTACTCGCCTTAGCACTAGGTTGGCTTTGGGACATGCAATTTCCAGTTAATAAAGAATTGTGGACAAGCTCATTTGTGCTAGTAACCGTCGGCTGGAGTGCAATTCTACTAGCGGTATTTTACGCGATAGTAGATGTACTGAGCTTTCAACGTTGGGCGTATCCATTTGTTATTATAGGAGCCAACTCCATTATTATTTATTTGGCGTCAAGCTTAGTGAATTGGACCTTTATTAGTAAAAGCGTATTCGGTGGCGTGATTGCCGCCGTGCCGGCTGCGTGGCAACCATTAATTGCTGTTTTTGCGCTACTGGCGGTACAGCTTTTAGTGCTGCACTGGATGTATAAACGCCGTATTTTTGTAAGTGTATAATATTCACAAGCCTCCTTTCAAAAAGCCCACCGTTGTGGGCTTTTTAACACCTTTAGATTGCATAGAGTAAAAAATATCCATATTTTTTTTCACTTTTGCTTTACAAGCGAATTATTTCTGATAATAATGACAGCGTTGTCATAATGGTAATAACCTAATGTTGTGTATCCCAATTAGGTTCGATCTGACCTTGCTTTGATTGCACGCGAGGCAAGGCTCAGATCCCATTTTATTCTAATCATCTCAACATTTGGTTAATCGTATGCAAGTAGTCATTTTAAAAGACGCTGCCGAAGTGGCAGCATATGGTGCAGACATTTTTACAACGCAATTAAAGCGTAAAGCTAACTCTGTGTTGGGATTAGCGACGGGTTCAACACCGGTTGCTTTGTATCAAGAATTAATTAAGCGTAACCAAGCAAACGAAATCAGTTTTGCGGAAGTTACCAGCTTTAATCTAGATGAATATTTAGGCTTAGATGGCTCGCACCCACAAAGTTATCGTTACTTTATGCAGCAGCAGCTATTTGACCATATCAACATTGATAGAAGTAACACGCACGTACCGCCGGGGGATGCAAAAAATCCAATTACGGCGTGCGGCGAGTATGAAGCACGTATTAAATCTGCTGGTGGTATTGATGTACAACTGTTAGGTATTGGCAGAAATGGCCATATTGGCTTTAACGAGCCATCTTCTGGATTGACGTCACGCACTCGGGTTAAAACCCTAACGAAAGCGACGATTGATGATAATGCTCGTTTTTTTAAAGCTGATGAGTACCAACCTCATTTGTCAATCACAATGGGTATTGGCACGATTTTAGATGCTAAAAAAGTCGTGTTATTAGCGACTGGTGAAAACAAAGCTGATGCCGTTGTTGCTATGGTGGAAGGCCCGTTAACTGCGGCGTGTCCGGCTTCGGCACTACAAATGCATCGTGATGCTGTAATCGTCATCGATGAAGCTGCGGCATCTAAGCTAAAAGATATTGAATTCTATAAGCATATTGAAAACGAAAATCAAAAGCTGTTGGACTATCTTGCCTCTCTGTAGTGTGAAATCACACTGTAGTTTTCAAAAGCCCATTTATGGGCTTTTTTTTTGCCTGCACCTTTGTGCTATGGTAGCTTTAAGGTCTCGCCGAGGTGGATAAAATGTTCCAGAACACGAAGGAATAGGGGCTTGCTGTATTACACTCAAATGACGTTAGACAGAGCGTCTAACGAAAGAAAAGATCAAAACTGGTTATTATCTCAAATGGGTGACAATAGTCGCTGGTTATTAATTCAAGACGACGCTAATTTAGTGCGTGTCGGAGATAATGAATTACATTATCTTTCTCGCACAGAAGTCGCTGATTTAGCACTTCAAGACGCGATATTCTTAGGTCGTGACGAAGCGCACAGCTATTTTGCGCTTGACGTCTCTAAACAACGAGACAAGCTTTCTTTTATTGACTCCGAGTCAGAATTCATCGATATGCGCCAAGTGGGTCGTAACTTACCAAAGCAACAAGGCTCAATTGGTGTGCTTGCACGAGGCTTATGCTACTGGCATAAAACCCATTGTTTTTGCGGACGTTGTGGGCAACCCAATAAAATGGTTGAAGCAGGTCATGCAAGACGTTGTGTTAACCCTGAATGCCGCCACATGACGTTTCCACGTACAGATCCAGCCGTTATCATGCTTGTCACTCATGTTTTCCCTGATGGCGTTGAACGCTGCTTGTTGGGCCGTCAGGCTGTTTGGCCAGAAGGGGTATTTTCGACGCTGGCTGGGTTTGTTGATCCCGGCGAATCGTTAGAGCAAGCCGTGATAAGGGAAGTGATGGAAGAGGCGGGTGTTGAAGCATACGACGCCACTTATATTGCCTCACAGCCTTGGCCGTTCCCGTCATCACTTATGCTGGGGTTTATCGCGAAGGCAAAAACCACAGAGATTTTTGTCGAGCAAGATGAGCTTGAGCAAGCTAAATGGTTTTCACGGGCGGAGCTTAATACATTTTCAGAGTGGGGTGATACAAAGCCCGGCTATAAACTCACCAGAGAAGACTCTATCTCCAGATATTTAGTTGAATACTGGCGTGCACAATCAGAAGAGTAATTATGAAAAAGCATACTAAAATCGTTGCTGCTGGAAGAAAAGCAGAATATACCAAAGGGGTAGTAAACCCAGTTGTTCAGCGCGCCTCTACTGTAGTTTTTGAGAGCGTTGCCGAAATGCAAGAAGCGATAAAAGGCCGTGGACATCGCACCCTGTTTTACGGCCGCCGTGGCACCAATACCCATTTCGCCTTGCAAGATGCCATTACTGAGCTTGAAAATGGTGCGGGTTGCGCCTTATATCCGTCTGGTGCTGCTGCTATCGCACAGTCACTACTGTCATTTTTAAAAGCAGGCGATCACTTGCTGATGGTGGATACTGCCTATGAACCAACCAGAGATTTGTGCGATAAGCTGTTAAAAGGCTATGGTATCGAAACCACTTATTATGACCCTATGGTTGGCGCTGGTATTGACGCGTTAATTCAAGACAATACCAAAGTGTTGTTCTTAGAGTCTCCAGGTTCAATCACCATGGAAGTTCAAGATGTGCCAGCGATGGTTGAAGTTGCAAAGCGCCGTGGCGTTATCACTATGCTTGATAATACGTGGGGTAATGGCTGGCAGTTTCGTCCGCTCGATCATGGTGTTGATATCAGCATTCAAGCGGCAACCAAGTATATTGTTGGGCATTCGGATGTCATGATGGGGGTTGCTGTTGCAAACGAGCGTTATTGGCCTGAACTTAGAGAACACTCGTATTTACTGGGTCAATGTACCTCTGCAGATGATGCTTATTTAGCACTACGTGGGTTACGTACTATGCCTGCGAGGTTAAAACAACACGAACAGTCGGCAATGATAGTGGCGAAATGGCTCGAAGCGCATCCGCTCGTGGATCACGTTAGACATCCCGCTTTTGAGACTTGCCCCGGTCATGAATTCTTCAAGCGAGACTTTGATGGCAGTAATGGCTTATTTTCAATCGTAATGAAAGAAGGTAGCCAAAAGGCGATTAACCGTTTCTTAGATGCCTTATCCCATTTTAAAATGGGTTTCTCATGGGGCGGCTATGAAAGTTTAGTTACAGCCAATAAAACCATGGAGCATTTGCGATCAACTACAGGTTGGACACTTGGCCCCGTGATCCGCCTTCACATCGGTCTTGAAGATGTAGAAGACTTGATAGAAGATTTAGAACACGCACTTAAGGTCTACGAACAAAACCTCGCGAAATCTTAAAACTTCGGCTCAACTTATCAGTATTGGGTGCTTCACTTTTAACGAGGCACCTCGGATTTATTGAGCCATAATCGCTGTTGGATCAAGACTGAAAACTGTAGAAAGCAATACCAGTTTGGCGCAGTTTAAGCGTAAAGCACAGGGAACCTTTAGAGGGAGGTAATGTCCAAGAGCTACGTCATGAAAGTATTGAAAACTAAATTCAAGGAAAGGTGATGAAATTAAACAGACTGATTATGTTACCGGTAATCTCACTAAGCGCTTGTGTGGTAATGCCCGTCCAGGATACTGCCCACATCAACAAGTGTGAGATCTCATCGGATAGAAAAACCCTAAAGATAGTCGATGTTGCAGACGAAACCAATACGTATTATTCCGTGAGTGGAATTATATTAACGCCGATACTCGTTCCTACTACTGCTATTATTTCGGGAACTTATGTGTTGGCAAATAATGCCTATCGTCTTGGGGAAGAGACGATAAAGTGCGAAAACAAATCTTAAAACTAACTACAAACTTATTTAATTGTTGCGTTGTGCTCTGTATTTGAGCGCAGCGGGTCAAAACCACTTGTGCGACATGCTTGGTTTGCTATATTTTACTTTTATAATGTATCGTAAGCGTCGCCAGAACCACACCTAGCTACTGAATACGCTCAGCCTATAAAGTACAGCTCTGACCTCAATTCGGAGCTGACCATGCCTAAACACAAAACCGCAGAGCAATGGCTGAAACTTATCGAACAACAGGAACTCAGTGGTTTGTCTGTCACTGACTTCTGCACGCAGCACAACCTTAGTACCAAGTCTTTTTATAATCGCCGAAGTAAACTTCGCACTAAAAAACCACCTGAGTCATCTTTTATTGCCGCTAAGCCTGCTGCATCTGAGTCCGTTTCTCTGCCTGAGTTGTTACAGCTCAAGCATGGTCAGAATACGGTGTTGTTGCCATCAAACACAGATGCCCTGTGGTTGGCTGCACTGCTCAGGGCGCTGTCTTGATCTGCTGGCACAATGAGTCTGTTTACTTGCACCGCCAGCCAGTAGACTTTCGTAAATCCATCAATGGGCTCGCGGCGATTGTTGAGCAAGAAATGGCAGCACACGCGATGAGCGGTCAGGTGTTTGCGTTTTGCAATAAAAACAAGGACAAGCTGAAGGTGTTATATTGGGATAAAACCGGCTTTGCCTTGTGGTACAAGCGCCTTGAAAAAGACAAGTTTAAATGGCCCGACAAAGAAGACGATGACGTCATTACACTCAGCGCCGAACAATGGCAGTGGTTATTGTCTGGCTTATCGGTCATTGCCCACAAGCCGCTCAGCTATGGTTATAACGTATGATCATAACAGGGGTTTTTAGATCACGAATTAATCTAAGCTATTAATTTAAAAACAGTTACTCTGTTGATACAGTAGACTGCATGAAAGAAATGAATAAACTGCCTGATGATCCTCAGCAGTTGAAGCAGATCATTGCTTAGCTTCAGGCGCGTAATAACTACCTCGAAGAACAATTCAGACTGGCCCAGCAAAAACGCTTCGGGGCCAGCAGTGAGTCGCACCCTGCACAAGCTGACTTGTTCAATGAAGCCGAAACGCTGGTTGAAGAAGCACCTGAGCAAGACGTGGAAACCATCGAATATCAGCGCAAAAAGCCGACACGTCAGCCACTGCCAAAAGATCTGCCCCGCGAACGTGTTGTGCATGACATCGACAACAAACAGTGTGACTGCTGTGGCGGTGAGCTGCACAAAATGGGCGAGGATGTGAGCGAAAAGCTGGAATTTATCCCGGCCCAGGTCAAAGTCATCGAACATGTCAGACCAAAATACAGCTGCCGGCACTGTGAAAAAACACAAACCCGGGTTGAGATAAAACAAGCCCCAGTCCCACCGAGCCCGGTTCCTAAAGGCATAGCAACGGCCAGTTTGCTCAGCCAGATCATCACCAGTAAATATCAGTATGGCTTACCGCTGTGTAACTCCACCCTATTTAGTACAGCTATTTCGTAGAATTCTATGCAGCCTCAAGGTAACCAACCGGTGTCATATCACCAAGTGAATCATGAGGTCGCTCATAATTATAAATATCTAACCACTCATC
>NZ_JBECOX010000022.1:0-65504 GCF_040104525.1 Pseudoalteromonas sp. XMcav11-Q
CAATTATCCGCTGAAAAACACGCTCAACTACAGGCAGCGATAATTCACCTTTTACAGTCAAGGCCACTGGCATGTTGTACTCTGGTGAGCCTCCTTTGAGATGATCTATAAACCATAAACGCTGCTGCGAAAATGACGTTGGTAACGTCTGGCTTTCTCTTGGATAGGCTTGAACTGTTCTATCTAAGTTGCTCTGGGTTAACTGTAGTTCTAAGTGCTCGATAACAAGGTCTTTGTTAGCAACTACCATTGCTTTTATATCGTCGGGAAAACTCCCTTTGTTTAATTTATACGCTAACCGACCATCTTTTAAATAGAGGTGAACACCGCTCTTGACTGCATTAATTATTATATTTTCAGCTTTCATAATTATCTTAGAGGTAATCTACTCATTCCTTGCCCCTCCAAATCCACATGTAAGCAGATTTGGAGGGTTTTTATTGTTCTTGTTGTACGATTCAATACACGTTCTTATAAAAAGAACTCTTCTTCGTCTTCTTTGAGAGAAACTTCCCCTCTACTCAATTGAATAGACTCAATATAGGAAGCAATTGTCCGCACCGTGGCACTTTCAAAAAGCATAGAGAGCGGTAACTGCACTTTAAACTCTTGCTCAACGAAACTAGCAAATCTTGTTGCTAAGATTGAGTGGCCACCAGAGTCGAAGAAGCTCGCTTCAACACTAATTTTTTCTACTCCCAAAAGAGTTTCCCACTGCTTACAGAGACTGCTTTCAATTTCTGTGTCGGGGGCAACATAAACTACTGTTGAATTGACTTCTCCCACCTTGGGCAAGGCTTTCCGATCTATCTTTCCATTGCTATTGATTGGCATTTGCTCAAGTTTTTGAATAACGCTTGGAAGCATATAAGAAGGGATCATCTCGCGTAAGCGCTCTTTTAGCTCTTGCTCGGATATATCGGATGATTCATAAAAAGCAAGTAACTGAGTCCCTCCGAGCGTATCTTCGTGTGTCGTAACCGCAGCTAATTCGATGTTACACGCTAAAATGGCAGCTTCCACTTCATTTAAATCGATTCGGTAGCCTCTTATTTTAACCTGTGAGTCTTTCCTTCCGACAAACTGCAATACCCCATCAACGCTCGCTTTCACAAGGTCGCCACTGCGATATACTGGCCATTCCAGGCCTGCTTCAGCACATACACTTTGGCTTAGAAATGCTTCGTCATCTACCGAGTTAATATAACCTTTAGCCACCCCAAATCCGCTAATGTAAAGCTCGCCTACAACCCCTGCAGGTACAGCTCTCATTTCATTGTCTAATATCGATAGATTTACATTGAGTATGGGTGAGCCAATATGAGGGCTTGAGTTTGTTGTTATTTCTCCCCAACAAGTGTTGATGCTACATTCAGTTGGACCATACATATTAAAGGCTTTTCTTGCTATAGATTGCTGATACTTGGCTACTTTATTCCACATCACAGGATCAATTGCATCCCCTCCGATAAGCCAATTTACTTGAGGTATTTCAGCTAGCCTGAAGATTTCATTTATCATCACAGGAGTACTATCTACAATATCAGCCTTTAGTAACTGTAGCTCTGAACACAATATGCTAGGGTTATACCTAGCTTGTTCGGACACCATACAAAGTGAAATACCGTTTAATAAAGCAGATATACCCTTCATCGCCCCATCAAATGCACCTGATAGTGTCCAGCCCCAGCGACTCGCTCCGGTTGCTTCCAGAATGTCTGCCTTTAGTGCTGTACTATGGTTTACCAAATTTTGGTGACTTACAACGACTCCCTTAGGCCGACCAGTAGAGCCCGAAGTGAAAATCACATAAGCTGCACTTTTGGCATCAATAGTCGTTGGTTGTGGTTCTGAGGTATAGCTTGTAGCCTCCTCGATGCATAAATCCAAGTTAGCAAAAGGTGCGCTGACCTTTTTTGACAGCTCGTCATGATCACCTAGAACAACTGTCACATTAGCTTGGTCACATATGTAGCTCACTCGCTCTGTTGGGTAACTTGGATCAATGGGTACAAAGGCTGCACCACATTTCAAGACAGCTAGAACTGCAACGACATAGCTCTGTGAACGATTGACGACAATACCGACAAATTTGTTTTCTTTAACACCATGAGTTTGGCGTAAGTAATTTGCTAACTGATTCGCCGATTTATTAAGCTCAGCGAAAGACAGTGTATTTTGCGTTGTAACCACTGCATCCACATCAGGCGTCTGAACGGCAGTCGCTTCAAACAGGTTGTGCGCTAAGGGTATTTCTTTACAGCTCTTAGGCCACCCCGTTTTAGATGTTATTTTGGGAAGCTCACTACTAGGTAAGCAAGCTAGCTTCGTAACTTCTCCAGCATGACCAGATACTAGCGCCGAGCAAATACTTGCCATCGCAGATGCAAAAATATTTTGCACTCTTGAGGCGTACTCTCCCATCGCTTTAACTTCAACGGTGAACGACTTCTTATCATTGAAATCATCAACTGAGACAACCAAAGGGTAGTTCGTTGTTTCCTTCAGGGATAAGCTACGCAGACCTAAAGTACTTTGCACCGCACTCTCAGATTTTGACCGTCTATAATTAAATAGCGAACTAAACAAAGGAGTATCCGAAGTTAACCCACTCTGTTGCTGCGCTATAGCCAAAGGTACATGCTCAAATAAAACGAGTTCATTTAAGCATGCTTCCGTTTTTCGCAACAGCATTTCGGCACTCAGGTTCTTAAGTTCTAAGTGTACTGGGACAGTATTTATCATCGTCCCCATCACTTTATCAACCCCACTTACACCATCAAGCCTACCCGACATCACCGTCCCGAATATCACTCGACTACTAGCACTTGCAATAGAGATTGTTAGAGATAAAGCCATGTGGAATAGAATAGCGGGAGATACACGATATGCTCGAGATAATGCTCTGATTTCTGCACTCAATTTTTCAGATAAATCATGATTCAACTGAACAACATCGCTACCATCACCATGGACACTCGACAAGTTAAATGGATAACAACCTTGCGTTACATCATTTAAGTAATCTTTATAAAATGCCTTTGCCGCTTCTAAGTCACAGTGTTCCTTAATAAACGCTATTTGCTCTCTAAACTGATGCGCAGGCGCTTTTAATTCTTGCCCATTTAAAATTGCAGCAAGCTCTTGACCAATCATCTCTAAACCAGCGTGATCTACGATAAGGTGATGGCACTGAATAACTAAATAAGACTTTGTAGTCGTTGAATTTCTTGCCAAGGTTATATTTACTAAAGGTGCTTGGCTAATTGTCATCTTTGAGCGTAACGACGGTGCTATCACTTCTAAAACGTCGGTATCATCGTCATCGCAACTGAACTCCCATTCATCCACAACGAATTCAACTTCTTTACATACAACTTGCACAGGTTCAGCAACGCCTTGCCACTGAACTTGCGTTCTTAGTACATCATGCCTTAATAGAATGACCTCAAAGGCCTGCTGCAACGTTGATAAAGAAGTTGTTTGTGGTAATTCGATGACAGAATTTAGAATATAAGGATCCACGTCAGCGCCAAGCATATAGTGGAATAGAAACCCTTCTTGAACAGGGCTCAGTGGATAGATGTCCTGAATATTATCAATTCCTTTAGGAACTAGCTTCGCAATACTTTCGAGCTCACTGTTAGAAAGGTTTACAAGTGTCAAATGTTCGGGTTTAAGACTTTCTCCATCTTGCAACTCCTTGTTCTTAGGCGCTTGATACAGCCGCTTTTCACCTTCATTTACGCTCACTACATCCGCTAACTCTGCTAACGTATTTACGGAAAACAAGTGGCGAGCTTCTATAATGATGCCTTTACGCTTAGCTTTTGAGATCAGCTCCATACCTAAAACAGAATGCCCACCAAGAGAAAAGAAGTTATCTTTCCTTCCTACTTTTTCCAATCCCAAACATTCTGCAAAAAGCTCACACAATAGGGCTTCAATTTTATTTTTGGGAGCTTCATACTCAGCGAGTGCTTGGCTAAAGTCAGGTTCAGGTAAAGCTTTGCGGTCAAGCTTCCCATTTGCGGTCAACGGGAAGCTTGGCAACAACATAATTGCACTTGGCACCATATAATCAGGTAAGGTACCGAACAGATACTCGCGAATACGTGATGGCTTCCATTCTTCTGTCATTACAACGTATGCAACTAACTGAATGTTTTTTGACTTGTCTGGTACAGCTACGACATGCGCACCTTCAACTTTTGGATGAGCAAGCAACTGACTTTCAATATCACCTATCTCAACTCGGAATCCCCTAACCTTTAGTTGATTATCTAAGCGACCTACAAACTCAATGTTACCGTCTGGTAAATAACGTCCTAAATCACCTGTTCGATAGATTTTTTGTTGTAATTCAGGATGGTATAAGAAATGCTTTTCGGTGATTTCACTCGCATTGTAGTATTCACGAGCAACACCTTTTCCGCCGATAAACAACTCGCCCGTCACACCGGTAGGACAGTGTTGGAGCTGCGAATTAAGTATATAGAATGCTTGATTACCTAAAGGCTTACCGTATGGCACACTTCGACGATCGCTCAAATCCTCAGTAATGGGGTAATGAATCGACCAAATCGACCCCTCCGTTGCTCCTCCAAGACTAAAGAGTTTTGCATTCCTAAAGCGACGCCATATACGCTTAGGTAATGAGGTTGGGATCCAATCTCCACTCATCAACACGATACGTAAAGGCGCAATATCTTGTCGGTTATCAGCTTCGAGTAACTCAGTGATTAGTCCCATAGATAAGGGTACTGTATTCCAAACTGTTATTTCATGCTTTTCCAGCATGTCAAGCCAGTGATGAGGGTCTTTCGCCAATTCAGGAGCTGGAAAGACTAGCACTCCACCGACCGCTAACATACCAAAAATATCATATACAGACAGGTCGAAGCTCAATGCAGATACACATAAAACTTTATCCTTATGCGTAACCTCATATTTACTGTTGATATCAAGTAAAGTGTTAACTACAGCTTGATGTTCAATCGCTACCCCTTTAGGTACACCTGTTGAACCTGATGTGAAAATGACATAGGCCAACTGATTTATCTGTTGCGGAGCTCGATAATTTTCAAAGTATGCAATAACCTCTTTGGTAGAAATACCTGTGTTGTCGATGCGGCTCAAGTCGATATATTGATACTCTTCTGATGATAATAACTGCTGTTGACTATCAACTAAACAGACTTTTACCTGTGCCTGCACTAAAATATCGCGACACCTTTCAACCGGCCAGCTGGTTTCAAGAGGCAAATATGCCCCTCCTGCAATCAAAATAGCTAATGTGGCAATGACCTGCGCTCTACCTTTTTCAGCTCTTACAGCAACCAGCTCCTCGACAGTAATCTGCCCAGATAGCTTGCTCGCAACGAGCAAAGCATGTCTTAGCAAATCAAAATAGGTCATCTCCCCTTGAGAGTCTACGAGTGCTATGGCAGCTGGAGTTTTTAGTGCTTGCTGTATAAACAATTCATGCATACACAGGTCTTCAAGATAAGCAACAGAAGTCGCATTCCATTTATTTACAACTGTCTCGTACTCAGATGCTGTCAGCAAAGGCATTGTATCTAGTGAGGCGTTGGGGTTAGCTACCGCTTGAGTGATTAGCTGGTTAAAATGCCCTGCCATCACTTTAATCGTATCATCATTGAATAACGCTGTTGCATACTCCCATGTGAACTCTATCTGCTCACCAACTTCTCTCACATGCACTGTTAAATCAAACTTCGTCGTGGTTATTGGCTGTTCCACGTTACTCAATGCCAAATTAGGCAGCTTGAGTGCCTCCTGATCATTATTTTGCATCGCCAACATAACCTGAAATATAGGATGATATGCAGGGCTTCTTTCGATATTTAGAATTTCAACTAAGTTCTCAAAGGGAATAGCTTGGTGCTCAAAGGCTTCAAATATGGTGTTCCGGCTTACTTCTAGCGCCTTAACTAAACTTAATTTGGCAGGGTTGATAGTTCGTAAAACAAGAGTATTGACAAACAACCCAATTAGTCTTGCAAGCTCAGCATTATCCCTTCCCGCGACAGGGGTTCCTATAACAACATCATTTTCATTACTGTAGCGAGACATCAATGCAGCGAAAAGCGCATGAACTCCGGCAAAAAGTGATGCATTTTGCTCAACACAGAATGTTTTCAAAGCCTTACTTTGTGATGCGGGAAGTTGAATACTAAATGTCGTACCTTGGTTATCCGGTCTTTGTGGTCTCGGTTTATCAAGTGGCAAGCTATGCGCCATAGGTATGTCTGCAAGCTGCGTTTTCCAGTAGCTACCGAGTTGATCTAGTAACGTTCCGCGCAACTGTGCCTTCTGCCACACCGCAAAGTCTGAATATTGGATAGGCAATTCAGGTAAGCTTACATCACGATGTTCGAGCACTGCACTATAGCACTCTACAAATTCGTTTATTAAGATCCCTAACGACCAACCATCAGAGGCAATATGATGCATGTTCACCCCAACAACATATTTGTTATTGGAGAGCTTGATGAGATGACAACGGATCATAAGATCATTTTCTAAATCAAAACTTCTAGATGCCTCTAGGCTGAGCAGTTCAGTGAGCTTTTTATTTACCAGCTCCGCACTTAAATGCTCGATAGAGGTTTGCTTGATAGGGAAACTTTCAATATCGTGGACCTGCAAAGTAACTTGACCATCTAGTTCATGGTATGTTGTGCGTAGTACTTCATGTCGCTGTATAACTTCTACAAACGCCCGTTCAATAGCGTGTAAATCTATTTCACCCTCTAACTGAAAAGCACCTGGCATGTTATAGTGGGCGCTTCCGCCTTCAATATTATCAATCAACCAAAAGCGCTGTTGGGCGAAAGATACCGATGCCTCAGATGCTTTCTCGATAGCATCTTGAGTACTGTAACCGGGACTTGAATTTAAACTTGATAATCCTTCAAAAAAGGCAATGATTTCATTTTTATTTTGAATAATTTTTTGCTTTAGCTGTTCTGGAAACTCATCTACAGATAGTTCATATTTCAACTGTCCTGCTTCATCTAATGAGAGAAAAACCCCTGCCGACGCAGCATCATTAATTAATTCCTTCACCATTATCATACTCCTTAATAAGTGACTGGTGAGCACAAAAACTCAGGCCGGCTTGAAAGAGACTTGCTTACGTTACTCACTTTGTTGTAGGTCAGAATAAGCAATCGTCTATCCGTTGGCCCTAAGTTATTAGGGCTACCATGAATAGTTTGTGGATGGAAAACGATGACATCGCCTTTTTTACCTATTGCGGGAGCAACACCATTCATCTGAATTTGCTTGTCAACTTCTTCAATTGGCACTTGGAAAGTAAGCGCTGAAGCCACATCATTCGACCATGATTTATCAGGCTGAGCTTCAAGCGTTATATTTTGGCAGAGGTTCCCTTGCGTATGCGAGTTTGGAATAAACCACAAAGGACCAGAAATAAAGTCCACATCATCGAGAAATATGGCGATATTGACTAGTTCTTCTTTCTCTATATGGTCATTATTATGCCAAAACACAAAATCTTGATGCCATGGCCAGAATTCCCCAACCCCTTTTTTCTTAACATTTACTTTGGATTGATGCACATAGCAGTTGTCACCTAGGGTTTTCCGAACGATACCAAGTAATTTTTCCTGTTTTACTAATGTGGAGAAAAACTCATGGTACAAGTGAATACCATGAATGCCGCGTACCGTAACTCCATCTTGCTCATAGACAACCCCCCGTTTTTCAACACCAATATGATCTCGAAGGTGCATTTCTAAGGTCTCAATATCGTTTTGAGAAAACACGCCCTCTAACTTAACCACGCCTTCATGTAGATAATTTTCTAGTGATAGTTTAAGTTCTTTCATAGCACCCCCTCCTCCTTGATTGTTTGTCCAGCCTTTAGGCTCTCAACATTCTGCAAATAATTTAGCTCATCGAATAAGCGCGCTTGCTCCCTCAAAATAGGGGCTTCCATAATCGTTTTTACTGATAGTTTTATGCCGGTTTCTTGCTGGATCCCAGCAGAGAGTTGTGATGCAAGTAACGAGTGCCCACCTAAGTTAAAAAAGTTATCATTACGGCCTACTTTTTCAACATTGAGCAATGATTGCCACGCACCTTGAAGGCGGTACTCTGTCGGAGTTTCAGGTTCACTATAGTGACTTTCTAGTACCGAGAAATCAGCCTTAGGCAACGCATTTTTGTCTACTTTTCCGTTGATATTAAATGTAAATGAAGTGACTTCGATAAATAAGCTTGGACACATGTAGTAAGGTAGCTTGGAAAGCAAAAATTCATTTAGCTCAGTTTGTGAAGGTGTTCTTCCCTTTACAGTAAAGTAAGCAATTAGCTTGCTATCTCCGTTGAATTCATCACACTTTACGGATGCCATATCTACGTCTGGATGCAATGCTAAGGTAGTCTCCACTTCACTTAGTTCAACTCGGAAGCCTCTCAGTTTCACCTGTTGGTCGCTTCTACCTAAATACTCTAAGTTGCCATTTGACGTCCAACGAACCAAATCTCCCGTACGATAAAATCGCTCACCCAAATGAGGATAATGAGGTAGCTCAGTAAACTTTTCCTTCGTCAGCTCAGGCTCTCCGAGATACTGATCGGCCAAACATGCACCTGTGATATACAACTCCCCCATAGCGCCTACAGGTACTTGATAGCCAAACTCGTCAAGTACCAAGCAGCTCACATTCGCTATTGGCGACCCAATATTAGGTATATCAGCCCAAGTCTCTGGTACTTTTGAGAGATTTAATGCAGTCACAACGTGTGTCTCTGTAGGACCATAATGATTAACAAGTTGTATTCGATTATTGCGTGAAAAGAACTTTCTGATCGCTGGAGTTATTTTTAGTTGCTCAGCCGTAGATATCACACAATTCAGTTGCGCTGGATTGACGTGACTTTCTACCCAATAACTCAATAAAATGTGCAGCATTGAGTGTGGCAAATTTAAAACGCTGACATCATGATCCACAATCGTTTTACTAAGATAGTCCAGGTCACTCATACACTCTCGACGAGTTAATACCAACTTACCATGGTTACTAAGTGCCATAAAAATATCAGTAAAGCTCATATCAAAACCGATTGATGCGTATTGCAACCAAGTAGGCTGTTTCGTTAAAAGAGGTTGAGCAACCCCAATGGTCACAATCAAATTCAACAGCGCTTTATGTGACATCTGTACCGCTTTTGGCTTACCTGTAGAGCCTGAGGTGTGTAAAACATAGCAGGGCGACTCTAGTAGCCCCACTTCGAGCACCGGATTAGTAACTGGGTAATTACTCAAAATTAGCGATGACAGTTGCCTTTTATTATTGTGCTCACTGATGCACGCCTGAGAGCAGTCTCCATATATCAACAAGCTATTTGGGTAATTTTGTAATATCTGATCAATACGCTCTAAAGGTAATGCTTCGTCGATTGGAATATAGCCTGCACCCGCTTTCAATATGGCCATCAACGTTATGATTTGATCTATGCCCCTCGGAACTAAAAATGCCACTAAATCACCAGGTTTAACATTCTCAGTCTCAATTAAGTAATGGGCTAATTTATTCGCTTGCGCGTTTAAACTGCCATAGCTAATTGTCTCTTCTTTATCAACTAACGCGATACTCTCTGGGTAATCTCTAGCCGTGCTCTCAAATGCTTCTTGCACAGAGGCACCAGCAAGAGGAACCGCTTCTTTCGTCTGTAATTTCTCTAGCTGTATTTGTTGCTTCTTATTAACTATCGAGAAATCTGAACAATTTATTTCGGGATTATTTAAAAAGGTATCAATGAGCAGTATGAAGCTGTCATGCAAACTCTTAATCGTTTCTTCTTTAAAAAGTGCTGTTGCATACATCCAACTAATATTGAGCTCATCATTAAGCTCCGTGATGTGAAGCTCTATATCAAATCGCACAGTATGGGCATCAAAGTTTTTCAGCTCCATTTTTGTGTCAGCGAACTCAAGCATCATCTCAGGCGTGTTTTGCATCACAAATAGCACCTGAAATAGATTTGAACCGCCTACCAAGCGCTCTCCCGCCCTCTCAGAAATAAGCACATCGATTGGCACTTCTTGATGCGAAAAGTCATTCAATAGATTAGTTTTATTCTGTCGAAGAATATCAATTAAGCTTTGTTTAGCATCAATTTGTACTCTTGTTGGTAAGGTATTAACAAAAAAGCCTATTAATGACTCCAGCTGAGGATTCAGCCTATTTGCAATGGGTGCACCTATAGTGTTGTCGTATTGACCACTCACTTTAGCGATTAGCACACCAAGCAGGCCATGTAACAGCATGAACAAGGTTGTCTCTTCTCGTGCAGCAAGTTTTTTCAGTTTAGCCAGCCTCAGGGAATCAAGCTTAAACTGCTGTGTCCTACCGCTATAATCCAACTGACGTGGGCGTGGAAAATCATATGGAAGTTGATTTACTTTTGGCGCACCCTCTAGCCTTTCAAGCCAATATTCAATCCCTTCATTTTGCATTTCCATCCATTCAGGGGAACGCTGCCAAAATGCATAATCTGCATACTGAATATCTAATGGAGCCAAACTCTCATCTGATTTCTCAACCGCATGAAGATACAATTGACATAGCTCTTTACTACAAACACCACCGGAAAATCCATCTGTTGCGATGTGGTGTATAACAAACAACACTAAATATCTTTCTTTCGTTCTAAATAATTTAACTCTGATAGGAGCATCACGTTCCAAATCAAAATAGATATTTATACTTGTTCTGATCTGCGCTTCTATTTCTTCATCGTTTTTATGAACCACGGAAACAAGCTCGCAGATTTTTGTCATGTCGATACTTTCCATTGGCATCACAAACTGAAACGGCATTCCTAAATTTTCGCCATAACAAGTCCGCAATATTTCATGCCGCTCTATCAACTTGCGCACAGCAAGTTGAAAGCAGGAAAAATCAATCTCACCACTAATATCGAATAAGAAGTGACTGTTGTAATACTCGTTGCCTGACGCAAACTTTTGCGCTAAGTACAAGCTTTGCTGTGAAAATGACAGTGGTATTTCACAAGCTTTATCGACCTTTTGAATCGTGTGGCGTTTCTTATTATCTTTATAAAGCTTATTTAAAAACGACTTCAACGCTTCTTTATTACTTATCAGTGTCGTCTTCAGGCTATCAGGAATTCCCGTTTTTGGTAATTCACAAACCAGCTTGTCACCTTTGATATTTAATTTAACGTGATGAGCCCGAAGCTCTTGTAAAAGTGCCTCAACATTCATAGTTCAAGCACCTCAACAGGTTCAGTCGTATCGGCCTCACTATTTTCTTGCTCAAGTAACCACATCCGAGTTTCAATTAATTCGGAAAGTGCAGAAATAGTTGGTAATTGCAATAATTCCTGAAGTGGTATCTCAAATTCAAACTGCTTGCGCATTTTGGTTACTAAGGCAGCCGCCATTAAGCTATGCCCACCCATTTCAAAGAAATTATCTTCTATTCCAACTGGGCTATACCCCAAAACTTCTTGCCATTGCTGCGCTAGTAGTGATTCAAGCTCCGTTCTTGGTTCAACATAATCAGGCGCAAAACTTGGACGGCTATGATTGGAAGCCAATGCAAGGTCATCACTACTACCATCAATTTGAGACTCTATATTTGCAAACTTTAACTCTAAGCCTTCACCTTTGACATCCATACTACTACCAAGAATAGTCGCAAGCTGCTCTGTAACACCTTGTTGCATCGCCTTGATAGCTGCCAATTGTGCGTCTGACAACGTCGTATGTTGTTCAACCGCTTTTAACTCCCAACGTAATGCCCCCTCTACAAGCGGTTTTGTGGTGCTGGGCATATCAGAATCTTTCGTTAAAATTAAATCAGGTTTAAATAACTGCTTACCTGTTGCTGCAGGTTCAATCCAATATCTTTTTGGCTCAAATGCATAGGTAGGAAGACGAACTCTGTGGCGCTTTTGCGTAGAATAATACTCTTCAAAAGGTAGTGTGATCCCCGCTGCCCATATTTCAGCACGCGTAAATGCGATACTTTCCAGTGTCAACTCTTGCTCTGCAGGTTTAGGTAATGTACTTGCAACATGAGCTTGGTTATTGCTCAACGTCTTTATAAATGATCGTAAGGTAGTCCCTGGGCCAACTTCAACGTACACACGGCTAGTATCCTCAGACCATAATGTCTCTAAGCCATCATTAAATTTCACAGTTTGACGCAGGTGTTTAGCCCAATATTCTGGGCTGCAAACTTCTTCCTCAGCCCAATCACCCGATACATTTGAGATAAACGGGATAGTTGGTTTATTCATCGGTATTGTGCTTGCAAACTCTATGAATGGCTGAAGTGCAGCAGCCATCATCCCGCTGTGAAACGCATGAGATGTATGTAGCAGAGAAGCTTCAATTCCTGCTGCATTTAGTTCAGCTAATAAAGCGTCAACTGCTTCAGGCTGCCCTCCCAAAACCTGTGAATGTTCGCTATTTTGAACGCAATGCCAAACTCCCTCTCTTACCCAGTTAGACACTTCACTTGCAGCGATTGGAATCGACAACATTTTGCCATGTGGCATACCCGCCATGAGCTCACCACGCTTTGCAACGAGTCTTATTGCATTTTCCAGAGTAAATACACCGGACAAACACGCTGCAACATACTCACCGATACTGTGACCAATCATGCTTTGTGGTTTTACATCCCAACTTATTAGCAGTTTAGCTAGTGCATAACTAACACTAAATAAACTTAATTGAGCATTCTGAGTTTGTTTAAGTTGTGTACTGGCAGCAGTTGAATTCTCACAAAACAAAAGTTCTTTTAAGGACAAAGAGCAATGCGTGTGTATTAATTCAAAGCACTGATCTAAATGCTTTTTGAACTCAGCTTCATTTTCATATAAAGCTTTCGCCATACCGACATACTGACTACCTTGACCGGGGAACATAAAACAAATATCTCGCTCTGTTTTGTTCTGGGCACTATGGATCGTGAATCGCTTGTCGTCTCCTGTCAGCTTATTCTTTAATTCATCTATTGAACTGACAACAGTGACAAACTTGTGTTTAAAATTTCTCCTACCGACTTGTAACGTGTAAGCAACGTCAGCAATATTTAGCTCTGGGCAGCACTTCAAGTGCTCAAGCAGGTTTTCTTTCGTTTTTACTAATGAGGATGCTGTTTTTGCAGACAACACGATTAGATGAAGTCCACTAGCTGAATCAGACTTAGGTAACTCAGGCGCTTCTTCTACGATTAAATGTGCATTCGTTCCACCAATGCCAAATGAACTAATACCAGCTCTTAACTTGTCACCTGCACTTGGTTCCCACGGGATCGTTTTATCAACAACGAAAAATGGGCTATTAGCAAAATCAATTTTTGGATTAGGTTGTTCAAAGTTTAGACTTGCAGGTATCTTGTGATGCTCCATCCCCTTCAACGTCTTTATCATACTGGCAACTCCCCCCGCTGATACGAGGTGCCCAATATTTGTTTTCACAGAACCAATGCCACAGAATTGCTTTTTATCCGTATAGCGTTGAAATGCTCTAGTCAAACCAGATACTTCTATCGGATCCCCCAAGTTAGTACCTGTTCCATGTGCTTCTATATAGCTAATCGTCGCAGGATCTATCTCTGCGCTTTCAAGAGCTTCTGTAATACACCTCGATTGCCCTTCTGGGCTTGGCGCGGTATAACTTGCTTTGTCCCCGCCATCGTTATTAATTGCACTGCTCTTTAGTACACCAAGGATCTGATCGCCATCTTCTAGTGCATCTTCCATGCGTTTCAAAGCAACAAGCGCAATACCATTCCCAGCAACTGTACCGGCAGCCCTCGCATCGAAGGCTCTACAGTGACCATCAAAGGACCCTATGCCGCCCTCTTGGTAAAATAAAGCATCTTCTCTTGAGTTTGATATTGTAACTCCTCCAGCTACCGCAATGTCACATTGATATGCAAGCAACGCTTCCCTCGCATAGTGAACAGCAACAGCTGAAGACGAACATAAAGTATTAATATTGATACTAGGTCCAGATAAGCCAAGCTTGTAGCTTGCTCTTGTCGAGACAAAGTCTTGTCCCGTTGAGAGAGAGACTTTAAAGGTCCCAACGTCCCTTACATAGTCTTGGTGTGATAATAAGTTTCTCGACAGATAGGAACTAGCACCGGCTCCACTATAAACACCAATGATGTTGTCGCCTTCTTCAGCACCATAACCCGCTCTTTCTAACAGCTCCCAAATTACCTCAAGGAAGATCCGATGCTGTGGGTCTAACAATTCAGCTTCTCTAGGCGAGAAACCAAAGAATTCAGCATCAAAATTCTCAACGCCTTCAAGTACCCCCTCAGCACCAACAAAGTTCGGGTTTTCTAAAAGTGCAGGATCAACCCCTAAGTTCAATAGCTCTTCTTGACTAAAAAACCTGACTGACTCGACACCATTTTCAAGGTTATGCCAAAACTCTTCGACACTGTTTGCACCGGGGAAGCGACCAGCCATTGAAATAACGGCAATGTCATCCTGATAATATTCTTTTAATTCTTCTGTTGATTTCATTTTCTGTTAGTCCTTTTGTTGTTTTTTTCTGCGGCGAAGGGCTGCTGCTTTTTTCTTCTCAACTCGAGAAGAAACCTGAGATAAAGTATCGTCATCTTCGTTAGATGAAGAGTCTATATATTCGGCGAGTTTTTGAATTGTCGGATAGTTATACAGTTCAACAACCGCTATTTTTTCATCAAATGTTTGTTGTACTTTTTTATGGATCTGCATCAAAACGAGAGAGTCCCCACCAAGCTCAAAGAAGTCGTCTTGAATCCCTACTTTTTCTAATCCAAGCATTTGCTCCCAAATTGACACTAATGATTTTTGAGTGGGAGTTTTTGCTGCAACAAAATCCACTTCCAAATCAGGTCTAGGTCGTGTTTGTTGTGGTAACGCGTCATTCAGGTCGAATAAACCAGTGTCACCATCTGCGGAGTTTTCATAGCGTTTTATAAAATCCGATGCTGCATACAAAGTTACTGGCTGACGGTGAGCTAATGTCTGTTCGATAACACTCATTGCAGTACTATTATCAATGCCTGCAGGCATCGCTTTATGTTTATATACAAATTCACTAAGAGGTATATTGCTTACCTTACTTGAAGAGCTAGCTAAGTCTGTTTCAATTTTCTTCATCGTGAAATTTGAAATAGTTACTAGCTGCTCTCCTGTTAAGCTGAGTAAACAAATATCAAAGCTCATGACTCCCGATTTGCTGTCCTGACTCTGCAACTCGACAAAACTATAAAACTGACCTTCTAGCTTCGAATATTGGGTAAGCTTTGCATAGCTAATTGGTATATAGACGCCACCATCAATAAAAGCTCTCAGATAAGAGGTTGCGCAATCCAGTAAGGCAGGATGTAAACTGTAGTCATTAATATCAGTATCGAACTGTGCAGGTAAGTGCATTTTAGCTAGGCCTGAGCGCTCGCCGATCCACACCTTTTCAAAACAGTTCCATCTCTCACCATACTTCATCAACTGATCGTGCTGCTCTGCATTTCGGCTCACACCAAGAGCTTGAGCCCCAAGGTCTGCAGCACCAGAAACATTGTCGAATACTCTTCCTTGAATTGAATTAATTAGCTCATTAATCGACATGCTTTCTGGCTGCGCGCTCGAAACTCCACTTACCTGCCCTTTCGCATGAATTTGGTACAACTCATTACTCGGCTGATAACTCGTAATTTCGAATTGAGTACCATTGCCATCGACTGTTAGGTTGGTATATAAATCAGACCAATCTCCTGCAGATAGGGCTGCACCAGATAAAAAGTATACGTCTTTTAAAGTGATGTGCTTTGAAGGGGTTGAATGCTGAAATGCAGCTGCAGCCATCTCCAAATAGGTTGCACCAGGAATCGTTGGTAAACCCATAACCCAATGCTCAGCAAGCGGCCAATCCCTCTCTGTATGAAATTGCTTACAGTAGACTGTCTGGCCTGACTCATTGATAATTTGATCGCCCAACAGTGGATGAGTTTGATGCGCTGTAATCCGTCTTCTGCCATTTAATGCCTCTACAGCCATTCCAGCTTCTTTCCAAGCATCCCAGCGAATACTGAAAACTCTATCTATACCTCTACTGTGAGCTGCTTCTGCTATACAATCCAAACCAGCATTGGCTGAGCTATAGTCACTTTGACCCATGCCACCTAAAATCCCCGTAACCGAAGAAAATAGTACGACGAACTCCATCTCTTCACGCTCGCAAATATCAACCCAAGCGTTGGCGGTTCCCAGCTTTGCAGCTAGTACCTTATGCACAATTTCATTTGTTTGGTTCATCACCATCGTTTCACCTGGCAGTCCCGCTAGGTGAAATACACCGCTAACTTGGCCAAACTCAGTGACGGCTTTGTCCCAAATTATTTGAGCTGATCGCGGTGTACTTACATCCGCCTCAAGGCAAGTTACATTGGCACCATAGGAGTTCAATTCAGCAATAAGAGGAGAAGATGAACGGTCTGTTCGACTCACTAACACTAAGTTAGCTTTATATGTTGACGCTAAATAACGAGCAAGTTCTTGTCCTGCACCTCCGAATCCACCTGTAATTACATAAGTCGCATTATCACGAATAACTACAGGTGAACTGCTCTTTTCTAGCTCCTTGCCAATTTTTAGAAACTCTGGTTGCCAAAGATTTCTGCCTCGCACCGCACTTACAGTGGACAATTTTTTAGAACGTATTATTGGAAGTAACTGAGACTGACTAAAACTTGAACTATCAAAGTCAATTTGATGCGCTGAGATGTTCTGATGCTCTTGAGAAATTACTTTCAGTGTGCCGTACACCAGCCCTTGTTCGGGTTTAAGCAACTCTATACCTGTAACGTTACAAGCTTCTGTTGTTATCGCAAACCAACTCATCTCATCTTGGTAAGAGACATTTGAGAATGCTCTTGCTAAATGGAGATATGTGAGGATGCTATGATAGTTGTCAATAGTGCTTAAACTTGGCCAAAATGAGATAATTTTTGTCGGTAATGTCACTAACCGCGTTAATTCCGCAACTAGCTTTTCATAATCTTCAAATATTTCCGCTCTCATAATGTAGCGGTTTTCATCCTCTCGCTTAAATACTTCTCCAACCCTAACAGTCGTTATTGTGCTTGCTGTTTCCAACTCTAACTGCTTGATAATATTTTGGGAAAAATGACTGTTATCATCGAGAACGAGTATATTACCTTTATTGTCACTATCCTGTGATAGGAGTGATAGCGCTTGTTTACTCCACTGTTGCTTATAAAATCCTTCAACATCCTCTTCTGCCGTTTCTCTAAAACCTGAAAACTGAGTTTTATAAACTTTGCTATCAAATTGATAAGGAGGAAGGTCGGCGATCTTGTTAAAACCTTGAAGTACCCTGCTCCAATCAGGTTCAATATCAAGCGTATAAAGCTGCCCTAAACACTTATTGAATGCTGTATGTTCATTCTTTTCGTTTCTTTTTGCGCGGGTGGTATGCAGGACTAAACTCTGACTTTCTAATTGCCCATGGCGTGACACAATGTTGGCTAGCGTATTACCTGGACCAACTTCAACAAAAGCTCGACTTGGTCCTGACAACAGCGTGCTGATACCTTTGTGAAATTGAACCGTATGACGCAAGTGCTTAACCCAATAAGAGGCATCACATAGTTCCTGCTCACCTGCCCAATCACCTGTCACATTTGAGATAATCGGCATATTGGGAGTATTCAGTTGAATCCCTTTGAACTCAGCTTCAAAGTCACTTAACAGTGGATCCATTAATGAAGAGTGAAATGCACTTGATGTATTGAGCTCTGTAGTTTCTAATCCATTGCTTCGTGCATCTGAAATAAATATCTCAATATCCTGGACTGCTCCAGCAACAACATAGTTCTTTTCAGAATTAATAGTCGCAATTGATACATTCGACCACTTTGACGTGTCAAACTGAGTCCAACTGCCATTCACTGCAATCATTTTCCCCGGCGTAGCACGAGACATAATTTGGGCTCTAGCGCTAATTACCTTTATCGCGTCTTGAAGGCTGAATACCCCAGCAACTGTCGCAGCAACATACTCACCAAGACTATGCCCAATTAACGCACTAGGCCGATACCCTTTATCAATTAGACTTTGAGCAATTGCAAACTCAACGGTGAACAGTGTAAGTTGCGCAAGTTTTGTTGCTCGTAACTGTTCGTCACTTGCTATCTGCTCAGTATTTCCCCAAAGTAATTCGCATACATTAACACCTGTGAGCTCATCTATGTGTGTAGAGCATAACTCTGCTACTTCTCTAAATTTTGTATCATTCTTATATAGCCATTGTGCCATCTTAGAGTATTGAGAGCCTTGACCACTAAACATGAATACCAGTGATTCAGGGTGCAGCTCCTTATTAAACGCTGTCGCTATGTATTGATTGTCGGCATCATGAACAAGTGCAGACTTAATACTCTGCTTTGAACGCTTAAATAACATAGTATAAGCAGCAGATAGTGAATCGTTAGTATTTGACCGCAACCAGCTCTGCATTGCGGCTAAGTTACGTTGTAGACTCTCTTTAGAATGACCAGTAACAGGAATAAAGGCAGCACTTTGTTGCACTGATTCCATTGCGGGTTTTCGATACTCTTCTAAAATAATATGCGCGTTTGTTCCACCAATCCCAAACGAGCTGACGCCGGCACGTTTTACCCCTGCTGATGGCCATTGCTGGAAGTGATCCGATACCATTAGCCCAGATTCAGAAAACTGGCACTTCTGATTTGCATCCTTGTAATGCAAGCTTGCTGGAATCCCGCCATGCTTTATAGCGAGTACCGCCTTAATAAACCCAGCGATACCTGCTGCGGTATCTAAATGGCCAAAGTTGCTTTTTACTGAGCCAATTAAACAAGGCGTTGATCTATTAACGCCATATACTTGGTTCAAAGCCTGCACCTCTATAGGGTCTCCCAGCTTTGTTCCTGTTCCATGAGTTTCAATGTAACCGATGCCTTGTGGCTCAACACCAGCAATCTGTAGTGCTGTACTTAACACATCTCGCTGGCCTGCAACACTTGGTGCGGTATATCCTACTTTATTGTTACCATCGTTATTAATTGCTGAACCTTTAATAACAGCATGAATTTGATCACCATCGGTAATTGCATCATGTAGTCGCTTTAAAACGACAAACCCGACTCCATCACTCAAGACCGTCCCCTGAGCACTTTCATCGAATGGCCTACATTGACCATCAGGAGCGAGGATCATTCCCTCTTGATAAACATATCCTTGTATATCTGGTTCAACTAAAGCTGGGTTGGTAGATAATGAAACAGCTCCAGCTAACGCAATATCACTATCCCCACTTAACAGACTTTGACAAGCTTGGTGAATTGCAACTAAGCCTGTTGAACAAGCTGACTGTACCGTCACAGCTGGACCATTTAGATTGAACTTGTATGCCAAACGAGTATTAAAAAAGTCTCGACTAACGAGATTAATTATCTCGTAAGCTTGTGCACCACCTTCAGAAGCGGCTTGGCTAAATTGAGCTGTCCATAATGGGTTTGCTGAAGCTCCACCAAAAACGCCCAGCAACCTCTCATTTAACGTCTCTCTCCCACAACCAGCATCTTCAAGAGCTTGCCAAGCAGTCTCATGATAGAGCCTCAATTGAGGATCCATTAAAATAGCTTCACGCTCACTATATCCAAAAAACTCTGCGTCGAAGGCCATCGCATTTTCCACAACCCCCTTAACTGGAACATAAGAGTCTTGCGATATCAGCTCACTATCCACACCTGCACGCTCTAACTCTTCAGAAGAGAATGTTGACAATCCACACCGGCCTTCTCGCAACAATTGCCAAAACTCTTGTGTCGAGTTCACTTTGGGGAATCGCGAAGACATACCTATGACTGCGATTTCAGCACCATGATAATTTTGATTAGTACTCATTGACTTGTTTCCTTGTATTCAATCTTCTTTGAAGCCTTGATTTGCCTGATTGAAGTTGCTCTGTTCGGCTTTTTGCCTCGGAGTTGCGGGTCGCAGAGGCATCAATGACTTGAGCCAGCGCGTTAAGTGAGGGATAACTAAACATATCGACAACAGTTAGTGACAAACTCAATGCTTCATTCAACTTTGGCACAAGCTCAACCATTTCTTGGGATCTTGCTCCTGCATCAAAAAAGTTTGTCTCTGCATCAAGGTGAGGTATCTGAAGGTGATGGCAAATAACGGCTGCCAGCTCCTGTATCAAACGATCTTCATTTTCAGTTGTGCTTACCTGTGCAAAACTCGAAGGTAGTGAAAGCGACTTACTATCTAGTTTGCCACTTGGTGTTAAAGGAAACGCTTTAAGTGCTTGCCAATGGCTTGGAAGCATATGTAATGGAAGGTATTCAGAAGCGGCGGCTCTCAAATGTTCAGAGGATAACTCATCATTTTCAGAGATATAGTAAGCACATAAACACTGATGACCAGAGTCAGATGTCTTGATTAGAACAACTGCGTCAGAGATATTCGGTAACTTTTTCAGTATTGACTCTATTTCACCTAGTTCTATTCTGTACCCTTGGAATTTAACTTGAGTATCTATTCGTCCTACAAATTCAACACTACCATCTGCCTGTATTTTCGCTAAATCTCCCGTATTATACCAACGCTCTCCATTACAACTAATGAAGCGACTAGCAGTTAGCTCAGGTTGATTAAAGTAGCCTTTTGCCAACCCCTTACCACTGATGTATAACTCACCCGTCCAACCCACAGGCATGAAGCTATGCTGGCTATCTAGAATTGCCATCTGTGTATTAGCGATTGGATGGCCTATTGAATTTACACTCCAACTCTCTTCCACTCGGATACAGCTTGACCAAATTGTTGTTTCAGTTGGCCCATACATATTCCAAAGCGCATCAACCTTGCTTGTTAGCTCAGTTGCTAAATGCTGTGGCAGAGCTTCTCCTCCCACAAGCGCCTTTAAGCTAGGTTTACCTTGCCAGCCAGAAGCTAATACCAACTTCCATGCGCTAGGAGTCATCTGTACGATGCTGGTATCAGGTTTGTTAATTTCATCAACCAAACCTTGCAGATCATGGGTTATACGTGAAGGAAATACTTTGACCGTCGCTCCACTTATTAACGGAAGTAATAGTTCTAAAATAGATATATCAAAACTAAATGGAGTGACGGCTAATAATCTATCTCCACGGCTGATTCCTGGTTTTTTCCTCATTGAGAGCAAAAAGTTAGCTAAAGATAGATTCGAAATTTCAACGCCTTTTGGCGTACCTGTAGAGCCCGAGGTATATATAACATAAGCAGTGCTATCGTTTTTGGCTACGGTAGTCGAGCCAATTTCAACAGCGGTATTTTCACAAAGTGACTCTACAATATAAATCTTATCTGTTAGCTCAAATGCTAACTCAGAGAAATCACTATCGATGACAAGCAATGAAATATTACTGTCATGTGCCATATGCTTTAGGCGGCTAACTGGATAGCTCGGATCCATCGGCACAAAACCAGCTCCAATTTTACTCAGCGCTACAATCGCTTCCACCATTCTTTCTGAGCGATGAAGCATTAGCCCTACGAGATCACCGGCTTTGACCCCGATTTCCTTGAATCTCAATGCAAGCCGCGTTGAAGAAAGATCTAAGGCTTCATAAGTAAGTTCTCTGTTTTGACACGACACAGCTACGGTATTCGGAGATTTCCGCACTTGCTCCAAAAATAAGGTAATAAATGGTTGTATTTCCTCATCAAGTCCAGTGTCGGACAGAGATAACGATTTATTTTTCTCAGATGTAAGCATTAATTCAGAGAGTTTTACCTCTGGATTATTTGAAACTTGTTCTAGAAGAGAAAAAAGTATTTCTAAAAGCTGTGCAATTTCCTCTTTTGAAAAGTACCCCATGTGATAATCCACCTGTAGTTCAACAGGCTGCACTTCTCCATTGTCCCAAATGGTTAAGTTAAAAGGAGTAGTTTGGAAAGGGTTTTCGATATAATGGTAAGATGCATGCGCTTTAGCAAAGCGACAACTATTATTTAATTTTAAGAAGTTCACACACACATCATAGAGACCACTTCTTGCTTCAGGGCCCATATCAGAAACAATATGACCAATTGGGTATTTCTGATGTCGATATATTTTTTTTTGCTCAGAAGCTACATAGCTAAGAAACTGATCAAATGAGGTGTCTGATGTATAAGCTAGCGATATAGGGCTAACACTTGTATATAGAGCTATATCATTCTTTTGTTTCGCTGATTTTCGATTGTGAGCTGGTAACCCTACATTAAAATTACGCTCTCTATATAGTCTAGAGAACATTATAAAAACAAGAGACAAAAATACAGTACCAGGGGACTTAGCTAGAAACCCTTTGTTTGAAAATAAGCTTTCATACTTATCTCGCGCTACTGAAAAAACAACTCTCTCACTTGAGCTTTTCGATTCCAATTTCCTATTTGGAATAAGTATATTCCTTTTAGAACAATGCAAGTAAGACTTCCAAAATTCCTTATCTTTCTGATACCGTTCTGACTCCAAGTATACTGAGTCTTGTTCAAAATAGTTTTGCTGCGCGTGCTCATTAACCTGATATTCTTTTGATTCATAAGCTTTTGAAAGTGCCTCAGCCCATAGCGCAAACCCCCAGCCATCAATCAGCAAATGATGCGCTACACCTACAAACCAGATCCTTTGATCTGTCAGTTGAATGATATAAGTTTTGTAGAGGCATCTTCCCTTAAGATCAAAGGGCTGAGAAAATATTTCTTTCACAAGCTCCTGCGCTGACTTAATCGGTTCAATAGCGTCTCTATAATCAACCACCGTAGACTTAATATGTAAAGCGTTATCAAATCTTGCTTTGGGACCATCATGCTCATGCTCAATAGTCAAACTAAACATAGGGTTACTTGCTATAACCTGATCACTTGCTTCTAATAAAGATGTGACATTTGCCGAGCTTATATCAACATATCCACCAATATTATATTTAGCATTACCAATACAATGTAGCTGATCGAAGTAAACATCCTTCTGCGCTAGAGAAAAATCAAACCTCATATGCGTTATCCTTATTATTTTCTGAGTTTTTAAAATTTGATTTTTCAGCCTTAGCCTCGCCATAATTTAACCTTGAAGCACTTAGCTGAACCTCTCCTTTATCTAAATGAACGAGCTGATCTGATAAGTTATAATATCTATCATCATGAGTTATAACTATAATCAACTTATTTCTTGACTTTAAAATAGGTAGGATTTCTTTGTAAAAAATCTCTCTAAATTGAGGATCTTGATCTGCAGCCCATTCATCAAATAAATAAAAATCTTTATCTTCTACAATACTAGCTATTAATGCTAACCTTCTTTTTTGACCATCTGAAAGTTCTAAAGTAGAGAATCCATCTCCTTCTAAAAACACCTTCTCATCGAGGTTAAGCTTCACTAACCAATAATTAATTTCATCTATAACATCACTATTTTCTAAATCAATTCCATGCAGCTTTTCAAATAAGTGATAATCACTATAGATAACACTTATTGACTGGCGATAACTATCAATATTGCTTTCATCAACTTTCACATCATCAAAGATAATATTTCCTGATGTTGCCCTATAATGAAGTGTAGCGACCTTACAGAAGGTTGATTTACCCGAGCCATTCCCTCCAACAATAAAAGTTATTTCTCCGCGTCTACAACTAAAAGAAATTGGGCCAACTTCAAAATTAGATTTTTTATAAGAAAAGCAAGTATTATCGAAAGTTACTTTTTCCCAGTTACTAACCGGGGTTAATTCACTCTCTACCTCCTTAGACAAAGATGCAAGAATCAGATCTACTTTATTATATGACGCATTAGCTCTATAAATTGGAGCTATTGATTGCAATATCCATCGAATTGGGCCGGATATATATAGCAGAACCATAACTATACCCAGTAATTCACCATGACCAATCGAGTAGTAATTAACAAAAGAGAAAACCAAAACGGCGATAATTAGATAGGTTAATAGCATCCCATAGTTTTCAGCAAAGATTGTATAGTTATACGTTTTAGTAAGTGTTTCACGCATTTCATTTTCAGCTTTAAGCAACTCATTTTTAATAAATGACTCTCGCTTAACATTATTAACTTTCAACTCTTTCGCTCCCATTAGTAAAGAGCGAAATGATTTTTGAAGTTCATCTGTTTCTTGTCTTGATTTATTAAAAAACCTCATGGAATAGATGATAGGAATTTGATAGGTAATAACTGAAACAACTAAACAAACCAATAAAAATAGAAATGCCCCCATACTTAAAAAGTAGATATATAAAAATACACCTAACAAAATAACTGAACTGACTAACAGACCAGGAACTGCTTGCGCCCCCATCATAATTCGACTGATATCTGTACTTAATACAACGAGTAATTTAGAAGTTCCAACTGACTCAAGGTTCTCGATTGGAGCCCCTAGAATCTTTTCAAACAATCTTTTTCGGATATTACTCGCAAGCATTAATGCTGACTTTTGTAATGCAATCATTGACACTGATTGCAAAATAAAAATCGCAGCGCAAATACCTAAAAATAACAGCGCTAAATTTGGATGTGCTATTTGCACGCCCAGTACCTCAACAAAATCTGCGGTGCCGTCTAATACATAGCTAAACTCTTCAATTGCGATTAGAATAACTGGAACTAGCGACGCGTAGATAAGGCCTGCGATCGCGCCGCTCAACAGTGAAATAAAGACAGAGTTAGGCGCCGTCTTTCCTAATTCGGAGAGTAACCTCATTACAATTCCTTTTTATTAATTATTATATTTATTGCGGTGTTTCAGTAACTAATTGATTACTTTCATATAAGTCGATCATGTCATCATAGTGTGGGCTCATGATATTGCCGGACTGACCCGTTGAATTGATGTACCAAGACTTAAACCCTTCCTGCTTACTCGACACCATAATTTGGCGAAACCCAGCACCAAATATCTGCTCATATCCATCAGCACTATCAAACCGATAACCGGCGGCATTCACGGTATCTAATGAACCAGCTCCAGTGATCTGCCGCTCAAAAATTCGTCTCGAAAAGTCCGCTTCACTAAAGGGTTGATGCGCGAAAGTTCTCGGCGCAAGCTCTCCCCATGACCACGGCCTAGCGCCAAACTTACGCTCAAGTTCAACTAAAGTCGCTTGATAGGAATCCCTAATTTCATCTGTACATTTTTCTGAAGTGTCAGAACACCATAATTCATGGTCTTGTAAGGCGAGCAATAACTGTTTGTCGGTTAGACTAGATGCGGTTAGCCCGCCACCAAATTGTGTAGCAAGACTTTGTGAATGGAATAATTTGACTTTTAAATTTCTGATCATGACTTGGTATATAGCACCAACGTCAGGGTCAGATTTATAATCTCCGTCCCAATGTAGTAGCTCACCAAGTAAAGGCTTCAGATTTGGATAGTCATTTCTAAGAAGGTTGAGTAGATCTATCGCTCCTAAGTCAAGTACATCACCTTGAATACTCCGGAAAGTATCGATGGAAAGTTTGTGTCCTCGCTTTAACTCACCTTCTATAAGAGATGCTATACGTTCCGCTCTATATGAAGGAGCCCAGTCCATAGAAATGAAGTAAGGATAATCCTCAGAGACATGTTTTTGGTTGGCATTAATGATATAGCCTTTTTTAGGGTTGAATTCCGTTGGCATACTTTCCCAAGGAATGTACCCAGTCCATTCAAACTCATACTGATTAACAGGTATGGCTCCAGAATGTTTTTTGCGAAGCGGAACTTTACCCGCGCTATTGAGGCCTATATTGCCTAGGCGATCTGCATAAACAAAATTGATTGTCGGCGTGATAAGAAGCTGGAGCGCATTCCTGAACTCTTCCCAATTAGAAGCATAATTCAGGTCGATCAAGGCAGAAATAGAAGTATCACTGTCATTTAAAGCTGTCCATCTCAGTGCATACCCATGAGACGCGCCAGCACTATAATCTAGAATAGGCCCATATTTTGATTGTGCAACCGTATGTTTTATAGTCTCTGGGGCTTTTCTAAATTGAGCTGGGAAGTCAGCCTTAACCGCGATCTCCTCTACCCTTTGAACAATTTTCTCTCCTGCAGAATTCCCTCCTCGATTAAGGTCCACTATGACCAAATCTTGCGTATCCGCGGGCATGTTAGTACCGCCCCAAGCAATATGAGCATTATGTCCAAATACAATTACAGGCAATCCTGGAATGGTCATACCTGATGCGTTTACTTCGCCGCCTAACAAAGACGCTCGATACCATAATGAAGGCATTTGGAAAGAGAGATGAGGATCATTCGCCAACATCGCATCGCCCGAAGCACTTAACTCCCCAGAAATTGCCCAAGCGTTACTCCCGGCAAATTTGCCTCCAATCCCATGCTCTAGCAATAAAGCTTCTTCGATACTCGCTAACTGGCTTAACGTCTCATCCAATTTAGCGACACGTGATATATCCTCTGATAAAGATTGCTGATCATTAAGCTCTGGATAGATTGAGTGTAAATAGTCCACTGGTAATTTAGCGGCAGCTTGTACTCTGGCGCGTTCATAATTAGCAGCAAAACTCAGAGAGTAAGAAAGTAGCTTACCTACCATTAATGAATCTTCAGGAGACCAATTTGAAGCAACGACACCAAAAACCCTAAACTCAATTGGTAGGTTTTCAGAATCTCTGATATACGCATTCACTCCTTCAGAGAAGGCAACTAAGATGCCTTTTTCCCGCTTCCCTAAACTTTTTAGCGCCTCTTTTGCAGCATCAGCAAGCCCCAAAGTACGCATATATTTATCACGCTCAATTGTTGATGCTCCAAAGACCTCACTCAAAGTACCTTTAATTAATCGGCGCTGTAACTCCATTTGCCAAAGCCGATCTTGAGCTTGAACATATCCCATAGCGAAAAAAGCATCATGATCACTTTTCGCGCTTATATTTGGAACTCCGTACTTATCTCTAGAGATACTCACTTTGTTACTCAAAGCGCTATCGCTTAATGTTATATTATCCAGAGGTAAAGTTTCTCTCTCGTCTAAGTAAAAATAAGAGATGATTATAATGAGGGGAATAAATACTAAAATAACAAATCTTAATGCTAATGACTCTCGAGAAAACACCTTACTTCTTCCTTGCATATCAACAGTAACAAACGAAAATTTAGCCTATTAGAGTGCATCAAGTAGCCCCTTTAACATTAGACTCAACTTATTAATATCAGGTACATAGTACCCAAAAAATGAAACCGATCAACACAAAAAACAAAACAAAAATTAACTCGATTAACACAATTAACACACAGGACACAATTGAGAAATACAAAATTGCATAATGTACATACAACTTCCTCACATGCAGTATCATTCACCTAAATACAGACAAATAAATGGTGAACAAAAAGTCGCCTATAAAATGCGGGCTCTTTGGTGTTAGCGTATATAAACAAAAGATGTAAAAATTAATCTAAGAAGCAGTTAATGAGCAAAGAAAAGTTTCGATTAAATACCTAAAGAAAGGTGCTTTATATGCAATATTTAGAATGTATTTTTTCTATAAATTTAGAAATTAATTTCAATTTTCTGCTCAATACCAGACCACCATTAGTGCAGACAACTGAATATACTCGAGCAATTTTTAGCTATTCGATATCTTGATACCTTGAGCATTTAATCAATATCAACTACAACAGAAATGGAAAGTGTCGTTGTCAGGAAAAATATTACGCACCACCATGGAACACTTACGCACCAATTTAGTGCAAAACATCCGTTCACAGATCAGTGAATTTAAATAAATCACTAAAAATCAAACAGTTAAACAATTGGCACGATTAACGCTTATCAAGGTGCAATTGCAGTACATTGCAGCAAAAAATAACCCAACGAGTCGGAGGACACATGTCACAATCGGTTTTAGATTTTATTAAAGAGCACGACGTAAAATTTGTTGACTTACGTTTCACAGATACAAAAGGTAAAGAACAACACGTATCGATCCCGCATCATCAAGCCGATGAAGACTTCTTTGAAGACGGCAAAATGTTTGATGGCTCATCTATCGCTGGTTGGAAAGGCATCAACGAATCTGACATGGTACTTATGCCTGACGCAGAAAGTGCTAAGCTAGACCCGTTCGCAGAAGAAACAACCCTTATCGTCCGTTGTGACGTGGTTGAACCAAACACACACCAAGGTTACGAGCGTGACCCACGTTCAGTAGCTAAACGCGCTGAAGAGTTCATGCGTTCAACGGGTATTGCAGACACCGTATTATTCGGTCCTGAGCCAGAGTTCTTCTTGTTTGACGATGTTAAATTTAAAACTGACATGTCTGGCTCAATGTACAAAATTGATGCTGAAGAAGCGGCTTGGAACTCAGACAAAGACTACGAAGGTGGTAACACAGGTCACCGTCCTGGCGTAAAAGGTGGTTACTTCCCAGTAGCACCGGTAGATTCGTCTAATGATTGGCGTGCAGCTACTTGTTTAGTACTTGAAGAGATGGGCCACGTTGTTGAAGCGCACCACCACGAAGTAGCAACTGCTGGTCAAAATGAGATTGCGACTCGCTTTAATACTATGGTAACTAAAGCAGACGAAATCCAAGAGATGAAGTACGTTATCCACAACATGGCTCACCTATACGGTAAGACAGCAACCTTTATGCCTAAGCCAATCGTTGGTGATAACGGTTCAGGCATGCATTGCCACCAATCACTTGCTAAAGACGGCAAGAACATCTTCGCAGGCGACAAGTACGGCGGTCTATCTGAAGAAGCGCTTTACTACATTGGTGGTATCATTAAGCATGCTAAAGCAATCAATGCATTCACTAACCCAGCAACAAACTCTTATAAGCGTCTAGTACCAGGGTTTGAAGCGCCAGTTATGCTTGCATACTCAGCACGTAACCGCTCAGCATCAATCCGTATCCCGGTGATCCCATCAGAAAAGGGTCGTCGTATCGAAGTACGCTTCCCAGATCCTGCGGCTAACCCATACCTAGCTTTCGCAGCGCAGTTGATGGCTGGTCTTGACGGTATCCGCAACAAGATCCACCCTGGCGATGCAATGGACAAAGATTTGTACGACCTACCAGCGGAAGAAGCAGCAGAAATCCCAACAGTTGCAGCATCACTTGACGAAGCGCTTGCTTCTCTAGATGCTGACCGTGAGTTCTTAACTCAAGGTGGCGTATTCACTGACGACCTAATCGATGCGTACATCACACTTAAGTCGAAAGAAGTTGAAAAATTAAACATGACAACTCACCCAGTTGAGTTCGAAATGTACTACAGCGTTTAATCGCTAACAGACTACTACGCTCAGTACCGCGGTATTGAGCTTGTAGAGCCAAAACTCATTATGCGTTTCTGGCACTCTTAATCATATGTGTTCTCAAGCCCGTAATTACGGGCTTTTTTAATTTAATTCAAAAGGTTAAATTAAATATCTCGAATAAATTTATTATCGGAGTTACTCATTTGTAACTCGCAATTCCAACAACACTATACTAAAGTATGAACAGTAGTTTACTGTGGAGAGTTGTGGTGCGTCAGTGGTTTCTTATAATGTCGGTTAGCATGACGCTAACCCTAACAAGCATTGATGCTGCAGCAGAGTCCAATCCAAAAATCTATCGCTGGAAAGACAAAAACGGCCATTGGGTCTATTCGGATGTACCGCAACCAGGTTCAAAAGAAGTCAAACTCAACGCCAGCGCTTTAACCATGCCAAGTGTTGATACTAAAATTCTCGAACAAACGGATACAACACCAACGATTCAATATACAGCTAAAATCACTTCTCCTGAGCATGAGCAAACAATCCGTGATAATAGTGGCAGTGTATACGTAACTGGCACCATAGAGCCAAGATTTACCCAAGGACTAAGCGTGCAACTCTTTCTCAACGGAACAGCCACAGGGCCAAAACAAAGTAATACTCAGTTTTCTTTGCGTGGTATCAATCGTGGCGAGCACTCTTTGGTTATGAAAGTGTTTAATCAAAAAGGTATGTTAGTCGCCCAAAGCGATGCTCATAAGTTCTTTTTGCACCGCAATACCGTGAATAATTAGAGCGATATTGCTTACCTACACTGACTTTTAACCAGTAGTTGCAAACACACCATACTCATCCCTCCTGCTATTGAGGAGGCCAAACTCGACATTTCATTGTGTTCAATCCACAACCTTTGCTCACCCACCTGGATTTGATAGTAGACTTCAGCCTTTGTTTGCAGTAGATATTTATCTCGCCAGTTAGGTTGAACGACCCGCATTACGCCTGTAAGGGTGGTTTTCTCGCCATTCGTAGCCCGATGTAAATTAGCGGTGTAAGGAGGAAAGCAACCCGTATACTCGGTAACATACCTAGCGCCTTGAAAGTCACAACCACTCATGCAGAACGTGACAAAAAGGCTCCCCCCGCAAGCACAAGCTAGATGTATTTTTTGAAACAAAGCATTAATAATGTGGGCACCTTAAAGTTGGCATGCTTTATTAATACCAAGTTTAGGATACGAGTTCGAAAACCCCTAGTTTCTGAGCTCAGGTAATAATTTAATCCAATGGATGCAAAGCTATGCTATTCTCATTGCACCACATTGGTGCACGGTGAACATATATGGATCAACATAACTCGATTGACTTGGATAAAGTTTGGCAATCTCTCTCAACCGCGATTTTAGTGCTCGATCAAAATTTAATGATCCACTATGCCAATTACAGCAGTAGTGAACTACTGGGACTCAGCACTAAACGGCTTGTTGGGCTGGCGGTTGATAGTGTGTTTAATCATCATCATATAGACTTGCCACGGCTCTCTAAATACGTGCTACAAGATGGTGTAGACTGCCAGCAACACAGGGTAGACGTGGTGTTTGTAGATAATCGTGTTGCGACACTAAGTCTGCATGCCAGACGAGTTTACCTTGCAGAAGAGGCGTTCATTTTAGTGGAATGTCGCCGTGTTGATGATGCCCTGCGTTATGACCAAGCATCCAATCAAATGCACCAATTTCAAGCAGCTCGAAACCTCATTCGCAGTCTTGCCCATGAAATAAAAAATCCACTTGGTGGGATCCGCGGTGCGGCGCAATTATTGCAGTATGAAACTGATCAACAAGAACGGGAAGAATGTGCCACGCTCATTATTGAGCAAGCAGATAGATTACGCGAGTTGGTAGATAAACTGCTTGGACCCAATCAGTTACCACAAAAAGAGCCGTGTAATATCCATCAGGCGTTAGAATCGGTGATAAAGTTAACCACCTTGGAGCGCGATGCCGATATCACCTTGGTAAAAGATTATGATCCCAGTATTCCGGCTATCGTGATAGATCAAGCCAAAATTCAGCAGGTTCTGCTGAATATGCTACGCAATGCTCAACAAGCGCTACAGCATGACGGTACGATCACCATAACAACGCGTATTAAACACCGTCTTCATCATGGTGAGCGACTATTGAAAAAAGCATTACTCATCCGTATCAGCGACAACGGTCCAGGGATCGCCGATGAGGTAAAAGAGACATTGTTCTTTCCGATGATCACGAATAAAGAAGGAGGCTCTGGACTTGGGCTCTCTATCGCGCAAACTTTGGTAGAGCAACACCAAGGATTTATCGAATGCGATAGTTGGCCAGGACACACTGAGTTCAGTATCTACCTTCCCTTTGACAACACCGAAACAGGAAACGTGCAATGAAATCAGTTTGGTTAGTCGATGATGACGCTTCAATCCGATTTGTTTTAGAAAAGGCATTAAAGCGAGCTGAGTTTGAAACCGAGAGCTTCGCCAGTGGTCAAGATGTATTGACCGCGCTTGAATATGAGCAACCCGCAGTGCTGATCTCAGATGTACGTATGCCAGGTATCGATGGCATGGCCTTGTTAGATAAAATTGCAGGGCTCTACCCAAACTTGCCGGTGATCATTATGACCGCACACTCGGACTTGGATTCTGCGGTCAACGCATTTAAAAAAGGGGCGTTTGAATATCTCGCCAAACCTTTCGACTTAAACGAGGCCGTTTCCCTTGTGCAACGTGCATTTCGTGCAGGCCAGCAAACTAAAAAGCAAAAGCGCCAAAGTGAAAAAGCCAATAGCCCCGACATTATTGGTGAAGCCCCAGCGATGCAGGAAGTGTTCCGCGCCATCGGTAAACTTTCCGCTTCAAGCATGAGTGTATTGATTAACGGCGAATCAGGCACGGGTAAAGAGCTTGTGGCAGGCGCGCTGCACAATCACAGCCCGCGCAAAGAGGCTTCTTTTATCGCGCTCAATATGGCCGCCATCCCCAAAGATCTCGTCGAGTCTGAGTTGTTCGGCCATGAAAAAGGCGCTTTTACCGGTGCTGACAGCATGCGCCGTGGCCGCTTTGAGCAAGCCGATGGCGGCACCCTATTTTTAGATGAAATCGGTGATATGCCACTGGACGTGCAGACTCGGCTATTGCGCGTACTCGCCGATGGTGAGTTTTATCGGGTTGGTGGCCACAACAGCGTGAAGGTCGATGTCCGTATCGTCGCGGCTACCCATCAAGACTTAGAGACACTGGTCAAGCAAGGTAAATTCCGTGAAGACTTATTTCACCGCCTCAATGTCGTCAGGTTAAAACTACCAGCCTTACGTGAACGCCCTGAAGATATCGCCGCCCTGTGCGATCACTTTCTTGCAAAAAGCGCAAAGGAGCTAAAAGCCGAGCCAAAAATCATCTCCAAACATGCTCTGCAAAAAATGCAGGCGTATCATTGGCCTGGCAACGTTAGGCAATTGGAAAACACCTGCCGTTGGTTAACGGTAATGGCCCCGGGTGAACTTGTCACCCCTGCGGATCTTCCCGAAGAGCTAGAAAAGCCACAACAGATTGACGCCTTAGAGCATGGCAATTGGCTGGACGCATTCCAAACTTGGTTAGACTCAGAGTTACGTAAAGGAAAAGACCATATTTGGCCCGATGTACAGGCACAATTAGAAACACGACTGATCAAATCCGCACTCAATGCCTGTCATGGTCATAAGCAAGATGCGGCGTTAAAGATAGGTTGGGGACGCAATACATTGACCAGAAAACTAAAAGAGAGAAATATTCAGGACTGACTCGATTGCTTGAGTCACATAGTTCCGCTACGTGGGCAGCAATCAAGTCAGAAAAACAACTTAACCTAATGATATATAAGTGACTTTAAAAATCCATCAGAACAGTCTACACTCTCTAAGTTAGGTCCAGTTAAATAGTGCTAGTGTGTCATCTTTTATAGTCGCTTTAATAATAATCTCAAGTGCTTTAGGTGCGGGAGAAGCTAAGGTAGAGCATACCTATGAATATGATAGAGCCGAGTATTTTCTCAACAAAGACCCTGCTCGTGCTTTACAAATCATTCAGCAGGTTGAGCCAGACAGGCAAACGAATAAAGCTCAATATATCAAAAGACAGCTTTTAGAAGCTACAGCACTAATGCTGCTGCGAAACAATGATGTTGCGCAACAGCCTGTGGCACGGCTTTTTGAGCTTTCTCAGACTGCTGAGTTTCGAGGCGAGCTTTTCCAAATCACCTTTTTATCCGCAACTTTGCTTAGACGTGCAAATCGCCTGGAAGACGCCACACAAGCCTATACTTGCGCACTTAAATACACAACTAATTTGAAGCAACAGCTGAGGGTATTAAATGGACAAGCAAATACACTCAGAGAACAAGGACGATACCCAAAAGCAAGCGCCATTTACGCTCAAGCAATCAAGGTCGCAGAGCAACTCCCTGATAATATAGCCATGGCTTCTATCTACAACAACTTAGGGGTGCTGCATCTAGATGCCAATAACTTAACAGATGCAAAATCAGCCCTTCAGCATGCTTTTGAACTTTTCCAGCTAGCCACAGTCAAGTCAGCCGTTTTAAATTCCGGTCTCAATCTTCTACTCGTCGCGGTGTTAAGCAAAGATGAAGTCCTTTATCAACGCCTCCAGCCTAGATTACAAGCACTAACAGAGGATTACTTAAATGAGTCTCGATCGGCTTATCTTGACTGGATAAAAGCAGGACAGGCGTTTTCCCAAGGAAGCCACCTCAACGGATCAGAAAAAGCCAAGTTAGCGGCATCTTTTTTGAAAATAGATGACTTAGGCTTGAAGCGATTATTAAAAACACACTTAGCTGTACCAATGAATGTGCGTCTAGATGCATCAGCATTTAAGCAAAACGCGTTTTCACTGAGTAGTTTAAAAGCAGCTCCTGTATGGGTCAAAAAGTTACTCAACTGCAACTGGTGAGTTGATTTATTCACAGCAGCTTGTATTCATACCTCAGAATCAACCTGCAAATGGGGGGTAATCATTGACGAGAAAGTCAAAAGCACGCAATATTCAAGAATAAGTTTGATTTGTGAATAGTTTGCATGAAGTTACTTGAAAATGTGCCACTGTTTAAACAACTAGAGATCATCAATCGCTTAGCGTTTTTTAAAGAGTTTACGCTTGCCGAGCGCCAGGTATTGCTTGAGTCTTTTGGTCACTTATATCTGGTGCAACAAGAGCGTCATGCTTTCAAACGCTTTGAAAAAGACAATCGCCTGTATATTATATTAAGCGGTGAGTTTTTGATTTTTAAACAAGATGCGGCCCATGATTTAGGTAAAGTTGGTCCTGGAGAGTTTTTAGGTGAAGGTGCATTTATCACTAACCGAGAACGCAGCACTAGCGCACAAGCGTTAAAAGACAGCATCATATTGGCGATAACCCCAGATGCATTAACACGCTTGCCCAATGTGATCCGGGAAAAAATCAAAGATAAGCTCATTGAAGGTATGAGCCATCGCATTGCTAAGCTCAATGCATTTATTGAAGGGCAAGAAACCTAAATGAGCAGTGGGAGCCGTAGCTCCCACTTTGTATTATGCTAACAACTCACTAAATGCATCAAACAAGCTATCTAGTTCTTCTATGGTGTTGTAATGCATACAACCGATGCGAACAACCCCACCTTTATCCATCACCCCTAGCTGCTCGCAAAGCCCTTGGGCGTAGAAATTACCATCCCATACGCACATGTGCTTTTTACCTAAGAATTCCGACACGGTACGTGGCTCGATGCCATCAAATGTCAAAGCAAACGTTGGTGTACGCTCAGCGAGTCGCTCACGTGACTCGATACCAAAAAGTTTAATCTTTTTAAATTCGGCTAAACGCGTTAAGAAGTGCTGGCTAAGCTGCATCTCATGCGCTTTTGTGCGTGCAAACGCCTCAACCAGTTTCTCACGGCGTGGTGTATCTGCACTCATCTCGCTAAGTGAAGCAATGTAGTCAATCGCCGCAACAACACCCGCTAGTCCTTCGAAACTCTGCGTACCAGTTTCCCAGCGGCCTGGGATAATGTCTTTTGCCGGCTCCACCTTATACGGAGTAAAACCTTCTAAATGCTCACGCTTACCATAAACAATGCCCACATGCGGACCAAAGAACTTATAAGCAGAGCACGCAAGGAAGTCGCAATCCAAACCTTGTACATCGATTAGCTCATGAGGTGCATAATGCACAGCATCAACATATACCAATGCACCAACTTGGTGCGCAAGCTCCACAATGCGTTTGATATCGTTGATTGAGCCCGTTGTATTCGATGCATACGTCACCGCAACTAACTTAGTCTTGGCATTTAGTAGTGATTCAAAATGCGCAAGATCAAGCGTGCAATCGGTTTCATTAATACGCACCGCATGTACCGTCGCACCTTTATCTTCGGCAGCTTGACGCCATGAAGAAACGTTTGAATAGTGATCGGCATTGGTCACAATGACTTCATCACCTGCTTGCCATTCGCGAGATAGCGCACGGCTAAAGCTAAAGGTTAAGCTAGTCATGTTGGCACCAAATACAATTTGATCTGCACTTGGCGCATTGAGTAAGTCCGCAACCGCTTGGCGCGCTTCACTCATCAAACTGACGGTCTTATCGCTTGAGAAAAATGCACCACCTAAGTTAGAGTTAAAATAACCAAGGTAAGCAGACATCGCGCTCAACACGGATTGCGGTACTTGAGAGCCACCCGGGCCATCAAGGAAAATTGGCGTGGCTCCACCAATACTTTGCATAAGCGCAGGGAACTGACGACGCACTAGATTTAAATCCATACTACCCTCTTAGGCTGTAAATACGAAGCAGTCTAGGTAACCGACTTGCTCGGCATCTAGCTTGTTCATCGGTGTTGCGTTATGCCACACTTCACGGTCATTCACCAGTGCAAATAAACCATCTTTGATTTCCATTTTGAAACAGGGCTCAGCTTCTTTGTGCTCATATACCAATAGCTCGCCACCGGCGATATTTTCGTGAGAAACACCGCAGACACAGACATGGTCAAAGCCATCTTGGTGCACACCTTCTGGCGCAGGAGGGGTATCGCTTTCAATCGCTAACATGCGAAACTGATGCACTTCTATGCTGGTATCGTCTGCAATTCCCGTCATGGCTTTAAATTCAGCAAGCATATGCTTAAAGCCATCGGTGTTTAACATGTCCTGCTCAAGGTTTTCGTAAACACGCTCAATATTACCTTGGAAAGTATTAATTGAGTCGTCTTGCACGAAAGCTTTCGTCGGCTGCAATGTTACTTCACCGTCAGTGAATTTAACCACAGAGTAACGGCGCTTTCTGAATGCACCATCGGCATAAGGGTTATCTGGAAGTTGATTGAAAAAAGGCTTAACTGCGTCGATATGTGACTGCGGTAAAAAGCGTAGTTGTAATAAATTCTGGTTGTTTACTGTTGTCATGATCCTCTCGCCCATTGATGAGAATTTGCCGACAATTCTAATAAAACCAGAGAAAATTACTGTTTAAAAAAACGGGATTTTAACAACCAAAACGCAATAAAAACCCACTTATAGCCATTTTAATAGATTACTTATCTAGGTTTAAAATAATGCTTGATAACACCATTTAACTTGAGTGCTTTATGTGCATAAAAAAAGCCAGCATGCGCTGGCTTTTTTCTTTCAATGTATTCTAGAGCGAGTAATTAAACCGCTTGTTGAATGATCACTGAGTCTGCCTTTTTAGTGTACTGAGGCATCTTATGGAAGTTCAAGTAACGGTAAGTGTCCGCAGCCGTTGCATTGATCTTCTCTGCATACTCTTGATATTCAGCAGGTGTTGGTAGTTTACCAAGAATAGCAGCTACCGCTGCAAGCTCTGCTGATGCAAGGAATACGTTTGCACCTGTACCTAAACGGTTAGGGAAGTTACGAGTCGAGGTAGAAACAACCGTTGCTTTATCAGCAACACGTGCCTGGTTACCCATACATAGTGAACATCCTGGAGTTTCGATACGTGCACCTACACGACCGTAAATACCGTAGTAACCTTCGTCAGTTAACTGATCGCGGTCCATCTTCGTTGGCGGAGCAACCCATAGTTGCGTTGGTAGACGACCACCGAAATTATCCAGTAGTTTACCAGCTGCACGGAAGTGACCGATGTTAGTCATACAAGAGCCGATGAATACTTCGTCGATCTTCTCACCAGTTACCGCTGAAAGTAGACGAGCGTCATCAGGGTCATTTGGTGCACAAAGGATTGGCTCTTTGATATCAGCAAGATCAATCTCAATGGTGTGCGCGTATTCTGCATCCGCGTCAGCAGTCATTAGCTCAGGATTCGCTAGCCACTCTTCCATCTTAGTGATACGACGCTCAATGGTACGTACATCACCATAGCCTTCAGAGATCATCCACTTAAGCATCACGATATTAGAGTTTAGGTACTCTTCGATAGACGCTTGTGAAAGCTTAACAGTACAACCTGCCGCACTACGCTCTGCAGATGCGTCAGATAGCTCGAACGCTTGCTCAACCGTTAAATGCTCAACACCTTCGATTTCAAGGATGCGACCAGAGAATTCGTTGATCTTACCTTTTTTCTCAACCGTCAATAGACCTTGCTGGATTGCATAGTAAGGGATAGCGTGTACTAGGTCACGTAATGTGATACCCGGCTGCATTTCACCTTTAAAACGAACAAGGATTGACTCAGGCATATCCAACGGCATTACGCCCGTTGCTGCTGCAAACGCTACTGCACCTGAACCGGCTGGGAATGAAATACCTAACGGGAAACGAGTATGTGAGTCACCACCTGTACCTACTGTATCTGGAAGTAGCATACGGTTTAGCCATGAGTGGATAACACCGTCACCAGGGCGTAGTGATACACCGCCACGGTTCATGATGAAATCAGGAAGTGTGTGGTGTGTGTTTACATCGATTGGCTTAGGATAAGCTGAGGTATGACAGAATGACTGCATTGTAAGGTCAGCAGAGAAGCCAAGACAAGCAAGATCTTTAAGCTCATCACGCGTCATTGGACCCGTAGTATCCTGAGAACCTACTGTTGTCATTGTTGGCTCACAGTATTGACCTGGGCGTACACCTGCCATGTTACATGCTTTACCAACCATCTTCTGTGCAAGCGTAAAGCCTTTACCAGAATCAGCCACTAACTTAGGCTTACGGAAGATATCTTCAGCTTCTAGGCCTAGTGAAGCACGAGCTTTATCAGTTAGACCACGACCGATGATCAATGGAATACGGCCACCAGCACGCACTTCATCAAGAATTACGTCTGATTTCAGTGAGAACGTTGAGATAACTTCGTCAGTACCGTGACGCTTAACCACACCTTCGTATGGGAAGATGTCGATTTGGTCGCCCATATTTAGTTCGTCAACTGGAAGCTCAATCGGTAGTGCACCTGAATCTTCCATGGTATTGAAGAAGATTGGCGCAATTTTACCACCTAGACACACACCGCCAACGCGCTTGTTTGGTACGAATGGAATGTCATCACCCATGAACCAAAGTACGGAGTTAGTTGCAGATTTACGAGATGAGCCTGTACCAACAACGTCACCTACGTACGCTAGCGGTAAACCTTTACCATTAAGCTCTTCCAGTTGTGCAATTGGACCTACTTCACCTGGCTTATCAGGGTTGATACCGTCACGCTCGTTTTTAAGCATAGCCAGTGCGTGTAATGGGATATCTGGACGAGACCAAGCATCTGGTGCTGGAGACAAGTCATCTGTATTTGTCTCACCCGTTACTTTGAATACAGTCACTGAAATCTTGTCTGCAACGGCTGGCTTCTCAAGAAACCATTCTGCATTTGCCCATGACTCAATCACTTGCTTAGCAAACTCATTGCCTGCTTTTGCTTTTTCTTCTACATCGTAGAATGCGTCAAACATCAGTAGCGTGTGAGACAAACCTTTAGCAACGATTGGCGCGATAGCGGCATCGTCTAGTAGGTCGATCATAGGCGCGATGTTGTAACCACCAAGCATAGTGCCAAGTAGTTCAGCTGCATACTCTTTTGAAATGAGTGGTGATTCAGCTTCGCCTTTCGCTACTGCAGCCAAAAAGCCTGCTTTTACGTAAGCGGCATCATCTACACCTGGCGGTACACGATTGATAAATAGATCAACGATGAACTCTTCTTCACCTGCAGGTGGAGTTTTTAGTAATTCGATAAGGTCAGCAGTTTGCTGCGCGTCTAACGGCTTAGGCACGATACCTTGCGCGGCACGCTCTTCTACGTGTTTACGATATTCTTGAAGCACAATATTGCCCTCTTGGTGACGTGGACAGACAAGTAAATGATCTGGCTGCGATTATTGATGCAATCGCCTGAACCATTCCCTTGACCATAAAATATAATGAACAATTATAAGGTCTTTGAGTATAGATGAAAATCTTGCATGCGATACCTCGCCTTATAGTCACTATAAATACAATGAATAAGCATACCGAAACAAGTATATTTTGATGAATATTAGTCAAACGAGAATCATTTTAATTTTGCGAAAAGGTACGCTTGGTGGGATTAAAAAAGGCTCCTGAAGGAGCCTTTTTGCATAAGCTAAGTAAAAATTAACGCTTAACTTTTACTTTCTCTTTAGAAGAAACGTGCGCTTCTACGCGACGGTTTTCAGCATGCGCTTCAAGCGTATTAGCTGGGTTTTTCAAACGCTCTTCACCGTAGCCTACTGTGGTAATACGCATTGAATCAATACCCATATCTACGAGTTTCTCAGCAACGTTTTTCGCGCGGCGCTCAGAAAGCTTTTGGTTGTAATCCGCATCACCTACTGCTGATGCGTGACCTTCAATCACTACATCTGCATTTTTATGTTCTTTTAAAAACTTAGCAACCGCGTTGATATCATCAACATATTGCTGTGAGAAAGAAGCATCATCGTGCGGGAAACGAACCAGTAGATTTACTTTGTCTTCATTCGTTTCATATAGAGTACAACCTGACGCATCAACAGCATCGGTCATTGGTGTATTGGCACATTTGTCTTCGCTATCCACAACACCGTCTTTATCACTGTCTTGTGGTGCTTCTGCAACTACAGGTGCCGGAGCAGGTGCAACTTCTTCCGTTTTACCAGCGCTACCGAATGAGTAGTTGATACCAATTTTACCGCCAACATCAGTAAAACCTGCTTCTAAGCCTTGGTAAACTGCCGCTTCTGCATTCACGAACAAGTGATCGGTGAAGTAGTGACGAACACCAGCACCAACGTTAGCAAAAGTGTTATCTGAAATGACGTCCAGATTCATCTTTTTGATACCCACTAGACCATAGAATGGGCCACCATCAAAGTGATATAAACCATCGATACCATAACGCTCTGCGTCTAGTGAACCATTGCTGATCCCACCAAGATCAAAATCCATGTCTGCATACTCAAGACGACCACTCCAATATTTATCAAAACGGTAGCCGATTTCAGCACCCCAACCAGTAGACTCTTCTACGTCTAAGCCAGCCATATCACGGTGATTTTGCCAGTCAGCATCATAGTAATCACCGAATACACCAAGATATACACCTTCAGTAGGTTCAGTGGTGTTTGCATTTGCATTGGCTGTTACTGCCATCGCAACTAGTAAGCTCAAAGTTTTAATTTTCATCATTCCTTCCCATCTCTGTTAGTTAACGCATTGAGTATTGACTCGGATAGTCTACCAGAAAATGCGTCTACTGATTACGTTGCATAGATAATATTAGCTCGTCCATTAATGTTTACTTAACGTTACATAAGGAATTTTTGCTATTTATGAATTAATTTTGATGACCAAATAGGATTTGATACAGACCTTGTTCCTTTAACAAATCCTTATGTTCTCCATACTGGGACACTTCACCATCATCTAAAACATAAATTAAGTCGGCTTGTTTTATTGCGCTCAGTCGATGTGCAATAATCAAAGTCGTTCTATCAGCCAAAAACGCTTGCAAATTGCGATGAATTTTTGCCTCAGTCTCAATATCAAGTGCCGAGGTTGCTTCATCCAGCACCACCACTTTAGGATCGGCAACAACCATTCTAGCAATGGCTAACCTTTGCTTCTGTCCTCCGGACAATTTAATCCCATTGCGACCAACTTGCGCATCTAATTTGTCAGCCAGAGCAAGTACGGTATCAGCTAGCTCTGCAACTCGGAGTGCCTGCCACAGCACTTGGTCAGATACCTCTCGTCCCATTGCTAGATTTTCACGGATGCTGGTATTAAAGAGTATCGGCTGCTGCAATACGGTCACTATATTATCTCGCACTGCTTCGTAACCAATTTGCTCTACTGGCGTGTCATTTATATGAATCTCGCCACTTTGCTTTTCATACAATCCCAAAAGCAATTGCACCAAAGTAGATTTACCACCTCCAGACACCGCTACTAACGCTACTTTCTTCCCTGCTGGAATATGCAAAGACACCTGCTTGAGCACGGGTTGCTCTGCAACGTAAGCGAAGTCTATATTGGCAAATTTGATATCAACCTGAGATGAATCAAAGACGGTTTTCGTAGCGGGATATTGTGCTTCTGTCGCAAAATTAAAAACCTGATTTAACCTACTAAGTGCCGCCGAGGCACCATAGTACGCATATTGAATACCAAGAATTTCCTGCACAGGCCCCATCATGAACCAAAGGTAACCAAATACCGCAAATATCTGGCCGACCGTTAAATCAGAAAACACCACCATAAACATAGCGACAGCACGGAAAAACTCGAACCCCACCAAAAACACGGTAAAACTTAAGCGGTTAACCGCATCCGTTTTCCATTGTGACTGCACCGCGTAATGTTTGAGATCTTTGGCAGCTACTTTAACTTGTGCAAAGTAGTTACCCTCTCGACGAACGGCTTTTAGTTGAGAAATAGCATCTAGCGTCTCGACTAGTGAGGTTTGTAGTGCCTCAAATGCAGCATTCTCTTCCTTTTTCAGCTCTTTAACATGTTTGCCAAACTGCCGAGAAAAATAGATGACCGCTGGATTGAGCAACAGGATCACCAGTCCCAACATCCAATCAATCCAAAGCAAAATCGCCGCAGTGCCAATGATTGTGAGTAAACCGATTAAAAAGCGTGACAAGGTTTGGCTGATAAATTTATCCAAGGTTTCCACATCGGTAATACAGCGAGAGCTAATTGCTGCACCACCTTGGCTTTCGTACTCCTTAAGTTGAACTTTAGGTAAATGCGTAAGTAAGCGCTCACGGATTTGATAACTAATGTCCTTGCCAATAATAGTAAACTGGCGTGACTGCATCACCCCTAGCACCAAGCTGGCCAAGCGCATGGTTATTACAGCCAACAAAATAACCACGATATAGCCACTGGGGCCATGCCATTGCTCGGGCAATACCGAGTTCATCCAAGCGACTGCTCTACTTGGTGTGTCTAGTAAGACTTCATCGACCAGCAACGGCATCATCAAAGGGATAGGGACACTCACCAACGCGGCAAACAAGGCGATGATATGTGCCTTCATAAGCGGCCGTTTGTGCTCAAGGACTTTACGTTTAATTTCTTGCCAAGAAAGCTGCTGTTCTGCCATTTAGGTTCCACAAAAAGTTTGATAGTGGGCCGGTGTAGACGCGCTGATCCACGATTCAGGATAGTCTTTGTAATCATAGGGCGACGTCAACGCAGTTAGCCAATCCTCTAGCGTTTTGCTCATGCCTTGGCGATTAAACAGCGCAATCTCAGCCTCCACCAACGCATTACGGGGGATAAGTATCGGGTTAGCTTGGCTCATCAAGTTAGCCGCAACGTCATCGAGAGCACGCCTTTGCGCCCATTGTCGCTGCCAGCTCTCCAACTCCGTTGGCACGGATAAAGCTTTGTTTGGATGACCAAGCAAGCTATTAGTTAGTGCCGCAAAGGTATTGGTAAAGTCTAGTTCGTGCTCCGTCATCAACTTGAGTAAGTCACTAAGTAGAATGTCGTCTGCGTCGCTCCATTCATCAATACCAAGCTTAGCCGCCCACATATCTTTGTACTTGCGATTAAACGATTCAGAAAACTCCGCTAAAATTTGACTAAATGCTTCAATTCCCGCTTGCTCATCCTGCCATAACACCAATAAGGCCTCGGCAAGTCGCGCACAGTTCCAATTCATGATGTTTGGCTGATTACCAAACGCATAGCGGCCTTGGCGGTCGATAGAGCTAAACACGGCGTTAAAATCAAACTTTTCCATCATTGCACAAGGGCCGAAGTCTATCGTTTCGCCACTGAGCAAAATATTGTCGGTATTCATCACGCCATGAATAAAGCCAACCCGCATCCACTCGACAACTAAGTCCACCAACTGCTCACACACTTCACGAAACAATTCGAGTACATCCTGTTCGGTCTCAACTTTAAATCCCTCAAATAATTGCTCGCCCAGCAAGTTAAGTAGGCTCCATAGCTCATCTTTATCTTGCTGTGTAGCCAGATATTGCAAGGTACCGATGCGGATATGACTTTTTGCCACACGACATACAACTGCGCCAGGTACTTCACCTTGACGATAAACATGGTGTCCAGTGGTTACAACAGCTAGGCATTCCGTAGTTGGAACCCCCAAGCCAACCATAGCTTGGCTCATTATAAACTCACGTACCGCAGGTCCTAGCGCACAAAAGCCATCACCACCGCGAGAAAATCGCGTCGCTCCAGAGCCTTTCAAGTGCAGGTCGTATTGACGTCCGTCATCGAGCTTCACCCCGCCAATTAAATGCGCTCGGCCATCACCAAGTAACGGGTTAAATTGCCCAAACTGATGACCACTGTAGGCTAAGCTCGTAGGTTCAATATAACCTAAAGGGCGCTGACCACTTAACAGCTCAGCAAGCGCTGTGGTGTCGTATTCCTTTAGCTCAAGCTTAACTAGCAACGGCGTATTAGATAGTAGTAATGTGGGCTGATTAAATCTTGCTGGTTGCTCCTTAAAGAGCAGAGCAGAACCCTGATAGGGCTGAAAAAATACCATGCGATCATCTCTATTTTTAGCGCCTAGCGAATATTATCACCAACACTCATTGACACAATTTGGCTTAACTCTTGTAAGCTAAGCCCGCTATATTGACGCATTTCATTGAAAAACTGCTGCGCCGATTGCAGTGACTTCTGACTTTGTAAGCCTCCGTCTATGATCTTCTCGGCACGTAGCACCGTTTCGACGTCTTTACTCAGTAAAAACGTATCTTTACCTAACACACGAAGTGCGTAAGGCCCGGTATTCCCACCGAGTCTCGAACCATGCTTTTTCAAGTACAGCCACAGACCTACGATATTGTCTTCAGGCCAGTGTGCGACGAAATCACTAAAGCGACCATACTGTTGTTGCACTGCAAAAATCATATGGCAATTGTCAGCGATACTTTTTACCTTTTTAGCATTACGAATGATCCGTTCATCCTGACTACGTTGCTCATACATTTCAGGTGACATCATAAGCAACTTCTCAATTGAGAATTGCCAAAATACTTCTCTAAAGCCATCCCACTTATTATCAACCACCGCCCAATAAAACCCGCTCTGGAAAATCTTGCGAGTAAATTCTTCTAGCCATTGATCATCACTTAATGCCAATAGTGATTCGGCACTCAATGGTTGGTTAAGCTTAGCTTTTAGCGCCGCCTCAGAGCCTTTGCGCTCGGCAGCTCTATGATAAATTTTTTCGAATACTTTCATGCTCATGACCGAGTTTGATTGTTATCAAATACAGGGTAACTTATCTGACTTTTCGGTGTGAGTTAATTTTAATAAAAGTAGATTGCTCAGGTTGCTCTTATACAAGACAGATATCCCTTTAACATCATACCAACACCATCAATATTAAGAGCAGCTCAAAGCCGACTCTTTTTTCCAAGCACCCAACAAAGCACATTGTGATTACCGCTCCCTAACGAACAGCCATACAGTTAGTTTTCATTTTGTTAACTTAAACACTTCCATTGTTAGAGAGCACCAAGCTCACCTTGTAGAGATAAAGCCCATGTTGACCGTAATCTGCTAGCAACTTTCTCAGTAATTGTAATGACAATAGAATGTTAATATATGGTGCAAAAAATTGCGTAAAAGTATTAATTTAACTTGACATGAACCCATAACAGAAAATAAGATCGCACAGCAAATGATAAGTGTTTTCATTTGCAATGGTAAAATATAATTAACATAGGAGTGTGATCTGTGTCCAAGTTTGCTATCAAGTGGGCTAACGTTATTTCAGACAACAAAGGGAAGGTACTCGCGTATCTCAACAGTATCTTAAAATGCCCCTATCTTGCCGAAGATGCGTTACAGGACACTTTTATCCGTCTTAGCAGCATGTCACATACACAAAATGCGCAAATCAATAACACAACGAGTTTCTGCTTCCAAGTGGCTAGGAATATTGCAATCGATATGCTTAGAAAGCAAAGTCGAGAAAGCTTAGTTGCCCTTGAGGCAACGCATGTAGAGTACATGTCAGACACAGATTCAGATATCGAAAACAAAGTCGAGTCGGCACAACTGGATAGACGCATGGACTCAACAATCCAAAAACTGTCAACTCGCCATCAAAATATCATTAGCTTTTATCGTACTGGTCGATTCAAACAAAAAGAAATTGCGAAGCTTTATAAAATCTCACCAACCTTGGTTAACTTTATGATAAAAGAGGCTGTACACAGCTGCCAAAAGGAGTTTTTAGCTCACTAGAATAGAGGATTATACACTAGCTGATTGTTGTACTCGTAGCTTCGCAGCAATGAAATCAGGGTGGGCAACATAAAACAGCCCGGCTATTTTCCGAATTATATGGTCTTCATGACTGTCTAACTCACCATCAGCATAAGCAACGTGCCACAACAGCTCAATGACCTCGATGCGCTCAATGTCGCTGGTGTGATTGTTCACTTGCTTGGCAAAAGAATACATATCTACTGCCTGTTCCACCAATTGCTGCGCTTGTGTTATCAGTGCACTGACTTGTGGTTCAGGCAATTCACAACGTGTTTTGAGTAACTCCGCAATTTTATCGAATTCCGACTGTTGTAGTTTGCCGTCCGCTCGCATCACTTCGACCAGTAATGCAGCAAGCGCGGTATTAAAGTCGATTTCTTGTCTCGGTGACGACTCCTGCAAGCTTTGAAATAGTTTTTTAAGTTGGTTAAGCAAGTGACTAAACTCCCATGTGATATACTAGTAATGTAGCAGACTAAAAGGATGGTTATGCGTAAGTTATCATTGAGACTAAATTCATTAAAGCTAAGTTCCCTAATTGTAAGCGTAACATTGCTCTCAGCGTGCCAATACACACCGGTTCCAAGAGGCGAACCTGAAAAACTTTATGACTTTGACCATAAAGTACATTATGAGCAAACCACGTATAACGATGACCACTTTCGACTGGCAATTAAGCCAGATAGTTATGCGCATTTTAGGCAACAAAGCGTTTTTTTGCTGCGCCATGCCAAACGCTTATGCCAAGGTAGTAACCCACAATTGACATTACTCGGTGGCGTCCAAGGCTTTGATAAGATGCCATTAGAGCCAAGACCTTACCAGAATGACTTAACAGTAGACGTAAAGTGTGTGGCCAAATAGCCACACATTTTTGTTAGCGCTATAAATCTTTTTCTGTAACCCGCTCTGGGTTTAGTTTTCATACCCCCAAGGTGCTGCTGGTGCGGTTACTGGTTTTGTTAAATCAAAGTCCACTCGGAACTCTCGCCCTTCACGCACTAAACGATAGGTAAACTGCTCTGGATAGATATACATCTGCCATGTATTTCCAATTGATTGTGGGATCCCTTGTTGGACAAATAACTGTTTTGAGTATTCATCAGCAGGGAACGACTGCACGGTATTAAATCCCGCATCTAGGGTATGACCCCCATACATAGTAGAAACATCGTCACTGCCATCTTCATGGCGGTGATCGTGCTTTAAGCTCAAACCACTCCCTGTTTTGGTGATGATCCAAGTTCTTGAAGCATCTTTTCCTACATGAAATGGGACTTGAAGCTCAGCGTCGCCACATTTACGAACGTGCATCACAAGACGCGCATCGCTAAAGCTGCTTGGACCTTGATTATCCATCGTTACTTTACCTTCGTAGGCTTTACCACAATGCGCTTTAATAGCGTCAAAAAATGCATCATGGCTTGGGATGGAAACCAGCGGGGCAGGACGCGCGAAGGCTGCGCAGCTCAAGGTTGCGAGTAGCGCTAAAGTTAATTTTTTCATTGGAGACACCTAAAACAAATAAAGCCAGAGCTTAATCAGCTTCTGGCTTTGTGGCAAAATTATTCGACCAAATTGAGTAAACAGCTATTATTGCCAAGGTCTTGTCGTAGCAAGCTGCTGCTCAAAGGCATCAATTTGGGCATTTAATAATTCGGTCTCACCGATAAAGTCAAGGCCACTCAAGAGGCGTGCTTTGATGTCTTCTCGCACCTCAAAGTCAATTGGTGCAATACCCGCTCCGCTTATCTGCTGCGCTTCTAGGTCAATACTCAAATGCACTTGTGATTGTTGCTCACATGCATCGAAGAGCGTATCTAACGTGCTGGCTGGTAACGCAATGCAAAGCATTTGGTTATTACCACAATTGTTAAAAAAGATATCGGCAAAGCTCTCGGCTAGGATCACGGTAAAACCATATTGTTTTAGTGCCCAAGGAGCATGCTCACGAGACGAGCCACAACCAAAGTTGTCACGCGTTAACAAGATTGACGCGCCCCGATATTGTCGATAGTTAAGTACAAAATTCGGATCTGGCTGGCCATCGTCAAGATAGCGCCAATCATAAAACAGCGCTTTATCAAACCCGTCGCGGCTGGTTGAAGTTAAAAACTGCTTGGGAATAATTTGGTCTGTATCAACATTGTTTTTGTCTAATGGCGCAACTAGGCCCTGATGAAACACGCTCATGACGCCTCTCCTCGAATATCAGTAAAGTGACCTGCAATTGCCGCTGCGGCAGCCATTGCTGGACTCACCAAATGCGTACGACCGCCTCGCCCTTGACGCCCTTCAAAGTTACGGTTTGAGGTCGATGCACAGCGTTTTTCTGCGCCAAGCCGATCATCGTTCATCGCCAAGCACATAGAGCAGCCCGGTTCTCGCCACTCAAATCCCGCAGCTTTGAAAATATCGGCTAAGCCCTCTTGTTCGGCTTGCTGCTTTACTAATCCAGATCCTGGGACGATTAGCGCTTCAACGCCTGCCGCTACGTGCTTACCCACCACCAGTTGTGCCGCCGCACGCAAATCTTCAATACGGCTATTGGTGCAAGAGCCAATAAATACGGTGTCGACTTTGGCATCGCTTAGCCTTTGTCCTGCTGTGAGGCCCATATATTTCAACGCGCTGCGCATCGCATCCGCTTTGACTAAATTAGGTTCATCGTCAGGGTTCGGTACTAAGTCATTAATACCAATGACTTGCTCTGGACTTGTCCCCCACGTTACTTGAGGTTGTACACTGTCAGCATCCAGCTCCACGACACGATCAAATTCAGCATCCGGGTCGCTATGCAAGGTTTTCCAGTAGTGCACCGCAGCATCAAAGTCTTCGCCTTGAGGTGCAAATGGGCGACCACGTAAATACGCAAAGGTTTTCTCGTCAGGTGCGATCAAGCCAGCTTTCGCCCCCATTTCAATACTCATATTACACAGCGTCATCCGCGCTTCCATCGACAGCGCTTCGATCCCCGTCCCACAAAACTCAGCCACATAGCCAGTGCCACCAGCTGTGCCTAATTGCCCAATCACAGCGAGGATCAAGTCTTTTGCAGTCACGGTCGGACGCAAGACGCCATTCACTTGAATTTTTAACGATTTGGCTTTTTTCTGCTGTAATGTTTGCGTGGCCAGCACATGTTCAACCTCTGATGTACCAATACCGTGAGCCAGCGCACCAAATGCACCATGCGTTGAGGTATGGCTATCGCCACATACAATCGTTGTACCCGGCAAAGTGATCCCTTGCTCAGGTCCCATTACGTGCACTATGCCTTGGTTAATCGAATTTAAATCGTAAAGTACAATGCCGAACTCTTCACAGTTTTGTGCCAACGCCTGTAGCTGGTTTTTGCTCACCTCACTGGCAGCATCAATCGAACGGCTCTTGGTCGAGACATTATGATCCATTGTCGCAAAGGTTTTTTCTGGACATCTTACCGGACGGTTCTGCTCTCTTAATCCCGCAAATGCCTGCGGTGAAGTGACTTCGTGTACTAGATGACGGTCAATGTACAAGAGATCGGTTTGCTCATTTAATTTAGCAACCACATGGGATTGCCAAATTTTATCGTATAATGTTTTTGCCACTTGCTCTTACCTTTATTAAACCCTGTCGACGATCGCTTGCGCGACATCCATAGTAGTAAACCCTGCTTGAGGATAGATATCCGGTGTACCTACACCATATTTCACCGCCTCTGCTACTGCCTTTTCAATTGCGCGTGCCGCTTCGTCTTGCCCCAATGAATAACGTAGCATCAGCGCGGCACTTAAAATTTGTGCGATTGGGTTTGCCACCCCTTTCCCGGCGATATCTGGTGCTGAGCCGCCTGCTGGCTCATATAAGCCAAAGCCCGATTGATTTAGACTTGCCGATGGTAATAACCCCATGGAACCCGTGATCATTGCACATTCATCAGAAAGGATGTCACCGAACAGGTTGTCGCACAGTAGCACATCAAACTGGCTTGGTTGCTTTACCAACTGCATCGCAGCGTTGTCGATATAAATATGATCAAGCGCCACATCTGGGTATTCTTTCGCGACTTCATTGACTACTTCACGCCACAGTACACTGGTTGCCAACACGTTGGCTTTGTCTACAGAAGTCACATGATTGCTTCTAAGTCTCGCCGCATCAAAAGCAAAACGGGCGATGCGTTCGATTTCTTTGCGCGAATAGGTTTGCGTATCAAACGCCGACTCGCTTTCGCCCTCACCTTGACGACCTTTTTCGCCAAAATAAATCCCGCCAGTAAGCTCACGGACGCATAAAATATCAAAACCTTGCTGACTAATGTCGCTGCGTAGTGGAGAGGCAGCGCTCAATGCGGGTAATAGCTGCGCAGGACGCAGATTACAAAATAGCTGAAAGTGCTTTCTAAGCGGTAATAAGGATGCCCGTTCTGGTTGCTCATTTGGCGGTAAGTGCTCCCACTTAGGCCCACCCACAGAGCCAAACAGAATCGCATCAGCGGCTTCACATGCGGCCAATGTCGCCGCGGGTAAGGCTTCGCCAAATTGGTCTATGGCCGCACCACCAATCGCTTGTGGTGATTTTTCTAAAGCAAAGTTGAACTTAGTCGCCACTTTATCTAATACCAGCTCAGCGGCTTGCATCACTTCTGGACCAATTCCATCTCCAGCTAGTACTGCGATTTTGTAGTTTGTTTGACTCATCCTGCTTTCCTTTGTTGTTTTAGGCTAGACACTTTTTGTGCTCTATCAATTAGGTTATATACTCGGATCATGGCTCTCACTGACGCTTCAACAATGTCGGCTGCAAGTCCCACACCGTGATATTGCTTACCATCAAACTTGGCAATAATATCGACTTGGCCCAGTGAGCTTGCCCCCTTACCCGTCGCATCAAGGTTATATTCCACCACTTCCACCGCCATGCCAGTAATACGCTCGATAGCTAAAAACGCCGCTTCTACAGGACCGTTGCCGGTTGCTGCTTCTTGCTTAAGCTCACCATTCAAGGCAATCCCCACAGTCGCGCTCGCGATGGATTGAGAGTTAGAAGATGCATTGACGAACTGTAATTGGTAGCGCTCGTCTTTATCTTTTATTTGGTTGAAATAAATCATCGCTTCAAGGTCATAGTCGTAAACCGTGCCCTTTTGATCGGCTAATGCTAAGAAGCTTTCATACAGGCTATCCATATCGTAATCCGATTTCTGATAGCCAAGCTCGGTAAGACGATGCTCGATAACATGTCGGCCAGAGCGTGAAGTCATATTTAACTGATTACTCGGCACGCCAACGGTTTCTGGTGCCATGATTTCATAGGTGTTTTGTGCTTTTAAGACGCCGTCTTGGTGAATACCCGAGCTATGTGCAAAGGCATTTTCACCCACAATTGCCTTGTTTGGCTGCACCGGCATATTGCAGATTTTAGCAACTTGGCGCGACGCGCGATAAATCTCTTCGCTACGAATATCGGTGTGCACTTTTAGGTGGTCTTGGCGCATCTTCATGATCATCGCCACTTCTTCTAGTGAGCAGTTACCTGCACGCTCACCAATACCATTGATGGTACATTCGATTTGTCTTGCACCGGCTTGTACCGCCGCGATTGAGTTTGCCACCGCAAGTCCTAAATCGTTGTGACAATGGACGCTTAGTCTGGCTTTGTCGATGTTAGGCACATTATTACGAATATGGTAAATCATCGCTGCATACTCGTCTGGTGTGACGTAACCTACGGTATCAGGCAAGTTAATCGTGGATGCACCGGCATTAATCGCCGCTTCAACAATACGACACAGATCAGCGTGTGGCGTACGGCCGGCATCTTCACACGAAAACTCAACATCATCAGTGTACTTTCTGGCTTGAGAAATGGCCTTAATCGCCATGTTAGTCGCATCATCTAGACTCATTCTTAACTTATGTTCTAGGTGCAGAGGACTGGTTGCAATAAAAGTGTGAATGCGACGCTGCTCAGCACCTTTAAGGGCTTCGCCACACGCGTCGATATCTTTACCAACCGCACGCGCAAGGCCACAAATTGCTGGACCTTTTACCTCGGCAGCAATGCGTTGTACCGCACGAAAATCAGCCGGACTTGATACTGGAAAACCCACTTCCATGACATCCACATTGAGACGACTAATGGTATGCGCCAGTTGTATTTTATCTTCTTCTGTTAAGCTGGCTTTTAACGCCTGCTCACCGTCCCTTAATGTTGTATCGAAAATCCAGACTTTATCTTGCATACCCTTATCCTCAGCCAAAAAAAACCCCGCAAGTGCGGGGTGTCTACAGTAAATGTCGCTCAATTCGCGCAATTACACCCCATCCCTCTGGTTTACCAGTAGGAGGTTAAGAAAGAGTGAAATACGCGCAGTCATTTTCATTGAGCTAAGTGTTCCTGTTGATGAATTGGTTATGTTTTAACATGCTTTAAAAGCGACAATCAAGCATAAATTATCCCAAAAACAGAGCTCAAACCTCGACTTATTGGAAACTTAAATCACAATAACGCCAGTTTTAGAAAATATATTTCAAGATCAGAAGTGAACACAGATAGGATATGAAGTGAGCAGGGTTATTTTGAATTTTAATTACCAATAAAAAAATAGCCAATTTAGGCTATTTTTTTATTGGTTCTGGATGTTTTGCATAACCAGAGGCACCTTTTGCGATATACCGCAACTGCCACTTCAAACGCTCGGTCAGTTCAGCGCGTTGTGGGGGATCTTGATCTAAAGCCTCAGCACCAGAGCTAAATACTAAGGTGACCATTGCTTCAGCTTGCATGTGGGCGTGATGAGTATCTACTCCCGTTTCTGTTTCAAGGTAATGAGCAAGCTCTAAGATAAAATGTTTGATTTCTCTAGCCACGGCGGCACGAAACGCAGGCGAAGTACCCGAACGTTCACGCAGTAATAAACGAAATTGGTTGCTCGACTGCTCAATAAATTCCATAAAGGTGTGCACAGAAGTATTGATCACGCTACCACCTTTAGCGATGCGACGCCTTGCTTGGCGCATTAATTGTCGCAAGGTTAAACCCGCTTCATCTACCATAGTCAGCCCGAGCTCGTTCATATCCTTAAAATGTCGATAAAAAGAAGTAGGTGCGATACCCGCCTCTCGTGCGACTTCACGCAGGCTTAAATTCGAGAAACTATGCTCAGCACTTAGTTGATTAAATGCCGCTTCGATAAGCGCTTGACGGGTCTTCTGTTTTTGTTGGGCGCGTACACCAGCCATGGACTTTCCCCAATTCGCTTCGAAAAATAAGAACAATAAACCGCAGTCTAAACCTTGACGCAGCAAGAATGAAATACTATTTTAGCGTACAGTTGTACGCTGAAATTAGATTTTGAGATTAATTGATGAAAAAACCACCCATTTTATGGACCAATGTGCTGTTCTTTAGCTTATCGTTTTTAGCTGCGATCACTTTGGTGCCTTGGTATGGCTTTGAATACGGCTATACCACCAGCCACTGGGTAGCTTTTGTTGCCTGTATGTTTTACGCCGGTCTGTCGATCACCGCAGGGTATCACCGTTTATGGGCGCATAAAGCCTATGACGCCCATCCTGTGATTCAAGTTATTTTTGCGTTGGGTGGCGCATTCGCGTTACAAAACAGTATATTACATTGGAGTAGCGATCACCGTGTACACCACGGCCAAGTCGACGACCCAGTAAAAGATCCGTACGCCGCAACACGAGGCTTCTGGTATAGCCATATCGGTTGGATGCTGAGAGATTATCAAGGCGAGACTTACGGTGATTATAATAACGCCAGAGACTTACAACGTAACCCTATCGTGATGTGGCAACACAAGCACTATATGAAATTGGTGTTACTTACAAATATCGGCATCCCGTTAGTGCTAGGTTTATTACTCGGAAATGTGTTTGGTATGTTGTTACTTGCAGGCGTACTCAGACTCGTACTCAGTCAACACTTTACCTTCTTTATCAATTCACTGGCACACATTTGGGGTAGTCGTCCTTACACCGAAAAAAATACCGCGCGAGACAATGGTTTGCTAGCCCTATTCACTTACGGTGAAGGCTACCATAACTTTCATCATATTTTTGCCAGCGACTACCGTAATGGTATTCGCTGGTATCACTATGACCCAACTAAATGGCTGATCCGCACTTTTGCAGCACTGGGCCTTGCCAGTAAGCTAAAACGCACTCCGGTTGAGCGCATTGAAAAAGCCAAAGCGGAGACCTTGTTGAATAAGACTAAAGTCAGTCTCGCAAAATTGCCTTTGGCGCAAGATAAGCTTACATTGTTACAACAAGAGTATGATTTACTTCTTAAAAAGCTTCAAAACTACTGTACTGTACAAAAGCAGGTACTCGAAGCGAAGAAAGAGGCAGTACTTGCACAGTGCGAACATTCCGCACTGATGCAACAATATAAAGAGCTAGAACAAGCTTGGGAAAGCCAAAAACAAGCTTGGATTGCACTAAATTCGAGGCTACTGAAAACGGCATAATGTTCAGCGGCCTCAATAACTAAAGGGGTGAGGCCGTGAGCAAAAAAGCTGCAGAAAAAACCGAAACTGTTCCACAATCCTATCAATACGATGCCATTATTATAGGCACCGGACCTGGCGGCGAAGGCGCCGCCATGAACCTCTCTAAAAGTGGTAAAAAAGTCGCGGTTATCGAACGCCAGCATGCGGTTGGCGGTGGCTGCGTTCACTGGGGCACCATTCCCTCAAAAGCGCTTCGCCATTCTGTCAGTCGTTTAATTGAGTATAAAGCGAATCCACTTTACCGTTTTACTGAGCGCCCGCAGCGCCATACCTTTCAAGATATTTTGCACCATGCCAGTGATGTGATCTCAAAACAGTCAACATTGCGTTCTAGCTTTTATGGTCGTAACCGCATTCACTTATTTCAAGGCGATGCCAGCTTTGTTGACGCGCATACAGTACAAGTCATTCACCAAGATGGTTCACAAGAGCTACTCACCGCTAAAACCATTGTAATAGCCACAGGCTCGCGTCCATACCGCCCACCAGGCGTTGATTTTAACCACCCTCGAGTCTACGACAGCGACACTATTTTAAGCCTTGAGCATAATCCTCAGCGCGTATTGATATACGGCGCGGGGGTCATAGGCTGTGAATATGCCTCAATCTTTAAAGGACTTGGCGCAAAGGTAGACCTCATCAACACCCGCGACCGCTTATTGGCCTTTATGGATGCCGAGATCTCTGACGCACTCAGTTACCATTTTTGGAATAATGGTATTGTTATTCGCCATAACGAAGAGTTTGCGAAAGTAGAGACCCATGACAAAGGGGTTATTGTGCATCTACAGTCTGGCAAGAAAGTACGTGCTGACTGTATTTTATGGGCCAATGGCCGCTCCGGTAATACCGAAACACTCAACCTTGCAAGCGTAGGCCTAAAGGCTGATAGCCGTGGCCAGCTTAAAGTCAACGAACACTATCAAACTGAAGTGGACAACATTTTCGCAGTAGGAGATGTGATTGGCTATCCCAGCCTAGCCAGTGCGGCGTTCGATCAAGGGCGTATTGCGGCCAATGCAATTGTGCATGGTGCCTGTGATGATCGTTTGATCACCGATATCCCAACCGGCATTTACACCATTCCAGAAATGAGCTCTGTTGGTAAAACAGAGCAAGAACTCACCGCTGCGCGCATTCCCTATGAGGTGGGCCGTGCCCAGTTTAAACATTTGGCTCGTGCACAGATCACAGGCACTGAAGTCGGTAGCTTGAAAATTTTGTTCCATGCAGAAACCAAAGAGATATTAGGTATTCACTGCTTTGGTGAACGTGCATCCGAGATCATCCATATCGGCCAAGCCATTATGGAACAAAAAGGAACGGGTAATAATATCGAGTACTTTATCAATACTACCTTTAACTATCCAACAATGGCCGAAGCCTATCGCGTTGCAGCATTAAACGGCATTAATCGTCTGCTGGATTAGCGCATCGTATGGCATGAATAAGCGTGACACCTTGAGCGTCACGCTTATTGTTATAAATTAAAACGATACTCCGCGCTGAGTCGCCACACATTATCGCTTTGCTTAGGTTTACCATTAAAAGCCTCGCGGTTTGCAACTGTGGTTGTCAGCCTCAAAAACTCACCGCCCACCAGCCAATTGCTATTAATTCGATACTTCACTGTAGCGGTCAGTGCATGGCCATCACTTTGGTTTGGGTCGAACTGCCAATCATCTTTATCGATGACTTTGAACTGCTCCCCCCGCATGGAAAAGCGCCACTCATCGCGCTGATGTGTGAGTAGCAAAAACCAACTATTAAAGTCATTATCGACGCCGCGATTGACTCCCATGGCGGTATTACCCAGCATGCCTTGTGCAAGTATATGCGTCTGCGGGGTTAACTTGTAACGCCAAGCTGCACTAATAAATTTAGTGTCCCACGCATACTGCCCAGTTCGGTAGTTGATCTTACTTGGATCGCCATTATTATCGTACCAATAGACATTGATCTCACTGCGGTTTGAAAATTCGCGATGATATCCAAGATAATAACCAAATCGGCCATCTACTTCCGAAAACGGTTCAACATGCTGTGCTTGATGTTGTAGCTGCGGTGTGTTCAACGACTCTACCGCGGCAAAGGGGAGACTTTCGTTAAACACCGACTGCCTATCATGCACGGTAAAACCTCGCCATGCGAGTAAAGTGCCAGCCGGATCATTCCCCTTAAAAACACCAAACACACCTTTGAATCCCTGACCGCGGCTACGACGCGTCTGCGGCTGCTCAATCGCGACTTCACCTCCAAATACTCGCACTTCCTCACCTATCCAAGCGTTGATGGCCGAATACTGATATGTATAGGGTGATGACCAGCCAATATCTGGGTTTTCAATAGAAAACTTCGGATAAAAGCCGCCCGCTCGAACAATAAAGCGGCGACCATTTTTAGGCAGTGTTCGATACTGCAAATACAGTTCTGTAAAGCCGAGCTTGTCACCTGGGTCTGGCACATACTGTGTTACCCCGTGCAAAGACCAAGCGCTGGCAAAATCTACACGCCAATCAATAGCGCCACGGCTAAGCGTAATATCTGACTCCCCTTTCCCAAAACGCGTAACGCCCCACCCAGGCTGATACCAAGCTTTACGATTATCATCATGCTGCCAAGTCGTTTGCAGTTGTCCTTGTCCAGAAATCTCAACGGCACCTGCTTTCCCTATCGCGAATAATGCCAGAGCGGCGCTTAGCTTAGTAATCATCGAAGCCATCGGAGAAATCCTGAAGTGGGGCAACCAGTGTTTGCTTAATTTGATAGGTAATTGCTTGAGTGTTGTTCACAGCAGAGAGCGGATGCTGTTCTATTTTGTCTATATTTTCGAATCTTTCATGCCATACATTCAGCTTAAGTGCGCTGGCTTGCTTGGCACCTAGGTCGATTGATACTTTGCCGCTGCTATCCGTTACCGCAAATAATGGGCTATCTACAACCACGATATAACCCAACATCCAATCGTGAATATTGCAGCCAAGCTCAACCACACCGGTTTGATCAAATAATACTTGTTTCGGGTCATCGCGATACAACTTAAGCTCGAATGGCTTTGCAGCAGAGAACGAATAGACGTGGTGCAGAATGGGATCTAAATTTGGAAACGAGACTTGTGTGCCAGCTTGCACCATCAAAATATGTGGCACAAACGCCTTATCCTTTTGCTCCATTTTATAATCTAGCATCGTTCTTTTGTTATCAAAGCTATCTCCTTGCAACCACACCGCGGCATTCGCGAGCGGCTGTTTATCAGCATCGACTATTTGCACTTCAAGGGCATTGACTAGACCGGCTTGTAGCATTGCCATCACAACAGCAATACGCCCAAAAATTGTTAGGTTTAGCATAAGCAGTTCAACCTATCCTTATTATTTTTCTTAGCTTGTCTACACTAGACCGAGCGGAATAATTATTACATTCATCGCATTTACAGCATGAATACGTATGCAACTTTTACGTGAACGTTAGCATACAACAGTAAGCTTAGCTTATGTGCAAAAGAACACGAATTTTCGTGCCGACAACAAGAAGGAAAAACTATGCGCCCCATGTCACTTTCCCTGATCGGATTAAGCTTGTTTACGACTACGAGCTTTGCCGCATCTTTAGCTGTGAGTTCGCCAGATGGCAAAATCACTTTTACCTTGAGTGATGATGATAGCCAGCCGACCTACCAAGTCAGCTTTAACAACAAAACCATTATTCAACCGTCTAAACTTGGTTTTGATTTCGCAACAGCTGCATCGATGCGCGATGGCTTAAGTATCACCACACATCAGCGTAATAGCGTCGATAGCAGTTGGCAACAGCCTTGGGGCGAAGCCCGAGTGATCCAAGATAAGCACAATGAGCTTGCTGTCACCTTTGCTAAGCAGGCAGACAAATCGCCGCAATATACTGTGCGTGTAAAAGTATTTGATGACGGTGTCGGCTTTCGCTATGAGGTTGCTCAAAATCAAGCGCTTAATATCACCAGAGAATTGACCGAATTCGCCTTTGCACAAAGTGATAAAAGTACCGCGTGGTGGATCCCTGCTCGTGGCTGGAATCGCTATGAATATGTATACAACACCACACCACTGCACGATGCCCCACATGTGCACACCCCGTTTACCTTAAAGAATCAAGACGGAGTTCATATCAGTGTCCATGAAGCGGCTCTAATTGACTATGCGGGCATGACCTTAAACCAACGTCGCCCAGGAACATTTGTTGCCGATCTAACACCTTGGTCAGATGGCGTTGCTGTCAAAACCAATGGTAAGTTCAATACACCTTGGCGCACCCTACAAATAGGCGATGAAGCCACCGACTTGTTGAACTCCCACCTTATTTTAAACCTCAACGAACCAAATAAGCTCGGTGATGTATCTTGGGTTGAGCCAGGTAAATACATCGGCATTTGGTGGGGTATGCATATCAACAAAAATACCTGGGGCAGCGGCGAGAAGCATGGAGCGACTACAAGGCGTACTAAAGAATATTTGAGCTTTGCCGCTGACAATGGCTTTGATGGAGTATTAGTTGAAGGTTGGAACATAGGCTGGGATGGCGACTGGTTCTTCAACGGTGATGTCTTTAGCTTTACCGACGCCTATGCTGACTTTAATATTGATGAAGTAGCCAAGCACGGAGAAAGAGTAGGTGCACGCCTAATTGGTCATCACGAGACTTCAGGTAACGTCAGCAACTATCGCAATCAAATGGAGGCGGCTTTCGCACTCTACGAAAAAGCAGGCGTTCGCCAAGTTAAAACCGGTTACGTAGCCGATGGTGGCAACATCAAACGCATTGATGCCAAGGGCAATGCCAGATTCGAATGGCACGACGGTCAATTTATGGCAAATGAGTACTTAGACAACGTCAAACTTGCGGCCAAGCACAAGATCAGTATCAATACACATGAACCAATCAAAGATACCGGCCTGCGTCGTACCTATCCAAACTGGATTGCGAGAGAAGGGGCAAGAGGGCAAGAGTTCAACGCATGGGGCACGCCACCAAACCCACCAGAGCATGTGCCAATGCTTGCCTTTACCCGCATGTTAGCAGGCCCAATGGACTTTACTCCGGGTATTTTTGACATGGGCTTCAACGGCCTTGGCGATAAAACCAACCGCCCACAAACCACCCTCGCCAAACAATTAGCGCTTTATGTTGTGCTTTATAGTCCAATTCAAATGGCGGCCGATTTGCCAGAAAATTACTTAGCAAAGCCAGATGCTTTTCAGTTTATTAAAGACGTACCCACTGACTGGGAACACAGTATCGCACTTGCAGGAGAAGTGGGTGACTATGTTGTCTTTGCCAGAAAGGAGCGCAAGCATAAACAATATAGTGGTAACGATTGGTTCTTGGGCGCAGTAACTGATGAGGAAGCGAGAGAAATTCCTATTACTTTAGATTTCCTTGAGTCAGGTAAAACCTTTGAAGCGCAAATCTACGCGGACGGTAATAAAGCCGAATGGAAACAAAACCCGTATGAAATGAATATTTACCGCAAAAAGGTAACAAGTGCCGACAAGCTGACATTAAAACTGGCTGCCGGCGGCGGCGTTGCTATTCGTTTTAAAGCGCTTTAAACATAAGGTGACTACCCAGCAGCTGGGTAGTCACCGCTTTGGGCTGTACATTTAGTAAACTATACAGTAGGGTAAAATAGTCTATTAAGACATTCTTATTTCAAAGGAAAATAATATGAAACTTACCCTAGCAAAGAAAAAACTAAAACAATTAGACTATCAACAAAGTCAACTTGCCGCAAAGCTCACACCGCAAGCAGCCGGTGGTAGAGGACCAGAAACCGGCGTTATGTGTGAAACGACTAATAACGATTACTGGTGTCAACGTCCAAGTTCGCCAGCTGTTACCTGCAGCGTGATGGAGCGCTGTTTATAATCATTTCCCACCATATATAGGCTAGATATTATAAAAATATGTAGTTAGCCTATTTCTCAGTCAAACTCTCTATATGCTCAACGGCCAGCTCTCACTCGCCGCCGAGCTGAGTTATAAGTAATAATTTACTGACATTGATAGCTTGGTGTTACACCATTAGCAACTTCCCATTTCGCTGTTAATAGCGACGCAGGGCCATTACTGTCATGGGATAGCTCCCAATTCATAATGCCACCGGCATTGAGCTTAGCGTACTGCGTTTTTGCGCGGATCGTCGGGATACCATTGTAGTAGCTGCTACCATCACTATCGCGACAGGCATTGGCAGGGTTCTCCTGCAGTAAGGTGCGATACGCTTTCCAAGTAGGTCTTGCATAAAATGGTACGCCTAATACCGTTTTTTCTTTACTGAGCCCACGACCTTGCCAGTAAGCTATTGAGTCTTTGGCGTATTGCATAGAAGCATGATCAGTATTGTTCGCGTCGTACGCCATCAAATTTAAAAAGTCGATATCTTGGAATACAGATTCCAACACGCCACCACCGGTATAGCCAAGCGCCACCACAGCTGCCGTCAAGAATTTACCTCTGGCGCGTAACTCAACGCTTAGTTCCTTCATCAGTAATGCATAGTTATTTGCTGAAGCACCGGGATCTGGATATTCCCAATCCATATCAACGCCATCTAGATTATGCTGCTCTACAAACGCAATGACCTCTTGCACGAAACGGGCTCTGCCTTGCTGTGAACTAGCGAATGTCTCAAATGCACTGTCGTCGCCCCCGTTCCAGCCACCAATGGCAATCCCCACTTTTACATTGTTGGCATGAGCTGAATTTACTAGCGCTGTCATTTTGCTTAAATTTTCAAGCGGTCTCAGTGTGCCATCTGCATTGGGTAGTAAAAATGAGTAATTGATATGGGTGAGTTTATCCAACTGAATATCACTCACGGCTCCCTGCCAACTTGGGAAATAGCCGACAATTTTAAAATTAGGATCGCCAGGAGGAACCTCGTCAGACACGACACTGAAGTTCACCGCACTCGATTCTCCTCGTGCCCCAGACACATCAGTTGCATAGACAGTTAATGCGCGATTACCTAGTCCCTGCGCTTGCCACATCACCTCATAAGGTGCACTGTTGTCAGAGGCGACAAGCGTGCCATCGAGATAGAATTCAACACTGTCGATTGCCGTGTCTTGCGGATGGCTTACTGCCGCCGCTAGGCTAACTGATGAACCCACTAACACTCGTGCGTTACTGCTTGGAGAGGTGACCGAAACCTGGGGCAATGGCGTTACAGGATCACAACTGCCGTTTGCTTGCCAGACATCATAAGTATTAGAATTTTGCGCTGGGTTTTGGTTTTGTGTCCACCATTTCGCGGTGTATTTAGCTGACTGATAGGTGACAGCATCACCACCTGTATATACCTGCTGTGATTGCCATTGTGTTAAGTTGCTACAGTCAACCGCCAGTGCAACTTCCATCGCGCCCAAGAGCGGAAGTGCAATTAATAAATTTGTATATTTCATTACCTTTTTCCATGTTGTATGTCGGCTAAAGCAAGTCGTGCCGAGTTTAAATAAATGTTAACTTGCGATTCTTAGCCTACCAGCATGGACAAATTTCGTACAACGTAACTCACTACGACCTTAGTCTAATGAAAATAGAAAATACTTCTCCTCTTTACGCCATTTATTCATCCGTGATTATGCTCGTTTATAAAATGTCCAACTAGTGCAGCGAGACTGTACAGATAAGGCTTAGCTCAGTATGCTTGCGGGTTTAGGCGCTATAAAGAGAATAATTAAGAGATGAGTACGGCATTTTCAAGACGATTTGTAACCTTAGTCGAGCAATTTGCAGGCGGCAATAAGCGCCAATTTGCCCAGTTAACAGGTAAATCCCCTTCCCATATTTACCGTATTTGTCGCGGCTTAAGTCGCCCTTCAATGATATATCTTGAGCACCTTTATAGCCTATTTGCCGTTGATCTAAACTGGTTACTCACCGGTGAACAACCCTTAGATAAACCACAAGGTCAGCTTAAAGATGAACTTACCCTCATACCTAAACTTGATATTGAGGCCAGTGCAGGTATGGGCAGTGTAATTGGTCATGAAGAAGTTACCGAGCAGTTTGCACTCAACCGTCGTTGGCTAAACTCCCATCTTGGCGTGTATTCAGAGAAGCTCGCCTTTGTCTCTATCCGTGGTGATAGTATGCAGCCCACGTTGCTAGACGGCGACATGGTACTCGTTGACCTTTCACAGAATCAACCCAGTAAAGATGCGGTTTATATCATTCAAACAGAAGAGGGTCTCATGGCTAAGCGAGTGCAACAAAAGCACTCTCAGCTCAAAGTGATCAGTGATAACCCTGATTACCCGAGCTGGGAGATCACCGCTGATAATGCCGACAGTCACGGCATTGCAGGGCGTGTTGTTTGGTGTGGTCGCAGTATCTAAACTGCAATGTCACTATTCGTGTGATGCTGGAGCATCACACGGATTTAGCCAGCTTTTCCTGCACATTGGCTGTATTCACAAATTGACTCAACACCAATGAGCACACCGCAAGTGCAGCACCAAAGTAAAACACTAAGGATTGATCGTATAACCATACTAAGCCAAAGCTTGCTGGGATCACTACTGCTGCAATATGGTTAATAGTAAAGCTAACCCCAGCTGTTGCTGCGATATCTTCTGGCCGAGCAATTTTTTGAAAATAAGTTTTGAGTGCAATGGCCATCGCAAAAAACAGATGGTCGATGACATAAAGCGCTGCTGCAAAGCTTGCTGACTCTACCAATGCATAACCAATAAATACAAAAATGAGTCCCACATATTCGATTGTCAGTGTTTTACGCTCACCAATATGCCCAATCATTTGACCAATTTTGGGGGCGATAAATATGTTTATCAAATGATTCAACATATAAAGCGCGGTGATCTGTGCAACATCAAAACCAAATTTTTCCACCATTAAGAAACCCGCAAACACCATAAATATTTGTCGTCTCGCACCCGAGAAGAAAATCAAGGCGTAATATAGGCTGTACTCTTTTCTCAAAATGAGCTTTTTATGCTGCGTAGTATGCATTTCAAAGGTTGGAAAGCCGATAAACATAAATAGCGCAATGATAAAGCCAACCCCTCCAATAAGCAGATACATCCACTGATAGTCTGCGGAGAAGTAGCTAAAACCCAGCCATATTACCGCATAGGTGATCAGAGAAGCGATGGATTTAATAGAGAGCAAGATACCTAGTTTGGCCGGTGCCTCACCTTTATTGAACCATTGTAAACTGAGAGATTGATTCAGCGTCTCGAAATAGTGAAAACCTATCGACATTAACACTGTAGTTGCATACAAACCATAAATAGTAGGCAACAAGCCGGTAATGGCGACGCCAAGCGACAGCAAACACAAGCTGATCAGTGCGAAGGTTTGCTCCTTTAACACCAATAAAACAAATACCGCTGTAAACGCTAAAAACCCGGGGATCTCACGCAGGGATTGCAACATTCCCATATTAGCGCCATTGAAGTTTGCGGCTTCAATCGCAAAGTTATTGAGCATGGCCATCCAGCCTGCGAATGTAACGGCCATAACTACGGTAGCGAGCACTAAGAAATTAAAAGGACTTTGCCATCCTTGAGAAGCATTCTTCATGATTATCTCCACATAAAGCACAACTATTAAAAAGTTATGGCTATAATATGGCCACACGTTAATTTCTGATATACATAATTATGCCAAGTTCTTTATCAAAACAGACAACTTCTCCTTGGCGTATTCAGCCCAAATATAAGCGCTTCTTAAAGCCAACCCTTGGCCGGCCAATCCTGCCAAGAGCGGTAAAAAAAGCGGAGTGGGAGCATGTTCAACGGCACCAACATGAGTGGGGGCAGCTTGCATATACAAGCAATGGAGTCATCACAATTGTAACTCCTGAAGGCACTTTCGTGATCCCTCCCGACCAAGCTTTGTGGCTACCTCCGGGCCTTCCGCATGAGACGTATTGTCGCTACGGTGGAGATTTTCGTAGTGTCTATATCGACAATAAATACACCGAGTTGCTAGGGAATAAAGCGAAGCTAATTGCGGTAGATGAACTACTGAAGCAATTTATACTGGAGATCTGTACTTGGCAGGAAGAGTACCACTTAGATGAAAAAACAGAGCGATTTATTACGGTCTTTATTGATAGATTAACATCAGCTACAACGTGCCACTTTTTTATTCCAAGTGCACAGGATGCTCGGATCTTACCCATTGTGACCGAGCTACATACAAATCCAGGATGCAAAATAAGCTTGGAGGCCTGGAGTGATCAAGTCGGCGCATCAACTCGCACACTCAACCGCTTATTCCACAAATGTTTTATGATGGGCTTCAGTGATTGGCGCCAGAAATTAAGAGCTATCAAAGCAATTGAGCTGTTGAAAGATGGATACTCTCAGCAACAAGCAGCTGAATATTTGGGTTTTGAATCTACCGCCGCATTTAGCAATGCGTTTAAAAAAGTCTTTGGCAAACCACCGGGACAGTACATTAAAAAGTAAGATAATTTGAGATCAATAAATACTTTCCCACTAAATATTATGAATGCACAAATCGGCGGGTAAACCGTCTCCCACGATACATGTTTATACTGTGGTGGGAGCGAGTCTATGGTAGGAGCGAGTTTACCTCGCGAGATTTTTAAATCTCAAATCTCTATACCCCAAACAGCAAAAAACCCGTCGCATTGCTGCAACGGGTTTCTCTTATTTGGCCCTGGCGATGTTCTACTTTCACATGGGTAATCCACACTATCATCGACGCTGTTTTGTTTCACTTCTGAGTTCGGCATGGGGTCAGGTGGGTCCAAAACGCTATAGTCACCAGGAAATTCTGTTCATCAATGAAGTCTCCTTCATCAATGTAAATCT
>NZ_JBECOX010000023.1:0-61766 GCF_040104525.1 Pseudoalteromonas sp. XMcav11-Q
CTCTATTTAAAAAATGAGAACATCCTACTTCGTAGCGAGCCAGGGCCAAATAAGAGGTTGATGAAAAGCGTTCATCCATGAACTTCATCGACATTCGAACATCCATGTACATCAAAACCCGTTGCAGCAATGCGACGGGTTTTTTGCTATGTGTGATTTAAAAACCTCGCGAGGTAAACTCGCTCCCACCACAATATCAGCACAGTGCAACATGCTAAGAGGCGGTTTACCCGCCGAGGGGTTGCAATGAAATTCCGAAAAACCTCGCGAGGTAAACTCGCTCCTACCACCGAATACACAGCATTGTGGGAGTGCACGCATCCATGCGTTCATTTCCTGAGTTGCTAAATTGCGTTTCTGAACTTGATTATGAAAAGACGACAGTTTTATTGCCGTTAATGAAAAGCTTATGCTCGCAGGCTAATTGTAACGCGTTACAAAATACTGTTTTTTCAATGTCTCTACCGATTTTTGCCATCTCCTCGGCATTTTGAGCATGACTAACTTGCGTGACATTTTGGGCAATAATAGGCCCTTCATCTAATTCATCATTAACAAAGTGAGCAGTAGCACCAATAATTTTCACGCCACGTTCAAATGCCTGATGGTAGGGTTTTGCACCGATAAAGGCGGGCAAGAATGAGTGGTGGATATTAATAATTTTCCCGCCAAAGCGTGAGACAAATTCCGGTGTTAAGATCCGCATATACTTTGCCAAGCCAACAATATCAGGATCATATTGTTCGATTAAGTCGGCCATTGCACTGTCGTGTTCAGCTCTACTCAACCCTTCATGTGATACCAGATGAAAAGGAATACCAAAGCCTTTAACAAGGGGTTCCAACGTATCATAGTTTGCGATAACTGCTTGTACTTCAATATTGAATGCTTGTTCATATTGTTTAAGCAACACGCCGCCTAAGCAGTGCGCTTCCTTCGTCGCAAGCAGCACCACTTTTGTTCGTTCTTGTCCGTATAGGTTTAATTTGGCGCCAGTTGGTAATGACTGACGAAGTTGTGTCAGAAAGTTATCACTGGGTGTGCCTGTAATCTCTGTACGCATAAAGAAGCGCTGTCCTTCTTTATCTACAAATTCGTTATTACGCGTGATGTTTAGGTCGTGCTCATGGCAAAGGCTCGTGATCTTCGCGATCAGTCCTATGTCATCTTTGCACTCTGTCGTTAGTATGTAACTCATTTCCTCATTCCAATTCGTCCAAGCGAACTTTCAGAATACTGCTAATTGGCAGTGAGATAAATGCTTACCAACAAAAAACTTTGGCCAATTTTATTTGACCACGACAAATAAAATGTCACGTCTTAAAAAAAAGCACTAAGTGTTGAGAAAGTTCACTTCAAAATACGTGATCAACCTTTTTAAGGTTGGTATTACTGTGATGACTAATCGTGAATTCGTTTGCAACTTTTGTTGCTTTTACTACCTCAGGATATTAAATGAGAACTTTTACATTCCGCCTCTATATATTACTACTTTGTGGTTTTTTATCTGCATGTAATGACGCTAATCCAGAAAAAAACGAACAAAACACTAAAGCAAGTTATAAAGTGGTCACAACTTATACTGGGGCTGGGTCGATAGTTCCTGAGAGTCTAAATATAGAAGCGGGTTCCTCTGCCACCTTTGAGCTGCGGCCTGACGAAGGGTATTACCTTGCCGATGCTACGGGGTGTCACGGTCTTTTGGACAAGGAGAAGCTTAATTATCATGTCAATAATGTGAATGACAGTTGCAGTATTGACGTTTCATTCAAGCCTTTAAAGTTATCTATAAAAACAAATTTTCCAGAAGGTGCAAGTTTGACGCTGGATAAACCTGACTACTTTTACGGTGATAGTCTTTCTGCTCAACTGATATTGGATGCTAGTCATAAAGTAGAGAGTATAACTGGCTGTCAAGGTCAATTAGTCGGAGAGTATTATCAAGTAGCTAAACTTGTAGAAAGTTGCGAAATATCACTCAAAACCTTAACACCAAAACGAACGTTTACTGATGAAAAAAGCGGTCAGCAACTTCAAGTTAAGGTTCTAGATAATGCTGGAGTTATTGCTACAAGCAGCCAAGGAATTATCTCAAAAGATGAACCAAACTTGCCAGCGATGAGTAACGATATTGTACTGCCATTCCAGTTACTTGCGATAGATATTGCAACAACTCCGGGTGCAGATGTCTTAGTTGAACTAACTTACCCAAGTGCAGTTTCAGAGCAATCTCGTTACATTAAGAGCGATGGGGAAACGTGGTATTTTATGCCTACTGAATTCGCCCAGCTTGCTGCTGATAAGCGTAGTATTGTTTTACATCTCCAAGATGGTGGTTATGGTGATAGTGATGGAGTTGCCAATGGGATAATTAAAGATCCCGGGGGTATAGCAGAATTACAAAAAATAATAGTACAAGGCATTGCTTATGAAGGTGGTAGTATTTCACCTAACACACAAACTGTTAGCTATGGCGACTCAACGATTTTCACGCTTTCGCCTGATGAGGGCTTTGGGATAAGTGATGTTACAGGATGTAGTGGTACTCTGACGGGCAACACATACACTACCGGTATGGTTACTTCTGCTTGCCAAGTCAGCGCTAGCTTTAGTCCGCACACTTTCAATGTAGATGCTAGTGCAGGTGAGGGCGGTGGTATTTCACCCAGCACACAAACGGTAAGCTATGGTGATAGCGCCACTTTTACTCTTGTGGCAGATGAAGGCTATGAAATAAGTGGAGTAACAGGATGCAACGGCACGCTTACTGACAACACCTACACCACTGGCGTGATAACGTCTGCTTGCCAAATCAACGCTAGCTTTAGTCAACAAACTTTTACTGTGGATGCGAGTGCTGGTGAAGGCGGTGGTATTTCACCTAGTACACAAATTATTAATTATGGTGATACTGCCCGCTTTACTGTAACACCTGATGTTGGATTTAGCATCGCTGAAGTATCTGGGTGTAACGGAACACTTGTTGGCAACACTTACATCACTGGCACCATTACTTCTGCTTGCCAAGTCAGTGTAAGTTTTAACCAAAAATCCTTTACTGTGGATGCGAGTGCAGGTGAAGGCGGTACCATTTCACCTAGTACGCAAACGGTAGCTTATGGTGGCACTGTTAGCTTTACCCTCATTCCTAGTGAGGGCTTTGAAATTAGTGAAGCGAGTGGTTGCTCAGGAAGCCTTAATAATTACGTTTATTCTACGGGGGAAATTCGAGAGCCTTGCTTCGTCCAAGCTGAGTTTTCTCAGATAAAACCAGAGCTTTCAGTTGATGCTGGTGAAGATATATTGGGTGTGTCGGGTAATACTGTAAATTTAAGACCTTCCGTAGATACACAAAATAAAATTAAAGCTGTTAGGTGGCAACAAGTAAGTGGCCCCACATTAGCGATTGAAAACGTTAATAGTTTAGAGACATTGGTTGAGCTACCTTCTTTACCATTCTATGGATATGCTGAGTTAGAAATCACTGTTAGTGATGATTCGGGAAATGAAGCCAGAGATAGAGTAAAAGTTGAAATAACTCAAAATATTGAAGTCCCCATTCTGATTGATGATTTAACTGTTACAAACGTTGCTGTATTTCATACTGAAAACCCTGGTATTCGAATTAGCACAGGGGAATTCGATGAAAATTCAAAAGCAGCTTTCTTTGAAAAAATAAGAATAGAGAAAAATAAGCTTTATTACGTCACTGTATCTGGGAGTATCAACAACTCGGAAAGTCAAAACGCTGTGGAGTATGGTTTAGTTTTCAACCACGATATACTCGATAATGGTATGGCTATCTCGCTTCTCTCTGACATTATCTACCAAGCGGTCGCTCAAGATATTAGAAATAACAACCTAAATGAGCAACTATCACACTTTGCAAATATTCTAATCAATGATCTAAATAGCGATGGTACTATATCTTATCGTGATATCTCCTACTTTCATAAAGGTTTAGAAAGCACTTTCATGGGGAAAAGTAAGTACCTTTTAAGTGATTATAAAAGTAAAGCCAACTACCTTGAAAAGCTTAATTTCGTTTTTAAGCAGCTTGAAAGTAAACTAGTTATTAGTAATGATAGCTATTTCAATATAGGCGATAAAATATATCCAAATTTAACAGAAAAGCCCCTTGGCACCAGTGTCAGAATTTCTTTAAACAACTCAGATTTTGTGAATGCTAATGAAGGCCTACAGCTACAACAAAGCGGCATTAATAAAGTATCAATATCATTGTCTACAGAGAACGGGGTTTTCTATAAAACTGATAGACAGCTAACCGTCCTTGAGCAAGAAGCTGTAGAAGTAGCAACTATCGTTGCTGATCAGGACAATACGGTGCACCTTGTTGATAATACCAACACCAGCTCAGAAGTTTATTTCCCCGTCGGCTCATCTGGAGGAGACCTTACGATATCAGCAAAGCTAAGCTCTGCAGAAAGCACTCATGGTATTAATGGAGTACTAAAGAGCGATATATTAACTTTAGAGCCCTCCGGTACGACCTTCGATGTACCTGTCACAATAAAACTAGCGTATCACGGTGATATTGATCCTGAAAGCATCATAGCTACACGAATATCACAAGGTAATGTTATTGAAAGCATAAAACCAATATATGTAGACACTTCTTCTAAACATGCATATTTTCAGACCACACACTTTACCGACTTCATACTTGAAAAAGACATTTTTGGAAAAAGTGAATCTGAAGAGGTAATCCATAACCTTGAGTTAATGGTAAAGGGGGCATGTGATAATAAAAATTATAGCGGCCTTACAGAAGAAGATTGTGAAAGGCTTTACGACTTCAACGATGACGAATGGGTAGAAATTTTAAACTTAAATGGAAGAAGTAATAAAGAGTCAGAAATTACAATCTTTGATATCTTCTCATCGTGGTATTTAGGTAAATCAATTTATAAAAATCTAACCGACATAAAAGATGACAACACAGACGCATATTACATAAATTTGGCTGAGTCATTTCATAAGTTTAAAGATAAGGAGATTTACACCAATAGTTTAGCCAACCAGTATAACAAACTTGCTGAAGCTGGGTTTTCATTCGCGGACTTTAGAAGTGACGCTCAGTTAGTTTTAGAGGCCGCTGAGTTTGGTTTCAATTTTTTCGATGCCAGTACGCTACGAAATATTACCAGAGCAACTGGACTAATAAATAGCGCTATTGGTATATTACCTACGGACTTTGTGTCTTGGTATCTAGAAGCCGTAATCACCACCCCGATAAAGGAAATGAAGAAGGTGAGTGACAAAATATTAGGGATTCAAATAGAAGCTTATGCGTCACTAAGAGATAAAGGAGTCTTCGACTTTGAGGAGTTTATCAGTGCAGTACAAATGTCTTTTAATGGTGATGCATTTTATAATGATTATGTAATACAACATGGTTTTCTTACTTCTAGCAGCTATATTCCTGCTGGTTCACTTACTGAGCCAGAGGAAATTAGGGCTTTTTGGGTCAACCTTGATCTGTTCTTACAACGATATGAACTATATAAATTAGCAGTTTCTGATCAGGAGCCAACTGGCAACCTAAAAGAAATCTTCAGTGACTCACAAATTTTAGCTGAAGATGGAAGAATGCTAGATATCATCTTAAGCGCTGATAAACACATACGAAAAGTTAACGATGAATCTGTAAACATTGCTGATTTTAAGGTCTTCAATACATCTCATGAGTTTGGGCTTTTCACTAAGAAAACAGAAATCAAAGTTTCAAATAGTGAGATTAAAGAATTAGATTCCATAAAGTTTTCGCTGTTATTAGACGAAGTTTCGAGCATTGAAGCTGATGAGTTAATTGTCAATATAGAAACTGAATCCAGAGATAAAGTACTACTTGCTTGTGTCAGCTCAGAAAATTCAACAATTGCATGTAGTGGCGAGCATAACGTCTCTCCTGAGTTTCAAGTCTATGATTATAAACTGTCGATCGAGACGGAGAATAATAAACTGGAAGATGAAAAGTTTAAGGTAAGCTTTATTCAAAACCAGTCAAATATTTCTCCTTTTGTAGCAATAATCAGCCCAGTTAGTAACAAGCTTACTTCTGGAGAAAATGTTTCTTTGCCAGCACACTACAATGACCCTGATGGTTATATTCTGAGTCGGCGTTGGTATGTGAAGATGGGGGAGCAATATTTACCATTTAGCGTATCTGATAGTATTGCAACCTTCACTATTCCAGAAACCGATGAAGAGAAAATACTTACAGTCTATCTAGAAGTAAAAGACAACGAAGGTGCCAGAACAAGTGATCAGATTTATTTCAGAGTTTATCCAAAACAGCAGGGGAATATATCCAAATTTAGTTCTTCATGGTTGAATGGAAAAACCTTGTACAATGTTTATTTTTCAGGAAATGACAAATCGTTTCAGCTCACAGAGATTACCTTTAGTGATAGAGAGGCTCGTGCGGTTGTAAATGGAAGAAACATCACCCTTGAGTACACAATCGTTGACGGTTTCATCAGAATTGATGATGGCTCCGATGTTGATTACATAGGTATCTATCGCTCAGAGCCAGACAAGTTGTTGTTGTGCTGGGGAAGAGATGCATTCAATAATTGCTCTGGTGAGGCAGAAGAATACTTCTTTTATGACAGAGAGTTAGCAAGAAAATATATACAAGCGGCGCCAGGCAGGCATAAATATTCTGTTTTTGCCGGCAATAATAGGCTTGCCAATCATAATGAGTGGCTTACCCCGCTAGAGCACGGATACAAAAAAATTGGTGATACCGACTCAGCATCAGCCAGAAGGTTTTATGGTTCTTACAGATATTACGTCATTATGGTCGAAGACAATGAGTATGCTCACATTGATGCAGTTAAGGATCACAATGGAAACTTGTATCAAACTTACATAACAAGCAACGTATTGAACCACCAAAACCTAGCAAATGGCGTTGATGGCAACTATGCAGAACTGGGTTACTACGGTAAGTCTTATATGGTCATTGAAGTCAATGAACACACACGCTACATCAAGGTCTACCCTCATTAGCCAATGGCTTAAACGAACTGCGTATAACTAGTAAGCCAGGCTCAATTATTAAAGATTGAGTCTGGCTTTAATACCAATAGCGTTAATTAATTGACCAATTTTGAACTGAGAAAAGTAAGTTAAGCACCGCTATCGCTAAGGCTCTGCCAGAAATTACCATTATTCTGCAAAACTAGAGCAAAAGTAACACTGGACTTGCTATTTTGCACTCAGAAATAGGCTTGTTAATGTAGCAGTTTTGCAAGCTATGAAGTTCTTCTATCCGTCTGACTCCTCGGTGATTATAGGTTTGTTGTTTAGCCTTAGATAAATCTGTGTGTTTTTTATGCGGAATATTTTTCCAAAAATTAAGTAATGCCTCGCTACTATCATGCGAAACCGTTACATCAATTTTAGATGATGCTATTTTCGCTTGCTCAATATCTCCTCTAATTAACGCACTAAGCACCTTTACCTTATTTATATCATTCGAAAAACGAGTCTGTTCAGCTGAACTTCGTATAAACTCTTCAGCAGCTATAAAGCTTTCTTCAAGTTGTTTATACTCTTTTTTTGACAACTGTATAGTTAACTTGTGCATGATTGCGTCCCAAGTCGTTTTATTTCCCTTAGGATATATCTGCGAAAATACATCTACTGATTTCGAGTTATATTTTTTTGCTTGTTCCAGCTCCCCAATATTTGCATGAACAAAACCTAACCAGAAATACCTATGACCAGTTCGGCTATGAAGCTCTCCCGATGATAATAAATCAATTTTTAAAGCGGAGTTTAGCGTATCGATAGCTTGCTCGTGTCTTTTTAAATAAAATTGAGCAATGGCGAGATTACCTAAAATACTAGCTACATTGGGGTTGTTTTTACCTAGCACCTTTTTGGCGGTTGTAGCTGCTTTCAATAAATAGTGCTCTGATTGCTCAAAGTCTCCTCGTAGGCGTGAGGCTATCCCGATGTCATTCCATAAAAATGCCAGTTGTTCATGGTCCTCACCATAACTTTCTAAAAAAATGGACTCGCTAGACTTGTAATACTCGATCGCGAGTTCGAAATGATCCTGCATTTCTTCTATAAAGCCGATGTTTCTGTATGCATTACCGGTGGAAGGGTGCTGCTCACCGAGTACCTTTTTGGTAATGTTAAGGTGCTTTTTATATATCTTACTGGCCTTTTCAAGCTCACCTAAGCTACTTAGAATGTTGCCATGAGTATTGTAAACATCAAGTAGGCCAATATGGTCAGCAGGGTAGGTGGCTTCTGCCAGTTTAGAAGCTTTTTGTATTTCTTGCAGTGCTTCTTGAAACATGCTCTGCTCATCGTAAGCTATGGCTTTTTTTACTGATGCTTGAATGAGCTGTCTTTGTTGGTTTGCGGTGCTTGGAACTAGGTTTGCAAGTTTATCTAGCGTTTCAACGGCTTCTTTATTGTTGCCTCGCTTTAATTGAATCGCACTTCTAATGATGATTTTTTCTATCCACTCTTCACTACCATGCCTTAGAGTGAGTTTGCTTAATAGCTCATCAGCTTGGTCATAAGCACCTTGATAGAACATGGTTTCTGCCAAGGGTATATTGAGCTTGTTGCTATCTATATCTGACTCTAACAGCATTCGTGCCCTTTCATAATCTCCGAGTGATAATAGTGCGCGAGCGATAATTTCTTTAATTTCTATTCTGGCGTCGTTCTGCTTAGGTAATTGAGTGTCTAAATTAGCGCTACCAGAATATAGAAGCTGTGCATAATCAGGCTTTTCTCCGTTGTAATATCTCGGATCTGCGGCATAAAAGACATCTTTTAAGTAGTTAACAATTGCCGACTTTTGCTGATACTGTTCATTTAAGTGTTGGTTTTTAGCAATCAGTGCTGCAGTCATTGTGATGATTGCAAGTACTGCTACAGATAAAAGTGAGGTAAGAAATGGCTGACGGTAGAATCGTTTTTGCAACCTATAAAGAATTGTATTTTTCTTTGTTGTAGCTGATAAAGGCTTTTTTTCATAAACTGCATGAAGATCGGCCTGCAATAAGGCGATTGAACTATATCTTACTGATAAGGCCGCTGAAGTTGCTCTGTCTAATACTGCAAGTAAATCAGCATTAACTTTAGCCCTATTAGTTTCCGAATTTAATCGTTTTTTTAAGATCTTGCCCAAGCTATACACATCACTTTGTGTGGTTAATGGCTCTCCAGCAAGCTGCTCTGGGCTGGCGTAGTCTCTACTTAGCCCATTGATATATGCTGAATAGGTTGCGTTACTTTGCTCGCTTAGCGTATGAGCTACGCCAAAGTCCACCAGTTTTGGCTCACCCAGCTTATCCACCAAGATATTATCGGGCTTTAAATCACCATGAATAATTCGATTTTGGTGAGAGTAACTTACTGCATCACATACTTTAATCAGTAGCTTCAGCATTTCATCATTAGTCGCAGTTGCACAAAACTGCTGTAAGGGGTCGCCTTCTATGTATTCCATGATTAGGTAAATTAGGCCACTTTCTGTTGTGCCAACGTCGTACACTTTAGCAATATTGGGGTGGTTTAAGCGGGCCAAATATTGCGCTTCTTTAAACGCGAGTTCTTTTGAGGTTAACAAAGTGATTGATGGCGCAATAATTTTAATGGCGACCTGTTGTTCTAGTTGGCCGTCGCAGCGCTCAGCAAGATACACCACCCCCATACCGCCCGAGCCCAGTAGCGTTTTGAGTTTAAAGTGTTGGATCTGTTCACCGGTGAGTGAAAGCAAATCTTTATCTGCATCTAAAGTATCTACTTGAGCCGCAATGATATTGCTAAACAAAGTTTGCTGCACATTTTGTTCATGTGCTGAGATTAATGCCGTTACTTCATCTCTCAGTTGTGGCGACAATTCGGGTATGCTATTTAAACCCGCGGTCAGGTTTTGAGAATAATTGTCAAGTAAGTGATCAAATACGCTGAGCGCATCATTAAAAGTCATAGGGCTTCCTTTATTATTTTACGCATTTACCCTGATAAAGGCTTTTGCGGCTTTGAGCTCTCTATAAACAGTCGCTGTTGAAATATTAAGTTGCTGAGCCAATTGTTCAGGCTCAAGGCCCAAAAAATAATGCTGTGAAAAAATATCTGCTTTTGTTGGGTGTTGTTTCGCAAGCAGTGAAAGGGCACTATCTAGTGCTAGATATTGGTCAGGAGGTGCCTCTGTAGCTTCTTCAATCCAATAAGTTGGTGGTGTTCTCTTTTGTGCTTTTAATTTGCGAATTTCATCTCGTAGCATATTACGTACAAAAAGGCTTAGGTAGCGATTAAAGTGTGTCTTATGCTCAATGCCATAGCTTGGAGGGATCAATTCCATTAAGGATTGGTGCAAGAGGCAGGTAGTATTAGGCAAATGGCTTAGAATGAATGTCGCGTCCATTTGTTTCTTGTGTGCTTCAAGGTGTAAACTACACACGGTTTTTAAGTGGTTATAAACTAAGGCTTTAAGCTTTTTCTCACTTTCTTTGCAGCCTCTTTGCCAATCGGCCAGCAGTGCAATGATATCCATGCGCATTCCCTATCTTGTTATTACTTCATTATCCTAGCAACAAATAGGTATCAAATGTAATTAATTTCTAGCTGGCAGAAAAAATCTCACAGGTTTTTCGTTAAGACGATTTTTGTCAGACAGTTCAACAGTGAAGCTATCACTTAGGTGTAACTGCATCGCAATGAAAGCACGTAAAGAACCGTGTTGCGTTACTTTAAAGGACCGAGGAGGGATATCCAATAGATTTACGTTGAGTTGTATTGCTTTGAGTTTGCTATTGGCGGGTTGTGGCTCTGATGATTCATCTTCAGACATTCCAAATAATGATAATTCAGGGGATAAGACCACTGGTAGAAGAGATTTCGGATGTGACTGTTGATGAGTTGTTTATTGCACAGCACAAGAGCCAGTTTAGTTTAGTGATGACTGTGAAGGGAGAGATTTTTATACAGCCGAATAAGTTAGCGACGTCGTAGAAGCTGAAAATCAATTACTGGCACTGGCATCACACTAGTTCTTGCTTAGCTTTACAATAATGGTAAAGCTTTGATATCCGCGACTCAAGCCTAAGTTTACTTAGGCTTTTTTGATCACCGTCCATGATTGAGCAGAGCTTTGAGTTTTGCTGGCTTTACTGGCTTAGACAGGTAATGGATCTGCTCACTTTTAGCGGCGATTTTTACTTCTTCATCCCTCACGGCGGTAATTAAAATAGCAGGAATCGTATTCTGCCAAACGGTGCGTAGCGATTTGATCAAAGAGATCCCATCACAGTTATCGTTAAGTTGGTAATCCATTAAAATAACATCAGGTGCGGGATTGTGTTTTGCGTAAGCAAGCGCGTCTTCTACTTTGTAAAACAGCTGATAGTGGCAATGCCATTTATCTAGCAGGCTCGCCATGGCTTCTAGGTTTTTCGGGTCGTCATCAACCGCGATGACATTAAGTTGAGTTTTGCTTTGCGGTTTCTGACTAATATCTTCTTTTACTTGGAGTAAATCCACATTGCCATAGGGTATGTCTATGGCAAAGCGGCTGCCTTGATTGACAACCGAGTTCACTGAAATTGTGATGGATAAGAGATCGCATAGACGTTTTACAACACCAAGCCCAAGCCCAATACCTTTATTATCGCCCGCTTGAATACGATAAAAATCGTTAAATATCTTATTTTGCTCATGGTTTGAAATACCTGGACCGGTATCCCATACTTCAAGCCTCAAACTATGTTTACGGCGTCGACAGGCGATAAGCACTTTGCCACTGTCGGTATATTTAACGGCATTGGAAACCAGATTTTGAATGATTCGGCGTAGGTAAGTGGTGTCGCTGTGTACAATGCTGTGGGAGCTTCTTACCTTAAGTTCGAGACCTTTCTCTTTTGAAATGATGGCATACTCATTTGCCAGTGGTAATAAGATATCGTCAATGTTGAAGTGCCTAGGAGTGGGCTTCATTGCACCTTGCTCAAGTTTTGCAATATCCAAAAGCGCGCTCATCAGGTGCACGGTGGAGTCTAGGCTATCGGTGAGTTTTTCAAAGTTACCCTGATCTTTACTTATTAGATTGTGGGTATCAATCGCTGCTAAGTACAGGCGTGCGGCATTGAGTGGCTGCAAAATATCATGACTGGCAAGCGCTAAGAAGCGAGTTTTACTCTCATTTGCTTGTTCTGCTTCTTTTTTAGCGGCCATTAGTGCCTGCTCTGTTTCGTGACGATTGGCTATTTCCGCTTTAAGATCCATATTAATGGTGCGGATCTCTTGGGTTCTGGCTTCAATACGGTTCTCTAGATCCATATTGATTTCTTCCAGTGCGTTTTGCGTCGCAATATGCGTGGTGATATCTGAAAAACTCGTCACAAACCCGCCTTCAGGAAGCGGGTTTCCCGTCATCTCAAATACTTGGCCATTACGGCGGTGGCGAATAAAGTGGTGAGGAGTGCCATTTTTCAGATGTTGAACTCGTTTATCGACGTGTTTATCAATTTCTCCAGGTCCGCATTCACCGCGCTCGGCGTTAAAGCGGATCACTTCTTCTATCGGTTGTCCTACTTCTAAGAAACCATCAGGGTAGGCGAACATCTCGTGATAACGCCTGTTCCATGCAACTAGTTTTAGATCTTTATCAACAACCGAAATCCCATGGCTTAAATTTTCTAATGAGGTATAAAGTAGGTTTTGGTTGAACTGTAGTGCTTGTGTGGTTTCATCAAAAAAGTTAACCACCTCTTCAAATGCCATTTGGCGACCCGATGACACGGTACGGATCAGAGCTTGGGCTGATGAAGCACCGAGCACTCCCGTGAGTGCGCGCTCGCAGAATGAGATAAATTCAGGAGCTGGGTACGCGTCATTATCTTCTAAAATATTATTTTGAGCATAGTGCCCGAGTAATTGCTGACTGCGCTGAACCCCCAAGAAGGTTTGTAGTAGCACTTTAAAGTCATACACGGTAGCGCGAACTTGTTTATTCAAGCGTTTAGAGAGCGCAGCCTGATCTTTAGGGTTTACGAATGCCGCGGCCTGAATACGGTCGATTAGGCGCTCCTGTGCGCCGATAGAAAAGCTAATATAGCAACTAATGTTGGCGAGCAGTGCAAGTAAAGTTCCTCGGGTGATAAGGGTCTGGCGCATTTCGTAATCAAGTAATCCTCCAGCTTCCAGAATTGGAAACATAAGAAATAGCATCCAGCAGATAAAACCTGCGATGAGCCCCGCATATACGCCATACGCATGGCCTTTGCGCCAATAAAGTCCACCGACAATTGCAGGCAATAGCTGAGTCACCAATGAGAAGGCAACTAACCCCATATTTGCGAGTGCTTCACCATGACCAAACCATTGCTGGTACATATATGAAAGTAATAAGATTGCGGCGATAACAAAGCGTCGGACTAAGAGTATTTGACTCTTAAAACTGCTGTTAAGAATGTTCTTCTTAAATTTACGCTTGAACAACAGAGGCAATACCACATCGTTTGATAACATGGTACTAAGTGTGAGAGTCGCAACGACTATCATGGCCGTTGCCGCAGATAAACCGCCGATAAATACAAATGTAGCTAGGATCGGATGCTCCATCATGATAGGTAAAGCGAGTACGAAACTATCCGGTGCCGCACCATAGCCAATATCGGGGTGGATAGCGGCGGTAGCGATTGGGATGATCATGGCTGCTATCAATAACAAGTAAAGCGTAAATGCCCAACGTGCGGTTTTTAAGTGTGAAGTATTGTGGTTATCTACCACCACAACATGAAATTGTCGGGGCAAACAGACGATGGCAGCCGCTGCCATAAGCGTTTGTCCAACGAAGTTGAAGTTAAAGAAGTCAAAAGATTGCCAATGTTCGCTCAATGCTTCAAATGAGTCTGGAACTTGAGCTAAAGATTGCCATGCAAGCACGGCAACAATACCGAGTGCGAGTAACTTAACGATAGATTCAAAAGCAACGGCCAACATCAACCCTGAGCGATACTCAGTCACATCTACCTTTCTGGTGCCAAAGAAAATCGCAAATAATGCCATGATCAAGGTGCCAGCTAATGCGAGCGCAGTGCCAGACACTTGCTCATCCTGCTGTAATAACAAAAAGCTACTACTCAAGGCTTTGAGCTGGAGTGCAATATATGGAATGGTTGCCAATAGGGCTATCATCGTTACCATGACGGCCGTAGTTTGGCGTTTACCGTATCGTGCTGAAATGAAGTCGGCAATGGTAGTGATATTCTGCTTTTTACTGACCAATATGAGTTTGCGCAAAAACCCCTGACCGAACAAAAACAGTAAAATGGGCCCCAAAAGAATAGGGAAGTAATGCCAGCTACTGGTGGCCGCAGTACCTACCGAGCCGTAATAAGTCCAAGAGGTACAGTAAATCCCTAAGGAAAAGGCATAAACAAACGGATGATGACTAATTTTGAGTGCGCGGGGGGTGGTTTTATCTCCCCAGTTGGCGAGCCAAAAAAGTACACCAATATAAGCAGCGGCAACAAGGAGTAAAATGGCAGTCATAATGTTTGTTATAGTTTTTGGGTATTAATATTGTCATACTTTAGCAAACAAATGGCACCCATAGTCTAGTTTACTCTTATAATTTAATTTGAGCTTTACATGTGACTTAAAATCAAAGTGTTAGAGTTTTCTTTGGTGAGTAAAGAGGTTCATTCACCATTCAAGTTAGACTAATGTCTTACTGTCGTATCCACTCATTGAAAATACATCTTTATCCAACCTGTTTTGACTTATCTATTTGTTTATAAAGACTTTTTAATTCTAATGAATATCACGTATCTGTAGTTTACGTAAACGTTAATTTGCCGTTACGACTAAGGTCTCAATTTCAACTTACCAAGCCGTTGCTACTCTCATTAAGGTCTATTAACACAACTTGCTCCATGTTGGAGCGGGTGATAGGAGATTTAAAATGGCTTTTAAAAGTGAAGAACAAGCGAAAGCATATTGGTCAGAAAATCTCGCCTTGATGTTTAAGCTACTCGCTATTTGGTTTGTCGTTTCATTTGGATTCGGCATCCTGTTAGTTGATGTGCTCAACGAAGTTCGTTTTTTTGGATTTAAACTCGGATTTTGGTTTTCTCAGCAAGGCGCAATTTATACTTTTGTTGCGTTAATTTTTGTCTACGTTTCAAAAATGAATGCGTTAGATAAAAAATACGGCGTGGATGAGTGAGGAGCTAATCGATGGATGTTCAAATTTTAACTTTTATTATCGTCGGCCTTAGTTTTGCGCTCTATATCGGTATCGCTATCTGGGCGAGAGCTGGGTCCACGAATGAATTCTATGTTGCTGGCGGCGGTGTACCTCCTGTTGCAAACGGTATGGCAACTGCTGCAGATTGGATGAGTGCAGCGTCCTTTATTTCAATGGCGGGGATTATTTCCTTCGCTGGTTACGACGGCGGTGTTTACCTCATGGGGTGGACCGGCGGTTATGTATTACTTGCCCTGTGTTTAGCACCTTATTTGCGTAAATTTGGTAAGTTCACGGTACCAGATTTTATTGGTGATCGTTACTATTCTCAGGTTGCACGTGTGGTTGCGATCCTGTGTGCTATCTTCATTTGTTTTACCTATATTGCCGGTCAAATGCGTGGTGTTGGTGTGGTGTTCTCTCGTTTCCTCGAAGTGGATATTGAAACGGGTGTTTACATCGGTATGGTGATTGTATTCTTCTACGCGGTACTTGGCGGTATGAAGGGGATCACTTATACACAGGTCGCTCAATATTGTGTACTTGTCTTTGCTTACTTAGTTCCTGCTATTTTCATCTCACTGATGATGACGGGCCATTTACTACCACAAACCGGCTTTGGTGCAACGTTGGCTGATGGCTCGGGCACCTATCTACTCGACAAGCTAGATGGACTCAGTACCGAGCTCGGTTTTGCGCAGTACACTGAAGGCTCTAAGAGTATGGTTGATGTGTTTGCTATTACCGCTGCACTTATGGTTGGTACTGCTGGTCTGCCACATGTAATTGTTCGCTTTTTTACCGTTCCTAGAGTAAAAGACACTCGTATTTCAGCCGCTTGGACCTTAGTGTTTATCGCTATCGTATATACAACTGCACCCGCTGTTGCGTCGTTCGCTCGTGTAAACATGATCGATACTATCAACGGTAAAGATGGTAGTGGCACGGTATATGAAGAAGCACCACAGTGGGTGAAAAACTGGGAAAGGACGGGCCTTATCGTATTCAATGATAAGAATGGTGATGGCAAAATGCAGTACTCTGCAGGTAAGATTGACGATCCTGCCAGTGCAAACGAAGTGAAGATTGACCGCGATATTATGGTATTGGCGAATCCAGAAATTGCAAATTTGCCTGCGTGGGTGATTGCATTGGTCGCTGCAGGTGGTATTGCAGCAGCGCTATCGACAACCGCTGGTTTGCTACTGGTTATTTCAACATCGGTATCACATGACTTGTTGAAGCGTACCATTAAGCCGGATATCAACGATAAACAAGAATTGCTGGCTGCACGCTTAGCAGCGATGGTCGCTATCGCAATCTCGGCGTACTTTGGTATAAACCCGCCAGGATTTGTTGCCTCGGTGGTTGCATTTGCCTTCGGGTTGGCTGCGGCGAGTTTCTTCCCTGCAATTATCATGGGGATATTCTCTAAGCGAATGAATAAAGAAGGTGCGATTGCCGGCATGGTAACGGGTATAGGTTTCACTGCGGCTTATATTATTTACTTTAAGTTTGTTAGCCCTGAGCTAAATGCCCCTGCAAACTGGTTGTTTGGGATTTCTCCTGAAGGGATTGGTATTGTAGGTATGCTAGTGAACTTCGTTGTAGCTGCACTGGTTATGAAGGTGACTGCGGATACACCTGAAGAAGTCAAAGTGATGGTTGATGGGATCCGTAACCCTAAAGGGTCTAGCGCTGCTCACGCACACTAAGCAATGCTAATCGAATTTGCCCAGCCAGCGTGCTGGGCAAATTTGTTTTTGATAGTGCAAAATTGTAGACGATTAAAAGGACAGTTAGGTATGACGCCAGAAATTCAAGATGTCTTTCAGTTTGTTTATAAACAAGCCCCGTTTTCTGAATTGCCCGAAGCGGCTGCCAGCTACTTTTCAAAACATATCGAAATTGTTTATCTTAGCCAGACGAATCAACAAGATTGGCTTCAAGATGGCAAGCCAAATCTATATCTGCTGCGCTCAGGTGTGGTTGATCTGATCTCTGCAAAAGACGAAGTCATTGGTCGTATGAGTGAGGGAGATTACTTTGGTTATCCTTCTTTATTAACCGGTGATGCCATTCAAAATCGCATCGAAGTTCAAAAAGATGGCTTGGTTTATATTCTCAATGAGCAGAACTTTGATTTTTTGCGCCGAGAATATAAACCTTTTGAGCAATACTTTGTTAGAGCACATGCTAACCGACTACTTTCTTCTCGTTATAAACAGCAAAGCGAAACTTGGTCAGAGCGGAAAATATCTGAGCTAATGACTAAAGACGCGGTTACTATCGCGCCGACAGCGAGTATTCGTGACGCTGCCAAATTGATGAGCCAGCATCGTGTTTCATCAATTATGGTCACGGAGCAAGCGCGCTTGGTTGGCGTTGTGACGGATAGAGATCTGCGCAATCGAGTTCTAGCGCAAGACAAAGATCCCAGTGCTCCACTTGCTGAGATCATGACGGAAAAGCCAAAACATATTTTCGAAAACAACCGTGTGTTTTCGGCCCTGCATTTAATGCTTAAGCACAATATTCATCACTTGCCAGTGTTAAATGAAGCATATAAACCACTGGGCATGCTGACCAGCACCGATCTGCTGAGACAGCAAAAAAGTGATCCGGTGCAACTTATTGGCAGAATCTATAAAGCGCAAAATCTTCTGGCTATCAAAAACTGCGCTCAGGAGATCCCAGATCTGTTACGCCAATTTTCCTATCATATCGAAGATATTTCACTGATTGGCAAGCTATTAAGTGGCCTCACTGATGCGCTAACATCAAGATTAATCTATTTATATCAACAGCAGCACGGTGCTGCACCATGCCGTTTTGCGTGGATCTGTTTTGGCTCTCAGGCACGAGAAGAGCAGACCTTACATTCAGATCAAGACAATGGTTTATTGCTACCAGACAATATCAGCGAAAACGATCGTCGTTACTTTGCTGCTTTAGGCGCGTTTGTCTGTGAGCAACTCAACGAGTGCGGTATTCAATCTTGCCCAGGAAATATCATGGCTAGTAATGCAGATTGCCGTGGCACAGTTGCCCAGTGGACCGCCAAATTTAGCAAGTGGATCTTGTCTCCTACGCCAAAAGCGATGCTTAATTGCAAGATCTACTTTGATATGCGTTTTATTGATGGCGCCAGCGATCTCTATGCGACCCTGCGCCAATCTTTGGATCAGATCAGTCGAAACGAGCTGTTTTATGCGGCAATGGCGACAGACATCAACGCAAATTCGGTACCGATTGGGATCTTTCAACAATTTAAGCTGGAAAAAGACAAGAGCAAACATAAGTATTTAGATCTGAAAAAACGTGGGGTTGCCATTATCAACGATGTGGTTAGGTTGTATGCGCTCAAGGTAGGGGTTGCAAGAGCTAACACATTAGAGCGCCTGGAAGCACTGACTAAAAGCCCATTACTTGCCAAGTCGGATATCGACAATCTAAAAGACTGTTGGCGGTTTTTAACACAATTGCGGTTAAAGACCCAAATCAACCGTGAAGGATTACCAGGAAACTGTATTAACCCAGAAAACCTCTCCTCTCTTGAACGCCATCAACTCAAAGAAGCATTTTATTTAGTCAAACAAGCACAGCAGGCGAGTGCGTTTAAGTTTGCTCGAGGGAGTTTATAAGCAATGAACTGGTTTTCTCACTCAGTTGCTAAGTGGCGCTATAAACATCTGCCGTTTGCGCAAGCCGAGTTGGTGGTGCTTGACCTTGAGCTCACCGGGCTTGATCCTAAGCGCCATGAAATTGTGTCGGCTGGTTGGTTGCCGATTAAAAATATGCGGATCCAAGTGAAAGATGCACAGTATCATTTGAACAGTGAAGTGAGAACGCTTGCACAAAGTCCAGTTTTCCACGGTATTGATAGTAGCAGATTGGCTGAAGGTGAGTCCTTACAAACTCTGCTGCTAGCGCTTCAGCATGCGCTCCACGGTAAAGTGTTGGTATGTCATAACGTACAGATGGATTGGGCGTTTCTTAAGGCGGCATTTCAGCGCTTTGAGCTAAACGTAAGACCTGCCTTGCTGTTAGATACCATGCAGATAGATAAGCGTCGTGTGTTAAAGCAAGGCTATCCGCTGGCGCAAGATGCGTTAACACTAAACGCTTGTAGAATGCGTTATGGTTTACCTCCTCACCAATTGCATGATGCGCTTAGCGATGCTTTAGCGACAGCGGAGCTACTGTTGGCGCAATCTCAGGCCATCTGTGCCGGTGGTAAATGTAAAATTGCGGATTTAACTTGAGTTAAAAAATTGCCCTAGCCTCTTACACATTTCACTCAGGTCGATTACAATAGCGCCATCAAAACGAAGGGGAACTTTCGTACTTGCGACTTCATGGATTTTCAATTTAATGACAATCAAGCTTGCAATTAATGGCTTTGGTCGAATAGGGCGTAATATCGTAAGAGCACTCTATGAGTCGGGTCGTCACCACGAAATACAAATTGTAGCCATCAATGAGTTGGCGGATCCTAAAGGGATCGCGCATCTTCTAAAATACGATACCTCACATGGGCGTTTTGCTTTTCCAGTTTCGTTAACAGAATCTTTTTTGGAAGTAGCTGAGGATAAGATCCAGTTATTTTCAGAGCCAGATCCAAGTCACCTGCCTTGGCGTGCGCTGGATGTTGATGTGGTGCTCGATTGCACTGGCGTCTATCATTCTCGTCAGCACGCACTTGCGCATATTCAGGCTGGGGCAAAGAAAGTACTGTTTTCACACCCCGCGGATGCTGATGTTGATGCGACGGTGATCTTCGGTATCAACGAAGAGATATTGTTACCTGAGCACACCATTGTGTCTAACGGCTCATGTACAACAAACTGTATTGTTCCGGTAATTAAAGTGCTAGACGATAAGTTTGGTGTTGAGTCCGGTGCTATTACGACTATTCACGCCTCTATGCATGATCAACAAGTGATTGATGCTTATCACAGTGATTTGCGGCGTACGCGTGCGGCAAGCCAATCCATCATTCCTGTTGATACTAAGCTGGCTCGCGGTATTGAGCGTATTTTACCTAAGTTTCAAGGTCGTTTTGAGGCGATCGCGGTACGGGTGCCAACAATCAATGTTACGGCGATGGATCTGAGCGTTACGCTCAATGAAAATGTCACAATTGATGCGGTAAACTCGGTTCTAAAGCAGGCCGCTGGTGGTCGTTTAGAAGGGGTATTGAGCTACACTGAAGAGCCGCTAGTATCGGTTGATTTTAATCACGATCCACATTCTTGTATTATAGATGGTACGCAAACTCGAGTGAGTCACAAGCGCTTGGTTAAGCTGCTAGTTTGGTGTGATAACGAGTGGGGTTTTGCTAATCGTATGCTTGATACCGCTTGCGTGATGATGCGTGGCTAATCATTTGTTTCAGACGCTGTTATAATCAAATTGTCTGCACAAAATTAAAACAATAATTCAAACCGAGGTAGCAAACGATTGCTGCCTTGTAGATAACAAAATGTATCGTTCTTTAAGGAGATGTCCAATGTCAGTCATTAAGATGGCGGATTTAGATTTAAACGGCAAGCGTGTGTTGATCCGCGAAGACCTAAATGTGCCAATTAAAGATGGCAAAGTCGCGTCGGACGCGCGGATCCGTGCTGCACTACCTAGTATCAAATTAGCGCTAGAAAAAGGTGCTAAAGTGATGGTGATGTCTCACCTTGGTCGTCCAACCGAGGGAGAATATGATGCACAATACTCCATGCAGCCGGTTGTGGATTATCTTAATGATGCGTTATCTCAAGATGTACGTTTAGTGACTGACTATCTTGACGGCGTGGATGTACAAGACAATGAAGTTATCGTATTCGAAAACGTGCGTTTTAACGTTGGCGAGAAGAAAGACGATGAAGTACTTGCGAAAAAACTAGCAGCGCTTTGTGATGTCTACGTGATGGATGCCTTTGGTACTGCGCACCGCGCACAGGCTTCAACACATGGTGTTGGCTTGTACGCTGAGGTGGCTTGTGCAGGTCCATTGCTTGCGGCAGAACTCGACGCGCTTGGCAAAGCACTAGATAATCCAGCTCGTCCTTTGGTGGCTATCGTTGGCGGCTCTAAAGTATCAACCAAACTAACCGTGCTTGATTCATTGTCTAAGGTTGTTGACCAACTCGTTACTGGTGGTGGTATCGCGAATACTTTCATTGCTGCAGCGGGTAACCCTGTTGGTAAGTCTCTGTACGAAGCGGACTTGATCCCTGAAGCGAACAAGCTAGTGGCCGCTGCCAGAGCGAATGACGGTGATATTCCTGTTCCGACTGATGTGGTTGTCGGTAATGAGTTTTCAGAATCTGCAGTTGCTACCATTAAAGATGCGAGCGAAGTTTCAGACGAAGACATGATCTTCGACATCGGTCCTGATACTGCAACTCAACTTGCCGAGATCATTGCAAATGCTGGCACTGTGGTTTGGAATGGCCCAGTGGGTGTATTTGAATTTGATCAATTTGGTAATGGTACTGAAGCGATTGCCAATGCTATCGCTAAGTCGTCAGCATTCTCAATTGCTGGTGGTGGCGATACGTTAGCTGCTATCGATAAGTATGGTGTTGAGCAAGATATCTCTTATATTTCTACAGGTGGTGGTGCTTTCCTTGAATTTCTTGAGGGTAAAACGCTTCCTGCGGTCGCCATGCTTGAGCAGCGAGCTAGAGACTAAAATTGATTGAGGTAGCGTTAAGCTGCCTCTTAATATCAGGTAAACATCACTCTCTCACATACTTGATGTTTGCTTGACGACGCGTAGCGTCCGGTTAGCCAACAAATAAAGTGGTTAACTTCATCAGCGTTGGCTGGTGTAAACATATTATCCGTTCAAACCGATAGCGGTGGCTATCAACAATTGGAGAAAAGCAATATGGCTTTAATCAGTATGCGTCAACTTCTCGATCATGCAGCTGAGCATGGTTATGGCGTTCCGGCATTCAACGTGAATAACCAAGAGCAAATGCGTGCGATTATGGAAGCTGCGGACAAGACAAATAGTCCGGTTATCGTGCAAGGTTCTGCTGGTGCACGCAAATATGCTGGTGCACCATTTATCCGCCACATGATTTTAGCGGCTGTAGAAGAATGGCCTCATATTCCAGTTGTAATGCACCAAGATCATGGTACTTCACCTGCTGTATGCCAGCGCTCAATTCAACTTGGTTTCTCATCAGTCATGATGGACGGCTCTCTAATGGAAGACGGTAAAACGCCTTCAAGCTACGAGTATAATGTGGACGTTACTCGTCGTACTGTTGAAATGGCGCACGCTTGTGGCGTGTCTGTTGAGGGCGAGTTAGGTGTACTTGGTTCTCTTGAAACCGGTGAAGCTGGTGAAGAAGACGGTATTGGCGCTGAAGGTAAATTAACAGAAGATCAGCTACTCACAGATCCTGAAGAAGCTGCAGACTTCGTCAAGAAAACCAATGTAGATGCGCTTGCTATTGCATGCGGTACATCACACGGTGCTTATAAATTTACTCGTCCACCAACGGGCGATATCTTAGCAATTAACCGCATCAAAGAAATCCACGCTCGTATTCCTGACACTCACTTAGTAATGCATGGTTCGTCTTCAGTACCGCAGGATTGGTTAGCAATCATCAATGAGTTTGGTGGCGAAATCCCTGAGACTTACGGTGTACCGGTCGAGCAAATTGTTGAAGGTATTAAATTCGGTGTTCGTAAAGTTAATATTGATACTGATCTACGTTTAGCATCAACAGGTGCTATTCGTCGCCACCTTGCGCAAAACCCAAGCAATTTCGATCCTCGCAAATTCTTAGCGGAAGCGACGAAAGCGATGACTGAGATCTGTGTTGCGCGCTACGAAGCGTTTGGTACAGCTGGTCAAGCTGCTAAGATCAAGCCAATTTCACTTGATGATATGCACTTGAGATATCTAACTGGTGAGTTAGATCCTAAAGTGAAATAACTTACGGATCAAAATTTGACTAAGTAAAATTGTGCATCGCACGCTGATACTTCAAAAAGCCTCTGAAATAGAGGCTTTTTTGTATCTGATCCTTGATTGAAAGCCAATGTTTAATAGGGTTTGCAAAGTGAAAATACACTTGGACCGCCATTTTACTAGCGAGGTAAATAGGGATCAGATCTTTACTAACAAAGATCATTGTTTAACTAAGTAGATATATTTCAAAACCTCAGATCAATAAGTTAGCCTCGCTTAGATCATTTTTATACCAACGTGATCCAGTGTTAAGTAGTAAGAGGTTAGTAAGAAAATGATCTTGGGGACGATCTTGTTAGTAAAAATCTGATCCTGACTATGGATGATCCCTACCAGTTAATAAAATACTGATCCCGGAGTCAGTTTCTTGATCTCCAGCTAAAAGTGTCTAACTTTAACAATACGAGATCTGTTCGCTACCTCCTCTCTGTCTGGCCTCAGCATCTCAAACCTTGTTGTACTGCGCCCAAATACTATCCAAGGTGATCAAAGATGAAAATGAAATACCTACCATTTGTTGCTCTAAGCCTTTGCTCTATGAGTGTTTGTAGTTATGCAAACGAAGCTGTATCTCTATACGGTAGAGCTCATGTCGGGGTGCAAAACTCTGATAAAGACGGTGATAGCGATACTTCAATTGAGAGTTATAACTCTCGCATGGGGTTAAAGGGATCGACAAAGCTGCAGGATGGGCTTGAGGTCTTTTATAAATATGAATTCCAAGTTGAGATCACAGATCAAGACAAAGATGGTAAGTCAGGTGATAACCTTACAGCACGCTCTCAGTATCTTGGGGTTAAAGGGAGCTATGGTCAGCTCCTGATCGGCCGTGATGATACACCGATGAAAAAGTCGCAAGGCAAAGTGGACTTAATGAATGACTTTTCTGGTGATATTAATTCGTTCTTTGTTGGTGAAAATCGCCTTGGTGACACCGTGCAATATACAACTCCGGCTATTAATCATTTGCAGTTTACAGTGAGTTATATTGCCGAAGACAACAGCAAACAAAACGGTGAAGATGGCTTATCTTTGTCGGCAAGTTACGGTGATAGCAAACTCAAAAAAACCAATGTATATGTTGCTGTTGCCCACGACAATAAAGTTGCGGGACAAGACATTAATCGCGTGACGGTACAAGGAAAACTAGGGGACTTTAAACTCGGCGGTATGTATCAACAAAATGAAGCGATTGATAGTGATGAAGAAGTAGATAGCTTCATGGTGAGTGCTGCTTACCAGATTGAGTCATATACCTTACTGGCTCAATATCAAGATTCGGATGGGGCTGCAGGTAAGCTGAAAGACTCTGGCAATGCAGCCTCAGTAGGTGTGGAAAAAAGTCTAAGTAAACAAGCTCGTATGTATCTTTGGTATTCGAAATTTTCTTTGGATAACAACGAAGATCACAACACGATGGCGGTCACATTGAGATATGACTTTTAATTTACAAAGGCGTAAGGCTATTTACAAAAAGCATGCTGATTTTGCGGTGAATTGCAGCGTAGTTTTTGTAGTATGGTTTGGAGATCGTAGTCCATATTTCGAAAACACTATTTTGAGACCAATATTTTAGTATAAAATATATTTAAAATCATATTATTACAAATAAATAAGGTATTCCCTTTGTAGCCAAAAAAGAGATTTTTTTGGCTTGTTTTGCGTTTACACGTTACACTTTCATAAAAATGTCACAGTTAGTCATAATAATGACATCAACAACGTCGGTAACGAGAGAACATTGGGAATGTCACGTAAAGTACTTGTAGTTGATGATGAAGCACCTATCAGAGAAATGTTGGTGTTCGTACTAGAGCAAAATGGTTTTCAAGCAATTGAAGCGGAAGACTATGATTCAGCAGTTGCTGCTATGGTAGAACCTTATCCAGATATGGTGCTACTAGACTGGATGCTGCCAGGAGGCAGTGGTATTCAAATTGCTAAAAAGTTTAAGCAAAGTGAATATACCCGTCAGATCCCAATCATCATGCTAACGGCAAGAGGTGAAGAGGAAGACAAAGTTAAAGGATTAGAGGTTGGTGCGGATGATTATGTGACAAAGCCTTTCTCTCCTAAAGAGCTAATGGCTCGTATTAAAGCGGTAATGCGTCGAGTTTCACCGACGTCGCTAGAAGAAGCGATAGAAGTTCACGGATTACGTTTAGACCCTATTTCTCACCGAGTGACATCTGCGGGCACTGAGTTAGATATGGGGCCGACAGAGTTTCGTTTATTACATTTCTTCATGACACACCCTGAACGTGTTTATAGCCGTGAACAGCTGTTAGATCACGTATGGGGCACTAATGTGTACGTTGAAGATCGCACTGTAGACGTTCATATTCGTCGCTTACGTAAAGCTATCGCACCGCTTGGCCACGATCGCTTAGTGCAAACCGTACGTGGTGCAGGTTACCGCTTTTCGAGTAAACTGTAATTAGTATTCCAAGAGGAACTGAATTATTTGGTTCCTAAATGGATTTAGTCTATGTATCGAGTGATTGATAAACAGGCGTTAACGAGACGCCTGTTTTTGTATTTCCTACCACTAGCCTTAATTGGCTATTTAGTCAGTGCACCTTTTCTGTTTCTTTTCATAGGTGCTTTCGTCTTATTAGTTTGGCATTACAAACAACTCTATCGTTTGAGCGACTGGCTGCTCAACCAACGTAGTTTTAATCCACCTGAAGGTAAGGGCGCTTGGGAGCAAGTGTTTGAAGGGATCTATCAGCTTCAGCAACGTAATCGTAAAAAGCGTAATGAGCTCGCGGAACTGATCCGACGCTTTCGTGAGGGGGCTGAAGCTATCCCAGACGCGGTCGTTGTACTGCAACAAGATCTCAGTATTGTGTGGTGTAACCAATTAGCTTTGAAAGTGTTAGGTTTGCAATGGCCTACAGATCATGGTCAAAGATTGGATAACCTTATCCGAGATCCTAAATTTGTAAAATACATGCATGAACATCGCTTTGATGAAGCATTAGAGCTTGAGACCGGACTTGCACATGAGCAAGTGTTGGAAATACGAGTCATGCCTTATGCCGAGCAGCTTATGCTAGTGGCGCGTGATGTCAGCCGACTAAAGCAATTAGAGCAAATGCGCAAAGACTTTGTCGCAAATGTATCTCATGAGCTAAGGACGCCGCTAACCGTCATGGCTGGCTATCTAGAGATGATGGATAGCGATAATATGCCACCCCCCGCGATGTGGGCTAAAGCACATGGCACTATGATAGATCAGTGTAAACGGATGGATAGTCTGGTAAATCAACTTCTTTCCTTGTCTCGAATCGAAGGGGCGAGAAAGCAAGACAATGACAAAGCCGTGAATATTCCTGCCATGCTTGATCTTATTCATACCGAAGCCAAGTCACTTAATCAGGAAAAGGGCCATGAGCTCGTTTTTGATATTGATCCGACTTTGGATATCAAAGGGGCTGGGGATGAGTTACGCAGTGCTTACTCAAATTTAATTTTTAATGCTATTCATTACACCAAACCCGGTGGGCACATTCGTGTACGTTGGTATTTAGAAAATGACTTGCCGACCTTTAGTGTCGTCGATAATGGTGATGGTATTGCGCCTGAACACATTAACCGACTAACTGAACGTTTTTACCGTGTGGATAAAGCACGAAGCCGAAAAACAGGCGGTTCGGGTCTTGGTTTAGCAATTACTAAACATGTGTTATCTCGTCATGACTCAGCTTTACATATTGAAAGCAAAGTGGGTGAAGGCTCTCGCTTTTGGTTTGCTTTCCCCAAACAAAAGCGAATTTTTATGACAAATGATGAAAGTCATAAAAGTGTAATTTAAGAGTAATTTTATTGTCATTTTATCGCTGCACAATGAGCTGCGTAAAATAACTGGGACCAACAACTGGAGTGACCCCAATGAAATTTAAAAGCTTAGTTGCCGCAATGGGTGTGGCTATTACTACATTAGTTTCTACTCAAGTATCTGCTTTAGACGAAAAGTTACCAGAGTATAATAAAACCAGCGGGATCTCAGGAAACTTCTCTTCTGTAGGTTCTGATACGCTTGCCAACATGATGACGTTTTGGGCAGAAGAATATAAAAGAATTTACCCTAACGTAAATATCCAAATCCAAGCTGCTGGTTCTTCTACTGCGCCACCTGCACTAACGGAAGCAACGGCAAACTTCGGCCCAATGAGCCGTAAGATGAAATCAAAAGAAATCGAAGCTTTTGAAAAGCGTTATGGTTATAAGCCAACAGAAATCCGCGTAGCAATTGATGCGCTCGCAGTATTTGTACACAAAGATAACCCAATTGAAGGCTTAACAATTGAACAGGTTGATTCAATCTTCTCTTCAACGCGCAAGTGTGGTTCGGCAGCACAGGCAAATCGCTGGAGTGATGTTGGTCTATCGGGTGATTGGGCAGCAAAAGATATTCAGCTTTATGGTCGTAACTCAGTATCTGGTACTTATGGTTACTTCAAGAAAAAAGCACTGTGTAAAGGTGACTTCCGCAATAATGTTAACGAGCAGCCAGGTTCTGCGTCTGTAGTACAGTCTATCTCGTCTTCAGTGAATGCGATTGGTTATTCTGGTATCGGTTATAAAACGTCAGGCGTACGTACCGTACCATTAGCGAAAAAAGGCACGAACTACGTTGATGCAACATTAGAAAATGTGGCACAGGGCAAATACCCACTGTCTCGCTTCCTATACCTATATGTGAACAAGCACCCTAATAAAGAATTAGCACCTATCGAGGCTGAATTCTTGAAGATGGTATTGTCTAAAGAAGGTCAAAAGATTGTTGAGAAAGATGGTTACGTTCCTCTTTCTAGCGAAATGGCGACACGTGAATTGAAAAAGTTAGGTTTACTTTAATCAATTACTCAACCCGCTAATTACTTGTTGTTATTGATGCCGCTCATTGAGCGGCATTTTTTATTTTCACACTTATATGTTCCCAGATTGAATAATTTGTTTAAATCTTCATCCTCAAGCGGCAAAAAAGCTGGAAATATTCTATATTTAGTTAAAATTTATAATAAATCAGTCGATAATGAACTCGTCTTACTTCAAAAGGTGTATATATGAGTCTAGGTACTGCTTTTGCTGATCTTAGTATCACCAAAAAGATCCACGCAATTACGCTCGTTGCGGTTGTCGCTTTTGTGATTATCGTGTTTGTTAATTACAACGCTATTAGTTCTAATCAAAGGGCATTAAATGAATTAGAGGAGCAGACTTACAAAATTCTTAACCTCGCCACAGAAAACGCAAATAAGCTGCAGAATTTAGATGAGCTATTCACTCAAGCTGTAACCTTCGGGGATGCTGAATTACTAGATAAAGCAAAAGAATATCAACAGCAAATCCAAGCGAACCTGCAAAAAATTGAGTCGGTACAAAGCGGCTTTATGCCTTCAGATAATAGCGATGAACTTGCACAATACGGCAAAATTGCGCAACAAATTGCTGGGGGAATGATAGATGGTACAGCTGATTTTTCCCGCATCCAAGAAGATGCCAAAAAGAAAACTGAAATCTACGAAGGCCTAGTCGCAGATTTTACCAAGGCTAAAACGAACGCGAATGATCGTTTTGTTGAATTACTTCAAAATACCGAAGCGCGTTCAGCAAACGCGCTCACGATAATGTTGATTGTGGCCGTTATTTCTTTACTTGTTTTGGTTTTCTTAGCGGTTGTGATTGCAAGAGGTATAGGCAACTCTGCTAAGGATGCGGCGCAAAATCTGAAACTATTAGCGCAGGGGCAGGGTTCTTTGTCTACTACGCTCAATGTGCGCTCTCACGATGAAATTGGCCAAGTATCCATAAACTTCAATGAATTTGTTGCGTTACTAAAAGGGGCGGTTGTCGAGGTGATGAGTGTCGTCGAGCCTTTGATGAAAGACTCAAGTCGTCTTGTTCAGGGCATGGAAAAAGCTGAAGGAGCAACGAATCAACAAACGCATGACGCGGAAGTGGTACGTCAATCTATGGAAGAAATGCGGTTAAGTGTGGGTGATATCTCTCATTCAGCGTCACAAGCTTCTGATGCTGCTCAGCTGGCCGAACAAGAAGTTGAGCAGAGTAAGCGCCAAATTCAGGTGTCAGTTAACGAATCACAAGCGTTAAGTGAAGAAATTAATCACGCAGCAGAGACGATCAATAAGCTAGCTGATGATACACAGAACGTGACGCAAATCTTAAATGTGATCACATCAATTGCAGAGCAAACCAATTTACTTGCCTTGAATGCTGCGATTGAGGCGGCTCGTGCTGGTGAGCAAGGTCGAGGTTTTGCGGTGGTTGCTGATGAAGTCCGCGAATTAGCCTCAAGAACAGCAAAGTCGACCAATGAGATAAGAGAACTTTTAAATGTGCTAACAGAAGCGGCAAATCAAGCGGTGAAAGCAATGACAAGTGCAAGCAGTATGGCAATTAATAATGCTGAAGCTGCAGCACAAACTGGGCAGTCGATTGAGCAGATAGCAGCACAAATCTTGTCAATTAATAGCATGAATGGCCAAATTGCTGCGGCAACGGAAGAGCAGACCTCGGTAGCCGCTATGGTAGTAAACAATGTGACATCTATGCACCAGTCTTTCCAAGACACAATGCAAGCGTTGAATGAAGTACAAGACGTTGCTGAGAATCTCCATGTACTGTCCGACAACTTGAAAGATGCAACCTCAAAATTTAGAGTCTAATGCTTTAATTTTTAAACGATAAATAAAAACAGCCACATTAAGTGGCTGTTTTTATTTGATAAGGAATATTAGGGCCTGTTTATCTTTCAAGTTTGCTTTTGCAGCAGTTTGATTGGTATTTATACAAGGCAGAGCCTGCGTAGCATAGTCATTCTATGTGAGTCAGGCGAGAACACAGTAGAAATGCCAATCAAGCGCTGCCCTTTGGGTTCACCTGAGTGCGCTTTGTTCATTGTTGCTCAACTTTTGCCTAGATCACTAGGCAAAAGTCGGGCGTCGCGACCAAAACCCACTCAGAAGAACAAAAATCAAACAGCAAAGGACAACAGGCCTTAGTATTTACCAATCACTTTGACGGCACCGGTTACTTTAGTAGCATCAATATAACCAATTGCGTCTGCATTGCTCGAAACAAAATCGATTACCGCTTGATCGCTATCTAGCTTCTTCGGAGGTGTTCCCTTACCGGTGAATACTAATTTAGACCAATGGGCATTTAGCTGAGAGCTAGATTTACCAATCACTTTGTCGTTAAACTCGTCAAATACCGCGTTACCATCCTGATTCACAGGGGTCGCACTACTGCCATCGGCAAATGATTTGCTTTTGCCAAGGAATAACTTTTTGATAGTACCATCATCTACAGTAGATGCATTTGCTGAGTTCACGATAACAGCAACATCTGCTAAAACTGCCTGACTGGCTAATAGTAGCCCTAAGGTCATTATTTTTTTAATCATATTAACCTCCGTTAGAATACTAAATCGATACCGAAGCTCAACAGTTCAACTTTTTGATCTGTTAGCGTGTTATCGAATTGGTTTAGTTCAATCTTGAATGCAGCTGACGGATGGAAGTCATAACGTGCACCAATACTCCACGTTTCTGATTCTGAACGAGCGCCTGCAAGCGCACCATTAACAAGTGTTCTTAAATAAGGTGCATTTGGATTGGTCGGATCGGTCGTGACAGGAATGGTTACACCATTTGGAGCGGTGATGGTGAGTGGGACAGAGTTGAACTCGTCGTTGTCATTCTTATCTTCATTGTGTTCGTAGGTTAGGTGGAGTGTCCACGTATCAATCCGATAACCGATAGATGCATAGTACTGTTGCTGTTTAGCAAGTATGCTGTTGTCTACGTCGAACTGAGTGTATTCTGCATCGAACAAGATATCGTTATAGTCGATAGCAATACCTATTGCGGCAAAGTAAGCATCATCTTTGTCGGCTGCGATGTCATCCGCTTGTTGCGTTAGTCCATAACCAGTCAACCCCGCTAACAATCCAGATAGTTCGGGGCTATTAGCTGCGCTAATGCTCGCTTCGGTAGCAAAGTAGGCCGCACGCGCACTGAACCAATCTCTGCTTAGTGTCCAGTTAATACCTACCGTGTTATTTAACTCAGCTTCATCTGAGTAGGTAATAGCAACAATGTCGTCATCTACGCTGCCTAAAGCTAGCTGTACAGTGCTTTCCCACTCCCCTAATGTCGAATTATGGATATAACTCAATCCGTTATAAGTGCTAAAGCTTAGGTTATATACAGATTGAGGTGGTTTAACCCAGCGGTATGCATAGCCCACATCTAAAAAGTCAGAATAGCGATAGAATGGTATACGCATTTTACCTGCGCTTATCTGTGACGAGTCTGAAATCGCATAAGTTAAGTATGCCCATTCAAACTCGGCATCAAAGTCATTCTGGCCACGACCTACGATCTGTGCTGTGGCAGTTAGACTTTCTTGTAGATCGGCGGACAGCTGTAAAGCAAATAAGCTACGATTTTCCATATCAAAGTCATTATCATAGCCATATAGTGTGTCGTCACTATCTAGCGTTTGACCACCAATAATGGAAGCAAAACCATTAATTCTGATCTCAGCGGCACTTTGAAAACTCACTGTCCCAAGCGCTATCGCTAATGCAATTGCAGATTTTTTCATATTGATTCCCATTTTCTTTGCAAAGAGTCGTGTCTGTAACACGCATTAAAAGCGCTGATACTGAGCTCAATAATCGTGTTACTTTCATCTTAGAGATTAGAATAAAAACCAGAAATAACAAGTTATTAAGAAAAGTTATTGCTTACAACCTGCGTTGTTTAGTAAATCAAGCCTTAAGCCAAGCTAAGTTGGTGTTGTATGTCTATCTCATCAGACCAGTTTATTGTATCGCAAAATATTCTAAAAAGGTGAATAAAAAATAACTGCTGGAGTCAGGAGGTATTTGTATTTAAAAGAATAAAGGGGATTTTTTGCTAAAAAAGAGCAAACTATCGTTTGCTCTCGGTAATTTTTTCAGCCTGTACTTTACAGGCATTATACTGCTCAATACATTTATCAGTGCATATCTGTAACGACATTGTCTCTGGCGTGTTTTGCATCTCACAGTTGCGCTCGCATTGATAATTCTGTTGTGCACATTGATTCAACTCAGGTGAGATAGAGTTACTACACCCCAGTAGGGTGGTAGAAAATACTAACAAGGCGAACGCAATTTTCATTATTATTCCTTAGACTGTGACTTGAATATTATCAATCAGTCTGACTTTACCGAGAAAAGCTGCGGCAAGAATGACGAGTTGACTATCCTCGAGTGTAGCAGGTTTCAAGCTATCTTTTTGACAAATGTTAAAATAATCCAACTTTAAACCTGCATTATGCAGCATTTCTGTTGCATTTTTTGTTACCTTCGAAAAATCTTTTTCGCCATTTTCTAAAGCGCCAGCTGCTGCTTTTAGTGCTTGAAAAAGTACTTTAGCAGTGTCTTTTTCTGATTCAGAGAGGTAGCCATTACGTGAGCTCATCGCCAGTCCAGAAACTTCTCTTTGAGTCGCAACACCAATCACTTCAACAGGCATAGACAGGTCTTTCACCATTGTTTTGATAACCTGTAACTGTTGAAAGTCTTTTTCACCAAAGCAGGCAAAATCAGGTTGTACTAAGTTAAACAGTTTAGTGACAACCGTTGCAACGCCACGAAAGTGTCCTGGGCGTGTGCCACCACAATGTCCTTCTGATACTCCTGGTACATCAACAAAACTTTGCGCATTTAGGCCGTTAGGATATATGGTCTCAACGGTAGGCGTAAACACAATATCAGTTTCTAGTTCTGCAAGGCCTTGCTTGTCTTGCTCAAGCGTACGTGGATAGCTGTCGAGGTCTTCGTTCGCACCAAATTGCATTGGATTTACAAAGATACTGACAACGACTTTATCCGCTAGGGTTTTTGCTTTTTCTACTAAGGAAAAATGACCACGGTGAAGGTTGCCCATCGTTGGTACGAAGGCAATGCTCAACCCTTGTTGGCGCCAAGCTTTAATCTGGCTTCGTAACGATTTAATCTCAGTAACTGATTGCATGTTGTACTCTAACTCAATAATAACAATACCAACCCAAACAAAACGCTTGGATCAGACTCAGCGATAAGCATCGCTCATCGCAAATTTAATTAAATTCGTGATCAGGCCCCGGGAACTCACCTGATTGCACGTCTGCACAAAACTTTTTCACCGCATCTGGCATGTTGCCAGTTTCTAGCAGGAAGTTCTTAGAAAACTTAGGAATATAGCCTGCAGAAATACCAACTAAGTCGTGCATAACCAAAATTTGTCCATCGGTGTCTTTACCCGCGCCAATACCAATGACTGGAATTGTCACTGCGTCGGTAATGCGTTTAGCCAGTGCTGAAGGCACGCATTCAATCACAATCATTTGTGCACCAGCACGTTCTAACGCTTGTGCATCGGCTATCATCTTTTGCGCTTGTGCTTCTTCACGACCTTGAATTTTAAAGCCGCCAAACACGTGCACTGATTGTGGGGTTAAACCTAAATGACCACAAACAGGGATCCCTTGCTGAGTAAGCAGTGCAATGCTGTCGTAAAGCCATTCACCACCTTCAAGCTTAACCATATTAGCACCAGAGCGCATCAAGGTAGCTGCATTCTGACAGGCTGACTGCGGATCTGAATAGCTCATAAAAGGCATATCGGCGATAACGAATAGCTCTTTACTACCAGCTCTGACACAACGGGTGTGATAGGCAATGTCATCCGTGGTAACGGCTAAAGTGTCTTCACCACCTTGTAAAACCATACCCAGAGAATCACCCACTAAGATGACATCTACGCCATTGTCGTGAAATAACTTTGCAAAACTTGCATCGTATGCGGTGAGGGCTGTTATTTTTGTTCCTTCACGCTTCATTTTGGCAAGTGTTGAGACGGAAATTTTTGCCATGGTAAACCCCTTGGATTGGTTTATTTGAGGATTGTTAATCCGTTAAGTGGTAACTTTTGTGTTAAAGAGCTAAGCTCAGTGCCATCAGGTAATTTGAGTTCTGGCGCTATCTCTAATAGTGGATAGACGACAAATTCTCTTTCTTTCAAGCCGTAATGTGGCACCGTCAGTCTATCACTGTTAATGGTGTCGGTATTAAAAAGCAGAATATCTAAATCGAGCGTGCGCGGTCCCCAGCGCTCAGCTTTGCGTACACGACCATGTTCAAGCTCTATTTGTTGCAACACATCGAGTAAAGACTCTGCTGTTAATGATGTCGCCAGTTTTGCTACGGCATTCACATAATCAGGTTGATCTTGAGGGCCCATAGGTTTTGAGCCATACAGGCTAGAGTGCTGGACAAGCGAGAGGTCTGGATGGGCGGCGAGCACATCGAGTGCTCGCTGTATTTGTGCCATCGGTTCGGATAGGTTTGCACCCAATCCAATGTACGCAATATTCATTTAATCTTCTTTTGGTTTTCTTTTTGGCTTACGTCTATTATAACGACGCTTAGGTTTGCTTTGGTTACCTAAGTTGCGCACCATGTCTTTTTGGCCGGTGACGTCATTCTTTAGGTAATCAGTCCACCAAGCTGCAAGTTCTTCTTGCTCTTGCTCACCACTTTCAACACGCAATAATAGGAAATCATATGCGGCTTTGAATCTCGGCTGCAAGCTTAGGCGATATGCACGCTGGCCTGAACGTTTATCTAGGCGTTGTTGAATATGCCAGATATCTCGGGCACCTAAAGTAAAGCGTTTAGGCACTGCAACGTGTTTAGCATTTTCAGCAAGGACGTGATTAATGGCTTGCATAAAGGCATCATATTCATTCATACCTTCGGCCGCGAGCGCTTCGCTTTTAGCTAAAATAGGGAACCATAAAAGTGCTGCATAGATAAATGCAGGGGTTACTTTTTTATCCGCGTTGATACGGCTATCCGTATTGGCAAACATTTGCTGAATAAAGCGACGTTCAAAGTCATTATCAGGCTGTGCTAGGATTTTATCGAGCGCGGGGAATAATTGTGCAAATAAGCCGTATTCACGCATTTGAAGAAAATTTTCTTCCGCTTTACCATTTAAAAATAGCTTTAGCGTTTCTTCGAACAAGCGTGCAGCTGGGATGTGCCCAAGTAACGGCGCTAATGCTTTAATTGGAGTGCGGGTCGGGGTAGCAATCTCCATATCCAGTTTAGTTGCAAAGCGGATAGCTCTCAGCATACGTACCGGATCTTCGCGATAGCGAGTTTCAGGATCGCCAATCAGCTCAATTTTACGCGCTTTAATGTCAGCAACACCACCTGCAAAGTCGCGTAAGGTAAAGTCATTGATCGAATAATATAGCGCATTGATAGTAAAGTCGCGGCGCTCGGCGTCTTCTTCAATACTGCCGTAGACATTGTCGCGTAATAGCTGCCCGTGTTCGCTGGCTTGACTTGTCGTGGCACAAGAGTCATCACTTTGGTGATGGCCACGCATGGTGGCAACTTCAATAATTTCCCGTCCAAAAACAATGTGCGCAAGGCGGAAGCGACGACCTATTAAGCGACAGTTACGGAAGAGCTTTTTGATTTGTTCAGGTGTTGCATTGGTAACGACATCAAAGTCTTTAGGTTCAATTCCTAGCATGATATCGCGGATACAACCACCAACTAGGTAGGCATCATAGCCACCGTCTTTTAAGCGATAGAGCACTTTGATAGCGTTAGGGCTAAATTGTTTACGAGATATACCATGCTCGCTGCGAGGAATTATCGCAGGTGTCGGGCTGGCCATTTTCACCGTCTCATCGCCTTTTCCAGATACAAACTGGCGGCAAAAGTTTACAAGCTTGGAAATAATAACTCGTCTCCTGAGCAATCAAGTTTTCTATTCTAGTCGTTGTGAACCACTGCTTTTGTCTTAAAACAGGTCGCATTTAAGGCTCGCTATCATATACTCAAATGAGACTAAATTGAAGTACTTGAAAACAGTGGGCGAAAAGCAAAATCACCATTTTCTAGAGAGTCTAGTTGAATTTCCTGTACTTTAGGAACGCTATCTAGACTAAAAATGTCAATAGCGTGAGTCAGTAATGCCTCAACATCTTGATAATTATGGAGAGAATCAACCGGCACATGCAAATAACGCAGCGCGGCATAAAGGGTTGGTAACGGGTTATGGTTATCAATAGCTGGAGCATGATTCTGCTTAGATAACTTATATCTGGGCTCTGCGACAGCCAGTGGTACGTGAGCGTACTTAGGTGATGGCTGATTGAGTTGCCGAAATAAACTAATTTGTCTTGCTGTGGGTTCTAGTAGGTCGGCACCACGCACGATATGACTAATCTTTTGCTCTATGTCGTCAACGACCACCACCAATTGATAAGCAAATAAGCCATCGCGGCGTTTAACGATGTAATCTTCATGCGCAATTGCAGGGGGAATGACAACCATGCCCTGTATTGCATCATTAAATTCAGTAACTGGACAGCGCTGCTGTAGGCGTAAAGCATTATCTTGCCAACTTAGCGCTAAAGCTCGGCAATGATTGTCGTAAAACCCACCCATTGCTTTAATTTGCTTTCTTGTACATTGACATGCATACACAAGGGAGTCTGATTTCAGTGTCGTCAAATAGGCTTGGTATAGAGCATGGCGCTGTGATTGATAGACAACGTCTTCATCCCAGTAAAGGCCATATGCTTCAAGAGTGGTTAATATATTGTCGGCAGCACCCGTAACTACACGCGGTGTATCTATGTCTTCGATGCGAACGAGCCATTTACCTTGATTGACTTTTGCATCTAAATAGCTACTCAGGGCGGCCACAAGAGAGCCGAAATGAAGCGGTCCAGAAGGCGAGGGAGCAAATCGACCGCGATAGCTCCCAGTTTGCTTTAAGCTTGGGGACACAGGGCTGAGATTATCCTCTGCCTTGTTGTTTTTCTTTGATTTCTGCGAGAGATTTACAATCAACACAAAGATCAGCTGTTGGACGCGCTTCTAAACGGCGAATGCCGATTTCAATACCGCACGACTCACAAAAGCCGAAGTCATCATCTTCGATAAGTTGAAGTGTTTTCTCAATTTTCTTGATTAGCTTACGCTCGCGGTCGCGAGTACGCAGTTCAAGAGAAAACTCTTCTTCTTGCGCTGCACGGTCCACAGGATCAGGAAAGTTTGCCGCTTCGTCTTGCATGTGTGTCTTAGTACGATCTACTTCATTACGTAGATCGGCACGCCATGCTTCTAATATTGCTTTGAAATGAGCACGTTGTGCTTCATTCATGTATTCTTCGCCTGGCTTTTCTTGATAAGGTTCTACACCGGCTTGAGCCAATAACCCTAGTTTTTTCTGGTCTGGCATACCATTCTCCTAAATCCTTAATACATAACCCCAGCTTTCGCCGGCGGGTATAAATAGCAAAATCTTTACCCCTTAGCAAACACTTTTTTACTGCAAATGTCAGCCACTTTTTTCAATGTTTAACTATTTGGGGGAGAAAACTATCACGGCTATATGTGGGCAGCATGAAAAAAGTCAAGCGTAATCAAAAGGAATTTCTTCAATTAATTGTACTTGGTTGTCGTCAATATGCGCTCGGTAAGCAATGATTTCTACTCCATGAGAAATTGCTTCTTTTACTAACGCTGCATATTTTTGATCGATATGGCTGGCTGGTTTGACACAATTTATCCCTGTATGGAGCGCGGCAAACAGTAACACCGCACGATGACCTTGCTGTTTAATGTGGATTAATTCTCTAAGATGTTTTTGACCTCTTAAGGTTTCTGCATCAGGGAAAAAACCTTGCTGTTGCTCGAGCAAAGTCACCGACTTTACTTCAACGTAGCAGAATTGCGAGGATTGTCCATTTTCGAGGTCGCTCAACAAAATATCAATTCGGCTATTTTCAGCCCCGTATTTCACCTCAGTTTGAAGTGTTTTGTAGCCTTGCAGTTGCGTTATTCTTCCTTGCGCTATGGCCTCAACAGACACTTTATTGGCCACCGCTGTATTTACACAAATAAAATGACCATCATTATCTTGCGTCAGCTCCAACGAATGAATGTACTTTCGTTTAGGGTTATCGCTGGTGGAGTAATAGGCCGTAAATCCCGGGTCAGCACAATTGGTCATTCTACCAGTATTGGCGCAGTGTACGGTGAATTCGTCACCACTTGGGGCGCGTAAATCGACAAGAAAGCGTTTATATCGTTTGAGCAAGGTTGCTTGTTGTAATTGCCTAGAAAACTTCATTGGTCGCTTTAGGTTGGGTGTATTTAGTGGCTAGTGTACACTTAACCACACTTACAAGCACAAGAGTGAAAAGAGAATGTCAGAGAAATTTATTGTACGACTGAGTGAAGACGCAAAACCAGAGTATTTATCTGCTGGTGCTGCATTGTCGTTTGAAAAGGACGGTGCTTTTATCCATTTACAACAAGACGAAACGCTGAAGAATATTCAAAAGGCGGCTCGTAGCATCGCACAACAAGGGATTAAACAAGTTCATCTAGAAGGTGGCTTGTGGTGTACTGAATCTCAATGGGCTTTTTATCAAGGTTTTGTGTCACCAAAAGCATTAGATGGTGTGGTGTTTGTTGACAACGACCAGTCAAGTCTTAACGAACTTGATGCACTAAAAGCGTCGGCAACATGGATGCGTCAGATGATCAACGGGACGGCCGAAGATATTTATCCTGAAAGCCTCGCTGGAAAAGCGGCTGAGTTTATTCAGTCATTGGCACCTGAGCATGTTAGCTATCAAATTATTAAAGGCGATGCGCTGTTAGAGCAGCAATGGATTGGTATCCACGAAGTGGGACGCGGCAGTGAGCGTCCTCCTGTGTTGCTTGAGCTTGACTACAACCCAACAGGTAATGATGACGCACCAGTTAGTGCAGCACTTGTGGGTAAAGGGATCACGTTTGACTCAGGTGGTTATTCGATTAAGCCAAGCGAAGGCATGCTTACGATGAAGTGTGATATGGGCGGTGCGGCAACCGTAACGGCTGGTTTAGCGCTGGCTATTCAACGTGGTTTTGACCGTCGTGTTAAGTTGTTCCTATGTTGTGCTGAGAACCTTATCTCAGGCCATGCCTATAAGTTAGGTGATATTCTTACCTACAAAAATGGTACCACAGTTGAAATCGTAAATACCGATGCAGAGGGTCGCTTGGTGCTTGCTGATGGCTTGATGGCTGCCGGTGAAACAGGCGCAGAGCTTATCATTGATGCCGCGACATTAACGGGCGCCGCGCTCGTTGCTGTAGGCCAAGAGTACAATGCATTATTTGGTTTAGACAAAACACTTGTCGGTGATGTACAGCAGTTCGCGAGTGACGAATTTGAAGCCGCGTGGCCATTGCCTCTAGAAAAGTGGCACCAAAATAACTGTCCATCGCCTTATGCGGATACTGCTAACAGCCGAGCGCAAAAAGGTGGCGGTTTTGGTGGTGCATCAAATGCAGCGGGTTTCCTATCTCGCTTTGTACCAAATGAAGGTCAAGGTTGGGTGCATATCGACCTTGCGGCTTCTTTCCAAAATAGCGCTAGTGGTCAATGGGCTGCGGGTGCAACGACTTTAGGTATGAGAACTGTAGCGAGAACGCTCCAAGAAAAAGCGTAATCATGCTAATAGCTGAGTGTATTCCGCGAGTCAGTGGAATACACTCGCTTGTTACCACGTTTAAGACAAGAGTGCAGCAGCGAGTCGCACAAAGTCTGATGAAGTCAGTATACCAACCAATTTGTTTTGCTCGTCTACCACAGGCATACAGCCATGGCGATTATCGACAAAAAAGCGCACCACATCTTGTAGTGATTGGCTTGGGCGCACGCTCGCAAAATCGGTCGCCATAATATCTTGTACTTTTGTTTGCTTTTCTTTTCTTGCAAGCGCATTTGCGCCATAGGTTGCCATTATTCCCATTACCTTGGCGATCATAATCTTTTGCGTGAGCATACCAACCAAGGCTCCTGCTTCGTCAATCACTGGAATGTGACGAACATTTTTTTCTTTCATTAAATTGTGCGCATCTTGCAAGGTATTTTCAGCAATCACTGCGAACGGATCTGGGGTCATTAAATCAGCTACGGTTTGGGTCATCTGCTACTCCTTTTCACTCCATATGCTTATGTTGAGTTTAGCCTGATCTATTTGGCATGTATGGAATTGAGATCAAGTTTTGAACTATTTCTCGAAGAACTCCTCATATGAAGACAACAATAATAAAGGATAACCCAATGAAAAAGTTACTGATGTTAGGTGCTGTTGCGAGCTTACTTTGCAACTCTGTTTTCGCCGCTGAGCGAAGTGTTGAATATGGTGAGATTAATCAAATTCTAGATTTAATCGCCAACAAAGCGCAGTCGCAATATATCTTGTCTAAATTTACTGTGGAAGTGAAGCAGCCTGATATCGCGCTAGAGGATGTTAAACTTTGGCTGGAGCAAGATGACAAGATCATTGCCAACGGTATCATAGACAAAGACGGCAATATTGATTTACCTATTCTCCCGCAGTCTCGTGCAGATCAAGTTAATTTAGTGATCAATCAAGAAAAAGGTGCCGTTGCGATTCTGGTCAATACCGATATAGCGCCGTTGACTAAGCAGCAGGTTATGTATCGCGATTTGTTTATTCTTTTAGAGGATATGGACGCTTTTGTTGAGTTGATGGCAGGTAGCTTGTCTTGGTTTGCTCCAAGCTTTGATGAACTAGAGTTTACATTTACCGAGCCTGCATCAATTCAGTTTGTGAATGCCAAGGGTAAAACCCAAAAGTTTGTGACGGATGATGAATTTAAGATCCAAATCCCTAATAAGAAAACGTGGATGAAGCAAAATCCATCCTTGCAATTTAGTGCCTTACCCACGCGGTTTGCGCCCATAGATTAGGGAAGAAAGTTCGTATGCCTGCTAGCAGGCAGGCATACTCTTTTCCATCAGGTAATTAGTTAACACTTCGCCACGAACCGTCACTTGTTGTTCCTTTATCACTTGGAAACCAAAATATTCAAAGAAAGGTTTAGCCGTTTTACTAACATGGGAAAATAAGCGCGTTGTGTTGGTTATTTTGCTGTGTTCTAAGAGTGCGAGCATAAGTGCTTTACCTATGCCTTGGCCTTGATGTTCCGCATGGCAAAAAAAGTGATCAATAAGACCGTCAGCTTGGATATCGGCAAAGCCAACAATTTTACCATTTAGTACGGCGACAAGGGGCTGATTGTTCCTTAATCGGTCTTGCCAGCCTTTATCGGCAACGTCGCTATGTGCCCATGCATTAACTTGGCTATTGGAGTAATGCTGTACATTTACCGAGCGTATTGTGTCAAACATAAGCTTGCGTAGCACGGCTTCTTCGCCGTTTTGAAACTGTCTGATGATAATCATTGTTAATCTTTATTCTTGGAGTCTTAATTGTCCGGAAATAGCATGCTGCTCAGCAATTTCTGCAAGTCGTACGTATTTTTGTTCAACCAGTTGAGAGACGGGTACCAGTTTGGCATCAATACTTTCAAGCTCAGCTAACTTGGCTGCAAGAAAGGCGGCGGTTTCCTTATATGGGTGCGCAATGATAATAACATGCTCGTGATTATCAAGTAGCTTAAGCATATGTTGCCACTGCTTGTTGAGCGCCTCAGTGGATATATCATTATCTAGAAAGACCTGTCGAGCGACGTTTTTTACGCCGTAAAGGTTGGCAGCATATTGGGCTTGACTGTGGCTAGTGGTACGGCTATCCAAAAAGTATAATCCGCGCTTTTTTAGTATTTCCATTGTCCATTTCATTGGCTCTATTTGTTCTGTTAATGCTGAGCCCATGTGATTGTTTACGCCTTTAACCTGAGGCAGTGTCGATAGCGCATTGCCAAGTGTCATTTGCAACTGCCACTTTTCCATATCGGTGGTTAATGCGCCCGGACCAAGGGCCTTTTCCGTGTCTTGTGCCTGCATTGGCACATGCAATAAAAGCTCGCGTTGTTGGCGGCTGGCTGCAAAGGCAAATTGTTGAGAAAAAGGCGTATGGGGCAGGATCGAAAAGGTGATCCCACCCGGTAAGGACAGCAACTCTAAGTCACGTTGGTGATTGCCAATATCGTCTATAACAATGGCAAACTGTTTTGCTGGCACTGCAAAAGTCATGCAGGCCAGTATTATCCCGATTATTTTTTTTAGCACACAAATTATTATTATAGTTTACAGCCCTACAGGACCGTTTTTTATTTACTGTGATTGAACTAACGCCAGTGCCTTAGGCCAATGCGAGGCAAGTTGTTCAATACCTGTTGTTTTGATTGATTCTTCACCAGTGATTATAGCGCTTTTATCCAACAGGGAAAGCGCTTGTTTGGTAAAATATACATCGGGCTCTATGCCTTTACCTTCAATTGATGTACCTGCAGGTGTGTAGTATCTCGCTGTCGTTAACTTTAATGCAGTAGTGCCATTGCCAATCGGGATCAAGGATTGAACCGAGCCTTTACCATAGGAACGTAAGCCAACGACTAAGGCACGTTTATTATCCTTGAGTGCGGCGGCTAAAATCTCGGCAGCTGAAGCGGAATTATTGTTGATTAATACCAAAATAGGCGCACCATTTAAAATATCTCCCCGCTTTGCAATGTAAGCCTGATTGGCGTCATAGAAGCGGCCTTTGGTCGTGACGATTGTGCCACTATCTAAAAAAAGATCTGAGATTGCCACGGCACTATTAAGTGTACCACCTGGGTTGTCACGTAAATCAATAACCAGCTTTTTCAACGGACTACCTAACTGTACTTGTAGTCGGTTTATGTGTCTTGCAACATCATGATAGGTGTGATGATTAAAATTGTTGACGCTTAAAAAACCGGTACCGTCGTTTAAGAGTTTACTGGCGACACTTTCAATGACTATCTCTTGACGTTTAAGCTCAAGTGCAACCAGCTCGTCTTGTCTTAATACTACTAAATTGATGAGATTTTTATTTGCAGCTTTGAGTAGGGCAGACACTTCTTCTATCGATTTACCCGCGACATTAGCGCCATTGATTGCATGGAGTTTATCACCGCTCTCTATGCCTGCTTGGGCTGCTGGTGAATTGGGCAGGGTATCCAAGATAATCACGTAATTATCTTGCTCTTCGACTTCAATACCGAGTCCCGTGTAGCGCCCATTTGCTGCACTGAAGATGGATTCCAAGTCTTCCTCATTGAGGTATTTAGAGTAGGGATCTAAATTATCAAAGAGGCTCGATAAGTTGCCCGCGTTGTAGCGACTGAGAGGCAAGTCTTCAACATAATAGGTGTGAATATGATACAGGATTTCATCGATTTCTTGAGCCGAGAACTTTTGTGTAGACGCGTGACTAAAAGCGCTAAAACTTAACAAAAGCAGGAAGCTTAATAATGCAACATAGCGCGCTGCGAGCGCGTAAAAACGGGTTTGTCTATTCATGTGCTGCTCCTCATCAAGGTGCAGCACGGGTTATTCAGTTAACTGGATCTGCACCATTTTATCGGATCTACAGCGCTTCCCTTATGCCGTATTTCAAAGTATAGACCAGGATCTCTTTGTCCGCCGCTTTGTCCTACCAAAGCGATCACTTCACCACTGCGAACTTGATCGCCAACATCGCGAAGCAGCGTTTGTGCGTGGCCGTATAGACTCATAAAACCATGGCCATGATCGAGCACAATAACCCAGCCAAAGCCATTTAACCAATCTGCATACACAACTTGACCGGGGGCGACACTCGCAATTTCAGCCCCTTCTTTTGCACCAATGAGGACGCCCTTCCAATTCATGCCTGCATGTTTGCTTTGGCCGAATTTATGTTTAATTCGACCTTTGGTTGGTAAACTCATTTTGCCTTTGAGTTTGGCTAATCCATCTAAACGTACTTCGGCTTCTCTTTGTGCCTTGGCAAGCTCTTCTAACGTTTGGATTAAGGTTTGTTCATTTTCTTTTAAATAAGCAATGGCAGAGCGTGTTTCACTGAGTTTGTTATTTAGGTTTGCAAGCTGGTTTTGACGTTCTTGCTGCGCCTTCTTGAGCGCTTCCAAGCGTTCATTCTGATGGTTTTGTAGCGCTTCTAAGCGTGCTTGTGTTCTTGCTAACTCAGCTTGAGTCTGTGCCAATTCTTGGCCGATAGATTTCAGTTGTTCGAGTTGTTTAATACGTGCTTTATTTAGGTAATCATAATAGGCAATGGTGCGCTCGAGCTTTGTTGCATGCTCTTGATTAAGTAACATTCTAGAATAATCATGAGAGCCCGTCATGTAGGCACTTTTTAGCTGAGCCGCAAGGATCTTTTCAAATTTTTTCTTGTCGTTTAACAGCGTGCTTTCTTGCTTTTTAAGTTCGGCCTGCTCGGTTTGGTTTTCTTTGATCCCGATTTCTGTGAGTGAGATAGCTTTGGCACTTTTGGCAATATCAAGTTCGAAGGCTTTGAGCTTTGCTTCGTGACTGTTAATTTCACCGCGCTGCTTTTCTAATGCTTGTTGGCTAGCTTTAAGCTGTTGCTGAACTTCGCTTAAGTCTTGTTTGGTTCTAGATTCGTTGGCAACAGCGGGCGCTGTTGTCATGAGTAACGCCGCACCGAGAAGTGCGGCATAGTGAAATGTCGTTTTTAACGGCATACAGGCAGGCCGTTATTTTAAACGCATAATTGGAGTGCCTGTCATCTCGCTAGGCTGCTCCATACCAAGTAAATGCAGCATTGTTGGTGCAACATCGCTTAGTGCTTTTCCTGCTTGTGGCTCTGCATCACGACCTACATAAATAAACGGTACAGGCTCACTAGTGTGTGCTGTATGAGCTTGGCCCGTTTTCGGGTTTTGCATTTGCTCAGCATTGCCGTGGTCTGCTGTGATCAGAGCTTCACCACCGGTTTCTTTTAACGCTGCAACCACACGACCGATACACTTATCAACGGCTTCACATGCTTTTACTGCGGCTTCAAATACACCAGAGTGTCCAACCATATCACCATTCGGGTAGTTACAGATAATGACGTCAAACTCACCGCTATGAATGGCTTCAACTAACTTATCAGTTAGCATTTCTGAGTTCATTTCTGGTTGTAAGTCGTAAGTGGCAACTTGTGGAGAAGGAATAAGTTCACGTTTTTCACCTTCAAAGAGATCTTCGCGACCGCCGCTAAAGAAGAAAGTGACATGGGCATATTTTTCCGTTTCTGAAATACGCAGCTGAGTTTTGTTGTGCTTAGCTAGCCATTCACCTAGCACATTGACAAGTGCTTCAGGCGCGAAAGCGATAGGGGCTTTAATGTCGGCAGCGTATTCAGTCATCATAACAAACGCACTTAAGTCCGGTGCTTTGCGTTTTTCGAAGCCGTTAAAGTCAGCATCGACAAAAGCACGGGTCATCTGGCGCGCTCGGTCTGCACGGAAGTTCATAAAGATAACCGTATCACCATCATTGATAGTAGCGGCAGGTTGCCCAGCTTCGGTGATCACTGATGCTTTAACAAACTCATCATTTTCATCACGCGCGTAAGCTGCTTGTAGCGCTTCAACGCCATTACTATAAGTAAAATCAGCGTCGCCACTTACCATCAGGTTGTATGCAGACTCGACGCGGTCCCAACGATTGTCACGGTCCATAGCATAGTAGCGACCAATAATAGACGCTAGTCGGCCACAATTGAGTGACTGCATCAAGGCTTCCATTTTTTCAATTGATGCTTGTGCGCTGCGAGGTGGTGTATCGCGGCCATCCAAAAATGCGTGCAAATAAACGGTTGCACCGCGCTCAGCTGCTAATTTAATTGCCGCAACAATGTGATCTTCATGGCTGTGAACGCCACCTGGGCTCAATAACCCCATTAGGTGAACGGCTTTTCCCTTTGCCACGGCTTTGTCGATATTCTCAACCAGAGCTGGATTGTGCTCAAACTCACCATCGTCAATCGCTTTAGTGATCCGCGTGAAGTCTTGATAAACCACACGTCCTGCACCGAGGTTAACGTGGCCAACTTCGGAATTCCCCATTTGTCCATCCGGTAGACCAACATCAAGGCCTGAACCTGAAATCAAGGTGTGCGGAGCAGAGCGCCATAGTTCATCTAATACTGGGGTATTGGCTGCTAAAATAGCATTGCTCTCGCTTTCTTCGCGATAGCCCCAACCGTCTAAAATCATTAATACCAATGGCTTTTTCTTAGCTGTCATTTGCGCTCCTGAAATCCTGAATTAGGCACGATGTTGATGTCTTATAGCAAACGCTACAAGGTTAGATTTACTAACTTGGGCTGCAGCGCTTCGATAAGCTTGCTCTGGTTGCTGGTAAGTAGAATACCTGTTTTTGTATGAATATTCAGCCCCACAGTGATGAATTATCAACTTTGAGATTGATATTTGCTCATGTTGAACAAGTCTGTTTTGTCGAGAATAAAGCAGGTATACTTGCTGCCACTTTATCGTTTAATAATTTTTGGTTGATAAATTAATGGAACAATACGTTGCGTTTTTAGGTAACCATCCGGTACTTAGCATCATTTGGGTTGTGTTAGCCGCGATGTTAGTGAGTAGTTGGTTTAAGAGTCAGTTTTCTAAAATTAGACAAATTAACCCCCAGCAGTTGACTATGCTTGTTAACCGCCAAGATGGTCAGGTACTCGATATGCGTGCAGCAAAAGAGTTTAACCAGGGTCACATTGCAGGTTCTGAGCAGGTGAATGCGGAAAAACTCAAGCAAAAAGATTTTGCTGGTCTTGAAAAACATAAATCTAAGCCCATTATATTGGTCTGTAACACAGGTATGACGGCATCTGCTGTTGCTGATAACATGCACAAAGCTGGATTCGAGCAAGTGTACGTATTATCAGGTGGTATTGGCGCATGGCAAAGTGCGGGTTTACCAATCTCTAACGGAAAATAACTGAGGTCTATGATGAGCCAAGTCGTAATTTACACCAAAGACTATTGTCCATTTTGTCATCGTGCAAAAGCACTATTAGATGCAAAAGGTGTCACATACACTGAGTATGATATTGGCGCACAGCCAGAGCTTCGTGACGAGATGATCGAAAAAGCCAACGGTGGCTATACCGTGCCACAAATCTTTATCGCTGAGCGCCATATTGGTGGTTGCGACGATATTATGGCGCTTGAAGCGAAAGGCGAACTCGATAAGCTATTACAAGCATAAGATTGATTGAGCTTTGGCTCAGCTTACTTTTTATAATGACTGCTAGGAACTAGCAGGATCACAACAGAATTTAGGAAATTATCATGGCAGAACAAAACCAAGCAGCAGAACAACAACAAGAAGGCGCTCAGTTCAACATTCAACGTATCTATACTAAAGATGTATCGTTTGAAACGCCAAACTCACCAGGTATCTTCCAAAAAGAGTGGACACCAGAAGTTAAGCTAGACATGGACACACGTTCAGCAAAGCTTGATGACAACGTTTTTGAAGTTGTTCTCGCGCTAACGGTAACGGCAACTATTGGTGAAGAAACTGCATTCCTATGTGAAATCCAACAAGCTGGTATCTTTGCAATTGCAGATCTTGAAGAAATGCAAATGGCACACATGCTAGGCGCATTCTGCCCTAACATCCTATTCCCATATGCGCGTGAAGCGGTAGCTAGCCTGGTTAACCGTGGTACTTTCCCACAGTTAAACCTTGCGCCAGTTAACTTTGACGCATTATTCGCTCAGTATATGCAGCAACGTGCGGCTCAAGCACAGCCTGAGCAAACTGCTGACGCATAATTGATGAGTACAGCAAAATCAGCTGTAACTGTATTGGGGGCGGGGTCTTATGGCACCGCCCTTGCTATTTGTTTCGCCCGAAATGGTCACCAAGTGACACTATGGGGACGCAATAGTGAACACGTTGAGGCGCTAGCAGCTGAGCGCAAAAACCAACGTTATCTTCCTGACATCCAGTTTCCAAACACGCTTGAACTTGAGGCCAATTTAGAAACGGCTGTTAAGTCTAGCGAGCGTATTTTGGTGGTTGTGCCAAGTCATGCGTTTGCAGACACCTTAAAGAAGATTAAACCTATGCTACTTGAGAATGCAAAAGTAGCTTGGGCAACCAAGGGGCTCGAACCAAATACTGGGCGATTATTGCAAGAGGTGGCACTGGATGTGTTAGGTGACGATGTGCCGCTGGCGGTGCTAAGTGGACCTACTTTTGCAAAAGAAATGGCCGCAGGATTACCTACTGCTATTTCAGTGTCTTCGATTTGTGCAAAGTTTCGTGAAGAGCTCGCAGAGCTGTTGCATTGCGGTCGCTCGTTTAGGGTGTATAGCAACGAAGACTTTATTGGTATTCAGCTCGGCGGCGCGGTCAAAAATGTTATCGCAATTGGCGCGGGCATGTCTGACGGCTTTGGTTTTGGTGCGAATGCTAGAACGGCGCTTATCACCCGAGGACTCGCTGAACTTTGTCGTTTAGGATGTGCGTTAGGCGCGCGCTCTGAAACCTTTATGGGTATGGCGGGGCTTGGTGACCTGATTCTCACTTGTACGGATAACCAGTCGCGTAATCGCCGTTTTGGCCTTGCACTTGGCTCGGGAAAGTCGGTCGATGAGGCGATGTCGAGTATAGGTCAGGTGGTCGAAGGTTATCGCAATACCAAAGAAGTTTATCTACTTGCCAAACGCACGGGTATTGAAATGCCTATCACTGAGCAGATCTATCAAGTGCTTTATGAGCAAAAAGATGTGAAAGAAGCCGCAATGGCGTTACTTGGTCGCGAGAAGCGAGCTGAGTGATAATCGAATAGAGAGGCGTAGCTACCTCTCTATTACTCTCCAAACTTAATGTTATAGCGACGCTTAAACCACAGTAAAAATGGGATTTCAATCACGCTAAATGCGACAATCGTAAACACCACCCAATTACTCTTAAAAAACACTAACGAAAATTCGATATCCTTGCCATAGTACAAACTTCCAGACACGACTAAAGAAACCGCAGTAACCAATAAATCTTGTTTGCTGATACTGGCGAGACTTTTCTCTTTTAACTTTGGGTAAACGAATACGTAGGCCACAAAAAGTAGAATAAAGTTGAGTAAAATAAGCGTTAGCTCAGGTGACATGATTACCTCTATGCCTTGTGTGTCATTCGGCACAAGATAACATAATTTCTTAGCTTAATGCCTCGTGGAAACGCTTTTTATCTGATACTGAACAGGTATAATGGTAAATCCAACTTTTGAGGTGCACATGATCTCCAAGAATCAACAAAAACTACTTCGTGCTTTAGGGCAAAAAAAATATCGCAAACAACATGGCCTGTATTTAGTACAAGGCGAAAAGAATGTGATTGAGTTAGTTGATGCTGGGTTGGCTGTTGAACAGCTGCTCGCGACCAATGAGTTCATGACAAAGTATAAATCCAAACTCGTTAATATTGACTGTGTAGAAGCAGAAGAGGAAGTGTTGAGCAAGGTGAGTACTTTGGTGTCAAATAATGCGGCGATAGCGGTCGTTGCAATGCCGCCAGCAGAAGAAATCAATACTGCTGGGCTGGTGTTGGCATTAGATGGAGTCTCAGACCCGGGTAATCTCGGTACCATTATTCGTCTTGCTGATTGGTATGGATTAACGCAGCTCGTGGTAAGCGAAAACTGCGCCGATCAATTTAACCCTAAAGTGATCAGTGCCACTATGGGCTCATTTGTGCGTGTTAATGTGGTGAGAACCGATCTCGAGGCCTTTTTAAAACAATATCAAGGCGAGTGCTATGGTGCATTCCTTGGTGGTGAGAGCGTACATCAGTGCCAATTTAGTCGTAATGCCGTGTTGGTGATGGGCAGCGAGTCTCATGGTATTAGCGATACCATAGCGGCGCACATCAATAAAAAGGTGACTATTCCTGCGTTTGGTGGTGCTGAATCATTGAATGTGGCGATGGCTACCGGGATCATTTTGGATAATATTAAACGCTGTCATTGCTAACTCATAGATCTTACTAATGAATTGTCTTATTCTCAAAAGTAACCGCGAACAATAATAATAAGCTATGCGACTGAGTAGCATCAAACTGGCCGGCTTTAAATCTTTCGTAGAGCCAACCAAGATCCCGTTTCCTGACCAGATGACATGTGTGGTTGGGCCAAACGGCTGCGGTAAGTCTAATGTTATTGATGCAGTTCGCTGGGTACTGGGAGAAAGCTCCGCGAAAAACCTCCGTGGCGATGCCATGACGGACGTTATTTTTAACGGTTCGACCAAACGTAAACCTATCTCGCAAGCTTCTGTAGAACTGATTTTTGATAATACTCAAGGCCGGTTGCCCGGCACGTTTGCAGATCGTAACCAAATTGCTATTAAGCGCTTAGTGACGCGAGATGGCCAATCTCTTTATTTTTTAAATGGTAGTAAGTGCCGTAAGCGCGATATCACGGATATCTTTTTAGGTACTGGCCTAGGTCCTCGCAGTTACGCAATTATCGAGCAAGGGATGATCTCTCGCTTGATCGAAAGTAAGCCGCAAGAGTTAAGAGTTTTTTTAGAAGAAGCCGCCGGAATTTCAAAATATAAAGAGCGTCGACGAGAAACTCAAACTCGCATCAAGAGTACTCGCGAAAACATGGAGCGTTTGCTCGATGTTAGGCAAGAGCTACAGAGTCAGCTAGATAAACTGGCACTTCAAGCACAACAGGCGAGCGAATATAAGTCTTTAAAGTCGCAAGAGCGTGACTTAAAGTCGTGGATAGCAATTTTAAAGTGGCAAAGCCTTGAGCAAAAGCAGGCAATAAAAGCCAAAGAAATTGCCAAACTCAACGAAAAATTAGCATTTTTTAATGAAGCTCACAGTGGCCATGACAGCATTTTGGCGACGCTAGAACATGAAATTAAGCATTTCAATGATGGCTATGAGCAAGCACAACATAGCGTGCACCGAATTGAAACCCAGTTGGCAACGCTTGAGCAACAGAAGGTCAATCTAACTGAAAAAAAGCGTCAGCTTATTGAGCAGTCCCAAATACTGAAATCACAACAGCAAGAAGTGATTGAGGCGCAAGACGAGCAAGCCGAGTATGTGGCGAGCAGTGCTGAAAAAGTCGCTGAAGTTTCTGAGCGACTTGAGATTGCGCTATTGCAATTGGAAGAAATTCAACTCACAAATGAGCAAAGTGACACAGAGCAAACTCAATTAGAAGCACAGTATAATGACGCGCAGAAGCAGTATCAACAAATACATGCTCAGGTACAGCAAGGGGCAAGCCAATTAGCGCAACAACAGCAAGCTAAACTGCACATAGATAAGCGTCAGGCTGAGTTGCAGGAACAGGCTGACGCGCATCACGCATCTATGTTGGAAAATGACTTGGCTAAAGCTCAGGATGCACATCATCAGTTAGTTCAAGCGATGGCTAAATTACAAAGCCAAGCTGGTAAGTTGCAAGGTCAAGAGAAAACCAATAAAGAAGAAATCTTACAGGCACAGACTCATGCTCAAAAAGCGCTTCAGGCGTTACAAGAAGTGCAATCTGAAATAAAGGCGTTATCACGCTGGGCAGAGGAAACGTCGGAGACTTCTGCTACGACTATGTTATCGCAGCTTGTTGTTGAGTCTGGGTATGAAGAGTGCGTGGAGGCGGCACTGCTTGGGTTGACGCATTTAGTCGTTGAGCAACGCGAAATGAATACGCTATGGCCCACTGAACTCGAAGTTCCCGCTGATTCCGTTGCGACAAAAATAAGCTCAGGGCTGTTCCCCAGCTTTTTAACGAAAATAAAATTATGTGCTGAATCTACAGACTTTAAATCGTGTGAACAATTCCTTCTCGGCGTGACGGTCGGTGGCATTATTGTGGGAGATAACTTTAAGGCCAAGACGAAAAGCAATGAAGAGAGTGGCGCGTTAAAACGCTATGCCCAATTGCAGTCATGTCATACTCAACTTCCTCATTTGCAACAACTCGCAGAAGAGGCTGAACAGGTTGTAGCACAAAAGCGTATTGCTCTTGAAGACACGCAAGTTGGTTTATTAGAAATACAGCAATGTGTTCACGAAAAGGCCCAAGCAATCGCCAGCCATAAAACCAAAGTTGAAATGCTGGATGAGAATCTGAGCGCTTGGCGTGAGCAAGGACAGAAAATTCAGGAACAGCTTGATGTCATTGCTCAAGAACGAGGCGAGGTCATCGAACAACTTGAGCTTTATACTGAACAGCAATTACAACGTGATGAGCTGCTAGCGCAAGCACAACAAACACAACAGCTGGCCGAGGCTAAGTTGACCGAGTTCAAGCAATATAGTCAATCTCGACGGGCCGCATTACAAGAAGCGCAGCAATTAGTTCATACCACTAAACTTGCGTCGCAGCAGGCAGAAAGTGAACTACAGCTCAGCAATTCTAAGTTGGAACACTTGCAACATCGTCGCGATGAAATAAACCAGCGCATCGAGCAAACACAAGAAGATATTTTGCTTTGTGAAGAGCCGCTCGCGGAGGCACATGAAGACATTGAATTATTGCTCGCCCAACATCTAGAAGCTAAGGCGCAAAAGCAAACGATGTTGGATACGCTCAACCAAGCCAAGGAAAACCTTTCCCAAAAACAAGCGGCATTAAAAGATGCACAAGGCGAAGTGAGTAAACTCAATGAGTCTTTGCAACAAGTGAAACTTGAAGAGCAAAGCTTGATGATAAAGGCGCAAGCGGTACTTGAACCTTTGCAGGAGCTTGGTCGGACGCTAAAAGCGGAACTGGCGGAATTACCTGAAGACGCAAACTTGGGCCAGTATCAAGCCAATTTGAGTCGAGTCAGTAATGATCTTGGTAAGTTAGGGGCTGTAAACTTAGCCGCAATTGAAGAGTTTGAAGAAGCGAAGGTACGTAAAACCTATTTAGATACACAGCTGGATGATCTCACTAATGCGTTAGAAACGTTAGAAGCGGTGATCAGAAAAATTGATAAAGAGACCAAAACCCGCTTTAGTGCCACCTTTAATCAAGTGAATGAAGATTTAGCTGAGTTGTTTCCTAAAGTGTTTGGTGGAGGGAATGCATATCTAGAATTGACTAGCGATGACCTGTTAGAAAGTGGTGTTTCTATCATGGCAAGGCCGCCTGGTAAGAAAAACTCGACAATTCATCTGTTAAGTGGTGGAGAAAAAGCGCTGACCGCATTATCATTGGTGTTTTCAATATTCAGGCTTAATCCAGCCCCATTCTGTATGCTGGATGAAGTAGATGCACCGCTTGATGACGCAAACGTAGGGCGATTCTGTCGTTTGGTTGAAGAAATGTCGCAAACAGTGCAATTTATTTATATCAGTCATAACAAGGTCGCTATGGAAATGGCGGGTAGACTGACGGGGGTAACCATGGCAGAACCCGGGGTGTCGCGCATGGTTGCCGTAGATATAGAACAAGCGGTGCAAATGGCACAGGCATAACAACAAAAAAGGTGAGCAATGGCCACAGAGTTAAGATGGGCATTAATCGTGATCAGTGCGTTGGTCATAGGCGGGTTACTCATACATGGACTTTGGTCTGTTCGTAAGAAGAGCAGCGATAAAGCTTCTAAAAAGGAGCCCAATGAACTCAAAGAGCAAACGCCGAATCACGATAAAGAGCCTGACGAACCTGAAATTGGAGAGATGACCTTTAGTGCGGTAGATGACGAGCCTGCGACTGAGGGCATTATAACGACGGAAGAGTCTGAAACTGAGGTGCAAACTGAGAGCAGTGGATCTGAAGAGGCTGAGCCTGAAGAGAGTACATTAGAGCCACAAGACTTTATTATTCTTCACGTTGATATGCCTGAAGGCCTGAAAATGGCAGGTTCAAGGTTGTTACCAACCGTGTTAAGCCTTGGATTTAAATATTCTGATGAGGGCTTCTTCAATCGCCATTTAGAGCCGTCCGGAAACGGTCCTGTGTTATTTAGATTGGTAAACATGTACAACCCAGGTACGTTTGATATCGATAACATGGAGCAATTTAGCACCGCTGGCATTAGCCTATTTATGACCTTACCTTGTGAAGGCGATAACTTGGCTGCATTTAATATGCTTCACAGTGCATCGAAAAAACTAGCTGAAGAGTTTGGCGCAACTGTACTTGATAAAGACCGCGAACCGTTAACGGTTGAAGCCGTGCGCGGTTATGTTGAAAAAGTGCGTGAATTCGCCGCTTAATCGCTACTTAGAATCATTTTTAAGCCACTGGCATCCGCTGGTGGCTTTTTACGTTTAGAGGTTTAAATGTCAGACAACATTGAAAGCCAAGTTGCTGCTCTGAGGCAGCAACTCGAAGATTACAATTACCAATATTATGTTTTAGATAACCCAAGTGTGCCTGATGCGGAATATGATCGTGTGATGCGCCAGTTGATGGCGCTTGAGCAGCAGCATCCTGAGTTACAAAGTCCTGATTCCCCATCACAGAAAGTGGGTGGTGAAGCGCTTAGCAAGTTTGAGCAAGTAACACACAGAGTACCTATGTTGTCGCTCGATAATGCCTTCGACGAGAGTGAATTTACGGCATTTAATCGCCGTTTAAAAGAGCGCCTATTGACAAGTAAAGATGTTACTTTTTGCTGTGAACCAAAGCTCGATGGCTTGGCGGTGTCTATTTTGTATCGTGATGGTGTGCTCGTTCAAGCGGCGACAAGGGGAGACGGTCAAGTTGGGGAAAACATCACTGAGAACGTCAAAACCATTCGCAATATTCCGCTGAAACTGCGTGGAGAACATATTCCGCATGAAGTAGAAGTGCGTGGTGAAGTCTTTATGGATACCGCGGGTTTCATTAAGCTAAATGAAACGGCGCAAGCGAAAGGTGATAAGACCTTTGCAAACCCAAGGAATGCGGCAGCGGGAAGTCTGCGCCAATTAGACTCAAAAATTACCGCTAAGCGTCCATTGATGTTTTATGCTTATTCTATGGGTTTAGTTGAAGGCGGTGATCTGGCCAACGAGCACTATGCGCAGCTACAGCAATTACAAGGTTGGGGCTTGCCAATGAGCCCTGAGACAAAGCTTGTCGATAATGCACAGCAAGCTTTGGCTTATTATCAAGATATCATGACGCGCCGTGCTGAGCTTCCCTATGAAATTGATGGCGTAGTGATCAAAGTGAATGATAAAGCGCAGCAAGAGCAGCTTGGTTTTGTTGCTCGTGCGCCGCGCTGGGCGATTGCATTTAAGTTCCCTGCACAAGAAGAGATCACTCAGCTGCTTGATGTTGAGTTTCAGGTCGGTCGTACTGGGGCGATCACGCCCGTCGCACGCTTAGAGCCTGTTTTTGTTGGTGGTGTTACGGTATCGAATGCCACGCTTCATAATGGTGATGAAATTGCGCGTTTAGGTGTAAAGATTGGTGATACCGTTATTGTACGCCGAGCTGGGGATGTGATCCCTCAGGTAACTCAGGTCGTGTTAGATAGGCGTCCAGATGATGCCAAAGAGATTGAGTTCCCAGATACTTGTCCGGTGTGTGATTCTCATGTTGAACGCGTTGAAGGAGAAGCGGTTGCGCGTTGTACTGGCGGTTTAGTGTGCCGTGCACAACGTAAAGAAGCAATTAAGCACTTTGCATCGAGAAAGGCCCTCGACATAGATGGCCTTGGCGACAAAATAGTTGAGCAGTTAGTTGAGCGCGAGCTAATCAAAACCCCTGCCGATCTGTTTATCTTAAGACAAGGGCATTTTGAGTCTCTTGAACGTATGGGACCTAAGTCTGCTAAAAACTTGGTTGCGGCACTTGAAGAAGCAAAGCAAACAACGTTAGCCAAATTTTTGTATTCGCTTGGGATCAGAGAAGTCGGTGAAGCGACAGCACAAAACTTGGCAAATCACTTCCTGACGCTTGAAAAAGTGATGGCCGCCTCCATTGATACTCTACAGCAAGTAAGTGATGTTGGTGTTGTTGTTGCGCAGCACATTCATAGCTTTTTTGCCGAGCAGCACAATCAAGAGGTGGTAACTGCATTGATTGAAGTGGGTGTAACTTGGCAAGATGTGGCAGCACCGTCAGAGGATGCACAGCCTTTAGCAGGGCTAACTTATGTGTTGACTGGAACCTTGAGCCAACTGAACCGCAGCGATGCTAAAGCGAGATTGCAAGCGCTTGGCGCTAAGGTCGCGGGTAGTGTGTCGAAAAATACGGATGCAGTTTATGCCGGCGAAAAAGCAGGCTCTAAGCTCACTAAGGCACAAGAGCTAGGTGTTGAGGTGTTCGATGAAGAGGCGCTGATCGCACTGTTAAACAAATACGAGTAGTAAAATGAAATCAGTAACACGATACGGCCCTGAATACTGGGATAAATATGGCGTTTATCGTACGCCAATCGCTTTTAATTTAGCGCTGGTTGTGTTGCTCCGCCCGTTGCTTATTTGGGTGTTTTCCGCACTTGCGAGACGCCCTGACTTGGATTTGATGTCGCTATTTTTTGAGTCTAAGTTTCACTTTTTTGTCGCGACAGGGATCGCTTGTATCGCGCTCATACCAACCGTTGTGTTTTCTCTTCGGCGGCCAACAAGCTCTTCAAAGCTCGCAGCCGTCTGGCGTTATATGCGTTTGCCACTTATATTAACAGCAGTACTCGATTTGGCGTGGTTGATCCTGCAAGCTGGGAAAACCCATTATAGTTTTTCTCCTTATATTGCCGTACAAATTGTATTGGTGAGTTGGGTACTTTTATATTTAATTAAAAGTCGCTATCTAAGCTGCTTTTTTGGCGATTGGCCACTTCCTGTTGAAGAGCAAAAGACAGAAGTAAACAAGAGAGAGAATTGAGATGTTAAAGTGGTTAGATATACTAAACTTTGCCAGAAATGGTAATCCTGTTGCTCCTCGCAGAGTTGATAAATCGGACCAGCAATGGCAATCAGAGCTTGCTCCAGAAACTTACATGATCACTCGGAAAAAGGGGACCGAGCGACCGTTTAGTTCACAAAGTTGTCAGCTTTTTGAACCTGGTAAATACTACTGCGTATGCTGTGGCGAGCTGTTATTCGATGCCGAAGAAAAGTTTGATAGTGGCTCTGGTTGGCCCTCGTTTACACAGCCTGCAGCAGTGGAAGTGGTGGCGTATCATGGCGATAAGAGCCATGGAATGACGCGCATCGAAATCACTTGTAACGTGTGTGATAGCCACTTAGGTCACGTATTCCCTGATGGCCCTGAACCAAGTGGACTGCGTTATTGTGTTAATGCCCTTGCAATGGAAAAGAAATAGCTCAATTGCGATAAAACAAGTGATTACTCAAAGTCGAGTTTCATTTCATGTAGTTTAGCTTTGAGTTTACCGTAGCGGATCTGCTGTTCACTATCCAACTCAGACTGATTTAGCAAGGTAGTACAACGCTTTGCTAAATTGGAATTAAAAGTACTTCCTGACTTAGCACAACTATCACTCATACATTGCAGTAAATTTAGCGCTATTCCTGAGTTTTTAGGCATAATTCTAAATGCTTGAGTGAATGCCTCCAAAGCGGTTTCATATTGTCCTTTGTTAAACTGTGTGACCGCATGATTATTGAGCTCTCTTGGGCCCATGGTGATCTCTTTTTTCTCTTGCTGCTGCTGATATAGATAGTGCATTGTGATGGGATCTGCGCTTGAGTTATGGCGTTCACAGTGTGCAATAACTTGACTAAATAGCTCCTGAGCTTTGTGGTTTAATCCCACCTCATGTAGTGCTTTTGCTTTGTCTAAAGTGGAATCTACCGAGCGAATAACGGGTTCATCTTCTAACTGTTCTAGCAGTTGTTTCGCTTTTTTATGCTCATCTTTTAGATAATGGACGCGGGCGTTGAGGACATCGATTTGCGCTTGAGTTTGCGCGTTTGGAAATTGCTGTTTTAAATCACTCAGGTATTGTTGCGTTTGCCTTGTGAGACGAGTGACTTGGTCTGATTGATCGGTACTCAAGGCAAAGTCTATTCCTGCTCGTGCGGCGTTCAAATACACTTCTGGTTTGTCATGGATCGAGTAGCGCGCGAAACTTGCGATATCTTTATGCGCTTTATAGCTGGCTTCATAGTCGTGATTAATTTGCGCAACTCGACCAAGTGACTGTTGCCTATTTATGTTTCTGGGTGCCATCTCAATTGCTTGCTCTAACAATTGTTGGGCATTCTCATATTGGTTTAGTTTTATTTCGAGTTTGCTTAATAAATCGAGCGCAGGAAGACGAGTTTCCGGTCGCTCTATTAAGGTTTTCAACATCTTCTGAGCAATAACATCTTCATTGTTGGTAATAAGCGCCTCGACCAAGCCTAGCTTTGCCCATGTAAACTTTTGCAGAGCCAAAACCGACTTGTAAAAAGACTTTGCTTCTTCTAATTGATTGAGTCTGAGTAGAAGTTCTCCTTTTAGCTTTAGGAGTAGGGAAGTGTAGTTATGATCTTTGTTGTCTAGTTCTAGATCTAGCGCTTTTAAGGCCTTTGAATAGTTCTTATCGTCTACAAGCAAGTTTATATGCCTTAAAGCCTGTTTACGCTTTAAAACTCGTTCTATACGGTTTTGTAGTTCTTTTATTGAAAAGGGCTTAACTAAAAAGTCATCGGGTTGGAGTTCGATAATACTATGGACTAACTCGGGGCTAGTTTCAGAAGAAATAAAAATAAAAGCGGTACTTGAGCGAATTAACTGTTTGGACCGTAACTCTTCATAAAATTGATAGCCATTTTGCTTTTTTGCTAAACCAAAAGAGCATACGATGAGATCAAACTTATTGATAGTGCAAAGCTCTTTTGCACTGTCTGCACTTTCTGCAAATTTTAAATTTCTGAAATCTAACTGTTCTAAAGATTGTTTCATATAGCTCAATGCTAATGGTTGATCTTCAACGATTAACATTTTGGCATTTTGAATAGATGGAGCTGACATAGAAACAATTTTTAGACAATGGCTTTGCTTCTAGTCTAGTACTTAGGTGTAGTTTTGAAAACAAAAATTAACTCATTTTTAGTAGGTTAGTCTATTTAGCTTGTCCCAACTATTTACTGAGGTTAGTGTCAAAATAGTTAAGGGTATAACCAAAATTTGGGAGGCTGAGTAGAGTATCTAATTAGTTAGTAAATGAGAAAAACGAGGTTGTTTCTATGGACTTTATGGCAGGTTTAAGTTTATTCAGTTTGATGTGCTGTTTGAGTATGTGATAAGTAATAACGACTGTACGGAAAGTGAAGTGGTGTAATGGATTTAAAGCTGTGACTTTAGCCTTAGTGCGATGTTTTGCATAGACCACTCTATCTAGAAAATAAAGTGGTGGGTTGTACTGGACTTGAACCAGTGACCCTCGCCTTGTAAGGGCGATGCTCTCCCAACTGAGCTAACAACCCGAATTGTGTTTCAATTTATACTCTTGAATAGAGTTATGGTGGGTTGTACTCGACTTAAACCAGTGACCCTTGCCTTGAACAGGCTTAGTGCGATGCTTTGCATCGACCACTCCATCTAATAAAGGATAAAGTGGTGGGTTGTACTGGACTTGAACCAGTGACCCTCGCCTTGTAAGGGCGATGCTCTCCCAACTGAGCTAACAACCCGAATTGTGTTTCAATTTATACTCTTGAATAGAGTTATGGTGGGTTGTACTCGACTTAAACCAGTGACCCTTGCCTTGAACAGGCTTAGTGCGATGCTTTGCATCGACCACTCCATCTAATAAAGGATAAAGTGGTGGGTTGTACTGGACTTGAACCAGTGACCCTCGCCTTGTAAGGGCGATGCTCTCCCAACTGAGCTAACAACCCAAATTGTGTTTCAATTTATACTCTTGAATAGAGTTATGGTGGGTTGTACTGGACTTAACCAGTGACCCTTGCCTTGAACAGGCTTAGTGCGATGCTTTACATCGACCACTCCATCTAATAAAGGATAAAGTGGTGGGTTGTACTGGACTTAACCAGTGACCCTTGCCTTGAACAGGCTTAGTGCGATGCTTTACATCGACCACTCCATCTAATAAAGGATAAAGTGGTGGGTTGTACTGGACTTGAACCAGTGACCCTCGCCTTGTAAGGGCGATGCTCTCCCAACTGAGCTAACAACCCAAATTGTGTTTCAATTTATACTCTTGAATAGAGTTATGGTGGGTTGTACTGGACTTGAACCAATGACCCTTGCCTTGCTCAGGCTTAGTGCGATGCTTTGCATCGACCACTCTATCTAATCAAGAATAAAGTGGTGGGTTGTACTGGACTTGAACCAGTGACCCTCGCCTTGTAAGGGCGATGCTCTCCCAACTGAGCTAACAACCCAAATTGTGTTTCAATTTATACTCTTGAACAGAGTTATGGTGGGTTGTACTGGACTTGAACCAGTGACCCTCGCCTTGTAAGGGCGATGCTCTCCCAACTGAGCTAACAACCCAAATTGTGTTTCAATTTATACTCTTGAATAGAGTTTAATGTCCAATTCTAATCTAAGAGTAGAAGTGGTGGGTTGTACTGGACTTGAACCAGTGACCCTCGCCTTGTAAGGGCGATGCTCTCCCAACTGAGCTAACAACCCAAATTGTATTACAACGTCTGCCGTTGTGGGGCGGTATTATAGGTTTAGTTTGAAAAGAGTCAACACTTAACTTTAAAAAACTATACTGTGTGATGTTTTTATGCTCAATGCTTTAAGCTCTTCATTATAGAAGAGGTGAGGGGCCTTATATTTTTGGTCCAAGAATCATCTTATTTTGGGGGAAAGTAAGTTGCTGTGCTTTGCATGTTATAGCGAAAAATTAAGCAGGGTTGGATACCATGCGGAATAAGAAAAGAGCCGTAAATCACTCTGGCCTAATTGGATTTAAAACAAAAAGGCAGAGGTTCGGTAACTATGCGTTTTAAATTGTGTAATAAATAATCCAATTCAAGGTGTTAGGCTTGCAAAGGGAAGTGGTTTGGTTATATTCTACGCTTCTTGATTTAAAATGAATCAGTTAGAAAAAACTTTCATAAAAGTTGTTGACTTTATTTTTGCTCCTGCATAGAATGCGCCCCGCACTCAGCGATACAGGCTAGCAGTTCAGGTCTGACTATTATGGGGCTATAGCTCAGCTGGGAGAGCGCTTGCATGGCATGCAAGAGGTCGACGGTTCGATCCCGTCTAGCTCCACCAATTTATCGTTAGTGCATATGTCCTAGTACATAATTCAAATGGCAACGCCTCGAGTGCGAAGTTGTTTGATATTGTGTCCCCTTCGTCTAGAGGCCTAGGACACCGCCCTTTCACGGCGGTAACAGGGGTTCGAATCCCCTAGGGGACGCCACTTACTTTGGTAAGTAACTCGGTTAGCAAGAGAATAAACCGCTAAATAAAGTCCTAGTGACACAGAAATAGCAAGTCTGTGATTTGCAAAAAATTCTGCGTCCCCTTCGTCTAGAGGCCTAGGACACCGCCCTTTCACGGCGGTAACAGGGGTTCGAATCCCCTAGGGGACGCCACTTACTTTAGTAAGTAACTCGGTTAGCAAGAGTATAAACCGCTAAATCAAGTCCTAGTGACACAGAAATAGCAAGTCTGTGATTTGCAAAAAATTCTGCGTCCCCTTCGTCTAGAGGCCTAGGACACCGCCCTTTCACGGCGGTAACAGGGGTTCGAATCCCCTAGGGGACGCCA
>NZ_JBECOX010000024.1:0-58139 GCF_040104525.1 Pseudoalteromonas sp. XMcav11-Q
TCACCCGTCCGCCGCTCGTCATCTTCTAGCAAGCTAGAAATGTTACCGCTCGACTTGCATGTGTTAGGCCTGCCGCCAGCGTTCAATCTGAGCCATGATCAAACTCTTCAATTAAAAGTTTTTTGAAACCTAAGTTTCGTGCTCAATGAATTCTGATTTTGATACCTTTCGGTATCGAATTGACTGTGCTGAATAAACTATGTTTATTCTGTTGGTCACTCAGCTCAATTGAGACTCTAAATTTGTTTGCGTCATCTAGCGAACTAGAATCTGCTGTTAGAACTCAACCTGTACGAGTGCCCACACAGATGATTGCTTCATATTTTTAAAGAACATTTCGAAACATTTCGCTGTTTCGAGGGGTGTGCATTCTAAGCATTCCCGATTTTTTGTCAACACTTAATTTTGAATTTCTTGAGAAGAAGTTTTCTCTTAAGTTTTCAAAGCTAAGTTTTACTTGACGCTAACTCGTTGCTGCTTTGCTTTTCAGCGTAGCGCCCCGTGTCAGTGGGGTCGCATTATAGGGCGATCCGATTTTAGTGCAACCCTTTTTTTCGATCTTCTTGATCGTTCGAACAAACATTAACCAAAACCCACTTTTTAGTATAAAAACCATGCAAAAAAGGACAAATCTTACTATCAGAACTATATTAATTATTGCGAAGTTTAATTAACTCGTTAAGATAGCTAACTCATTTGTTAAATTAATGTTTAACCTTATTTTAATTGGTATATTTATATGAAGTCTTTTGATCATAAAGTAATTTTGATCACTTTGGTTATTGCAGTAGCGAGCTTTTTCATTGTTGATCTTGCATTAAGCTCTACACAGCTCGACGCTGCTCTTATGCTTGCCGTAGGTATTATCATCGGTAGTGTAGTAAGCCAGTTTTTAAAAAGTGATACACAACAAGAAAAACAATCAAACTTATCAACTACTACATTATATGTAGGCAATCTACCATATCGAGCCAACGAACATGTTGTCCGCGAACTTTTCGAAGAGCAAGGGCAAGTATTTTCAGTTCGTCTACTTAAGGATAAAAACACAGGCAAACGACGTGGTTTTGGTTTTGTTGAGATGTCTAAGCAAGATGCAGAAAAGGCGATCACTCAACTCAATGAGCGTGAATTTCAACAGCGTACATTAAAAGTAAGAGAAGCAAAGCAAAAGCCTGAAGGTGAGATGGATCACTCACCCGCTTAATTAATCTTTATTTAAATTAATTATAGAGATTGCTTCTTTACTATCCATTACTGGTGCCGTTGCATAGAAACACACTTCCGATGCACTCGGCACCTTTTCTCCTACTACTATTTGACTTCCCAACAGTGACACTGCACGGTTGGCTATTGCTTTGCCTGAATCAACCAGCTCAACATGCTTCTGTAAGCAATTCTTGATATCGTGAGCTATCAAAGGAAAATGTGTACACCCCAACACGAGCCTATCAACAGTGGCTGGAATGTTAAGCCGAGCTATTTCCGCGCACAGTGCCTCTTTATCCAACTCGTTATGCCAATAAAAGTACTCAGCGATCCTTACAAGCTCCGTTGAATGCAAAGTTTCAACTTTACAACCTGAGGTAAAATCCATGATGAGCTTATGCGTATATGCATTATTTGACGTTGCCGGTGTTGCTAATAGTGCGATGTGCTTGGTCTTTGAACTAGACGCAGCAGGCTTAACAGCAGGAACCACACCTATAATTGGTATCTGGGTATGTTTTCTGGCTTCTTCTAATGCGTATGTTGAAGCGGTATTACATGCAATAACGATAAGATCAACATTGCCCAAGTATTGCTGTTGCCAACGAATAAGTCCCTTGATACGTGATTTGATTAGCTCTTGAGGCTGAAGGCCATATGGGAGAAAAGCATTGTCCATAACATAACTAAATGAAACCCCCTGCAAACATGCCTTTAAGTGCGACAGCACACTGGTGCCACCGATCCCCGAATCGAAAACCAAAATATGCGACAAACTTCATACCTCAAATCAATGAAGTATGAAGTTTGCCATGAGTCCTCGCGAAAATAAACTGGCTTAGCTTGTTTGTTTTTGCTCTACTTGCTCTTTATTTAGTTCATTCAGTTTACTAAAAAAGCTACTAGCATAATCCAAAAACTCATTTAGTCTCGACTGACCTTCATTCATCCAAGCAAGCAGGTTTGGCAACTCATTATCGGCATTGAGTCCCTTAGCTTGCTCTTGCACATCTGCTAACTGCTTATTGAGTGGCATAAATGCCTTCTCTAACTCTTTCATTGGATTACCTTGCTGATATTGAGCAATCGCAGCTGACGTTTTACTTTGTCTTAGATCCATCGTGAAATTAGTGATCTGATCTGAGTTTAAGCTAAGCGACTTTGCCAAATCGAAAGCTTCATCGTATTCACCACCGAAAAAAGAGTCACTGACATTACGGATATCTTCCATCATATCGTTAATTGCCTGCTGCTCCTCTTCGTTCAACTCACCATTTACCTTAATTGAGAAACTGACTTCGTGAGAGGACTTAGTGCCATATGCCATGCCATAATCATTACCTTTTTGCGCGACACTCGCAGCGGCCCCCTGAGCATACGCATCGGAGAATGAAATAACGACTTCATCCCCTTCAGCTGTAGTAAATGCATATTCAGCCTGATTAGAGAGGCTCGCAAACTGTGCGGCACTGATCGCTAATGCCTTTGGCGACTTTTCTTCAAACAGCTCTTTTTCAAAATCATCTAAACCTTTAAAAATCCCTTCTCGTGATTTTTCAATACCATCTTCGATATCGGAATTGAAAGCGCCCATGCCTTTTAACTCTTCGCTGGCTTCATCAATACCCTGCAGCACGCCCTTACGTGCCCCATCTAGCATGGATTTCAATTCGTCATCATTTTTGCCGTCGACTTTGGCTTTCTTCACTGCACCCTGAACAAAATCGAGTACATTTTTGACAATAGATTCAAAATCAAATAGTGGCTTGTCTTTTTTATCTTGTGTCGGCTTCTCAATCCCCAACGCTTCTGCAAGCTTATCATCAAGAATTTTAGCTGCTAGCTTAGATTTATTCCCCGCATAGATGTCCGAATTAATTTGGATATTTGGTCCTATCCCTTTGCTCTTTCCAGGCTTATGCTGCATCGCTGGATTGAGCAACTGATTTAATTGCCCGATTTTCATGGTATGCCCTCCAATATATTAGTTAGATTATCGGCATATTTGCGCAAAGCTAAAGTATAATGATTAAAAAAACAGCAAACCAGACGCATCAGTGATGCTAGACTGGACAAATTAGCAACGCTCCCTAAAATAGCGCCTCTTAATTCAACATAGATGGTTTTAGCATGGCAGTAATAAAAATTGATGATTCAGCATACGAGCAACAGTTAGCAGATAAAGCTGAGCGTATCACAACACAATTTGCACAGTTTGATGCACCTGCACTTGAAGTGTATGAATCTGCAACTCGCCATTACCGCCAGCGCTGTGAATTTAGAGTATGGCATGAGGGTGAAGATCTGTTTCACATCATGTTTGACCAGCAAACAAAAGAAAAGATCCGTGTTGATAGCTTTGATCCTGGTGCGCCGCTTGTCAATGAAATGATGCAGGTGATGATACATCAGCTGAAAGGCAACGAAATATTGCGTCGTAAACTGTTTCAGATCGACTACCTCACGACACTGAGTGGTGAAGTACTGATCAGCTTGCTTTATCACAAGCAGTTAGATGAAGCGTGGCAAACCGCGATGCAGACATTGAGAGCCGAGTTGCAACAAACCTATAAAGTTGATTTTATCGGTCGTGCTAGAAAACAAAAGGTTGTGTTTGGCAACGACTATGTAACTGAAAAACTAAGCGTTAACGGTAAAGAGTATATTTATCAGCAGGTTGAGAACAGCTTTACGCAACCGAATGCACAAGTGAATCAGAAAATGCTAGCTTGGGCGCAGTCCATCAGTGAACCGCTAAGCAACGATCTACTTGAGCTTTATTGTGGTAACGGTAACTTTTCAATTGCGTTGGCTGGTTCATTCAATAAAGTGCTGGCTACGGAGATCTCTAAATCATCAGTAAAGTCTGCACAATTTAATATTGCAGCAAACAAAGTCGATAACTTAGATATTATTCGCATGTCGAGTGAAGAGTTTACACAAGCCATGAAAGGGCTGAAGTTTTCTCGATTAGATGGTATTGATTTACAGTCCTATGATTGCCAAACGATCCTTGTCGACCCGCCTCGTGCTGGTATGGATGAATTAACCTGTCGCTTAGTCAGCAACTACGACAACATTATTTATATCTCATGTAATCCAGACACATTAGAGCGTGATTTAGCCTTGTTATGTGAAACACATAAAATCGCACGCATGGCAATTTTCGATCAGTTCCCTTATACCCATCATATTGAATCTGGCGTTTACTTAGTGAGAAAGTGATCTCTAACTATTAACGACTGGCTGCCATCGCTGTGATAAGTGCTGGCAGTTGAGTTTCGCTAAAGACTTGAATACCGGATTGCTGTAATAAAGACGCCGTTAGCCCCTGCCCTACTATTTTTTTACCTGTATGACTACCATCGTAAATCAGATTGCTGCCGCAAGACGGACTGGACTCTTTTAACAACGCAAACTTTATATCGTGCTGAAGACAAGCCGCTAGCGCTTTTTTAGCACCGAGTTCAAACGCGGTGGTAAAATCATCCCCTTGTTTACTCAAAACTTTACCATCTGCTATTTCAGCCGATGGGCGAGGTGTTGGTAAACCACCAGATACTTCGGGGCACAGCGGTAAGACCCAATTTTTTTGCCGCCAATACTGCAACGTATTGTCTTGAAGGCTTTGTGAAGAGGCGTCATACCTCACCGGATAACCTAATAAACAGCTAGAAACTAAAACTTTAAACATAAAAAAGCCCCGCAACAATTGCAGGGCTAGTCTAATACAAATTAGATTTTATTTCTTTGCTAAATAATTCACCAAAGCTGCAATTTGCTCAGGCTTAGTCGTACCAGACTCACGAAGCAATAGCTTGTATTTACCGTTTACCACGAACATTGGTACACCTGTTAGCGCGCCTTTATCAGAAAGTGTCTTCTGCATTCGTTGCATTTTTGAAGCTTTAGTACGAACAGAGAAACTGGCATAAAGTTTATCAAACTTCTCTTCTTCAACACCTTGTGCAATAAAGATATCTTTTACATCAGCAAGTTCATTGATTTTTGCGCGCTTGCCATGGATATGATTAAACATGGCTGCAACTATCTTGTCTTTTTGTGGCAGCACTTCAGCAGTTGCAAGTGCTTGTGCCAACACCTGTTGGATCTCAGGCTCTCTTGGACCAACAAAATCTATATGGCTCTTTTTAAACTTAACGCCCTCGTCCAGCTTTGGTTTAACGTCAACGATTAAATTTTCCATTGCGTTACAGGCTGGACAATAAAAAGAAAAATACTCCATTACCTCAGGCTTTTTCGTGCCACGCTCGGCAATAACTTCATAATGCACACCTTCTTCAAATGGCGCAGCCTGAGCAAGAAGAGGAAGCATTAGTGCAACCGCTAAGCCTTTTAATACTTTCAACATACTAACTTTCTCCAGTCCTTATTTTTTTAATAGATATGCGATCAATTCATCAAGCTGCTCTTGGCTCTTGATACCTTTCATTTCGATTCTGTATTTGTCATTTACGATAAAAGTTGGAACGCCTGTTAGTGCACCCGCGTCAGAAAACTTATTTTGTGCTTTAAGCATGTTATTTTCAGCACTCACGACAGGCATACTCGTTACAGCCTGCTCAAACTTTTCAGCAGAAATCCCATTTAACTCCATTAGCGTTTTCAAATCTTTAATGTCTAACAGTTTGTTTCTTTCAACATGAATAGTATTGAAAATCTTCTCAGCAATCACATCCGCTTTGCCTTCTTGCTCGGCAATAATATAGGCATAGCTAAGATTACTTTGCGTCTCTGTAGGAATACCTCGTAGGAAGTTTACATGGCTTTTTTCAAAGCGAGCTTCCTTTGGTAAATTCTTTTCAATCGCTTTTGCAATTGGCTCAAAGCGGAAACAGTGAGGACAGTAAAAAGAGAAAAACTCGGTAACTTTCTCTGATTTACTCTGTTCGGTTGTTAAGGTCGTGTAGTGCTCACCTTCGGTAAAGTCTGAAGCCATTGCTGCAATAGGCAAAAATAGTGCGACTAATGCGATTCTGAATTTCTTTAGCATGTTACTCTCTCTAATTTTAAGGAAATAGGCTCAAACTTGGTTCATCTAATGCGGCAAATTGCTCTTTTAACGCTAGGATCTGTTGTTCCCAGTATTTGTCTGTCGCAAACCAAGAAAAGTTCCGTTCGAATGCAGGATCCTGCCAGCGCTGTGCCAACCAAGCCATATAATTCACCATTCTCATGGCACGTAGCGGCTCAATTAACGCAAGCTCTTTTGAATCAAACGGCATAAATTCTTCGTAACCCATAAGCAGGGTGTCTAACTGTACCAATTGCTCGTTGCGGTCGCCATTTAACATCATCCACAAGTCTTGTATTGCAGGGCCTTGCTGACAATCGTCAAGATCCACCAACATCAATTGATCTCTAGACCACAATAAATTTCCAGCATGACAATCCCCATGAAGCCGAAGTGTTTTAGTAACTTGATACTTTAAGGTTGCTTTGTTAATAACTTGCTCAAGAATAGTAACAAATGGAGTATGTAGATGACTAGGTACTAGCTGGCTTTTTAGCAGTGTTTGTTGCGCATCAACCAAAAAACGCTGGGTATTGAGCTGTGGTCTATGCTCGAATGCTCGCTCAGCCGACAGACAATGCAAGCGCCCTAGATAGCGACCTAAAATTTCTAAGTGGTCTAGATTATCGAGTTCGAACTGGCGTCCACCAACGCTTGGAAACAACGTATAGCGGTAACCTTCATGAAAGTGCAGACTACGCCCAGCAATAATTAAAGGTGCCACAACTGGCACTTCAGCTTCTTTCGCTGCCAGCGCGAACTCATGCTCTTCAAGAATTTGTTCATCCGTCCAACGCGCTGGACGGTAAAACTTCACTACATAACGCTTGCCGTCCTCAGCACCAAATTGATAAACACGGTTTTCATAGCTGTTCAGGGCCAATAACCCCGTTGTAGGATATATCTCAAGTGCCTCAATCGCATCTAAAATAAGATCCGGTGTCAGTGCGTTAAAACTAAAATCGTTCATAATGTTTATAAAAAAGCGAGGTTTTATACCTCGCTTTTACCTTACTCTATTATCTTCCTTTGAAGAAATTGGTCGGCTGCGCCAGCCGCTCTTCTGGATCTTCTTGGTTAATAAGCACAAACTCAAATTCGGTTACTGGCTTTTTCAAATCATATGGATCAATCACAACAGAGAGTGGCACATCTAATGTCGTGCCTGCAGCTAAGTGCACCTCATGCTTACCGATCACCTGATAATTACTTAGACCCGTTATTGCAATAGAAAATTTCTGCTCAACTTGCGCTTTGTTTATCACTTTCAAGGTATAGGTATTTTCTACCAATCCCTCAATATTGACACGATAAAGTTGATTTCTATCCCGAATAATATCAAGATCCATCGGCTTACGCATCGCAATATTCGCAACTAATGCACCAGTGATAACGACCAGGATCATTAAATAACCGATTAATTTACCACGTACTGGTTTGGTCTTTTCGCTAGATGATTCTAAATTGCGCTCTGTAGTGTAAGCAATTAATCCGCGCGGGTAGTTCATCTTATCCATAACACCATCACAGGCATCAATACACGCACCACAGTTGATGCATTCATATTGCAAACCATTACGAATATCGATACCGGTAGGACACACCTGAACACACAGGTTACAATCAATACAATCTCCTAGACCTAGCTCTTTTGGATCTTGCTTGCGTCCTCGAGGACCGCGACTTTCACCTCGTTCGCTATCATAAGCGACGGTAAACGTATCCTTATCAAACATGGCTGATTGGAAGCGAGAGTAAGGACAGATGTGTAAACACATAATTTCCCTCATCCAACCGGCATTACCATAAGTACAAATGGTAAACACGATGATGCTAATGACGGAATAAAAACCTGCTGAAAAAGTAAGTAAATCAGGGAGCAATGAGCGGATCGGGGTAAAGTAACCAACAAAAGTGATTGCGGTATACAGTGAAAAGAGTATCCAGCTACCGTGTTTTGCCGTTTTTCGCCAAAACTTGTCAAAATCCATCGGTCTCTGATCTAGTTTTTTCCGTTGGTTTGCTGTTCCTTCAAATTTTTCTTCAAACCAAATAAAAATAAACGTCCAAACGGTTTGCGGACAGGTGTAGCCGCACCATACCCGGCCATAGAAGGTGGTCACCAAGAACAGAGCAAATGCCGCTATCATCAGAATAAAAGCAAAGATAGTCAGATCTTGTGGCCATAGTGTCATGCCAAAAATATTGAACTTCTGCTCAAAAATATCGAACAACACCGCTTGATGGCCGTGAAAGTTTAACCAAGGTAAAGCCATAAATGCCAACATACCAATAAAGCCGATACGCCTTCTTAGCAGTTGATGTAGGCCAGACACCGCCCGGACATATATGCGATTACGAGGATTAAAACGATCGGGCGTAGAGCTATTGAGCGATTTCCCTTCAGTGCCACCTATTGGCTTTTGAATTTTTACTTCAGACGGTATGTTTTTAACCTTGATTCTTTCGTTCTCCATGGAAGCTCCTTAGTGCTTTGGAACGAGATGCACTTGCTACAGTGACCTTGAAAAATACAGGCTAAACTATTGCAATGTGCCCCATGACATAGTTTAGCGCTTACTATTATACGCTTTGAAACCCTATGATTAATAGTAAGTTGAGCTAAAACCCACCATAAATGATGAGAGACCTGTTGCGACCTGACAGACAAGTTTATTACACTAGGAACAAGATTTTTGTTAGCTAGATCAAATCAGCGTCAGATTATGAAAAAATTCTTAGTATTAGCCATTATAGTCGTTGCTCTGTTTACTGTGGATCATCCATTGATTAAAGAGCCAAGAGATAGGTTACTCGGTCAAGGCGTTGAAGTGCTAAGCGAGTCCAGCAAAGTACAACGCAGTACGGCTGCAAGAATCGCCAGAGCCAACGTAGTAAAAGCAATTACCATGACAGATGACGAAAAGCGCTATATTGATGAAGCCCTTGCAACAGATGAAAAAGTAAGGCTTTTCCACCTCAAGTATTGTAAAGAAAACGACTATAACTTGTATTTTTACGGCCCCGATCTCGTCAAAATCTGTGAAATTGCAGAGCAAGCCATTCATGAAGCAAAGGGATTATAATGGACTTTAGTCAATTAAATAAAAAGTCGGCAAAATCCTTTAATGATCAAAAAGCACTCATCAAAAAGCTTAGTCAGGGACGTGTTGTCAATTGCCCAAGCTGTCAGCAACCCATAGCACTCAGTTTAAGCCAATCAACGTCAAATAGAGCTGTGGCGCAATGCCAGCAGGGTTGCACATTTATCGAGTTAGATCTCGCATAAAGGTTATTCAAATAGTCCACTATTCACTGCGGCAACTTCGACTAACTCAGCATAAGATGCGGCAAACTCGTCAGCCAATTGCGCTTGAGTTAGTTGAAACTCGACCAGTGACTGTCCTATTTTGTCACAGTAAATCGTTAACTGTTGCTCACCAAGTGCAAAGAGCCCTAGTTGTTCTGTGCTCACTTGCAAAGCTTGTTTAATATCGTCGGCGAGCGGACTGGACATCAATTGCTCGTAAAAGGGCGTTGCCGCCATTAAAAATCCTTCGGCCCAATTAATTTTTTGCTCAAGTGGTGTTTCACTATTCCAAGGCAATTGAAATTCAGTTTCGTATACCTGCTCAGAAATCTCATGATGTAAGGCCATCAATGCAAACGCAATACTCTCATCTAATTCTGGATCCGCATTGGTTAAAGTCTTAAGCCACTTATCAACCTCAATACCGTTCGGGTCTATGCAGGTAGCAAATAAATATCCTTGTAAAAAAGCGATATCAATAGAAAGCTTGCGCGCAGAAAAGTAGTTTTCTAAATTCAGCTGATCAGCTGCAGTAAAAGAGAAGTCGTGCATAGTGTTGCCTTGAACTTAGGCGCCGTATCAGCGCCTACAAAAATACTTTTATATTAATAACTAACCTGAGATTAGATTAACTAAAGTCTGATATGACAGAAGTATATTATAAATTTACCGGGTAACGACCTTCGCCATCCGGTCTACCCAAAAACTTAACCGCATCGTGTACTTCTTTTGGTAGACTTGCATCTGGCTTAATATTACCAGATACGCGAAACTGGAAATTGGCAGCAAGTGTCGCATCAGCCTGTAAGCCCAGACGATTTTCAGGGTCAACAAGCACGGCAATATCTCCTGATTTACAATCGAGCTGGCCACTAAGGTCGCCGATACTAAACCAACCATTCATGCCTTTAACATCAATATTTGGACTACTTATCTCACCATTTAGCCCTTCACAGTATGGTGCACCACTTTGGTACTTTTTCACATTGACGATAACACGCCCTTTGGCATCAACCGGCAATGGCAGGGTTACTTGATCCATAGCCTGCTCAACACTGAAACGAAGTGAGGCATTATTTACCATCACTGATTTACTGACTAAATTCGATGAGAAATTAGCTTTTCCTGAGATCTCATTTTTATCTCTCGCATTACCAAACTGTACATTGCCTGCCAGATCACCGAGTAGTAAAGCCGACGGTTCAAGCTCCCACTGAACCTGATTCAATTGAATGTTATTGAATCTCACACCGCTCACTTGACCATGCCAAACAGAACCATTTACTGCACCTAGCTGCAAATTAGCTGGCAATTGACCTTTAAAAACTTGCAGCAACACCGCTGCTGGCATAGTAAAAGCACTAAAAATAATAAATGCGAGTAAAAATATAATGAGTAGAGATAGTGTTTTTTTCATAATTATTTCTCTAAAACCAAGCGACTAACACGCACAAAGCCAGGTAAATTCCCTTGTGTAAGGTCTAGGTTTTCTACTTTTACTCCATGCTTATTTGTCAGTTCATCTATCCAAGCAACAAGTTTATTAAATTCCACATCATCGATGGTTAAACGCAGGCTTTCGCCACTAGGTTGCATTTTACTGATATCGATTTGAAAGCGGCCACGGGTGTTATTGACTATCTGGCTGATATTACCGCCGCTAATCACCTGTGCAGGGCTGTTAGATTTCAGCTTATTCACGCTTTGACCAACCCAATTTACGAGCTCGTGATTACGTTTTAGCTTAGCTTTGGCATCGCTGACAGCCTGATTTAAAGGTTTGAATATACCCATTATCAGAACAAAAACGACAAAAATAACGCCGGCAACGATCAGCAGTTTTTGTTCTTGCTCTTTTAAACCACGCCAATAGTTAACTGCTTGCTGCTTCATGCTGCACCTCGAATACGAATTTCACCCACCACAAAGTCACCATCATTGTTCAGGGCCCCCTGTTCAACGCTTACACCGCGTTGCTCTAAAATTGCTTTGACCTGACCAAATATCTGGAACTCTTTTGCGCGCGCTCTAATTCTGAGTTCATTCCTACGTTTGTCGTAACGTAGCGTTTCAGGAGCGAAAGCATCAACCTCTTCATAAATGGCCACAAAATGATTTGTTAATTCGAGCAAGCCGCCTTGCTCCGTACCAGATAAAGCATCAAGCTCATTTTGGATCTGTTTTTTCAATAAATGCGGACGCACTACTTTATTTGGAAATGCCTGTTGATACATAGCAACCGCTTGGGTTTCTAGCTGATTAGCTTGATGACTTATTACATACAGTTGAGTGCCTTTAATTGCGATAAAGCTCACTACTGCCACGCTCGCCGCTATTAAGCCACTGCGCCAATCACGCCACCACTGCGGTTGCTTTTTCTTCGCAGCGAACCGACCTTGACGCAAATTAAAATCAATATTTGATAATGATTTCGCGAAGATGGCTAAAGGTAAATCGTAATCTTGTTGTTGCGCAGTGAGCGCTATCGTTTCTGAGAAATCACTTGCAGGGCTAAAATGCGCCAGCTGCTCAACACCCGCAATGGCGAGGTACTCGTTAACCCAGCTAAGTTCAGCAGTGCCAACTTGCCAAGCATTGTGTTTGAATAGCCATTGCTGCCCTAACTGCACGGCACTAGTCATCTCTTCATGAAGCGGCAGACATAAGGCGTCTGGTAGCGCTTTACTTACACTGATCCCTGCGTCATCGAAGGCACTAAACCAGCTTTGTAGCCAACTGCTATCACAAATCGCAACATCGATAGTATGTGTGTCGGCTTTCATACCCGGTTTACCAATTGCGATAAATAGCGCATCGATGTCGGTCGCGACATGTTCCTCAAGCATAAATGGTAAGGCTTGCTCTAGTTTCCTATTCCATTTTGCTGGTAATTCTAGCGTGCGTAACTGCACCGCTGTCGCTGGTAGTAACAAAACAACTGGTCTCGTTTGCGCTTTTTCGGCAAGGCTAGCAAGCTGTTCACTCCCTTCTAATTCACCACTGGCAATAATTTGTTGTTGTTCTGTTGACCACACTAACCAGTGTATTGTCGCCTGGTGTGACTGATCCACACGGATCAATAATTGTTCTGTCACTCTACGCCTCCAAATTTACGAGCAAGCACGTACGCTTTACCATCTTTTGTTTCTATAATTGATGTGAGAGAAAAGCGTCGCTCATCAAACACAGCTGTTGCTCGCAACTGAAAATAATTGCTGTTAATCGTAAAAATTTTGGAAGTCTTGTTAGGGTCTTTGACCCCTTGATTCGCGACTTCCGTGTAAAATTCATTAATATCGGTAAAACCTTTTTTTGGTCTTGCAGAAATAATAGCTTCAGCACCTGACTTCGATAAACCAGGTATAAGCGCACTGAGTAAAAGCGCTTGTTCTGGCAATATCGTATTGACGTTTACCGCAAGCTCCTCACTTCCGGGGATCACGCAAACATAAGGCTTAATTTTTTCCATCACCAGCGGGTTAAAGCCCTTAATCACGCGTAGCTCACTAACAGACGCCATCAAATTATTAGCCGTTAAATAAGGCGTCTGATTAGACATATACTCGTCTTCTTCTGCCCCTGAGCGGTAAGTAATGCTATCTTCGTCAAGCCAATCGTAGACACTATCAGCAAGGGCTTCCTCGCTTTCGTTACTCGGCAAATCCTCAATATTCTTCAAAAGCTCCAATAGCGCAGCATGGGCTGGGTTAGTATTCTTTCCACCAATCTGCTGACCACCTTGGTCATTTCCATTTGTTTGTGACTTTGCTCTCAAAGCATTCAGGTTTAGGCATGCCTGTAAGTCTGTAACTTTACCGCTCAACGTACCATGGTCAACAGGGTAAGGCACTTCTTCACGAGCCCAAGGCTGGTCTAGATTAACGGTATCAGGATCATCTTTTTTCGCTTGTATCAACGCTCTTTTGACTAATTCCTCAGCACCATAGCTATACCACTTGGCTTGTTGCTGAGTTTGAATATTCGAGGCCTTTTGTACCTGCACCATTAAACTACTCGCCATTTCAGCGGCAATTGTCGCTGCCAATGCAACGATGAAAAGTACGATAACAAGCGCTGCACCTTGCTGCTTCATGGCTGTTGCCCCTTATCATCAGCAACACCACTGCCTGGCGTTAAAAATAAACGGCTTATTGGATCCGAGTCTTTTCTTTGCAACGTCACTTTAATCGCTTTAGGTAACGATTTCGACTTCCAATCAGCTTGCCATTTTAGTTTGTCGTCCAAAAATTCAAACTTTAATTCTTCGACATCTTCCAAGATGACCTGCGCGCGTGGCTCTGTTCCATCTAGCTGATCAACGTATATTCGATAAATACGCTCAAGCTTGTCATCGATAACCCGATAGCCCACTGCCTGCAGTTCAGAGCGAGGCAATAAACTAATAGGGTTAGTCCAACCATCACGAACAAAAGCGATACCATCATATTGGCTCTCAAGCTCATACCGGCCATGGATGATATAAGTTGGGCTAAAATCCCCTGCTTCATTTCTGACTTCTCGCTTAGTGATCTGATTAAAATCCTGATCCATCAAGCGGAAAGTCGTTTGTAGACCTTCAATTTCGGCAATTTTTTCCGCTGATGCAGCTTGGGCCTTCAGCGTTGAATCTAAAATTTGGTGAGTCGCCGTCACCACCACCGCTAAAATAGCCAGTGCCAACAATACTTCTATTAGCGTGAAACCACGCTGAGGTGTATGCACTGTCACTACTTACTCCGGTACATAAAAGTGGTGATGTCATACACTGAGTTTTTGAGTTCAGGTTCGCGGAAAACGTGCACGGTGAGCTTTACAAAGCTAGGATCTGCGGTTTGTTGGATATGCTGTTGCCAATACCAAGTGACCCCGGCCATTTCCTCTTCGCCTTTGTTACCATTCTTCCCATGCCAGTCATCGCCTTGCGCACGCAAAAATACCAAGCGATTTTCTGCCACCCACGACGCATAGGTCTGCTCTTCAAGCGAGCCGATATGGTTTATATGTTCGCTTGTTGCTTGCATTGCAGCAATACCAGCGACAGCACAAATACTGAGCGCAACCATGACTTCAAGTAAGGTAAAGCCCAAGCTTTTTCTAGCGTTCATTCTTCAGGTTCCCGCTTCAGCCCTACTGGTGCCATAAATTCACCTTCGACAAAAAATATTGGCTCTTGAAGCTCTTTATTTTCCACACTTAATCTAAATGCGCTGACTTCACCGGAAGATAAAATAAGTACTTGCGGGATCTTGAGCTTTTTAAGTTCAAGCAAATTGTCGTCGTCGCCGCCACTCATCAACTCTCGCCAATTTGCTTGCTCAAGTAAGTTATCTTGAGACCAAGGCAGATCTTCTAATATTAATTCCACTTTGTACTGCTCAGGCAGCTCAATTGGTTTGTAGATATCGTCGGCTTCGAAAGTTCGCCACTTCTCACCGTCAAAAACCAAAAACTCAATCACACCTTTATCTAAGTGAAAACCAAGTTCAACCTGATTTAGTACTGCAAATTCTGATGCAAGATTAATCGTCCCCTGCACACGCATAGCCATGGTTTCGAGCTCTTCCTCATCACTATCACTGACGGTATAAGTAATGAGGTTTACTGAAAAAGCAATGATCACCAAGACAATAAGGACTTCTAGTAAACTGAAGCCCTTTACCTTAGCTAATGCCGGTTTATGCAGAGGTGCTAACATAGATTAACGTTCGTCTTCCGTATCCCAGTTACCGATATCATCATCAGTTCCAACTTCGCCATCCGGACCCATTGAAAAGATATCGATTTGGCTCATTTCGCCAGGACTTACTAATTGGTAAGGATTACCCCATGGATCTTCTGGAAGCTTAGAAATAAAGCCACCTTCAGGGAAACGTTTTGGTACCGGGTCAATATTGGTTTGCGTTACCAAAGCTTCCAAGCCTTGCTCTGTAGTTGGATAGCGTTTGTTTTTTAGTTTGTACATCTTCATTGCGTCTTCAATCTGACGAATATCTAGACGTGCCTTTTCTTTTGCTGCTTCTTCTTGTTGACCCATCACGTTAGGCGCAACGATAGATAAGATCATACCGATGATAACAAGTACCACCATCACTTCTAGTAGTGAGAAACCTGATTGTTTTTTCACAATGTTTACCTCAATGCTGTTATTGATGACCATGCAAAAACATGCGATGGCCTTTCCTTTTTGACTACAATCCTACGGCTTTGTTCATCGCCATAATCGGCTGAAGAATCGCCATAACTATAAACAGTACAATAATTGCCATCGTCGCTATCATCGCAGGTTCTAGCAACTTCAGCGAGACATTTACCATACTTTCAAATTCTCTTTCTTGGTTATTCGCTGCACGCTCAAGCATCTGTTCTAATTCACCCGACTTTTCACCGCTGGCAATCATGTGCAGCATCATAGGTGGGAACATTTTGGTCTGTTGCAACGACGCTCTAAGGCTTGCACCTTCACTCACACGAGTCGCCGCTTCTGCAACGGAGGCTTTGATTTTTTCGTTCTCAAGTACTTGGCCTGAGATTTTCATGCCCTCAAGTAGCGGAACAGAACTCGATGAGAGAATACTTAAGGTACGCGCAAATCGTGCAGTATTGACACTGCGAGTTACCTTACCAAGACCTGGTAAACTCAGCAGCTTACTATCATACCAAAAGCGGATCTTAGGTTTTTGTAATGCTTTTTTAATCGCGTAGGTGCCAATGACAACCACTGCCAATGTGATCATCCAGTAGTTTTGTACAAAATTACTGGCAGCCATAACCCACTCTGTTGTCCAAGGCAGTGCTTGCTTAGATTTCTCAAAGGTCTTCAAGATCTTTGGTACTACCGTTCCCAATAGAATGGAAACAATCGCGATAGCAAAGATGACCAAAATAATGGGATACACCATCGCTTGCGTAATTTGGCTGCGCATATGCTGGCGCTGTTCAGTGTAATCGGCCAAGCGATTTAGTACTTCATCTAAGTGCCCTGACTTTTCTCCAGCGGCAACCATTGAGCGGTACAAGTGATCAAATACGTGAGGAAACTCCGACATACCATCTGCAAGTGTATAACCTTCAACGACTTTTGATCTTACCGCCATCAGCATACGCTTTAGTCTTGGCTTTTCGCATTGCTCAGCTACAGCCATCACCGCAGCTTCAACAGGTAAAGAGGATTGGATCAAGGTTGCCAACTGGCGCGTGATCAAGGCAAGATCTGATACCGAGGGACGGTAGCCTTTAAAAAGCGTAAAACCACCACTACTTTGGTTTTTATCTTTCTCCGCAGCAGGCAAAACTTCAAGTGGCATCATGGCTTTTTCTCTTAGCATCTGCCTAACTTGCTTCGCCGTATCCGCCTCTAAAATTCCTTTCTTCTCTTTGCCTTTACCATCTAAGGCGCGGTATTCAAACGCTGCCATTAGCCTTCCTCACGTGTTACACGCATTACTTCTTCTAAGGTTGTTTGGCCAGCAAGTACTCGCGAACAGCCATCTTGTCGGATGCTTGGCGTACGCTTACGAATATACTTCTCAACCGCCTGCTCACCTTTACCGTTATGAATAAGTTCACGGATGGGCTCATCAACGATGAGAAGCTCATGAATACCCGTACGGCCTTTGTAACCATTGAAATTACACTCTTCACAGCCGACTGCACGGAAGATTTGCGTGCCACTGTCTTTGGCCACACCCAGTAGTTCACATTCTCGTTCATCCGCCAAATGCGCTTCTTTACAGTTAGGGCAAAGTGTTCTTACCAATCGCTGTGACAGCACGCCTAGTAGTGATGAACTTAAAAGGAATGGCTCAACCCCCATATCTTCCATACGCGTGATAGCACCAGCGGCCGTATTCGTATGCAGTGTGGATAATACCAAGTGGCCGGTCAAAGATGCTTGAACACCAATTTGCGCGGTTTCTAAATCTCGGATCTCACCAACCATCACCACATCGGGATCTTGACGTAGGATCGCACGTAAACCTCGAGCGAATGTCATATCCACTTTTGGATTTACTTGTGTTTGGCCAATGCCTGGGATTTCATATTCAATCGGATCTTCAACCGTTAAAATATTGCGATCCTTAGAATTGATTTGTGTCATGCCTGCGTACAAGGTCGTACTCTTACCTGAGCCCGTTGGACCGGTAACCAGTATGATGCCGTGAGGCTTGGCTATGATCTCTGCAAACGCATCGCGGTTTGCTTGGGTCATGCCCAAATCTTCGAGATCTAATCGCGCATTATTTTTGTCTAGTAGACGCAGCACCACTCGCTCACCAAAGCTTGATGGCATCGTCGATACACGCACATCCACGGCTCGCCCCGCAATCCGCAGACTAATACGGCCATCCTGCGGCACACGTTTTTCTGCGATGTCGAGCTTAGCCATTACTTTGATACGAGAAACTAATAATGAAGACAATTTACGGTTTGGCTTCAAGACTTCTTTCAGTACACCATCAACCCTAAAGCGAATAACTAGTTCTTGCTCGAATGTTTCGATATGAATATCCGATGCACCTTCTTTTATCGCTTCACTCAACATGGCATTAATTAGCTTGATGATAGGCGCATCATCATCCGCGGCAAGCAGGTCTTCTGTTTGTGGCAATTCTTCAGCAAGCGAGAACAAGTCCATCTCGTTGCCGATGTCTTCCATCATCTGTTGTGTTTCAGAGCTGTCTCTTTGATAAGACGCCTCAAGCATATGCTCAAAGCGTTCTTCATCTAAAGCTTCGAGATGTAATGTCTTTCCTGCAACTCGGCGTACCTCCATCAGCGTTTCAAGATCAAGCGTACCTTTGTGAAAGAGCTTAGCCTGATCGCCATCAGGGCTGAGTAACACCCCTTTGCGACGTGCAAACGAAAATGGCAAACGTAAAGTGATTGCTGGGACGGGCGGCATTTCAGCCACCTCACCTAGTATTGGCTCAGCGCTTTGCAGCTGCGCTGCCATCTCTTCAGCTTCAGCTCCTAAATCCGGCGTGACTTTCTCATCAATCATTTTCACGCTCTTTTTTGTTTTGTTCTTTTAAGAACTCTTCATACGTAGGAGGCAGAGTAAGCTTATCATCCCACTTAGGTAAGATTGGCGTGTCTTCAAATGGCATTAGCTCAATGCCATCTTCTCTTTGTTTATGCTGCTCACCACGGATAAAGTTATATTTTGAATGGCTAATTTCATTCATACTGCGGCTATCACGTACAATAGTCGGACGAATGAATACTAATAGATTGCGTTTTTCCTTTTTAGTCCCTGTTGATCTAAATAGGTGACCTAATATTGGAATGTCACCCAATAGTGGTACTTTAGATACACTTTCTTGAACGGTTTCATCAATCAGACCACCTAAGATAACCATGCCGCCATCATCAGCGATAACCGTGGTATTGATAGCACGTTTAGCCACTCGAATATCCACCGACGTCGCACCTTTCACGCTTGATACTTCTTGTTCTATCGTCAGTTGAACCGCTGTGCCATCGTTAATCTGAGGGGTTACTTTTAATTTAATACCCACTTCTTGGCGGTCTACCGTTTGGAACGGGTTTGAATTATTGTCGTTCGCCGTTGAACCCGTAACAATTGGCACTTCTTCACCGACGATCATGGACGCTTCTTCGTTATCCATAGTCGTAACCGATGGCGTGGCAAGAATATTTGAGTTGGTATCAGTAGTTACCGCTTGAATGATTGCACCCCAATCATTCTTGACAATACCTGCGGCTAACCCATTAATACCGCCTAGAACTTTGGCAAGCCCAGTCAAATCGCCCTTAACAGTCTCATCATATTCCGTTGTTTTTCCAGATTCTGTACCTGTTATATTTTTAGTGACTGTTTTGTCACGTGCTTGCTCAGCAGCAACCGCTATGGATCCAATTGGTGCAGTTGTACCGTCATTAAACTGTAGCATACCGCCTTTTTCAGAGATCCATTGTAAGCCAAGGTTAATACCATCGGCTTCAGAAACCTCAACAACAATCGCTTCAACCAATACTTGGGCACGACGGATATCCAGTTTTTTAATAACTTGACTCAGTGAACGCATAGTGTCTGGCTGCGCCGTTATCACCAATGAGTTTGAGTCTTCATGCGCCTCAATGCTGGTTTCATTTTTGCTACTACTGCGAGTTCTTGCTTGCTGACCTGCGGCTTGCTCTTCTTCAATCGATTTACTCACGCCTTGAAGAACCTTAACCAGATCTTCAGCTTTTGCGTAATTCAGATAGAAGACCTGAGTATTGCCTTGGGATTGCAACTCGTCGTCTAAACGCTTTATAAGCTCAGCAGCTCGGCTACGCGCCTGTGACTCACCGCTGACAATGACGCTATTAGTGCGGGTATCTGACACAATTTTCGGGATAAGGAAGTCTGGTACACCGCCTTTCCCTGAGTCTTGAAAAATCTTTTCAACGACTTTAACAACATCTTCAGCAGTGGCATGCTTCAGCTTAACGATATCAACACGTTTATCACCTGCTTGGTCAACCGTTTTGATTATATCAACTAGGCGATTCACCGAGGACGCGTGGCCAGTTAGCATCATCACGTTTGCTGAATTTAGATTGGTTACGTGACCACCATCTTTTTGGTCACTGAACTGACGAATAAGTGGACCAAGCTCTTGCACGCTAACGTTCTTCACGCGAACAACGCGTGTTACCATTACGTCACCATTACCTAGCTCTTCACCAGATACCAAAGGTACATTTGACTTTTTACCATCAGAACTACGAACTACCTTAAGCACACCGCTATCCATTTCAATAACAGAATAACCATACACTTCCAGCACGTTTAAAAAGAACTGATAATAAAGCTTTTCATCCATCAACTCATAACTGCGAACATTGATATTACCGCGCACGTTAGGGTCTATGATGATAGTTTTATTCAGCTTATCACTAACGATATTAATGAATTCATTAATATCGGTACCTTTGAAGTTCGCGGCATATTCAACCGCAGAAACAGAAAGTGAAATACCAGCAGCAATCAAGAGCGTTGCATACTTAGCTAACCCTTTTTTGGTTTTTGTGAGGTGTAGCTTTTTACCCATTATTCTAAAACTCCAAAATTAGTAACTTTACAGGCTAAACTGCACATCCATCACTTGACCGTCTCGCTCAATCGTGATGTTCGCATCTGTGCTCGTTCTAAGTTCATTAATAGCTGACATAGCCTGTTTCATATCCGTGAGCTGAAACCCATTAATTGCGATTGCTAAATCATTCGCTTTAAGCCCCACCTGTTCGAACAATTCAGGATCCTTTCCAGGTGAGAGACGATAGCCAATAACTTCGCCGTTACGCTGTTCCGGAGCAATCTTAATATAATCAAATAATTTACCTGGATCGCTGAGCAATTCCTGGCGACGATTTGCTAGTTCATTTCGAGATGGGGTTGGTGAAGCTGTGCTGTTGACGATTTTCTTTGACTTTGTTGGCATCGCCACAGTGCGACTAAACTCTATACCATCTAACATCAGCGTTTCAAAACGCCCACTGACATCCAAAATCACACGATCAGGTAACACTCGGGCAAGCTTAGCGCGAGTGCCTGTGATTGGTGCATCAACTGAGTAGGTCTCCTGGCGACCCTGAGACTCGATAATAGCAAGACCCGCACCATCATCTTGGCTTACCGCTACGATACCGGTTAGCCTAACGTTAAGCGTTGTTTCTGGTGCATCAGAAACCACGGGCTGTGGTTTGGTATCAGGCTTAGCATTTGCCTCACCAAACAAATTTTGAGCGACAATTCCTTGGCTTGTGATACCGCTACTTGATTGACTATACAGTTGTGATGCTGGAAGCAAGGGTTGTGTTTGTGGCACTGGCCATAACAACCAAAATAATTGCGAAAAGAGAAACGCAACGTAAACAACCGACAGGACAACAATGATACGACTCAATTTTGCGTGAGGCAAACCAAGCCAAAACTTCTGAAGCTGTTGTAACTGTAATTCCATATAATACTTTTCTTATTTTCTTGAACGCCCCAGTGTACCGCCTCGAAATTTTTTCAACAAGCGTGCATTTGTTAAACTTTTAATTAAATAGGTACACCGTAGGCCAATTAACTGAATCTAAACTTAACCTTGGAACATAGACACTCATATTAGTTCATTTTTTAGGTAAAGTGCGATTAACTCACAAGTTTAGTGCCTGTCATCTACTTTGTTTGCATAACGAAATATGCTAAATTTGTTAGGTTAAATTTCACACTAGCAAATAGTTAACGAATTGTGACAAAACTCCAACAGGAAAACAACCAATCTGAACAGAAAGTTCGTATTGATAAGTGGTTATGGGCTGCTCGCTTTTACAAAACACGAGCGCTTGCTCGCGATATGGTCCAAGGTGGCAAAGTACATTACAACGGTCAACGCTGTAAACCAAGTAAAACGGTTGAAGTCGGCGCGGTAGTGAAATTAGCCCAAGGATATGAAGAGAAAGAAGTAACCATACTCAAAATCATGGAAAAGCGACAAGCGGCTCCAATTGCTCAAACTCTTTATGAAGAGTCTGAAGCAAGCATTGAAAAACGAACGCAAAACGCGTTGGCGCGCCAAAACAATAGCTTGTTTGCGCCTCGTCCTGCCACTAAGCCGGACAAGAAACAACGCCGTGAATTACTTAAATTGAAATCAAACTAGGATTTTCATTGATGCAGACTGATTTACTTCATCGTTATATTTTTGACAAGCTAGACGTACGTGGTGAGCTTGTACAAATAGAACAGACTTTTACTGACATCATTAGCGGTCACAACTACCCAGAGCCTGTGCAACACCTATTAGGCGAGTTATTGGTTGCAACCAGTTTACTGACCGCTACGTTAAAATTTGAAGGTGACATTGCGGTTCAGCTCCAAGGTGATGGTCCAGTAAAATATGCGGTGATCAATGGTAATCACAAACAACAGATGCGTGGCGTGGCAAGGCTGCAATCTGAGGTTTTGGGATCATCTATACCTGAGCTCATGGGCAAAGGGTATATGGTTATCACCATTACACCGACAAAAGGCGAACGCTATCAAGGCATAGTTCCCCTTTCTAAAGAATCACTTGCCGAATGTTTAGAAGAATACTTCGAGCAATCTGAGCAATTGAAAACCCGTTTATGGTTCGCAACAAGCCTAGTCGGCGATAAAGTGAAAGCGGCAGGTCTGTTTTTACAAGTACTGCCCGTCAATAAAGAAAAGTCTGTTGCCGATTTCCAACATCTTGAAGCACTAAGCGACACGATTAAAGATGAAGAGCTACTAGATTTAGACGCCAATACCGTACTAACTAGACTGTATCACGAAGACAATCCTCAACTTTTTGAACCGCAAGCTATCTCGTTTGTATGTGGATGTAGCCGAGAAAAAACCGAGAATGCGCTGGCCAATGTCGGACTAGAAGCCTTGATGGAAGACTTGCAAAAACACGGCGAGGTCAATATTAGCTGTCATTACTGCTTGAAAAACTACGTTTTTAACGAGCAAGATATTAAATCGTTATTTAATTAAGTTGCGCTTTAGCCCTTAATTACAAAATGAAACCGCCATTTTTGGCGGTTTTTTTATGGCTATTGGGTGATACCGGTGTCATAAAACATACAAAAGTTATGACACCGGTATCATTGAAATTATTCAAGTTTTTTGACGTTTTTATGTAATTTTAAGCACTCTAAAGGCTCGAATATCTCAATTTCATCTGTTACTATAAATTTAGCTAAGGGCAAGAGTACCCCAGAGCTATCCCGTTCAACTCTCACTTTTTAGGTATAAACATGACTTCAAGCGCTACTCGTTTTGTCGATTTAACCGCAGCTGAACTTGTCGAACACGCTATCCGTCGTGGCGAGGGCACTTTAGCCGCAAATGGAGCTTTTGTTGCAAAAACTGGTCGTCGTACTGGACGTTCACCAAACGACCGTTTCATCGTAAAAGAATCAAGCACAGAAAATGACATCCAATGGGGTAACGTAAACCGCCCATTCGAAGGTGCTAAGTTTGATGCTTTATGGGCTCGCGTAGAAGCGCACGTTCTTGAAAATGACCACTTCGTCTCTCACTTAGAAGTCGGTGCGGATCCAGAGCACTATTTACCAGTCGTTGTAACGACTGAAACTGCTTGGCACCACATTTTCGCTAAAAACATGTTTATCGAACCTAACTCTTATAACAAAACTGATTTACCTGAATGGCAGGTGATGAACGTTCCTTCTTTTGTTTGTGATCCTGAGCGTGATGGTACAAACAGCGATGGTACCGTTATCATCAACTTTGCACAGCGCAAAGTGCTTATCGCAGGTATGCATTACGCCGGTGAAATGAAGAAGTCGATGTTCTCTGTACAGAACTTCTTACTACCAGCAAAAGGTGTGCTACCTATGCACTGTAGTGCAAACGTTGGCGAAGCTGGTGACACAACGTTATTCTTTGGTCTATCAGGAACAGGTAAAACTACGCTTTCTGCGGATCCTAAGCGTTTTCTTATCGGTGATGATGAGCACGGTTGGGCACCTGGTAGCGTATTCAACATTGAAGGCGGTTGTTATGCGAAATGTATCGACCTGTCACAAAAGAACGAGCCTGTTATTTGGGATGCAATCCGTTTTGGTACTATTTTAGAAAACGTCGTGCTAGATGAAACGCGTACTCCTGATTATACCGATTCAAGCTTAACGCAAAATACGCGTGCAGCTTACCCTCTTGAGCATGTTGAAAAGCGTAAAGTTGAAAACCGCGCAGGCGAGCCTCGTGCAGTTGTATTCTTGACTTGTGACGTGAGCGGCGTATTACCTCCAGTTTCAATTCTAAGCGAAGAAGCTGCGGCTTATCACTTCCTTAGTGGCTACACAGCGAAAGTAGGCTCAACTGAGATTGGTTCAACTTCTGATATCGAATCAACTTTCTCAACTTGTTTTGGTGCTCCTTTCTTCCCGCGTCCAGCAGGCGTGTACGCTGAGCTACTAATGAAACGCGTGCGTGAGTTTGGCGCTAAAGTTTACCTAGTAAACACAGGTTGGACTGGTGGTCCTTATGGCATTGGTAAGCGTTTTGACATTCCAACAACTCGCGCCGTGATTGATGCAATCGTAAACGATACATTAGAGGGCGTTGAGACACAGCACATTGAGGCACTAAATTTAGATGTACCAGTGGCAGTGGAAGGTGTTGATAGCAAGCTACTTAATCCGGTAAATACATGGCAAGATCAGGCTAAGTATGCGGAATATGCAGCTAAACTTGCGGCTGACTTCAAAGAAAACTTCGCTAAATACGATGTTTCTGAAGCAATCAAAGCAGCAGGCCCTCGCGGCTAACCTAAGAAAGATTCCTTTATCAAAAGCGCCCCTTGTTTGGGCGTTTTTTTGTGCCTAATTTTTTACACATGAATATCTTTCAACAAACTTATTATTAACATCTAGGTACATACATGCTTATATATTGCTGATTATTTAAACAGCACGTATAAGGAAAACCATGAAATTACAATTAAAAAAGAAACAACTAAAATCGCTGCAAGCGAAAGATCTAAACAATCAGGCGACCAGAAAAATTGCTGCCGCGGGCGCGACTTTTGGCTCTAGAGTTGATTGTGGCAGTTGGCAAATTTGTGATACTCACGTCGCAATTTGTGAGTCAATGGGACTTTGTCGTTCAGTAGATATCTGCTAATAACGCGATAACCAAGTCCTTTAATAGGGCGAAAACTCGCCCTATTACGACGTACTCCAAAGCTTATTTAGCACCAACTTTTTAAAGGTTAATACAAATTGTTTCATTGTGATTGGAATGATAGCCACAAGCGCAATTCCCTTATCAAAGTCAGGATTAACACAACAGTAAAGTGCAATCTCAGTTTTGCTGCTTTCTCTAAAGCGTGTAATTTCAGCCTCGCTGTAATTGGTTTTGCGTCCAACAGCTTTCAAACACCTTAGGCCATTATAAGGGCTTACCAAGCCAACTGGATTGATGGTGTCATAGAGAATTGCTATCGCGCTATTTTGAGACAAGCTATTCGGATAAACTTCGGCGATATTTTTTGCCATGGCCCTGAACATGGCGGGACTGAGCATGGTATCTGCATATAACAGTTTTCTACGTGGGTTACGTATATAACGTTTTAATACCTCGATAAGAGAAAACCTAAAGGTACTGTTTTTCCCTCTAAAGTCAGGCAAAAAAGCAGCTGAAGCGCCAACAATGCAAACATCCTTGTTGCTATCATCAAAGGTCAATAAGCAATAGCCGACAATGTCACCGCCTGATAAAAACAACCGGAGTCTGCGCTTTGTGCTTTCGCCTTTTTCAAAGTACAAAGCAAAGTAATGCTCTACCTCTACATTAGAAAAGCTTGTCGCTATCACTCGCTTCAATTGGTTTAAATACTGTGTATCTAACACTCCCTTTTGATAGCTTAAATCCCTATGCTTTATTGTGCTCAACTTGCTCGCCTACCCTATTGAAAATCATGCTTCCTCAAGCTTTCCCCGATAAGCTGGCAAAGAAACCTCCGCGATCAGACCACCACCATCTCGATTTCGTAGTCTTACTTTACCGCCGTGTGTGGTCACGATACGTTTGATAATGGCAAGCCCTAAACCACTCCCCTCACTCCCTCTAGCCTGATCTCCCTGTTTAAATGGTTCGAATACAGACTCTAACTCTGACTCAGGAATACCAGGCCCTCTATCCATTACTTTTACGATAACAGCACGGTGCTTGGGGCTATACTCTGTCGTCACCTCAATATCTTGTTCAGAATAACGGATCGCATTTTCAATCATGTTAGTAAACACTCGCTTTAACGCGACGGCATTCATCATTACCGCTGGTAAGTATTCCTCTGCTTGCAGGTGAATTGGTCGCTGATGCTGCTGTTCTGCATGAACAACTTCTTCAATAACCGTGTTAACATCGTCTGGCGACATTTCCGCACCGTTGTGATGACGGAGATATTCAATGAATTGGTCAATAATCGCATTCATATCTTCAATATCGTCGATTATCCCCTCGCGCAGGTAGTCTTCTTCATCCGACATCATTTCAGTTGCTAGACGAATTCGGGTTAAAGGCGTACGTAAATCGTGCGATACACCAGCCATTAACAGTCGTCTATCACTTTCTAGGTCTGCGATCCCTTTAGACATTTTATTAAACGCCCGAGTCACCTCTATGACTTCCGTGGACCCTTCTTCAACAAGCCGGGTTGAAAAGTCCCCGACCCCTACTCGACTAGCAGCAATTTGTAGTGATTTTAGCGGTTTATTTAGATGCCGAGCAAAAAGCCAACCCCCTAACACACTTAAGAAACCAATACTGGAGAGGTAGAAAACTAAAAACTCCATTTTTGTTTCACTGAGTCCGCTAAGCGGCACTCTTACCCAATATCCTGGCGCTTGTGGTGGCTCAACCCAATAAACAACCGGATCTCCTTGGCTTATCCTGACTCGCGCAGAGCCATTAAGTTGCTCCGACATACTACGAGACAGCAATGTATATTCTTTGGCCTGCCCCAGCCCATTTACATACGCCTCTCTTTGTGTCATCACCTCAATGCCGGTTATCTCAAAAAATTTTCGAGATAGTGTATTGTCCACTTCAACACCATCTTCCCAATCAATGAAGACCGTTTTAACCTGCTTAGCGAGCATCAGATTCACTTGTTCAAAGGTTGGTTTGAAGACGTATAAGGTAACGGTAATGTAAGACACGACTTGATTTATCAATAGTAACGCGCCGACAAAGAAGACGGTTTGCCCAAATGCACTACGAGGTAACATGCTGGCTACTTCACGCCGTCAGGCACAAATACATACCCAAGACCCCACACCGTTTGTATATAGCGAGGATTAGAGGCGTCATCTTCAATCATACGACGTAAGCGCGAAACCTGAACGTCAATGCTACGCTCAAGTGCGCTATAATCACGCCCTCTAGCAAGGTTCATTAACTTATCTCGACTAAGCGGCTCGCGAGGGTGACTCACCAGTGCTTTAAGTACCGCAAACTCACCTGAGGTAAGTGAAATTGTCGCTTCTCCATGTTGCATCTCTCGCGTCGCTAAATTAAGGGTAAAGTTACCAAAGCTCACTTCATTTTCTTCTGCCGCAGGCGCACCTGGTACTTCTTTGGCACGACGACGAAGAATGGCTTTTATTCGCGCCAGCAGTTCTCTTGGGTTGAATGGTTTTGGAATGTAATCATCCGCGCCAAGCTCAAGGCCAATAATACGGTCAACTTCGTCACCTTTCGCCGTCAACATAACAATTGGGATCTCATTCTCTTTTTGTCTTAAACGACGACAGATGGAAAGGCCATCTTCTCCAGGAAGCATCAAATCTAACACCATTAAGTGAAAGTTTTCGCGTTCAAGTAGTCTATCCATTTGTTCAGAATTGGCTGCGCTGCGGACGATAAATCCCTGCTCAACGAGATAACGCTCTAAAAGACTGCGTAAACGCATATCGTCATCAACTACGAGCACTTTGGTGGTTTCATTTCCCATTTATATTTCTTCTATTTATTAATTTACTAAAGCTTGCTGATCTGCGACATTTCGTGCACAAATCATTATCCTGTTCATTTAACGCTCATGGCGATAATGGACCATGATATTATTATGCTTAAATATAATTGAATTTGGTGCTTTTCGACACCATACATTGATACTAGATTGTTACCGAACATTACAAGGGTTTAACCCAAAATACCTGAGAAACATGAAAACGAATTTGATCACGCCCGAAGGATACCGCCAACTGCAGCAAGAACATGATCATCTGTGGTTTGAAAAGCGCCCAGAGATCACCAAAATTGTGAATTGGGCAGCGAGTTTAGGCGATCGCTCCGAAAATGCCGACTACACCTTCAATAAACGTTTATTAAGGCAAATAGATAGACGGGTGCGCTTTTTACGAAAGCGTATGCCCGAACTAAAAGTCGTGGAATACAGTCCCGAACAAGAAGGTAAAGTATTTTTTGGCGCTTGGGTAGAAGTAGAAAGCGAAGAAGGCGAGGTTCGTGCATTTCGGATTGTTGGACCTGATGAAATATACGAACGCAATGACTACATCTCCATCGATGCGCCAATGGCAAGGGCCTTACTAAGCAAACAAGTCGATGATGAAATTACGGTCACCACACCGCACGGCCGAAGACTTTGGTATATCAACCAAATCGAATATCGCAGAAACACCGAACAATGATAACATTGAGCTAAATTTTGTTTGCCCAAGATGAGTATTATCTAGGCAACACAGACCGATTAAGAAGAGTATAAGGATTTTGCATGAGCAATATCACACAACGTTTAGCAACTGAGCTTAACGCCAGAGAACAGCAAGTTAATGCTGCTATTAGTTTGCTAGACGAAGGGGCAACCGTTCCATTTATTGCACGTTACCGTAAAGAGGTAACGGGTGGCTTAGATGACACTCAACTGCGTTTGCTTGAGCAAAGGTTAGGTTACTTACGAGAACTTGATGAACGTCGCGAGTTTATTTTAAAAACCATCGATGAACAGGGTAAACTCTCTGCTGAGCTAAGTGCAGAAATACAAGCCGCCGACAGTAAAACCGTACTCGAAGATTTATATCTCCCATACAAACCAAAGCGCAGAACAAAAGGCCAAATCGCGATAGAAGCAGGTTTGGAACCCTTAGCTGACGCTTTATTTGCAGATCCAACATTAGACCCAGAACAACAAGCGACTCCTTTCATTGATGAGAACAAAGGCGTTGCAGACAGCAAAGCAGCTTTAGATGGCGCTAAATTCATTCTCATGGAGCGTTTTGCAGAAGACGCTAAACTACTTGCTAAGCTCCGAGCACACCTTAAAGACAACGCGCAAATCGAAGCAAGAGTCATCGCAGGTAAAGAAGAAGCAGGAAGCAAATACCGTGACTACTTTGAACATAATGAGCTACTAAATAAAATTCCATCACACCGTGCGCTGGCGATGCTAAGAGCACGTAACGAAGGCTTTTTGCAGTTATCTATCAACCCGGAACCAAGTGCAGAAGACGCCGCTCAATTTTGTGCACAGATCATTGCCGATCATTACCGCCTAGCCGTCTCTGGTAAAGCTGCCAGTGATTGGTTGATGGGTGTAGTCCAGTGGGCATGGAAGATTAAAATCGCCCTGCACTTGGAAAACGAATTCTTAGGGTCAATGCGTGAAAAGTCAGAGCTAGATGCTATCGAAGTTTTTGCGAAAAACCTAAAAGATCTGCTGATGGCTGCGCCTGCAGGTGCAAAAGTGACAATGGGTATCGATCCGGGATTACGTACCGGATGTAAAGTCGCCATTGTCGATGCCACAGGCAAACTGATTGCAACGAGTACTATCCACCCTCATGCCCCTCAAAACCAGTGGGATAAGTCGCTGAAGACACTAGAGCAAATGTGTCGCCAATACAAAGTTGAGCTTATTGCTATCGGTAACGGAACCGCGTCTCGCGAGACCGACAAACTGGCCGCAGAACTGCTAAAAAGCGCCACCGAATTAAAACTTAATAAAATCATGGTGAGTGAAGCTGGCGCATCGGTGTACTCTGCCTCTGAATTTGCCGCAAACGAATTTCCAGATCTTGATGTATCTCTACGTGGCGCAGTTTCTATTGCAAGAAGATTACAAGATCCGTTAGCAGAGCTTGTAAAAATCGAACCAAAATCAATCGGTGTTGGCCAATATCAGCATGATGTTTCTCAAAGCCAGTTAGGGCAAACGCTAACTGCTGTGGTCGAAGACTGCGTAAACTCAGTGGGTGTCGATGTGAACACGGCATCGATACCATTACTAACGCGCGTCTCGGGCTTGAATAAAACATTAGCCAGTAACATCGTAAAATACCGCGACGAAAATGGCTCTTTCACGGATCGCAAAGCGCTTAAAAAAGTTGAGCGATTAGGACCTAAAGCATTTGAACAAGCAGCCGGTTTCTTACGTATCGCCAATGGCGACGATCCACTGGATGCATCAGCAGTGCATCCTGAAGCTTACCCTGTTGTCAAAGCGATTTGTAAAAAACAAAATCTAGAAGTGAATACCCTTATCGGTAATCGCGAAGTCTTGAATGGCCTTGTGGCAAATGACTATGTAGATGATAAGTTTGGGGTACCAACGGTCACTGATATTATCAAAGAATTAGATAAGCCAGGCCGAGATCCTCGCCCAGAATTTAAAACGGCGCAGTTTAAAGCTGGTGTTGAGACAATCACAGATCTTAAAGTCGGTATGATTTTAGAAGGTGTGGTCTCTAATGTTGCCAATTTTGGGGCTTTTGTGGATGTAGGTGTACATCAAGATGGACTTGTTCACATTTCAGCACTCACGGATAAGTTTATTTCCGATCCACGTGAAGTCGTTAAAGCGGGAGATATCGTTAAGGTCAAAGTGATTGAGGTTGATGTGCCTCGTAAACGCATTAGCTTTACCATGCGCTTAAACGATGAAATATCTCAAGCTCCAGCGCAAAAACAAAACGCTAAGCCGCACAAAGGAAAACCGGTACCTAAGTCTTCTAAGCCAAATTCACGAGATGCAGGTAACGCCGCGATGGGTAATGCGTTTGCTGAAGCCTTCGCAAAGCTGAAGAAGTAATCTCAACAGAACAGTGAACAAAGAAAAGCGCGGCCTTGGTCGCGCTTTTCGTTTGTCGGGGGTTTTAACTCGTTTTCACTGCAATGACCCGCGGAGGAGAAGGCCAATACCTACGGTTAAATTTGCACTGATAGCGATGCGGGTTGGTTAGGCATCGCTACATGTTGATAAAAATTTGAGATCCTGAGCGATCTTGCTTGGATTTCAGGGTCAGCTTCAATTGGCATCGCAACAGCATAAGGATCTGCATCCTGCTTAAGCTTGGCTTGCTCTTCTTCACTCTCTGCTTTTGCCTGCTCACCACTCAAGCGGCGAGTTTGAATGTTTTGCACCCGCTTGCTATCACTTTGCTCTTCACCACTGATAGAAGCTTTTGCCAACTCAGCCTGCGCCGCCGAGAGTTTTTGAGTCGCATCTGCTGCGATGGCTCTGTCAGCGCCAGATGGTTCTGCTGGTGCTAACGCTGCCGCTCTCACCGTTTGCATTTTTTCAATCGTGCCCTGCGGGTCACCTTCAAGCGGCGCAACGTCGATCATCACCTCGCCGCCAATAGCATAGTTATTGCCATCAGGACCGCGCTGATATTCATAACTCGGTGAGCCGGCATATTGCCCGCCTACTCTGGCATGAGCCTGCTCATGTAATCTTACTTCTCTATCTCGAGATTTTAATTCTTGAACGATCTGCTCATCTTGCTCGGTTTGTTGCTGCTCTTGTTCATTCTTTTCTTTTTCTTGGCCTTCGCCTTTTTCACCTTGCTCTTTGCCTTGAATGGTTTTGCTTTGCTCTGTTTTACCATCAGAGCCGTAAACTTTTGCATCGTCTACGTTAGAAGAGCGGCCTTTTTCAGAATCGGAAAGATTGCGGTTTTCAGTAAATGAGGGATTGGTTGGTGCAGGTTTTGGGATCGCTTCACGCAACTGATTATCGCGTACAACCGTTTCGGTGTACACGTTGGCAGTGTTTAAATTCATCGCCGGTGGTGGCGTTACTATGTTCATTACACTTTAATATCAATCAACGTACCTAACACTTCATCTGCAGTGCGAATAGTTTGCACATTGGCTTTCGCGTTAAACTCTTCAACTTTTAAGGCTACCACTGATTCGGTCAAGCTTGGCGTTTCACTCACTGGAACCGTCACAGCTTCACCGGCACTAGCACCATGCAACTGCCGCCCAGCTGCACGTTCAGAATCACTTTGTTGATCAATGGCAGCACGGTTAATATCAGCACTTGCTTGGGCAATCCCCTGAGCAGCGCGGTTATAACCGTCGATTCCATTATTTAACACATCACCTACTGGCATATTCGCACCTAGATAAACCTTTTCTTACTGACTAATTATTGCGCAAAATATCAACAAAGAAAAGTAAAAGCGGCAATTTTTTGCCGCTTTATTACTCCAAATATTTAAACAATTGATTTAAGGCGTGATAAAAAGGCCTCTTTATGTGAGATAAAAGGCGCATGAGAGGCCTTTGCAAGCGTATGAGCCTTAAAATTTGGATTGAGTACCTGCATTTTCTCTACAGCCGCTTGTGGAACAAGAGAATCTAAACGGCCGAAGATGCCTATTGTGGGGAGTTGCAGCCGTGAAAATTCATCTCGTAAGTCCTGCGATTTCAATATCTCCAGTCCACCAGCTAGTGCTTTCGCCTCCGCTTCCGGCAGTGTGCCTAGTAGCGCTTTGAGTTGTTTGATGTCTTCTCTGGCATGTTCACTGCCCATCGCTTGAATCGCTAAAAACCTTTCTATCGTCTTTGCGCTATTGGTTTGCAGTTGAGTCTCAAAGTTGTTTAGCACCTTAGGGGCTATTCCGGGCCAATCTGCTTGCTCACAAAAAAATGGCGTTGAAGCGACCAAAATAACCTTGCTAACTTTGTCTGGAAAATGAGCAGCTAAATACAATGCAAATAAGCCCCCCAAAGACCAGCCTATCAACACGCTTTGTGGCATCAGCTGCTCAGCAATAAGTAAAGCGTTACGCTCAAGAGAATAATCGCCCTCAGCGCTTGGTGTACCACCAAATCCAGGAAGATTGACCGCTTTAATTAGTGTTGTAGGTGCTAAAGCTTCCTCGCATAACTGCCACACCGCTTTGTTCATCCCCCAACCATGGAGCAGCACAACTTCATTTTGCATTTATCTGTTCTCTATACCAAACTTGACGCCATGATAGCTAACCCGGGATGGAAAGCAATGATCCAACTTAATCGGTTATTACCTAAAAAGTGGTGTCAGCCTTGTGTATGTTGTGAACAACGCACAACAGAAGCCTTGCTTTGTCCACACTGCTTACAAGCCTGCTTAGACTTTATGGAACAAGAGATTAATCTACTTAACTACCCCAATATCCAACGCATGGTTAGCCTTGAAGACTGCGATGGGTTAACCGTGGCGAGTTGGTACCGCACGCCTATAAACACATGGTTGCAAGGAATAAAGTTTAACCACAGCAAAGCCTATCAATGTGCCTTAAACCTGCTAGCTCAGGCGCTATGGCAGCGCTTCAGTGAAGAAAATGCATTTCCTGTAGACCTTGTTTGTTGTTTGCCACTACACCGAAGACGGTTAATCCGACGAGGTTACAATCAAGTTGAGCAAATTTGGCAAGGGCTACCACTCACCCAAACAATACTCAAAAGAACAAAGCACACCAAGCCACAATCTGAGCTGACCAAAGCTAAACGAAAACGTAACTTAAACAATGCCTTTGTGCTCAGCCAACCTGTTGAAGGAAAAAATATCGTATTACTTGAGGATGTGATCACAACGGGTGCGACCATGAATGCAGCGGCAAAAGTGTGTAAACAAAATGGGGCAAAAATGGTGTGGGCGATGGCTATCAGCCTCACACCATTCGACGCTTAAAAGCGTATTATTTGATTGATATAACAGATACCAATCAACTTGCTAAATGTTCTGGACCTTATCTTATGCCGTGTGCAAAGAACAACGCGTTATTTAGCAGCCGGCTAGAACCGAACCAAAAGCCACGAAATACTGGGTTGTCAGTCATTCCAACAGCCACCCCACGTCCAGACTTTGACGCAATCAAGACAGAGGAACCTGCGATCTGCTCAACGTTGATATTATCAGTATACCCTGCCAATAAAGGCTTTTGAGTGTAAGTCAACGACTCGATAAATGGCTTATTATTACGATGCATCACCCAAGTACTATTTTTAAAGACAGGTAATTCCCGGTTCTCGAAGCCAAAAGACAAGGGATGACTTAAATCCAAACGCGCATCAAAAATCGCGCCGGCAATCCGCTGCTTTGCCGAAAGGCTATCTTGATCTGCAAAGGTGAGATTTTTGCTGTCAAACTGGGCTCGCATTTCTTTGCTTGAAACCATTTTAGCGTCTAGTAGTTGCTGTTCGATTAGCCACTGTGCACCACGCTTTTGCCCCCAAATCACACCGCCTTTAGCAACCCAACTCAAGAGCTTGGCTTTGCTCTTGTCACTTAAATCTCCATATTTACCATCAGCCAATAAAATATGGGTGTAGCGTGTAAGATCGAGTTTCTCGATATGCTGCTTTTCCACAATCGACGGGGCTAGTTTTAAATGCCTATCCAAATGATACCAAAGCTCACCCGCTTCATATTGACTTACACCCGCACCACCTATGATGAGGACTTCTGGCTTTTGCAGCTGCAGCATTTGTCTTGACCCAAAATCGACGCCACTTTGTGTCATGCCTGTAGTCACACTATATACTGGAAGTGAAAGCTCTCTGGCGATTGTTTCAAGCTCAGTAAACCAGTCCTCTTGCTGTTGAATACCACTTGCTATCACCAATGTACCGGCCTGAAAGTCATGAGAGCCTGAGGTGGTTGATGCTGAAAATGGTGACATTGCAGCTGCTACTTTCACTCCTGCCTGTAAGAGTCGATTTGCTAATTGTGGCGCCAGATAATGGTGCCATTCTATGGTGTAGGCATAACTTCCTGCAACGGGAGCCAATATATTTGAGTCAGTGCTCGATTCACCTTGAAGCTTTAAACCCCAGCCACTTTTTACTGCGGCAAAATCTAAATCATAAGCATACGACATCGTCCAACCTGAAACATCGTAGAACGTGTTGTCCTTAAAATGCGTCTGTGTGCTAAATAGTGCTTTTATCAAGCGATATTGCGGCTGAGCTAGTGGAATGTATAAATCCCCTTGCTGATATTCGGTGTTATCAACTTCTTTGGCTTTTGAGAGGTATTTCACCTCTATCTGATGCTGTTTCAATAAATCCACAAACGCTTGAAAACGGTAGTTATCTTTGCCGCGAGCAACAACGTAACCGTTGATTTCATCTTTACTCGCAAGCTCGTTCGCTTGTTGATAAAACTGCTGCTGATAATCAAGTAAAGCGCGTCGATGCGTTATGCTGGCTTGGAATGTCGAGAGACTCGTCGTGACTTGATTTTTAATCGTTTCAGGAAAACTCAACACGCCATACTGAGTTTCTTGTGCGTGCCCTCTACTACTAGCTTGTTCGAATAAAATGCCAACCGCACCATTTACGTCGGGGTACGTAGAGCCTTTGCCATAATAAAAGTCATCAAAACTCTCTTGAGTAAAATATAACTCCCCTTGCGCATCAAGAGCTTTGGCATGAAACTTACCAATCTCGTTGGTTAGCGCTACGTTTTGTAATGGGGTAATTGGGTGAGTTCTTGATGGGATCCCTGGTTGGAAAAAATACGTACTATTTGGTCCCATTTCATGAAAATCGGTCAGTACGTTTGGTTTCCAACGATGGAACGCTTTGATCCGTGCTTTTGACTCAGGATGTTGTAGTAGTAACCAGTCACGATTGAGGTCAAACCAATAATGGTTAGTGCGACTAGAAGGCCAAGACTCATTATGCTCACGATGTGCAGGATCGGTTGATAGAGACATGCTCTTATTGGCGTTTGCCCATGTAGCAAAACGTGATAAGCCATCAGGGTTCAAAGCTGGATCTAACAATATCACCGCATTATCAAGGAGCTGCGTAACAGACTCGCCCTGCGCCGCAGCTAAATAATATGCCATGAGTACCGCGGCATTGCTTCCTGAAGACTCATTACCGTGCACGCTATACCCCATCCACATCACAACTGGCTGGTCTGAACGGTTTTGGCTACTGCTCAATGAAGCAATATGATCTTGCTGAATACGCGCCAAGTTTTGTTGGTTTTGTGGCGAGCTCGCTTTTAGGAGTAACAAAGGACGTCGCTCATGGCTAAACCCGATTGTTTCGACACTCAGTCTTGGACTTTCGCTTGCAAGGGTATGTAGATAATTAACGATTTGATCGTGGCGCAAATGCCACTGCCCAACTTCATATCCAAATGCTTGTTTTGGCGTAGTTATTGTGGGATCAAATTTTACTTCATCGCCAAAATAATAGGCAATGGGCTTGGCCTGCAAGCTAAAGCTCAACAGCACGATAATACAGCTTATTAACCGCATGATAATGTCCTTTAATTCCGATTACTTTTCAAGCTAACAAGCACACCGCCGATTGCCAAATTTTTACGCCGAACACTAGCGACAACACGACGAGGAGAGTATGATACGTATTAACCGAGTAATTTAGTCAAGTATAGAGCGAATTATGATCCATATTTCAGATTCTGCCCAAAGCCATTTCGCGAAACTATTAGCCGATCAGGCTGAAGGCACCAATATTAGGGTTTTCGTGGTTAATCCAGGCACCTCTCAAGCTGAGTGTGGCGTGTCATATTGCCCAGCAGATGCCGTTGAACAAAGCGATATCCGCTTACCGTTTAATGGTTTTGAAGCCATCGTTGATGAAGAAAGTGCACCATTTTTAGAAGAAGCCGATATCGATTTCGTTACCGATAAAATGGGGAGTCAGTTGACGCTTAAGGCACCGAATGCCAAAGCTAAACGATTACGTGACGATGCGAGCCTAGCTGAACGCGTAGAGCACATGCTTGTGACAGAAGTAAATCCACAATTGGCCAATCATGGTGGTCAAGTTAGCCTAGTAGAAATTACCGCAGATGGTATTGCAGTACTTCAATTCGGCGGTGGTTGTAACGGCTGCTCAATGATTGATGTCACATTGAAAGAGGGCATCGAAAAAGAGATGATCGCTAAGTTTGAAGAGATCAATGGCGTACGTGACATCACAGAGCACGCGCGTGGCGAACACTCTTACTATTAATGAGCAAAACCCTCATTTATCGCTTAGGGTCTCACCCTAAGCGAAGCCTCAAATTTTTCCTTTTTGGCCTTGTTATTGTGTTACTCGCGGGTGCTTTAATCGCACTGGGTTATTATCAAGATCATCGCTTTCAAATCGCAGGTTTAGTGCTTTTACTTCCTGGTTTGTGCTGTGCCTTTTACGGTTATATTGGTATTTTTTCTAATCGCTTTTCTCAAGTGATAGAAGCCAGAGAAAAACGCCGCCAAGCCCTAAAAGATAACGACCCATTTGCTTAACGCAGCTCCATTATTCGAGTAAAGCAGCTTCTCGAGAGAGCTGATGATATTTATATGCCAAAGTCAATCCACGCAACCCCATAAAACAACTCATCGCAAGCCAGAGCGCATGATTACCGAGTGGCAATGCAATCAAAAACGGCAAGAAGAAACCGAATACCGCAGAAACTAACATGCTGTTTCGCATTTCTTTAGCACGAGTAAGCCCCACAAAGATGCCGTCAAACAAAAAGCAACTCATGGCAATCAAAGGTAATAGCACCAACCAAGGTAAGTAAGTGCCTGCTAATGTTATCACTTCGGGGATATTGGTTAATAAGCTAATGATCCAGCCACCAGCTAGATAAAAAATAGCGCTGTATAAAAGCGCAAATGCGGCCCCCCAAAACAGGCTTACTTTTACCCATAATTGCAATTGCCCCAACGAGCCTTGTCCTTTTGCTCTGCCGACCTTAGCCTCCGCAGCATAAGCAATACCGTCCATCGCAAAGCTGACTAACATCAAAAAATTCAGTAAGACAGCGTTGGCCGCTAGTGTGATCTCACCAAGCCTTGCGCCATAGAAAGTCATGAAACTAAAGCAGAGTTGTAAGATCAAGGAACGAATAAAAATATCACGATTCAAGGTGAGTAAACTGATCCACTGTGCGCGCTTTGGTAGAGTGAATTTCAACGTAATACCGTGACGCTTTGCGACCAATGCGCTCAAAAACAAGGATAAGCCTAATGCCGAATAGTCTGCAATCAGTGAAGCCCAAGCTGCGCCTGCTACTCCCCACTCAAATCCGACAACAAATAAAATGTCCAAAGCTATATTCACTATGTTTGTGAACAACACCAGATAGAATGGCCCTCGCCCGTAATGCATCCCAAGCATAAAGCCCAGCAGCACAAGGTTTAACATTGCTGCAGGCGCACTAAATACACGGATTTGAAAATATAATTTTGCTTGCTCAAATACTTCACTAGAAGCATTTGAAAGCTGAGCAATAACTTGGATCAGCAGAGGAGATAACACAATCAAACTCATGGCGAAGAGCAGCGCAATGAGCATACTGGTATATAGTGAACGTGTTAGCTTGTCATGGTCTTGCTGGCCGCTTGATTGAGCGATCACTCCTGTTGTACTCATTCGCAGAAAACTTGCAAGCCAAAATAGTACCGAAATAGCGCTAGAGCCAAGCGCAATCCCAGCCAAAAAATGCGCATCTCCCATATGACCAATCACCGCTGTATCGACTAATCCTAACAGTGGCACCGTGATATTTGATAGTATCATCGGACCTGCAAGTAGTAAGAGGCTCAGATGTTGCGCTTTATGGCATTTAAGAAATTGATACAACATGTTATTTTTGGTTTGGCCCTATTTTCAGCAAATAGTTGGAGTGCGGTTATCTTACAGTATCATCACGTGAGTAAGAAACTCCCAGCGGTCACCAGCGTGAGTGAAGAAACCTTTAAATCTCATCTTAACCACATTAAAGAACATGGTTTTTCGGTGATACCTTTACCACATTTGTTAGATAGCCTGAAGTCGGGTAAGTCTCTACCAGAAAAAACGTTGGCTATCACCTTTGATGATGGCTATGAAAACAATATCACTGCGGCGGCCCCGATCCTGGAATCTTTTGGCTTTCCCTATACGATTTTCGTCAACCCTCAACTTATTGACGAAAAGAAAAGCTATGTCATGACGTGGGATGAACTGAGGGCATTAGCAAAACGCGGGGCTATTATCGCAAATCATAGTGCTAAGCACGATTACCTCCATCTCAAACTAAAAAATGAAACAGTGGCACAGTGGCGTGCGCGTGTTGAGCACGATATCACATGGTCACAACAGCGAATTAAAGAAGAAATTGGCCACGATTACCCCTACCTCGCATACCCGTACGGCGAATTTAATCATGAATTACAAAAGCTAGTAGCAGAGCTTGGACTTATTGGTATTGGGCAACACTCTGGTGCGGTTGGTATTTCTTCAGATTTTACACGTATCGCTCGCTTTCCCGCATCGGGAAACTACAGCAACTTAGAAACATTAAAAACTAAGCTCGAGACCAAAGCGTTCTCTCTACAAAAATTAGAGTACCTTGATAGCGTCACGAACAATAAAACCCCAGCAATCACGTTGCATTTTAACAATAAGGATTTTCATCAGAGTCAATTTGCATGCTACGTTTCAGGTGTTGGGCAAGCTGAGCTGACGTGGCTATCAGAAACCAGCGTACGTATCCAAACCCCGAAAGCACTATCCATAGGACGGTCACGATATAACTGTACTGCACCTTCAATCAAAGACACAGGACGATATTATTGGTTTTCACAACCTTGGGTTATTGAAAAATAACAGCTTTGGGTAGGAGCAAATTAGCTCTTACCCTTACTTTTTAACCGCGCTCAGCATGGTTTCGGTCACTTTACTCAAAGGTACTAGGCTTTGCACTGCACCAAGCTCGTACGCAGCTCTAGGCATTCCCCATACCACACAGCTAAGTTCATCTTGTGCAAATGTTTTAGCACCTGCAGCTTTCAAAGCTAGCATTGCTTTTGCTCCATCACTGCCCATTCCCGTGAGCATAGCAGCACAAACATGCTTACCCATTGGCACAAGGGAGTTAAATAACACTTCAACGGAAGGTTTATGACGATTAACAGGCTCAGTATCATCTAATCGGCAGACATATCCGGTTGCTGTGTGTGCCACCTTAAGATGTTTGTCTCCCGGTGCAATGAATACATGACCTGGTAATAAAACATCTCCCTCTTCCGCTTCTTTGACTGATACCGCACAGGTGCGATCCATTCTTTGCGCGAATGAGGTACTGAAAACTGGTGGGATGTGTTGTGTGATAACAACAGGAGGCGCGTGTGTTGGTAATCGCATAAGCACCTCTCTGATAGCTTCAGTTCCTCCAGTTGAGGCGCCTATGGCTAAAATAGTATTACGCGAAAATGTATAATTACGGCCAATTTCTAATTCGCTTTCCTGTTTTGGTGCTTTAAAAGCCCTCACTCGTGCACCAGCCGCGACTCTAATCTTCTTAACCAGTAAATCAGAATAGGACATTAAGGTATCAGCAACATTGCTGGTGGGCTTAGAAATAAAATCAACTGCACCTAACTCTAGTGCTTCTATCGTGGCGGGTGAGCCCTCTTGGGTCAACGTAGAGATCATCACAACAGGCATAGGCCTTAAACGCATTAAGTTTTTAAGAAAATTAATGCCATTCATTTTTGGCATTTCTATATCCAAAGTTAATACGTCAGGCGAAGTAGATTTAATGAGCTCTCTAGCTTCATAAGGGTCTTCCGCGGTGCCAACGACTTTAATACCATCCGCCTGACCTAGTATTTCTTTTAACAACCCACGAATTAACGGCGAGTCGTCAACAATCAGAACTTTGATCATATTTCACACCTAAAATAGCTCAATATCCGTTTTATTGTCTTGAGCCTCAATGTCATGTAAGTAACGCACTTCACGTTGTTCAATTGTGTTATTGTGCATGGTTCGTAACTTTTTCACTTGCGCTTTGCCACTTTGAGGATGAAAGATAACTTTTCTTGGCCAGGGGCCACCTACATCCTGTGAAATTAAATTCAAACTTTCCTCTTCCACATAGGCTTGAGCAAACCTGATGTTCCCTTCCCCAATATCAGTCATTGCGCTAATAATTTTTCCACCGCCAAAAAGTTTGATTTTTAAATTGCTTCTAGACGCCCCATTTTTGAGTACTTCATTTATCAGATACTCCATCGCCCAGTTACCATAACGACAATTTAGGTCATCCGCATGCACTTCTCGTAGCGCTTTCGCTCCGGGTAACATAAAGTGATTCATACCACCTATCCCCAATTTCTCGTCATATACGCAAGCTGCAATACAAGACCCTAATACCGTCGAAATCAATTCGTCCTGCTTAGATACATAAAATTCCCCAGGTAATACTTTTGCAACGACTTTAGAACGTCCTGAATCCCAAAAGCGTTTTACATGTTCGAATCCTCTGAGAACAGGTCTAAACTCTCTCATTCAACTGGCCTTTTTGATAAATGGTTTTACCTAGGTTTTTAAATTCCAGATGCTCTTTTCCCATCGTCTCGGAGTGCCCGATAAGTAAGTAACCATTGGGAACTAACATGTCATGATATTGCTCAAACAATTTATCTTTGGTTTCTTTATCAAAATAAATCAAAACATTACGACAGAAAATAACATCAAAGGGTCCTTTCATTGGCCATGGTTCTAGAAGATTAAGTCGTTTAAAATGGATGAAAGATTGCAATTTAGGCTTCACTTTATACATTGCTCCATCTGCACTTCTAAGAAACCATTTTTTGAGCTTATCTTCATCTAAACCCGTGACGTTATTTGCCGTATATTCTCCGAGACTCGCTTTGCCCAAGACGTTGGAATCTAGATCTGTTGCTAGCACTTTGACGTCCCAACCACTTGGAAAAGCATTCGCAATGGTCATCGCGATACTATAAGGCTCTTCACCTGTAGAGCATCCAGCAGACCAGATTCGGACTCTTCTGTCGTGTTTGTGCCTGGCAATAATTTCAGGAACTATTCTTTTCGTTAAGAACTCGAAGTGATGATTTTCTCGAAAGAAAGAAGTTAAGTTAGTTGTTATTGCATTAATAAAATGGCTAAACTCAACATCTTGATTTTCTTCCAAAAAAGACAAATACGCCTCAAATGATTTTAGCCCGTTGGCTCTTATGCGCCTTGCTAACCTTGAGTAAACCATTTCCCTTTTATGCGGCCCGAGTACTATGCCGCATGTGTCATAGACCCGAGCCGAAATTTCGGAAAAATCCTTATCGGTCAACAGAAACTCTCGCATCGTCGTATTCCTTCAGCCAACCCCACTAAGGAATTGGTCTATTACCAAACCCTAAAACTCTTCCCACTCTTCCGAGTCATCAGCAAACTGATTACTTCTCGTGTTTTGCTGCGGGGGCTTATTGGAGTTCATTGTCCGTTTTGGTAATTGCTTTTCTGGCGCTTTATAGTTCTTCGGTGACTCAGATATTTCTAAGCTACGGTGTGAAGATTCATCAAGAGTGAAGAAGTTTAATAATCTTCTCATATCATTTGCTTGCTCAGCCATCGACTCCCCTGCGGCTGACGCTTCTTCAACTAAGGCAGCATTTTGCTGCGTCATTTCATCCATTTGTGACACTGCTTTATTAACCTGCTCAATACCTGAACTCTGCTCAATCGACGCTTCAGCAATGTCAGAAATCATGTTTGTCACCCGCTTAACAGACTCAACTATTTCTTTTAGTGTTTCACCTGACTCATTAACCAGTAACGTACCATCTTCAACCTTACTTACACTGTCTCTGATCAGGTCCTTAATTTCTTTAGCTGCTGCGGCAGAGCGCTGAGCTAGATTACGAACTTCACCAGCAACCACAGCAAATCCTCTACCTTGCTCTCCAGCCCGAGCAGCTTCAACGGCTGCATTTAATGCCAATAGGTTTGTCTGGAAAGCAATTTCATCAATAACACCTATAATGTCAGCAATTTTCTTACTTGAATCATTAATTTCAGACATGCTTTCAACTGCGCGTGTGACTACTTCACCGCCTTTGGTCGCCTTGTCACAAGTATCTTCAGCCAACTCATTAGCTACTTTCGCGTTATCTGCATTTTGTCTAACTGTGCTCGTCATTTCTTCCATGCTAGAAGCAGTTTCTTCTAGCGAGGAAGCTTGCTCCTCGGTCCGCTGACTCAAATCTGCGTTTCCTTGAGATATTTCATCTGCACCACTGGCAACTAGATTTGCAGATGTACGTATGCGACCAAGCATTTCGGTTAACTTCTCAGCAGTGGTGTTTGCGTCTTTTTTGAGCTTTTCATAAGCCCCGCGATAATCGCCTTCAATACGCCTAGTCAAATTACCAGTCGCCAATGCGTCTAACATATCCCCCATGTCTGTAACAGTCTCATCGACAGTAGACACTAAACTATTTAACCCTTTGGTTAGCCTTAAATAGAAGCCATCTTTCCCATCTTCTGATAAACGAACACTAAGGTTACCAGCGTTAGCCGACTGAACGAGGCCATTCACCTCTTTCTCAATCGTAACTTCTTTGGTTCTATCTTCCCATTCGACAACGGTGCCCACGCGTTCATTATTGCCGTCAAATATCGGATTGGCGACTAGACCAAAGGTTCTTCCGCCGACAACGATTTCCGTTTTATACTCAGTTTCGAGCCGAGAAAGCATACTGCGTTGATGACTTGGGTTGCGGTGGAATACATCAATATTCGCCCCCATAAGATGGTTACTGTCAAAATTAGGCAGGTCACGCCTTAGGTCGCTCTCAGCATTTCTCATCATATCTTTCACTGCGCGATTCAAGTAAACGATCTCAAACTGCTCATTTGCTATCATCGTATTCGTTGAAACGTTGTCTAATGCTCTTCGGACGCGTAAGTTTTCAGCTGCGGCAGTTTTCTCTTCTTCTTCACGAACTAAACGCTCTGTTTTGTCGTCCCACTCTACAACGGTACCAATCCGCTTTTTCTCTTCATCAAACACCGGGGTCGCAATTAAACCAAAGGTGAAGCCAGCAACTTTGATATCTGTACTGTATACATCACTCAGTTTCTCAAGCAGATTTCTTTGATGGCTAGGGTTCGCATGAAACACATCAATACATTGCCCTACAAGCTTATCCACATCAAAGTTCGGTAATGATTTTCTAAGCTGCGTTTGATTGTCTCTCAACATTCGCACAACCGAATCATTAACATAAATAATATTCAATCCTTCGTCCGCTAACATTACGTTTGCCTGACAAACGTCCAGCGCGCTCGATATACGAGCATTGTGACTCGCCAAGTCCGCCTGCTTTTTCTCTAGCGCTAATTCTCTTGTAAGGTCTTTCCACTCAACTAAAGTCGCGATCCTTTGCCCTTCATCATCGAAAACAGGCGTGGCAATAAGATCAAAGGTCAAACCTGCCACTTTGATTTGTGTGACATATGGACGGGTCAAATTAGCTAGGATGCCTCTCTGATGGCTGGGGTTTTTATGAAATGTATCAATGTTTGCACCAATCAAATTATCAACATTAAAGCCAGGCAATTCTTGCTGTAACTTAGCCTGATTTTTACGCAGCATGCTGGTTACGGAATCGTTCAAATACACAATATTGAGAGAAGCATCTGCAAGCATAACATTGGCCTGACAGACCTTTAAAGCTAGCAACAAACTATGGCTATGATCTTGACTATCTACTGCGTCACCATTTAATAAATTAGCAACCGCTTTGTATAAGGATGATTGACGTGACGCATTACTTGCATTGAGTAAGCTAGCATCTTTACTCTCTATCGCGGGAACAATTTCCTCAACATCTTGCAACTTAGAAAGCAGAATATTTGCGCTTTGCTTAAGTAGTAAAATTGCCAGCACCACACTGACAGCTGCTATAACCATCGCCACATAGGCCTGTGTAGACATATTAATATTCAACATTTGAACACTAATTGCCAAGCCCACAAATATTATGGCACCCGCAATCAGAACCCTATTGTTGAGTTGACTTGCTAATGCTTGATCGCTCATGTTATCCCCCGACAACCAATTGCTCATTCTGCTTGACTTCAAGATCTAATATCTTCTTCAAATTTAAAAGTACGACCATTTTTTCACCAACATTTACAAGTCCTTGTACAAATTGACTATTTTCCGAGTCTTGAAAATCTGGAACATCCTTCGCTGTTTCTTCGTTGATGCTGTATACGTCAGAAACAGCATCAACAACTAACCCCATAATTTTTGTTGCCTCTTTTATTACAACGGAGACAACGATAACCACGGTTAGAGCTCCATATTCGATTTGCGGTAAGCCGAATCGAATCCTTAAATCTATGATTGGTACTATCGTGCCACGTAAATTAATCGCACCGTTCACATACTTAGGAGCATTTGGAATTGCAGTGACTTCTTCCCACCCTCTGATTTCCTGTACGGCCAGAATATCCATGCCATACTCTTCGCCCGCCATCATAAAGGTGAGAAATTGTGTATCGTCATCTCTGTCTGCAAGCATGACTTGTTCATTAATCGAGGCTTTTTCAGTGATCATGACACCACCTCATCTAACTCTTGTTCTACTAATAACTCTTGAGTTCCTGGACGCTTTAAGCCGCTCAGTTTGATAAGACCACTAATATCGACAATTAAAGAGACTCTGCCATCACCTAAAATTGTCGCCCCTGAGATCCCATTTACTTTCTGATAATTCGCTTCGAGACTTTTAATAACGACCTGTTGTTGCGCCAGTAAATCATCAACCAACAACCCCACTTTGTGATTATCACTCTCAACAACCACTAACAGTGTTTTATCCAACTCTTCTATTGCACCACCATGATTAAATAATTGATATAGCCTTAGTATTGGTATGTATTCATCTCGTAACCGTAGCACCTCTAAGCCATTACCTACTTTGCTCACTTTTTTAATATCTATTTGTAAAGACTCAACAATAGAAATAAGTGGAATGATGTAGGTATGCTTTGCAACTTTAACCAGTTGACCATCAAGAATGGCCAGCGTTAATGGCAATCTAATTGTAAACGTTGAGCCAACCCCTTTTGCTGAAGTTACTTCAACGCTGCCGTTTAATGCTTGAATATTTCTTCGAACAACGTCCATACCCACGCCGCGACCAGAGATATCACTCACTTCATCGGCTGTTGAAAACCCAGGCCTAAAAATAAGTTCATTAACCTCTTCAATAGTCAGCTCATCAGTTGCTTGAATTAGGCCATTGGCAATCGCTTTACTTTTTATTTTTTCGGTATTCAAGCCTCTGCCATCATCCATGATTTCAATCACAATATTTCCACCTTGGTGGAAAGCATTCAGTGTCACCGTACCCACAGGATCTTTTCCGGCTTTTATTCTGTCTTCCGGTGTTTCTAAGCCGTGATCCAAAGAATTTCTTACTAAATGAACCATAGGATCGGAAATTTTTTCCATCACGGTTTTATCTAATTCTGTTTGCTCTCCTAGCAGTTTTAGCTCAACCTGTTTGTTCAACTTCTGTGATGTGTCTCTTACTAAACGAGGAAATCGGCTGAAGACAAAACTAATAGGTAACATCCTGATCCGCATTACATTTTCTTGTAAATCTCGCGTATTATGGGCTAATTGAGCGAGGCCTTCTTGCATCGCAGCAAGCGTATTTTCGGTCGGTTCTTGCTCGCCTAATTGAGTCAACATAGCTTGGGTAATAACCAACTCCCCTACCATATTGATAAGCGAATCAACTTTATCAATCCCAACACGGATCGAAGTCGATTCTGCTGATTTCTTGCTAGCCTCAGGCTTAGCCTTTGTCGCTGAGGATGTTTTTGGTACATCAATATTTTGAGTGTCGTTGCTCGACGCTTCTTTCTTCTCACTCTCTGGTTCTGGCGTTGTGGAGACACTCACATCATCTTCAAATAAACCACCACATAAGGTAATAGAAATTTCAGCATCATCCTCAACCCACTCAAATACTTCTTTAATCGCCGACTCTGGATGACTGGTTGTTAAGTATAACCGCCAACTGAGGTAGCAATCCTCTGGATTGAAGTCATCAATTTCAGGTATTGCATCACAAAACGCATGAGTTTCTAAATCCCCCAATTCTGATAGCTCACTTAACATATAGAGCGGTTCGTTACCGGTTTTAAACAAGTGGGGGAGCGGTTTAAAGTCTATTTGATAGGTTTGAGATTCTTGCCCTTGAGGTATGCTATCGGCAGTATCTGAGCTAACACTCTCTTTACCACCTAAAATCTCTTCAAATTTAACTTTCAACTCATTCGCATTGGAGAGATCTGGCTCTTCTTCGGCTTGTAATGCGGTTAGTAAGGCCCTTAAACAATCAACGGATTGGAGCAGCAAATTGACATGTTCAGCGGTCAACTGTCGACGCCCATCCCTGATTTGATCGAGTAAGGTTTCCAACACATGCGTGAAGTTAGCGACAGAAGTAAAACCAAATGTTCCACTGCCACCTTTGATGCTGTGTGCTGCGCGAAATATAGTATTGATCGTTTCTGAGTCTTCATGGCCTGGCTGTAAATTCAGCAGCTCAGCTTCCATTATGTCTAGGCCTTCAAAGCTTTCTTCAAAAAAGACATCAAAAAATTGGCTTAAATCAATACTCATATCGACGCCTCTCTGTATCTATCTTATGACTTTTTTCAATACCGCTAGTAGTTGTTCAGGGTTGAATGGCTTCACTATCCAACCAGTTGCTCCCGCCGCTTTACCTTCTGTTTTTTTATCTAACCCCGACTCGGTGGTCAGCATTAGTAAAGGGGTGAACTTATAGTTGGGTAGGCTACGCAGCTCTTTAATAAGTGTGATCCCATCCATTACAGGCATGTTTACATCAGAGATCACGGCATCGAACCCTTGTTGCTTGGCAATAGATAGCGCTTCACTGCCATCTTTGGCTTCCGTAACATCAAAACCTGCTTTTTTCAAAGTAAAGCCAACCATTTGGCGCATTGACGCCGAATCATCCACAGCTAAAATCTTTTTCATATTCACCTCTTAATTTTCAATACTATGGAATAAATAATGGGTTAATCCCAACTCATTGACAGCCTGCGCTAAAGCGTCACTTTCACCATGCCATACAATTTTATGTTCTAACGAGAGCAAGTGTTTCTGTACGGCACAGAGCAGTTGTATAGATGCTGTATCGGCTCTTTGCACTTCACTAATATCAATCGTGATGTCTGATGTTTCCATAGAGTCTTGGAAAATCTGATGGTACAGGCTTTCCACATGGTTAATCGCCATTTCAGGTGGAAGTTTCAACATGAGCTGAAGACTATCCTTGTAAAAATGAGTAATAAAATTAGCTTAGACCGTGATGGTAAAAATGCCACAAAGATTGATTAAAAATCCGCAAATAATTAAAGCGTTAGAGGTAAGATAGTGCAGCGACACTAGGGTCGACCAGTGTCGCTATAAGACTAATTGATGATCTTCTCAAGGTCAGCAAGAAGTAGTTTGTCATCGATTGTAGGGACAGCTCCCACTGTATGTGTAGGTTTGAAAATAGCCTCAAGCTGACCTTTTGGGTTAATTAATGCTACAGACGCACTATGATCAACATAATACTCTTCTGTCTGTTCCTGATTTATTGCGTATATTAAACCGAGATCTCTCACAAACGGAAATAAAGCAGAATGCTCGGCAGATACCGCTTTAAAATCAGGATCAAAGTGCTTGATGTAGGCCAAACGCTTTTCTTCAGTATCTCGGTTGGGATCGACCGATACAAACCATACTTGTAAGTCACCTTTATTTTTTACAGATTGATATACGTGAGTTAATTTCAACAGCGTCATAGGACACACGTCGGGACAACTCGTGTAGCCCAAAAATAGCAAATTCCATTTATCGGTAAAGTCTTGGTTTGAGACTATCGCACCGTGTTGATCCCTTAATTCAAACGCTTTAACGTCCTTAGGCTTTGGGTACCAAACCACTTTTTCCGACACATCTGGTGCAGGCCCACAACCAAACAAAGTTAACATAGAGATAATTAACAGAAATTTTTTCATATAAATGCTTTATCCACAAAAAGTGCAATGAACACTATCAAAAGATGCCAGATAGAGAAATAAAATACCCTCATAGCATACTCTAAACTATTTGTTCTCATAAGCTTTGTCGCTTTGTAAATAAAAGCGACATTTGCCATACCAGAGACCAACAAGTAGATCCAACCAGACATTCCCACTAGATAAGGGAGCAAACAGACTAAAGTCAAAATGATGGTATAAAATAGCACACAGAGTTTTGTAAATTCGTTTCCATGCGTTACTGGTAACATGGGGACTTCGGCTTTTTCGTAGTCTCGTTTACGAGCAATAGCTAATGCCCAAAAGTGAGGAGGTGTCCAAGCAAAAATGATCATTACTAACAACCAAGGCTCTGCACCAAGCTGACCAGTCTCACTGACCCAACCTAACAGGGGTGGCATCGCTCCTGCTAACCCCCCAATTACTATGTTTTGAGGTGTTGCGCGTTTTAACAATAACGTATAAATCACGGCATAACCGAATAGCGCGGCTAAGGTAAGTAGCGCACATAACTGATTGGCGAAAATAGTTAATAGAGCATACCCAGAAATTGCGAGGCCTATCGCAAAGATTAAAGCTGATGATACAGAAACAGAGTCTGTCGCTAACGGTCGGTTTCGTGTTCGCGCCATCTTTTTATCTATTTCTCTATCCACGATATGATTTACAGCTGCTGCACTACTCGAAAGTAAACCAATGCCAAACAAACTCATTAATTGTGCCAATAATGTTTTATCACTTTGTGGTGCTAACATCATCCCGACCCAAGCAGTAATAACCAACATACATACTACTTTGAACTTACACATGCCAAAGTAGGCTTTGAATAAAGTAGTTGCTTTTTGAAGCTCTGAAAAACTAGTTAATTGAAGCATGTTTTACTCCTACTTTTTGCGCCAAGCTGATAAAGAAACACAATTTCACCATTGCTAATAACACCATTGCTGCCATGAAGTTATGGAATAAGGTCAACAACAGAGGAAATTGGAAGTGTACGATTGCCCCCCCCACCAAAACTTGTATAGAAACTAAAGCTAAAACGACAAGCGCTGAATGTCGGAGTAAGTGGTTTTGACCAGCTCTAAGGAGTGGCCAACATGCAGCAAGTAGCGTTAAAACGGTAACAACTGCCCAAACCCGATGGATAAAGTGAATAGATACTCTAGATTCAAACGGTAACACTCCAAACTCGTAGGTCGCTGAAGCTTCAGGAAGCGTAAATAAGCTCTGCCAAGAGAAAAGCTGAAGGTTGTCACATAGTGGCAGCCCTGTACAATGTGGAGCAGCATAATTGGCTGCAAGCCACCCACCAAGCGCAATTTGTATAATCAACACACCAAGAGCCACATAACATAAACGACAGGTAAGGCTGGTTACACTAGCTGTAATAGTGGTGTATTTCAGCCTTAAAACCAATAACATCAGCAATGCAAGAATACTAAACCCACCTAGTAAATGACCCATCACAATGACTGGCTGTAAATTCATCGTCACGGTCCACATCCCAAGTGCCCCTTGAAATAACACAAGCAATAGCAGTAGATAGTAGTGACGGTTAGGACTTTCTGTATTTTGCTTTTTGAACAGCCTTATGCATGCAAGTGCCAAAATAAGTAACCCGAGGAAGCTGGCAAAATAGCGATGGATCATTTCAATCCAAGCTTTTTCTGCTTCCACTTCTAAATGTGGAAAATTGTCTTTAGCCGCAGATAGTTCATGAGTCTCATTTGGTACTGTTAAAAAGCCGTAACACCCAGGCCAATCTGGACACCCAAGTCCCGCGTCACTTAAACGTGTGAAGGCGCCAAGTGTCACTACAGTTATTGCGACGAAACAGGCAAATATTGCGATTTTTATTTTTACCTTGGACATATTTACCTCCTAACTTGAACGAGAGTAATTCAATAATTTCTTCAAATCACTCAGTAGCCCTTTTTGCACATTTCGCATTTCTTCTAAGCTTGCTACTGGTGCATACTTGAGTACAAATAACCCTGTTTTATCAACCAAATAGAGATGATTGTCGTCTAACTGGTTGAGGTATATCGGCAAAGAAGTAGCGTACTCAATACCTTTTTCATTTCGCTCTTGCAATACCACAAGCGATACTTTCTGCTGGTTTTTCCCCAGCGCTAAATACAAATTAGGTAAGCTATCTAGTAGTAAAGAACATTGCTTATTACACTGTCTTGGTCGCTGGTAAACGATACTCCACTCAGTATCTAAAACCAGCTCTGATTGGCGAACCTCCTGACTTAAAAATTCACCGTGATTAGTCGTGCTATGTGGTATCCAGCCAACCTTCAGGGCAACAAATGCCAACAGTAAGGGGAATACGAACAGCCCTATAAACCATGCCGCACTTTTAGACATTTTTATTCTCCTTTTTTGAAAGTTTCCAGCCAATTACTACCGCAGCCAAGGCAATAAGCAACCACTGTAAAGCATAAGCTTCATGTTTTTGCGGTGACATTACGACCGGTTGATAATGGGGCTCAGTCCCGGCAAATCTGTTTTTAGTCATATAGGCAATTAGAGGTAAAAGAGGTTTACCTGACTCCGCAGATAAGTAATCAACATCAATATATTGGATCACAGATTGTTTTGTTGCCTCCTCTGCCGCAGACTTAGCTAAGGTGAACCGCTTACTAGCACTAGATTTGATATAGACAGGTAGAGAAACGGTACCACTTGGAAGAGAGAAAACGGTAGGCACGCGACTAGCTTGCTGTGGCACAAAACCCAAATTCACAGCTAGATACTCATCAGTTCCGGAAATTTTTATAATGCCAATTACATCAAAACCGACTCGGCCTTTTACGACTTGATTATCTAAATACCAAACCGCATCGCCTACAAAATTCCCTGAAATCGACACTTCAGCATTAACATATTGCATTAGCGGCTGGGATGTTACTTGCTGCTCATTAGCTACGCCTAGCGATTTTTCAATCTCAACTTTATGCTGCAACACATGTTTTTGCTGTGCTCTTTGCCACTGCCAATAAGAGAGCGAGCCACATAAAAGAACAACTATTAATGCTGCCAATATGGGGGGTTTTGATCTACCTTTAAAAAGTGCACCTAAATCCATCGGACACCCCTTATGATTAAAATTATTATTGTTGTACTGCTACTACTCGTTTTTCTAAATCTATTTAGAGCTATGCTAGTCATGCTCAAGTCAGAGCAACAAGAGTCGATGGCGAGGCTATTGCAACAAAGAGTTTATGCATCAATAGCTGTCGTACTTCTAATCTGTCTTGCTGCTCAATTTGGCTTTATAAAACTACACTCTTCACCCGTTGTTACAACACATAAACAAATACAAACAGGCACAACCAAACAACATCAACAAAATGCCAATACCAAGCCCCAGCTTGAAAAGCAAAGTGGTTCTTAGCGGTAAAGTGGCCCTTCAACACCCTGATCCATATAACGAAAAGAATAATCGCGCCAAGTGTGACATGAAAGCCATGAAACCCTGTCAGTAAAAAGAATGTATTACCGTAAACCCCCGACTGGAGAGTTAACCCCAGATCTTGGTAAGCGTGAATATACTCTTCCACTTGCAAGGTTAAGAATGCGACGCCAAGTAGTACTGTTAATCCCAAGAACGCCTTTACTTTCGCCCGTTGCTCTTTTTCTAAAGCTACATGAGCAAAGCTAAGGGTTACTGATGATGCTAATAGAATAATCGTATTGATCAGTGGAAGTCCCTGCCAACCCATAGCTTGAGTGACAGTTCCATCTGGAGTTGTGAGCAATGGCCATACAGCTTCAAATTGAGGCCATAAAACCTCATTGGTACTGGCATTATTACTTGCACCGCCTAACCACGGCACAGCTATCATTCGTGCATAGAAAAGTGCACCAAAAAAAGCAGCAAAAAACATAACCTCGGAAAAGATAAACCATCCCATTCCTTGCTTGAACGAACGATCCATTTGGGCAGAATATAACCCATTTTGAGATTCTTGGATCACATTCCTGAACCAACCAAAAATCATATAGATCAGCACAGCAATACCCACGAGCAGTAGCATTACTCCACTATTACTGGTTGATTTAAGTTGAATAATCGTTAAGCCAGCGCCAACAGCGATAAAGAAAAGTGCAAAAGCCCCAACGATTGGCCATGGACTTTGCTCAGGCACGTAATATTTTTCTTGTTCATGGTTCATATTTGAACTCCTCTCGAGCAACTAGCATATTCAGTCCATCACTGTCTTGTTTGCTAACTCGCTCTGTAATATCAAACAACGTATATGAAAGCGTGAGTTCCTCAACATCACTTGGTAGCTCCGTATCTACATAAAACCTCAAGACAAACTCAACTTCTTCTTTGCCTTTCATTGATTGCTGATCAAAACAAAAGCAGGCCATTTTGTGTAAATACTTTGCAGCTTTCCCCGGGGACACTGAAGGGATCGCTTGCAACACACGCTCACTATCACTCAAGTTTTTTGCAATAAATTTGACATCGGTTAGCTTACCGGGTTGAACACTAACCGAATGCTCGACTGCATCGACCTTAAATGGCGCCTGGCTTTGACTATGCGTTGTGAAGCTCACATCTACTTGTCGACTTTGTGCAATTGACTCGCTCTGCTTTGCGATTTCCATGGATGGCTTACCATTTAGGCCTGTGACATCACAAAAAACGTCATATAGAGGAACCAGTGCAAAGGCAAAAGCAAACATACCTAGCGTCAACAAAATAAGCTTCTTAAGCAGGCGGCCATGTTGCATTACTTAATCTCCGGTGGCGTTGAAAAGGTATGATAAGGAGCCGGAGATGGTACTTGCCATTCTAATCCCTCTGCCCCATCCCATACTTTCCCAGAGGCCTGCTCTCCACCTTTTATACATTTATAAACCACTGCAACAAACAACAGTTGAGAAAGACCGAATGCAAACCCTCCGATACTAATGATCGCGTTGAAATCAGCGAACTGTAGAGCATAGTCAGGGATCCGCCTTGGCATGCCAGCAAGACCAACAAAGTGCATTGGGAAGAACAATACGTTCACACTAACCAAGGAGAGCCAAAAGTGAAATTTAGCCAATTTGATATCAAACATGTGCCCCGTCCACTTTGGTAACCAATAATATGCGGCGGCCATTATTGAGAACACAGCTCCCGTAACTAACACGTAATGGAAATGCGCGACAACGAAGTAGGTATCGTGATATTGGAAGTCGGCGGGAGTAATCGCTAACATCAAACCGGAAAATCCACCAATTGTGAAAAGTACGATGAATGCAATAGCAAAAAGCATAGGCACCTCAAAACTAATAGCACCTCGCCACATTGTAGCTACCCAGTTAAAAACCTTAACGCCAGTAGGCACTGAAATGAGCATAGTTGCATACATAAAAAACAACTCACCAGCTAAAGGCATACCCGTTGTAAACATATGATGAGCCCAAACGACGAACGACAGCAGTGCAATTGAAGCGGTTGCATAAACCATTGATGCATAGCCAAACAGTTTCTTTCTTGAAAATGTCGGTACTATCGTAGAGATTATGCCGAAGGCAGGTAATATCATGATGTACACTTCAGGATGACCAAAAAACCAGAATATATGCTGGAACATAACAGGATCACCACCACCTGCTGCATCAAAAAAGCTCGTTCCAAAGAACTTGTCGGTCAGCACCATAGTTACGGCGCCTGCAAGTACCGGCATAACAGCTATCAGAAGAAATGCAGTTATCAACCAGGTCCAGACAAATAAAGGCAACTTCATCCATGTCATACCTGGAGCTCTAAGATTGACGATGGTCACGATAACGTTGATAGCACCCATAATAGAGCTAATGCCCATTATATGAACAGCAAAAACAAAAAATGCAGTATTGTCATTGCTGTACGTTGTAGATAGTGGCGCATAAAAAGTCCAACCGAAAGCAGGCCCGCCGCCTTCCAAAAATAATGACATCAGTAAAATTGCAAATGCAAAGGGTAGTATCCAAAAACTCCAGTTATTCATTCTCGGTAACGCCATATCAGGAGCACCAATCATCATTGGGATCATCCAGTTGGCAAGACCTGTAAATGCGGGCATTACTGCGCCAAATACCATTATTAGTCCATGCACTGTCGTCATTTGATTAAAAAAATGCGGATCTACAAGCTGTAACCCAGGTTGGAAAAGCTCGGCTCGGATCACCATCGCCATAGCACCGCCAATTAAAAACATGGTTAGTGAGAACAATAAATACAGTGTTCCAATGTCTTTATGATTGGTGGTAAACAGCCAGCGCTTTAAGCCTTTGGGAGCTGTATGGTGTGAATGTTCGTCTACGATGGCACTCATTACTTACCCTCCTCTAGTGCATCTATCTCACGCTGTATTTGGCTTGGCTGAATAACATCGCCAGTGTCATTACCCCAGCTATTTCTTTTATAGGTGATCACCCCCGCGATCTGCTTAATTGTTAATTGCTTTGCGAAAGATTGCATCGCAGTTCCTGGGCGACCTAAAAGTAGAATATCTATATGAGCTTTAATATCTCCAGTGACGACTTTACTTCCTTTCATTGCAGGGAAGACTCCTGGTAGCCCAAGCCCAGTTGGTTGATGGCAAGCTGCGCAATAAGCCATGTAAGTTTGTTCCCCAACCTCCATTAACTCTTCTTTCGAAAGAGTTTGTTGCGCAACTGCCTGTGACTCCGCCTCTGCTTTTGCTTTTTCAGCTTTAGCATCGTTAAGCCAACTATCAAATTTATCAGGACTTACGGCCTCGACGACGATTGGCATAAAGCCATGATCTTTGCCACATAATTCAGCACATTGGCCTCTATAAATTCCCTCATCGTTTACCTTTGCCCATGCCTCATTTATAAATCCCGGATTGGCATCCTTCTTCACCGCAAAATCAGGCACCCACCAAGAATGGATGACATCATCCGAGGTCATCAAAAAGCGGACTTTCCTATCGGTAGGAATAACTAAATGCTTATCAACTTCAAGCAGGTAATTTTCATTTTTTTCTTTAAGATCACTAATTTCATCTTTCGAAGTAGAGAGCAAAGAATAGAACTCAACATCATGCCCCATATACTCATAGTGCCATTTCCACTGAGAGCCTGTGACCTTAATGGTCAGATCAGCTTTACTCGTGTCTTCCATAGCAATAAGCGTTTTTGTGGCTGGTATTGCCATACCAATGAGTATCAGGAAGGGAATTGCAGTCCAAAGTATTTCCACTTTGGTGCTTTCATGAAATTGCGCCGCAACAACGCCTTTTGACTTTCTGTGTTTTATAAGCGCCCAAAACATAATCCCAAATACAATCACTCCAATGACACAACATATTAGAAATATGGTCATGTGAAGCTCATACACTTGATGACTAATGTCTGTAACACCTTGCCTCATATTGTAAGCGCTGTTAGCAAGTGAGGGCATGGCGATTAGCACCGCGATGAATGCTACAACTAATCGACAAATTTTCATTTGACGTCTCCTTCAAGACAACTCGTGGTTGTCTCTTGTTATTATTGGATGACTGTCATATTGTCTATTTGTACATAGACTTACTGCACGACTATTAACCAATTAGTCAAAAAACAAACAAATTGCAAGATTTTCGAGAAGACCGACTTTAGAATCAAAACTGGGGACTATAGGGAGTAAAACGAAGAATGATGAAAAATAGTGTATAAAGATCAGAAAACTAAAAATATTACTAAATGATTAAAGTCACTATAATTATCTAACTTTCACACAGTTAGAAAAGTTAATTATTACTTTCTAAACAAAATATAGTTAAAGCAAGCGCAACTTTATATTTAACGCTACGCTCGCTCTCATAAACTACATCCAGTCTGCACTTCGGATAACACCGACAGCTAACCCTTCAATGGAGAAATTTTGATGTTCTAGATCTACTTCAATCGCTTTAAATTCTTCATTCTCAGCATGTAAAAAAACTTTCTTTCCTTTCTTTTCAAGGCGTTTAACAGTCACATCTTCTTCTACACGAGCAACTATCACTTGCCCATTTTCTGCCACTTGAGTTCTGTGAACAGCCAATAGGTCACCATCTATAATACCAATATCCTTCATGCTCATACCATTAACTCTCAAAAGGTAATCAGCATTAGGTTTAAAAAAACTAGCATCTACATTACAGTGGCTTTCTACATGTTGCTCTGCCAAAATAGGCTCACCAGCAGCAACACGACCAATAATAGGCAAACCAAGTTGTTCTGATTCATCCTCTACAAGTCGAATCCCTCGGCTTGCGCCTGGGACCATTTCGATAACTCCCTTTTTCGCAAGCGCTTTCAGGTGCTCTTCCGCTGCATTTGCACTCTTAAAACCCAAAGCATCAGCTATTTCAGCACGAGTTGGAGGCATGCCTGTATCTTTTATGAATACTTTTATTAATTCAAAGATTTGTTCTTGTCGTTTTGTTAGAGGACGCATTAACTGGTATTCCATACAGTGGTTTATTTACTGTAAGTATATACAGCTCAAAAAAAATCGCAAATGTTTCTTTCTTCGCCATATTTTAAGTGTATTTATTGATAGCATTAATTAGATCAGCATTAAACAAGAAGCTTCAGAGCATAACCTACGACTCTACGAAATAAGGATTATTAAGTTTTAGGGCTGATAAATCACCTCCTACCATTTTGCACTGTGCTGATACTGTGGTAGGAGCGAGTTCATCTCGCGAGGTTTTCTATATCCCAAACAGCAAAAAACCCTTCGCATTACTGCAACGGGTTTTGATGTACATGGTTTTTTGCTGGAACTTCATTGCAAGCCATCGGCGGGTAAACCGCCTCCTACCAGAATGGCTTACTTTATGGCAGCAGGCTCATGTTGTGGGAGCGAGTTTATCTCGCGATGTGTTGATTGGCTTGTGAGGGTTTCT
>NZ_JBECOX010000025.1:0-37817 GCF_040104525.1 Pseudoalteromonas sp. XMcav11-Q
GTGTGGCTGATCATCCTCTCAAACCAGCTAGGGATCGTCGCCTTGGTGAGCCTTTACCTCACCAACTAGCTAATCCCACTTGGGCCAATCTAAAGGCGAGAGCCGAAGCCCCCTTTGGTCCGTAGACGTTATGCGGTATTAGCCATCGTTTCCAATGGTTGTCCCCCACCTCAAGGCATGTTCCCAAGCATTACTCACCCGTCCGCCGCTCGTCATCTTTTAGCAAGCTAGAAATGTTACCGCTCGACTTGCATGTGTTAGGCCTGCCGCCAGCGTTCAATCTGAGCCATGATCAAACTCTTCAATTAAAAGTTTTTTCGAAACCTAAGTTTCGTGCTCATTGAATTCTGATTTTGTTCTTTTTCCAAGAACGAATTGACTGTGCGTTATTATTTTCACTTTTTAAAAAAGTAAAATCAAAACAGCTCAAGGCTGAATCTTTTAATAACTTATGGTCACTCAGCTCAATTGAGACTCTAAATTTGCTTGCGTCATCTAGCGAACTAGAATCTGCTGTTAGAACTCAATCTGTACGAGTGCCCACACAGATGATTGCTTCATATTTTTAAAGAACGTTTCGAAACATTTCGTTGTTTCGAGGGATGAGCATTCTAAGCATTCCCGATTTTTTGTCAACACTTAATTTTGAATTTCTTGAGAAGAAGTTTCGAACTTAAGTTTTACTTGACGCTAACTCGTTGCTACTTTGCTTTTCAGCGTAGCGCCCCGTGTCAGTGGGGTCGCATTATAGGGCGATCCGATTTTAGTGCAACCCTTTTTTCATTAAAACTTATAAAAAAGGTTTGTTCGAACAAAAAACAAACGAAACATACCAAAGCAGTATATTTTTCACTCAAAAAGACCGAATTGAAGTCACGCGAGTCTACATAAACTTTAAGCATCACTAAGGAACAACTGAACAAATGGCGTTATATAACATCTGTTAGCATATCAACTTGCCTACTTACATATAGAACTCGAAACAAAGCCAGGTCAATTCTGCTTTATGTAGAGAAGGTGTACGTAAATTATGTGGAAGTGAAAATGTAAAGCGACTATGAAGCAGTAAGTCTATCCAATAAGCAGGACTAGATACCAAAATGATACCTTTTATCGAAAATATGAATATAGGTGCGTTTATAAAGGCATTGAATACTAACTTTCGATCCTTCTTATTATTGACTAGTAGCTATAGCAATGATTCTGGGATCTAAAGAAACAATGTTTAAGTAAAAGAAGATGTGGATAAATCAGTAACAGTGAAGTTCTTGGATAATAAAAAGATAAATAAGTGAGGGTATTAAGAATAAAGAGAATATGCGATATGGAGGCGGAACCCGGAGTCGAACCGAGGTAGACGGATTTGCAATCCGCTGCATGGCCACTCTGCCATTCCGCCATGAAGAATATTGGAGCGAGTAACGAGGTTCGAACTCGTGACCTCGACCTTGGCAAGGTCGCGCTCTACCAGCTGAGCTATACTCGCATTCCATTTTTCACACTGGTAAATTTGATATGTGAAAAATAAATGGTGCCCGGGGCCGGACTTGAACCGGCACGCTGTTACCAGCGAGGGATTTTAAATCCCTTGTGTCTACCAATTCCACCACCCGGGCATCGGGTGTGAAAGCAAAAATTGGAGCGAGTAACGAGGTTCGAACTCGTGACCTCGACCTTGGCAAGGTCGCGCTCTACCAGCTGAGCTATACTCGCGTTCCGTTTTGTATATAAAAACCATATAGATTTGTTACATACAAATCCCGATATAAATGGTGCCCGGGGCCGGACTTGAACCGGCACGCTGTTACCAGCGAGGGATTTTAAATCCCTTGTGTCTACCAATTCCACCACCCGGGCATCGGGTTTGCTTTCGCATGTGGATATGTTGAGAAATGGAGGCGGAACCCGGAGTCGAACCGAGGTAGACGGATTTGCAATCCGCTGCATGGCCACTCTGCCATTCCGCCGCAAATTTGGAGCGAGTAACGAGGTTCGAACTCGTGACCTCGACCTTGGCAAGGTCGCGCTCTACCAGCTGAGCTATACTCGCGTTCCATTGTTTAAATCTACTTATTTACTAAGCTTCTCTAAACTTTAACTTGCTAGGTGATGCTATCTAAATTTCATTTAGATGGCATACTGCCCTCTCAACACGGACGCATTCTACAGAAGTTCTGGAACGCGTCAACATAAAAAATGAATGTTTTGAATCGTTTGCTCAAAATTTATCTAAACCGCTGGGTTTATAATCATTTCAAGTCAAGAATTAGTCAATTCTCCTTTTGCAGCATAGAGATACTGGATCATAGAAACTAATGTTAGCAATGTCGCGATAGCTAAAAGTGCGTAACTTAGCATTGTCATCCAATCTGATAACTGCCAAATCAAACCTATAATAGCTAACATCTGTGCAGCTGTTTTGAATTTGCCCAGCCAAGATACTGCAACACTACCTCTTTTACCTTGTTCGGCCATCCATTCACGCAGCGCAGAAATAACTATTTCTCTACTAATAATGACAACAGCAGAAATAGTAATGAAATAATTATCATAATGTGTAGCAAGTATCACTAAAGCAACACTGACCATCACCTTGTCGGCAACAGGATCTAAAAAAGCACCAAATGGCGTTGACTGTTCCAACTTACGCGCAAGATAGCCATCGAGGATATCGGTAACGGAAGCTAACCAGAAAATAAAAGCGGCGGCAAAAAACGCCCATGAATAAGGAAGATAAAAAACGACTGCAAACACGGGAATGAGTAGCAATCTAAATGTTGTGAGCGTATTTGGAATATTCCACATAACTACTTGGTATTGTCTTTTTTTCTATGTTCGCATGATTGCTTAAGCTTTGTCATGCAAATGATTGAATATCTTTTCAGCCATTTCAGGGCTGATCCCAGGAACTTGCTTTAATTGATGTATATTTGCAGATTTAACTCCCTGCATGCCTCCTAAAAACTTAAGTAGTGCCTGACGTCTTTTCTGACCTACGCCTTCAATCTCTTCAAGCACAGATTGCGTTCTTTGTTTTTGTCTTTTATTACGATGCCCTGCAATTGCAAAGCGATGTGATTCGTCGCGGATATGCTGGATAAGGTGTAATGCAGGTGAATCACTTTCGACATTCACCGTTTTACGACCACCATCTATTAGCAATGTTTCTAATCCCGGCTTTCGGCTTGTGCCTTTTGCAACCCCTATCAGTATCGGCATTTTATTGAGTTGCCAATCAGCGAAGAAAGATTCCGCCCTACCTAACTGCCCCTTACCACCATCAATAAAAATAATATCGGGTACTTTCGCTTCATCCGACATTTTGCCGTAGCGCTTATTTAATGCAAAATCCATCGCTGCGTAATCATCCCCTGGGGTGATCCCAGTGACGTTATATCTGCGATACTCTCTATTGTTTGGCCCTTGACCATCGAATACAACGCACGATGCGACCGTGTTTTCTCCCATGGTATGACTGATATCAAAACACTCCATTCTTTGAATGTCTGACAGCCCTAGCACTGCTTTTAGTTTAGCATATCGTTTGGTGATTGAGTCTTGTGCACTTTGTTTAACTTCAATACTGTTTTGCGCATTTTTATTTGCTAATGCAAGATATTGGGCTCGTTCCCCACGAACGTTACATTTGAAATTAACTTTGCGCTTCGAAACTTGAGTCAGCGCTGCTTCTAATGCACTTTCCTCTTCTATTTCGAATGGCAATACAATTTCTTTAGCAATTCTTGAGTGGTTACCCGTTGAAATGTAATACTGTCCAAGGAAAGAAGTTAGCACTTCATCTGCCCCAGAACCTTTTGGTACCTTTGGAAAATGTGTTTTCGTCCCAAGTACCTTATGTTCCCTTATCATCAGTACATGAATGGCCACTAAACCGTTCTTCTGCTCATAACCGATGACATCAAGCTCTGCAAAGTTCCCTGCAATGGACTGCTGTTCTTGCATTTGCCTTAATAAAGCAATTTGATCTCTGTGTTTTGCTGCTTTCTCAAAATCCAAAGACATACTGGCGGTTTCCATTCGTTCCACCAGTGCTGAGATAACGTCCTGAGAGCGTCCTGTCAAAAACTGTCGAACCATGGCTACTTGCTCTTGGTATTCTTCGTCGCTTACTTTGCCAACGCATGGTCCTGAACATCTTTTTAACTGATACTGCAAACAAGGTCGGCTGCGTGCGCGGTAATACGCATCTTCGCATTGCCTAACCGGGAAGATCTTCTGCATTAACCTCAGACTTTCCGATACCGCAGCACTGCTAGGAAAAGGACCAAAATATTCGCCTTTTTGTTTTCTACTACCACGATGAAATGCAAGCCTTGGATGTTGATGGGCGCTCAAGAAAATATACGGATAACTTTTATCGTCTCTTAAGAGAATGTTATATCGTGGTTGGTATTTCTTAATTAAGTTATTTTCTAAAAGCAGCGCTTCGGTTTCGGTATTCGTTAACGTTACTTCAATATGATCAATATTACTGACCAATACTCGCGTTTTACTATCTGTGATATTTGAACGGAAGTAGCTAGAAACTCGTTTTTTGAGGTTTTTTGCTTTACCAACATAGATAACCTGGTCGTCCACATCGTACATGCGGTACACACCAGGTTCTGTTGTTAATGTCTTAAGGAAAGGTTTGTAATCAAATTCAGTCATTTAAAAAGAACTTAATGACTGCTATCTATATCGATCATTTTATGGCGAATAGCCAAGTGGGTTAATTCCACATCACCGCTCACATTGAGCTTTTCAAACATGCGATAGCGATAACTATTTACCGTCTTAGAGCTTAGGTTCAAGCGATCTGCAATATTTTGTGCTTTCTCACCTTTAGTGATCATGAGCATGATCTGTAATTCTCTTTCCGATAGCGATTGGAAAGGGTTTTCGTCATTGCGGCCACTAAATTGCGCAAGGGCAATCTGCTGAGCAATTTCTGGCGCAATATAACGCTGGCCAGCATTAACAGCACGTATTGCGTTGATCATTTCATCAGGGCCTGCACCTTTTGTTAGGTAACCATGCGCACCAATTTGCATTACCTTGCTTGGGAAAGGATCTTCACAATGTACCGTAAGCACAATAACTTTTACATCTGGACAGTAACGGCAAATCTTTTTGGTCGCTTCCAATCCACCAATTCCAGGCATGTTCATGTCCATTAGCACAATGTCAGGCTCACTTTGGCGACAAAAGGTTACGGCTTCTTCACCGTTTTTGGCTTCTCCTACCACTTTAAAGCCACGCACATCATCTAAAATGCGTTTTATGCCAGTCCTGACAAGTTCATGATCATCAACTAAAAGCACATTAATCAATGGCATACCCTCTACATATATATTGGTAAAAGGAGCGAAGCAACCAACAGCCCCGCTTCCAGATGTTTGAGATTACCACATATTTTTTAAAAGCATAACGATAGAAACGAGAGAAAAATACAATTTTGATATGAATTAACTAAATAGTTAATTCATGAAATAAGCAGTTTGATTATAATTTCACCGCTTTATGATTTTAGAGGCAGCCGCTACGGCATTTAGCCATAGCGACTTATAGTAGATTTATTTTTATATGACTCAGCTTTGCTTTGAAAATTTATCGACCCAAAGTGCAATCACACCATCACCGGTTACATTACATGCTGTGCCAAAACTATCTTGCGCTAAATATAAAGCAATCATCAATGCCACTGCGCCCTCATTAAAACCAAGCATACTGGTCAATAGTCCAAGCGCAGACATAACCGCTCCACCCGGCGCACCAGGAGCCGCAATCATTACTACACCAAGCATAAAGATAAATGGCAACATTTCCGACAATGACGGTACAACCATCTCAGGAGAAAGCAGCATCACGGCCATTGCGCAAGTCACTATGGTAATAGTCGACCCTGACAAATGGATGGTGGCACAAAGTGGTACAGTAAAATTGGCAACCTCTTCGTTAACATTATTAGATTTACTTGCACGAAGAGACACAGGAATAGTTGCCGCGCTCGACATAGTACCAATAGCGGTAAAATACGCAGGTAGCATATTTTTGATTAATTCCAATGGATTTCTACCAAGTAACAGGCCGCTCACCACAAACAGGGTGCTTAGCCATAGCCAATGCATAATAATCGCGGCAAGCAATACCACGCCAAACGTACTTAGGGTGTCGAATACCGTACCTGCGACTGCCATTTCAGCAAAAACACCGGCGATGTAGAGTGGTAATATTGGAATAATGACTTTCGCAAGCAGTGCATCTACCACATCTCTCGCTTCGTCAGTGACACCTTTAAGTTTAGTTAAGCCACACTGGCTCATCCCAATACCAAAGATAAATGCCGTTGCAAGTGCCGTCATCACTCCCATCAGCGGAGGGATCTCAATATTAATAAAGCTCTTAAGATGAGATTCTTCCACGGCTTGATAAGCAACGCCGCCGTCAAAGAATGGGATGAAAGCATTAACTAATAAAAATGCTAATGTGCCAGCAATAATGGTTGACCCATAAGCAAAGCCAACTGTCTTACCAAGCAAGTGGCCCGATCCCTTTGGTAAGCCTGCTATACCTGAAGCAATAAAAAGCAGGATTATCAGAGGAATAGTAAAGCTGATAAGTTGCCCTATGATCACCTTGAAGGTGTATAAGAGCTCAACTAACACAGTCGGCAAGTACAGACCCGCCAACATACCAGCGACGATACCCGCCACTAGCTTCAATATAAGAGACATAGTTACTTCCTAGCAGATTTTCAAAGGCGTTGTTGTAACATGTTTTTGACCACCTTTGCTATTAATTCGATGGAGATAAATCGATTTGTACATTTTATGTATACATATTCGCCACCCAACGTAAATAATTGCAACCTGACGAAAATAAATTGTTTCAGTTCATTGCATATTATCTAATACTGGAAAAAGTCTCTGTAAAATAATTAAATTCATGCTTAAAGCTGTAACCTACTCTTTTTTCGCGCTTAGTCTATCTAGTCAAGCATGGGCACTAGACCCAAATAAAATCCCATTTATCGATAGTTCTGCAAAAATTGATGGTGTACTTGAAGCCGATATTTGGCAACGTGCATTAGAAATAGATATCAACAACATCACTTGGCCATACGAGAACCAATCAAGTCCAGTACAAACTAAGGCCTACGTATATGAGAATGGTCAATCTTTATTTATTGCTTTTGATGCAAAGGACCCTAATCCTGAATTGATCCGCGCATTTTATCGTGACCGTGACCGCGCCTGGGAAGACGATCTTGTCGGCATTAAAATTGATTCATTTAACAACGCCCAAAGCGCTTACCAGTTTTTCATCAATCCACTAGGTGTACAACAAGACTCAATTGAAAACGAACTCACTAAAAGCGAGAATGGTTCTTGGAATGGGATCTGGGATAGCGTCGGAAAGATAAACAAAGACGGTTATGTTGTTGAAGTTGAAATCCCACTTCGTGTATTGAATTTTAACGACTCTCTCGCAAGCAAAACCATGGCTTTAGAGTTTCTGCGTTTTTATCCAAGAAATGAAAGGTTGCGTATCTCCAGCATGCAATTGCAACATGCAAATTCTTGCTGGATCTGTCAAATGCCAAAATATCAAGGATTTGCTAAGGCTAAGCAAGGTAATAACTTTGCCGTTATTCCAACACTAGTCACCAATAGGCAAGAATCTCGCGACATAGATGATGGTATCGCAGAGCCATGGCAAGCCGACAATAATGTCGAGCCGGGCTTAGACGTAAAGTGGGCTATCACGCCAGACACGACGCTAAACGCAACACTAAACCCCGATTTCTCACAAGTTGAAGCTGACACGGGACAATTGAGCGTTAATAATAGCTTTAGCCTATTTTTCCCTGAAAAACGGGCGTTCTTTTTAGATAATTCCGATTACTTTTCTTCTCACCTTAACCTTATTCATACTCGGAACATTTCAGCACCCGATTATGGCGTCAAGCTTACCGGTAATAAAAACGGTCACACTTTTGCGGGATTTATTGCCAACGATGAAAGACTCAATGTCGTTGTTCCCGGAAATTTGGGCTCGAGTGTTGTCTCATTAGAGAGAAAAAGCCAAAACATGGCGCTTAGATATCGTCATGACCTAAACAAAACCTTGTCTGTAGGCGTGACATCGACGACTAGGCAAAGCGACGACTATCGCAACCAAGTTGCGAGTATAGACGCCAAATACAAGCCAACAGATAACGATACCTTACAGGTGCAGTTAATTGGCTCGGATACAGACTATGATAGCGCTTTCGCCGAAGCGTTATGTGATAGTACGCTCGCTGAGTGCGACCTAAACGAAAGTGTACTCAGAGTGATTGACGAAGATGACCGTGGTGCTGGCTATTACGTTAATTATGAACACAATCGCAAGCATTGGAAGGCATTTACCAGCTATCAAGCTCGCGATGCAGCACTTAGAACCGATATGGGCTTTATCACTCAGATCGACTTTAATAAATTTCTTTTCGGCGGTGAGTACCGTTGGTATGGCGATGAAAGCAACTGGTGGAACCGTGCACGTTGGTACGCCGACTGGGATATTTCCCACAACGAGCAAGGCGAATTATTAGAAAAAGAACTGCAAACCAACTTTGCAGTTGACGGCCCGTTGCAAAGCTTTCTTGATTTCGGTGTTGAACATAGAAAACGCACAGGACTGCGACATGATGAAACCCGTTTAGCGATTGACGGCAATACCGATCTATTTACCGAGAATTCACAGTGGACCTATATGGAGTTCAAGCCAATGGCCGGCGTTTTCGCAGGTTTGAACTTAAGTAAAGGAAACCGCGTTGACCTTGCAAACAACCGTGTTGGTGATTTGTATTTCGCCCGTCCGGTTATTAACGTCAATTTTGGCAAACATTTTGAAGTTAGATTACGCCACACATACGAAAAAATGAAAGCAGATGGCGCGGAAGTTTATACCGCAAATCTGAGCGATATCCGCCTGACTTACCAATTCAACATTAATAGCTATTTGAGATTGGCAATCATCAATACAGATATTTCGAGAAACCAGAGCAATTATAACGATGATGTTGATGCGACTTATAAAAGCATCAGCACCCAACTGCTCTATTCCTATAAACTAAACCCACAAACCGTTTTCTTTGCAGGCTATTCCGATCATGGTTATCAAGACGATGATTTGTCAAAGATAACTAAAGACGAAAAGACGGTATTTATGAAGTTCAGTTATGCCTGGTTGATTTAAATATCAACCTTTAAATAACTATTGGCTATAAGCAAATTTGATATATCTTATAGCCAATCTTTCCTTTCGTTTTGCGAAATGCGCAGTAAAGTGATGGAATACAAGCAAACCTAGATTAGGGAACACAAATGACTAAAGTATATGCAGACAACAGTCTAACTATCGGTAATACACCGCTGGTTAAAATCAATCGCGTTTCTGGCGGCAATGTTTACGCAAAAGTGGAAGCGCGTAACCCAAGCTTCAGCGTTAAATGCCGTATTGGTGCGTCTATGATCTGGGAAGCTGAAAAAGCAGGTCTTCTTAGCGAAGGTAAAGAACTTATTGAACCAACTTCAGGTAACACGGGTATTGCACTGGCTTTCGTTGCTGCTTCTCGTGGTTATAAGTTGACACTTACTATGCCAAATACGATGAGCCTTGAGCGTCGTAAACTACTAAAAGCACTTGGCGCAAATTTAGTGCTAACAGAAGGCGCTAAGGGCATGAAAGGCGCGATTGAAAAAGCAAATGAAATTCAAGCAAGTAACCCTGAAAAGTACGTGTTACTACAACAGTTTGAAAACCCAGCAAACCCGAAGATCCATTTTGAAACAACGGGCCCAGAAATTTTTGATGCACTTGAAGGTAATATCGATTACTTCGTTGCGGGCGTTGGTACAGGTGGCACGATCACCGGTGTTTCACGCTATCTGAAAAATGAAAAAGGCCTAAATGTTAAGTCAATTGCTGTTGAGCCAGTTGACTCACCAGTTATCACGCAGACCCTTGCGGGCGACGAAGTAAAGCCAGGTCCACACAAAATTCAAGGGATTGGCGCTGGCTTTATTCCAGGCAACCTAGATCTTGAGCTTATTGATGGCGTTGAGTTGGTGTCGAATGAAGATGCAATTGCAATGGCACATCAGCTGATGAAAGACGAAGGTATTTTAGTAGGTATTTCTTCTGGTGCAGCCCTAGTTGCCGCAAAGCGAATTGCCGAGAAACCTGAAAATGCCGATAAAAACATCGTGGTTATTTTGCCAAGCGCTGCTGAGCGTTACCTAACTAGCCCACTTTTTGCAGACACATTCTCTGAACAAGAATTAGTGCAGTAAGAGTAGAGCTTCATATTCTAGATTACCAAGGGGCATCACTGCCCCTTTGTTTTTTATATTATTCCTTTTAATTTCACCTTCCTTCACTACACTTTACCTATTCGCTACTCTTTTTTGACTTCGATGATTGTAAAGACCTTATTACTCTTGTTTTTTCTCATGTTTAGTAGCTTCATCTATGGGGAGAATTTAAACGTCGCCTACTTCAAGGGCGGTGAATTTCACCTTGTTGCTGGAGAAAAGTACCAAGGGGGTTATCTATACAATAAGAAAGGCAAAAATGCGTTCATTCATATCGTGACATTAGATTGGCCACCTTATATCGGTGCAAACCTCTGCAACAAAGGCTGGGCTTTCCAGTTTGCCGTCGCACTGCTTACCGACTTAGACTATCAAGTGTATGTTGAATTTTTGCCTTGGGCTCGTGCTGTAAGAGCCGCGGAAACGGGCAAAGCAGATATTTTATTCCCAGAATACTATATTGAGGATTCAGCACCGTCTGACAATCACAAGAATAAGACCCGCAGAGAGCTACTTGCTTTATCTAATGCTTTTCCTGGTGGTGAAATCGGCTTTTTGAAGCGAAGAGGTGAAGAAGACCGCTTTGATGGTAATCTAAACTCAGTTAAGAATGAGCTCATTGGTGTCGTGAGGGGCTATCAGAATACCCCTGAATTTGATGCTATGATGGATAATGGTGAATTCGTTACAGTGGAAGCCGTAAATGATTTACAGCTAGTGAAATTACTCGTCGGTAAGCGCGTAAATTTAGTAATAGGCGATCCAAAAGTGCTGCGCTTTACGGTCAATTATTCAGACTTACCTAGAGCTGAGAAAATTGAATTACTGAGAAACATTGAAAACGTGACACCGCCTATTAAGTATAATCACCTCTACTTTGCACTTAGCAAACAAAAACCACATTGGCATGAATTGCTCAAAGATATCAATCGCAATCTCTATCAATTTGAGAACAGTGGTGAAACGCAAAGAATGATTGAAATGGTCAGTAACGAGTGTTATTGACCTCTACATAAAACTTAACGCCTAAGCACGCTGCTTGTTCAATACCTCAGCTTAAACACACCGCATTTTTAGCTAAAATACGCTTAGGCAAATCGCTTTAGTTAATCCCTAAATACTTGTGCACTTGAACTGATAGGCGCCAATTTTTCGCTTTGCAATTGTCTATTGCAAGCTTAGTGGCCTTGGCTTTTTGGCTAATTGGCTGAAGATACACTAGCTTTGGTTCAACCCCAGTTTGTGCAAATAACGCCTCTAATTCCTCAATATGCTTTTGCATCGCGACGGGGTGCTTTATTTCATCGGCACGAGCCATTGCACTTGGAAGTACTTTGTAACCTCCACGCATATTAATTTTTGGCGACACAGTAACCCAAGTTTCAGCTGGCGCGAGGATCTCAAATGTCCCACTGGTTTCAACCTGTGTGCTGTACCCTTTACTATGCAATAACTCGCATAATGGGCGAAGATCAAACATACAAGGTTCACCACCGGTGATCACCACATGTTTGGCTTGGTAGCCCCGCGCCTCGAAAATCGCCAAGATCTCGTCAGCACTCGCGTTTGCCCACCACTCTGAGTCAGCCTTTTTTTCTACAGTGTTATCCAATGAAACAATAAAAGTGTCGTTGGTTTCCCAGGTTTGTTTGGTATCACACCAAGCGCACCCAACTGGACAGCCCTGCAAACGTAAAAAGATTGAAGGCGTACCAGTGAAGCTTGCTTCACCCTGAATTGTTTCAAATATTTCGTTAACCTTGTACAAAATGGCCCCGTGTTTAAGATAAAGTTGTCGAAAAATACCGCGAGAAAATTGTCATTTCTCCAGCGGCCGTGTAGTATATCGCGCCCTAAAGTAAACCTCTATCAAAATCGAGGCAAATCACCTATGAGCGAAAAAGTTGTCGTAATCTATTCCGGCGGAATGGACTCTTACACTGTATTAAACAAGGCTGTCCGCGAGGGCCATGAGGTTTATGCACTGTCTTTTAACTATGGCCAGCGACATGTAAAAGAGCTACAAGTTGCCGCTGACGTATGTGCAAAACTCGGCGTTGCTCATAAGGTCGTTGATATTTCGGCTATCAATCAATTATTGTCAGGCTCTAGCCTAACAGATGACATCGACGTGCCAGAAGGCCACTATGAAGAAGAGAGCATGAAGAGCACGATTGTGCCTAATCGCAATATGATTTTGCTTTCTCTTGCGGTAGGTTACGCTGTCTCTCTAAAAGCAAATAAGGTATTTTACGGTGCTCACTCTGGCGATCATGCAATTTATCCAGATTGCCGCCCAGAGTTCGTTAAAAAGATGGATGATGTTTGTCGCATTGCGAACTACGACGCGGTTGAAATTGTCAGTCCTTATCTTAACAACTCAAAAATTGATATCCTGACCGACGGTCTAAAAATGGGATTAGATTACGCTGACACTTGGACGTGTTACAACGGCCGCGAAAAAGCATGTGGTAAGTGCGGTGCTTGCCAAGAGCGTCTCGAAGCGTTTGAACTAAACCACGCAACAGATCCGCTCCCGTACGAATAACAGTATTGAAAAAGGCCTCTGTTGAGGCCTTTTTCATATTCTTTTCAAGTACTTCATTTTACTGGAAGCGTCATACCTTCAAATAGCTTGTCGATATCATCTTGATTTCGTAGCAAACTTGCACGCTCTACCACATCTTTTGTGAGATGCGGTGCAAATCGCTCAATAAAATCGTACATGTAGCCTCTTAGGAAGCTTCCTTTTCTGAAACCGATTTTCGTCGTACTTGCTTCAAATAGGTGACTTGCATCGATACAAACTAAGTCGCTATCAGACTTTTCATCAAGTGCCATTGACGCTAATACGCCAACACCGAGCCCTAATCTTACATAGGTTTTAATCACATCGGCGTCTGTTGCAGTAAACACGATGTGTGGCTCCAAACCATGAGCATTAAATGCTTTATCCAGTTCTGAGCGGCCAGTAAAACCAAACACATAAGTGATCAACGGATATTTAGCGACGTCTTGCACCGTCAGTGCACTGCCTTTTTGTGCAAGAGGATGGTCTTTGGCGACCACAATACTACGATTCCAGTGATAGCAAGGTAGCATGACAAGATCACTGTACAAATGCAGCGCCTCGGTAGCAATAGCAAAGTCAGCATCACCTCGAGCGGCAGCATCAGAGATTTGCTGTGGCGTACCTTGATGCATGTGTAGAGAAACCGCAGGATATTTTTTCATAAATCCTTGGATCACAGGAGGTAACGCGTAACGAGCTTGTGTATGCGTCGTTGCGATGTTTAGTTTACCTTGATCTGGTAAGGTATGTTCATTTGCAACCGCTTTGATCCCTTCCACTTTAGAGAGGATCTCACGAGCAATATTAATAATTTCATTACCCGCGCCCGTAACATGCGTTAAGTGCTTACCGCTACGGCCAAAAATTTGTACCCCCAACTCGTCTTCAAGCATGCGCACTTGCTTTGAAATACCAGGTTGAGAGGTATATAAACTTTCCGCCGTCGCTGACACATTCAGGTTGTGATTCAACACTTCGACGATATATCTCAATTGTTGTAATTTCATATTGCTTTTATTCTTATGATCTCTTGATGTTGAGCATCAGCCCATAGCAAAACCGCTTTTTGTTAGCGAGTTTAGTGCAAAGCGATAAAAACCGCCTGTTACGACCTTATGTAGGCTAGCACATTTGGTAAAAATGAGGTAGCCAAGAGGTACTAAATATCAGCATTTTCACTGACGCTCCGACAGTCATTTGGCCAAATAGCGGATATTGTGACACGCTTTTGCAAACTCACGAGCTAAATCTGGCGACTATCTTTCACTAAAACTAACCGCTCATTTAGGCATCGGCTATACTAAAAAATAATGAATTCTTTATCTTTTTTACAGGTTATTGTCGTAAACCTGTTCAGAATAGTACGAATTCATGTAAGATTAAAAAATTACACTGGTGGTTACATGAAAGAGATTTCAGTATGTTTGTTTCTATTATAATAATGTTGATTGTTGCACTTATCGTCATAGCAGTTTGGGTAAGCGCTATCCAGCAACATAAAGAGAAACAAGAAGCGGAGAGACGCAAAGAACTTGCTAAGCAAAAACGCGTAATAGAAGAAGCGGAAGACGTCATCATGAATGGCAGCAATATTCCGATGTCTGAAGTCATGATCCGTATTATTCAGCGCCGCGTGCACGATGCTTTAGCCGCAATGGTGGAGTTGTCTCCGACTTCGAAAGAATTAAAAAGTCGCTTACACGAGTCGCAAGAGCGCTTAAATACTCAGCCTGAAAAAGCAGCTGACTCAGACTCGATAGCACTTCCAGACAACGACAAACAAATTATCGCATTAGTTCAAGGCATAAAGAAATTACGCCAACTACTACGCTCAGAGCATAGTAAAGGTAAAGTAGACACTCAACTGTTCGTTAATGAAGACCGTAGGCTGGAGCGCTTTCAGCTTAAAATCAATGTTGAAAGCCAGATAAAACGAGGGCTTTCAGCGAGAACCGCAAACATGGTCGGTTCAGCAAGACAATACTTTGAAAAAGCTTACGCTACAATTTGCGCCGTCTCATACAATGATGACTATGTAAAAGAGAAAAAAGCACAGCTGGAAGGTTATTTAGAAGAGATCAGCAGCGAACTTAGAGCGTCCAACGCATCAGCGGTGAAAAAGAAAGCAGAGCAAGAACAAGACGACTTGGACGTATTGTTTGCACCGAAGAAGAAGTGGTAACACCATAATTTACGTGAAAGGCTGGTCTCCCAGCCTTTTTTATTACAAATGAAGTAAACCCACTTGCTTAACCAAAAGCAAACTTAACGATAAAGAGTGCTGTCAGTACCCAAACGCTGATACTGATTTCATTTGCCTTATTACACGCCAACTTAACTGCCGTATAAGAAATAAAACCCAAAGCAATACCATGCGCGATTGAAAACGTGAGCGGTGTCATCAATAACACAACACTCACCGGAATAGCATCGCTCATCTCATCCCAATTAATCAACTTTAGGTTTTGTAGCATTAATACCGACACATACAATATCGCGCCTGCCGTCGCATATGCAGGAACCATCTGTGCCAATGGCGCAAAGAACATCATGAGTAAGAAGCAGATCCCCACGACCACGGCCGTCAACCCTGTGCGACCACCGACAGATACACCCGACACTGATTCAATGTATGAAGTCGTCGTTGAAGTACCGAGCACTGAGCCTGCAATCGTCGCAGTGCTGTCAGCTGACAGTGCCCTACCCAACCTTGGCATGCGACCATGTTCGTCAGATAATCGGGCCTTTTGAGTCACCGCAACCAATGTGCCACTGGTATCAAATAAATCGACAAATAAAAATGCAAACACCACGCTAAGCATGGAAAGCTCAAAAATTCCGCTCAAATCCAACTGCATATAGGTCGGCGCGATGCTTGGGGGGATATCAACAACCCCGTGATAATCTACAAGCCCAAGCCCCCACGCAATACCCGTTACCATTAAAATGCTGATAAGCACGCCACTTTTGACTTCACGGTACATAAGCGCCGCAATCACAAAAAAGCTCGCAATGGCTAATAGCGGGCCGGGAGAAGTGATATCACCAAGTTGTACTAATGTCGCATCGCTTGCGATAACAATTTTCGCGTTCTTTAGCGCGATTAAGGCTAAGAATGCGCCAATACCTGCCGCGATCGCACGCTTTAGCACAATGGGAATAGCTTGGATCACCCATTCGCGTACTTTGAATACGCTCAAAAATAGAAATAAACAGCCCGACATAAATACCGCGCCTAATGCACTTTGCCATGTATAGCCCATGCCAAGCACAACACCATAGGTAAAAAAGGCGTTTAAGCCCATTCCAGGCGCAAGCGCTAAAGGATAGTTTGCCCATAGTCCCATAATAAAACAGCCGATTGCGGCTGCGATACAAGTTGCTACAAAAGCAGCGCCGTGATCCATGCCAGCTTCTGCTAGCATTGCAGGGTTTACGAAAACGATGTAAACCATAGTAACGAATGTCGTCAAGCCAGCAATCACCTCAGTTCTTACATTGGTGTGCATAGCTTGCAGTGAAAATAACCGCTCGAGCATAACTAAAATTACAAATTTAAGGAACAAGTGGTTGGATTTTAACACGAATCACTTTAAAACTCGGACAAAATAGTTAAAATTCAGCTACACTCTGCTTATCAACATTATTGCGAATAAAGATATGGATCAAAATAGCACCGACAACTCAGCAAACCATGACTTAGAACAGCAGCTGCTGAATGTGCTTGAATTTGTAACGTCGCCATTAAAAGCGGACGCAAAATTCCCAGATCTTCACGACAATACCCAAGCTTTGAAAAAAGGCCTCTATTACCTAAAAGAAAAATCTTTTCCGCTTGCGGCAAAATGGCTAAGACTGGCGGCGATGTCTGGTGATTTGAAGGCACAGTTCTTTTTAGGTTTGTTGTTTATGAAAGGTCAAGGAGTGCCACCCAGCCCCTTTCATGCGGCCGCTTGGTTAAGTTTGGCCAGCAGCCAAGGGCACAAAGGCGCCGAACAGGTACTACTAGATGTACGCCGCTTCCTTACAACTAAGCGCTTTAGAGATGCACAGTGCTATGCTGCAACACTTTACGAGCAAATTCATCAACTACAGCATATTAGCCAGTAAATTAAATTTGACTCTCCAAAAAAACGTAGGCTAGGCGTAGCTAAGCCTCTCTTAAGTAAACGTACGCTTTCCCTCTGCGACGATCAAAATGATACAGTAGGAAAACTACTGTATCGCAGCTGAGAAAACTTCCTTGCTTTACTCATACTGAACTTTCGTCAATTAAGCTCTCATTTCAAAAAAATCACAACCACTTGTTTTATATTGAAAATTTAAACTAAATAAAAATTAAGCTTGAATATTGATTAAAAAGCTAGCAATTTTCCTTGCATTCACACACTGTATAAACTACTGTATACAAATACTGTATAGATAACCAGTGAGACAATTATGTTACACAGCAATGCACTTCTACAGCCAAACAATTCAACTTATTACACACTTAACGAAATCAATAATGTGATAGTTGAAGATGAGATCGTCGCTAGTTTAGAGTTACTTAAAGTTTTACATAAATGTCAGCATAAACAAGGCTGGACGCTACTCGTTGCACCCGATAATGTACCAAACAAGTCACTACTAGAAAGCGCTTCAGTTGATGCAAGTAAGTTGCTCGTCATTAGGCAAAAGCACATATACGACCTTGAGTATGTACTTAAAAGTGCTATCAGCAATGGTAATTTCGCTGCAGTGGTGATTTGGACTGATATTGCATCAGTGCAAACTATCAACAAAATGGAACTGCCGGTATCTGACGTTGCGATCCACTGTTTTCAAAGCGCTTAACAAGCTACAATAACAGGATATAAATTTGTTAAAACTGAAGTTTTTATGTCTTGTTATTGCAATTCATCCCTTCCCTATTCGCAATGTTGTGAGCCGTACCTTAAGGGACAAAAATTCGCAGAGCGTCCACAAATACTCATGCGCTCTCGCTATACTGCATACTGCTTAAAAGATGCAAAGTATATTCATGACACCTATGCCCAGGCTAAACAAGCACAAAACAATATCGACGATATTGCTGCATTTGCTAATTATGCACACTTTATAAAATTGGAAGTGCTAGAAGAAGTAGTAGAAGCTACTCAGGGGATCGTTGAGTTTAAGGCGCACTATATCGCAGAAAACACACACTATATACTCCATGAGCGGTCAAATTTTATTACCGAAGCAGGCAGATGGTATTACTTAGATGGTGAATTGTACGATACACCTACAACCAAAGTAGGCAGAAATGACCTCTGTCCGTGCGGCAGTGATAAAAAGTATAAAAAGTGCCACGGTAGCTAAAATAGTCTGAACTAGAGATTAGATACAAAGCAATAAAAAAGGCTTGAAACGAGCTAAGGATGATTAAAGGCCGTTTAGCTTATACCGGTTGTATTAAGTAAATGATCTATCTTGAAGCGGGGAAATAGCTTTAGTAGCAAGGCAAAAATTTTGCTATTTAGTTGTTCTAAATGAGAAATTTTTAACGAAGCTAATATGCTATTTCACCCTTCAAATTGATTAGAGAATTAATTCAATTGGTATTAGACATGAAGCACGATAAGCATGGCGTTTTATGTCAGTCTAGTAACGAAGCAAACAGCTGTAAAACAGCAAGTTTAATACCAGTTTGTCTTAAATTTGCTCAATTATGATGGAGTAAAAGCAGCTAATGTTGTTACGCCGTCGCGCGTAACATACTCTGCATATCACCCGTTGCAATTTGATCATAAAAACCAGCCGCATCCATTGCCTTATCAGCAACTAAGGCCAGTTTACCTTGCGCGCTCGCCAAACGTCTTTTAACCGCTGGTTCCAAATTTTCTACGACTTCGAGTGGAATATGCTTTTTATCATTTCGTGCGGCAAAAGGTTCTGGATTTAAATTTTCTTGCAATCGCAAGGTTGCCATCGCCCCCATAGATACCAGCTGCGCGTTATGCTGACCAATAAGCATATTGTACTCTTTTGGCGCAAGCGGCTTTTGTGGACCTATTTCAAATTGCTTTTTTAGTGTTTCTTCTGAGTTATCTTTTGCGGCAGCTTCAGATTTTGGTAGGTGAAATTGGCTAAAATCTAATGCATCGGTTGATAGCATAGATAACAGCATGGCAAAATCGGCAGAGCGCGTCTCATGAACACTAATGTTCAATGCGGACCCTAATTGCGACTCACTGATTAAAGCGCCATCAATTTGCATGTATTCCAACCGATTATTTTGCTAATTATGAATTTATCGGCCTTTTTCCGAAAAACTTTAGTAGTTTTCTTTACTTCGAAAAAAACTTTGTTATTATCACCGCCGTTGTTTAGGAGGGGTTCCCGAGCGGCCAAAGGGATCAGACTGTAAATCTGACGGCTCAGCCTTCGCTGGTTCGAATCCAGCTCCCTCCACCATAAACAACAGTTACAATTTCGGAGGGGTTCCCGAGCGGCCAAAGGGATCAGACTGTAAATCTGACGGCTCAGCCTTCGCTGGTTCGAATCCAGCTCCCTCCACCACTTTCAAATTGTAACGCTTTAAAATGTATGGAGGGGTTCCCGAGCGGCCAAAGGGATCAGACTGTAAATCTGACGGCTCAGCCTTCGCTGGTTCGAATCCAGCTCCCTCCACCACTTTTAAAGTAAACGCTCCAAACGATGGAGGGGTTCCCGAGCGGCCAAAGGGATCAGACTGTAAATCTGACGGCTCAGCCTTCGCTGGTTCGAATCCAGCTCCCTCCACCACCTTCTATTTTGTTATCTCACAACAAGCTTACATATATAAACGAGCTTAAAAACAATCCAAAGCCAAAAATCAAATGTGCTGTCATACTTTTTACCCTTGCCTTATTCGGCTCTGGTAATTTAGATGCTGCTACCCCTGCACCAAAACAGGGTTGCATAATAAAAAATGGAAACGCACACGTTATTAAGCCAAAAACTAACGCAATGAAAAGACTAGGCTCGGTCAACCAAGGCTTGCCCACGCCCAGTAGTAACGCCAAGGCGAATACCATCCCTATGAGATAATGCATGCATCAGCCAATGACACGTTCACCAGATATTGGTTTACTGTGCCCGATACCTTGATGCGTAAGCTGACCTTGACACAAGTGTCCAATCCACCTACCAACCAATGCATAATCTAAGCCCTTTATAGCAAACACGCGACTGAGCATAAATGCCCACAAATCCATAACGAGCGTTGCACCTACGCCAATGGCAACTGCTGGCATTAACATCGAATATAGGTTTTCCACTATTTTTACTCCTCTTTTTTACTGATAGCCGCTATCCTATTAGTTCAAGTTAACTTTAAGTCAAGGACAAGAATGGATATCAGTGAAGTTGCAAAGAAGTCAGGCTTACCCGCATCCACGCTTAGATATTATGAAGAAAAAGGGCTGATCCGATCGATTGGTCGACAAGGGCTCAAACGTGTTTTTCCTCCGTCGATACTTGAACGTCTAGCGCTTATTACCCTTGGAAGAAACGCAGGCTTTTCGTTAGATGAAATAGCGGACATGTTTACCCCTGAGGGTAAAGCGGATATTGATAGGGTGAAGTTACAATCCAAAGCGGATGAATTAAATGAAACCATAAAGCACTTAACTGCAATGCGAGATGGCCTCTATCACGCTGCAAAATGCCCTGCGCCAAGCCATTTTGAATGCCCGACATTTCAAAAGTTGTTAAAACGCGCGGCAAAAGCGAGGCCCGGCAAATAATAGGCATAAACAGGGCACTATGCTAATGCTCAATCATCAAGTCACAACCATGGTCACGTAAATAACGCCGAGCCATTTTATGGTCGTGGCCATAGTGCTTTGTTACCAAATGCCAAAATGCGCTATTGTGTGCCATGACATGAAAATGGCAAAGTTCATGCACTACCACATAATCGATTACCCACTTAGGCGCACCAATCAAAAACGTATTAAACGCAAGCACGCCTTTAGATGAAAAACTGCCCCAGCGGCTTTTATAAACTCGTATCTTTAGCGTATCAAAGCGAGCTTGAATATCAGGTTGATAGCGCGCAATAACCATGTCTACATAGTCATTTAGCGTTTCGCTTAACAGCGCAACTAATTCACGCCATTCATTTTTGACAGCCTTAAGTAACACCCTTTTGTTGTCAAAATCAATTACAGAGGTCGTACTTTCGCCTCTTTGAATGGTAAAGGTCTCGCCGAATACTTGCACAACTCCTGTTTCCAGTGGCCGAGGGCTCTTTGGTATGATTTTTAGAGCAAGCTTTGATTTTATCCAATCGGATTTGCTTTCCACCCAAGTATGTAACCAGCGCTCGCAGATTTGCTCTGGTGCATACACAAAGACTTGACCAGCTTTTATTTTTATCGCAACGCTCTTACGCTTTCGGCTTTTCTTTAATTGATATTGCAAGATAACAAATTCTTAGTCACTAAAGCATGCATTATAGTATGAGCAACTTGTCAGAGTCACTGCAAACGCCATGCAAGATAAGAATTTGACCAACGATGGCAATAAACTCATCAATAGTATGGTTTCTAACACTCTATAAATTAGAAAGATTTTTTCGTTAAATCACCGTATTTATTATTTTTGCTGCTACGCTTAATGAAAAAGGCATTTTGATTTAGGCAAGCTATGGCTGATAAACCCATTTGCCAATATGTGTCACCTGAGGGAAAAAAATGCAGTGAAATCGATATGGGCTCAGGTTACTGCTTTTGGCATGACAATAAATTCGATAAAGGTGGCTTGGAGCTAAGCCAAAAGCTTGAACGCTATGCCAAGCGCGGCGGCTTGCTGCAAGGCTTAGAGTTGAAGCGAGCCAATTTAGAAGGGCTCAATCTTGTTAACTTTGAAAATCATCATGGCTATGATCTATCTTATAGCAACTTTTATCGTGCCAATTTGAAAGGGGCGCACCTGTTTAATAATACCATTAAGCATGCGTCGCTAATGAAGGCCGACTTGAGAGAAGCAAGTCTACACTGCTGTAATTTAGAAAGCACCAATTTGCTCGGTATAAAGCTTGAAAACACCCGTATTGATAATATGGAACTTGGCGAGCAATTACTACAAGAGCAGCAAGCTTTTGAAGCTCGTAGAAACCGAGCCAAAGAAGACGCGGAAGACTTGTTTCTACAATCCGAAGAGATCTATCGTTTACTACGTAAGGGCGCAGAAAACCAAGGACTATTTGAAATGGTTGGGCGCTTTACGTATAAAGAGCTGCGCATGCGACATGCCCAGTATCCACGATTTTCAAAACGTCACCTAATTTCCAGCTTTGTCGACTTATTATGTGGGTATGGAGAAAAACCGGAAAATGTCATTCGCTTCAGTCTAGGTATGATAATTACCTGTGCATTTTGCTATTTTCTATTTGGTGTTTCGTTTCAAGATCAGATAATGCAACTGGACTTAGACAACAGTGTATCTGAAAACGTCATGGCACTGCTGAACAGCTTTTACTTTAGTGTTGTTACCTTCACAACCTTAGGTTACGGGGATATTACGCCAGTGGGGATCTCACGACTGATCGCAGCCGTTGAGGCTTTTACCGGCAGCTTTTCATTAGCGCTATTTGTGGTGGTATTTGTGAAGCAAATGACGAGGTGATACTCATCTCGTCATTTTTAATCCGCGATTTCTGATTTCAGTTGTTCTAAAAAATCCAGCATATATTGGGTGCGAGCTTGAGCCTGCTCTCGGGCTGCGGTGGTATGCATGTTATCTTTAATATGCAGCAGCTTAATGAAGAAATGATCTAAGGTATATTTGGTATCGTCAGCTTTTCTATGCTCACAAAAAGGGTCTTCTACATTGTAGAGATTACGCGCTATCGCCCCACCTACTTTCATACAGCGGCTAACACCTATCGCCCCTAACGCATCCATTCTGTCTGCATCTTGGACTATTTTGGCTTCTAATGTCGTGGGTGTAACACCGGCGCTAAAGCTGTGTGCAACAATGGCGTGGTGAATCGCCTCAAGTTTATCCGTGTCGTACTTCAACTCTGTTAGGAAGGCAACCGCCTTATCTGCAGCTAATTTAGACGCCAGCGGCCTATCTGGATGATTTTTTGCTACGGCAACACAATCATGTAACCAAGCGGCAGGGATCACTACAGCAGGATCCGCACCCTCAGCTTCGCAAAGTGACTTTGCGACTTTAACTACACGCTTGATATGAGACAAATCATGGGCGGTATCTGCACATGGAGTCGACAGCATAAACTCTTCACATGCTTTTTCTAATTCATGCATTTTTAACGTCATTAAGCTCAACTTTTATTAATATCCGATAAATAAGCCCACACAAATTTGGCGTGAAAGGCATTACTGATTGTATGTTGCCACACCCTTCACTAAAATGGCAGCTATCAGGAAAGATTAGAGAAAATATATGACTTGCGCGCTATATCTGCAACCAGGCAGAGAAAAATCCCTTAACAGAAAACACCCTTGGGTTTTCTCAAAAGCTATTAAAAAAGTAAAAGGTAAGCCAGCCCTTGGCGATACCGTCAAGATTTACAGCAATGAGGGTAAATACCTCGCGACAGCCGCTTACAGCCCAGACTCTCAGATCAGAGCCAGAATTTGGACATTTGATGAATCACAACATATCGACCAAGCGTTCTTTGAGCTAAAACTCGCACGAGCACTAGCGGCCAGAGAATATGTTATCGCTGAAGGTGGTTTAACTGGCTTTAGATTGTGTGCCGCAGAGTCAGATGGTCTGCCAGGAGTAACAATTGACAAGTTTGATAACTACTTGGTTTGTCAGTTGCTAAGCGCTGGTGCCGAGCGCCACAAGGGTGAAATAGTAATGGCATTGCAATCACTATTTCCTGATTGTCATGTTTACGAGCGCTCAGATGTTGATGTACGCAAAAAAGAAGGCCTTGATAAAATTACCGGACCGCTTGCTGGCGACGCGCCAACCGCACCTGTCCTTATTAGCGAAAATGGTTTAAAGATTGAAGTCGATATCATCGGCGGCCATAAAACTGGCTTTTATCTAGATCAACGCAACAGCCGAGCCGCGCTAGAACGCTTTGTAAAAGACAAGGAAGTGCTTAACTGCTTCTGCTACACTGGTACATTTGGCCTTTATGCACTGCGCGGTGGCTGTAGTAAAGTAATCAACGTTGACGTATCGCAGCCAGCACTCGACACAGCTAAACGCAATGTAGAACATAATGAACTAGACTTATCGAAAGCTGAGTTTGTTAAGCAAGACGTGTTCAAACTACTTAGACAATATCGTGATGAGGGCCGTCAATTCGATACTATCGTGATGGATCCACCAAAGTTTGCAGAAAGTAAGGCGCAGCTTAACGGTGCTTGTCGTGGCTATAAAGATATCAATATGATTGCCATGCAGATATTAAAGCCTGGTGGCACGTTACTCACCTTCTCGTGTTCTGGCCTTATGGAACAAAACCTGTTTCAGAAAGTCGTTGCAGACGCTGCGCTCGATGCCGGTAAGGAATTGTTGATCATGGAAAGGCTAAATCAAGCAGCCGACCACCCTATTGCGGGCAATTATCCAGAAGGCTTTTACCTGAAAGGCCTTATTTGTAAGGTCTATTGATTTAACAATTTTTTACGGTGGTATAGAAGAACACTTCAATACCACCTTTATAGCTTAGTTAATCTAATTAAACTTGGTGATTTCAAGCCCTACAACCCACTGCTCATCCTGCTCTTGACTACAGCGGATCACGGTTGCATGAGCACTAAGTGGCTGGATCATATCGCCACTGGAATCAATGAAAATGTCAACGGTTGAATTTGCTTCGATTGGTTCGCTCACTGTCACCGACAATCCTGTAGCGCTTAAATCGTGACAAACTCCTTGATGCACTTTACCCGACTCAAGCTCGGTTAATTTTGCTACTGCATCCACCGACATACGCATAAAACGGCGTTTATCTTCATTGATCATATAATGCTCCTACACCATTGATTTTATTTTTTCTAATAGCGATTGCATTGAGAATGGCTTAACCACATAAGCATCACAGCCTGCATCGAATCCCGCTTTTTGTTCTTTTTCGGACTCTAAACCAGATACCATTAATACCGGAATGTCCTTCGTCTCTGGTGTATTTTTCAACATTCGACAGGTGTCGTAACCGTCAAGACCCGGCATACACACATCAAGCAAAATAGCATCTGGAGGATCAGCAATTGCATTAGACAAGCAACTCGTACCCGAGTTTGCATAGCTCAGCTCAAACGCCCCTGACAGTGCCATTTCAAGCATTTCATAGTTAAAATACTCGTCGTCAACCACTAGCAGATGCGGTGCATTTTTCCTTTTCTCTCGTGTGGACATATTCAATGCCGCTTCCTTCTCACAATCCAAAACTTTACTTCCTCATATAATAAAGTAACTGTCGTACTCTAAAATGCAAGTTTATATTTCGCACTCTTTTATCGAATTCAGAACGCGTTTAGCCGAAATCGGATAAGCCGTTCCTAATGTTTGAGCAAACAAAGACACGCGAAGTTCCTGTTGCATCCAAAAAATATCTATAAGCGACTCTGGTACAGGTAATCCAGAAGGGATTTTTGCCAACTTGTCTTGATAGGCCGCAGCAACTTTTTCCAATTCTAGTACACACAGCCTATCTCTGTTTGGATCTACCGCAAGTTTTTCAAGCCTTTTCTCAATCGCTTTCATGTAGCGCAAAATATCAGAGATTTTATCAGCACCATGAGCGGTGACAAAACCTTTAAAGATAAGACCGGATAACTGAGATTTTATGTCGCCATGCGCGGTGATCATCGTGAGATCCACTCTGCCTTTCATGCGTTTGTTAATACTGTGAGCAATGCTAAGCACCGCCTCAACTTGCTTCGCAATTTCAACTACAGTGTCACCTAGCTCAGCTCGAATGTGCTCTTTGGCTTTTTCAAACACAATGTCATCTCTGATCTCGCCAAATACACGCAGCAGCTTATCAACCCCAGCTTGCGTACAGTCATCAACTAAATCATGCACTTTACCAAAGGGGTTAAAGTACAATCCTAACTTAGCCTTATTTGGTAAGTGCTGTTGCAGGTATTTAACGGGCGAAGGAACATTGAGTAGCACAAGACGGCGCAATCCTGCTTGATGCGCCGCTTGGGCTTTTATTTCGTTATCAAACAGTTCTATAGCCGCACTTTGTTTTTTATCGACTAATGCTGGGAAAGCCTTAATCTCATAATTTCCCTGCTTTTTAGTATATTGTTCTGGTAGCTCGCCAAAATCCCACTGCTGAATATCCGTTTGCTCGATCCCTTGCTCTGCCACTTGCGAAAGCGTCTCGGTCACTTGCCCTTGCAACTTTGCTTTAAGTGCCGATAAATCAAAGCCATGGGCTATCACCTTACCTTTGTCATCAACTACCTGAAATTGCATTTTTAAGTGCGGCTCAAGTGAACTAACATCCCAATCTGACTCGGCGACTTTGACACCTGTCATTCTGAGTAAACGGTTGGCCACCGCTTCTATAAATGAACCTTGCATTACCTCAACGGCGGCAAGCACAGCATCGGCATAATTTGGTGCTGGCACAAAATTACGTCTTAAGGTCTTCGGCAGTGACTTAATAAGCCCACAAACCAGCTCATGTCTGAGCGCAGGAATATGCCAATCAAAACCTTCATCTTGAACTTGGTTTAATAGTGCCAGAGGAATATTGACCACCACGCCGTCTAGTGCTTGGCCTGGATCAAAGTGATAACTGAGAGGCAAGATCAAATTCCCTTGCTGCCACGTATCTGGGTAATGAGTATCCGTGATATGTTCGGCGTCATGCTGCATTAACAGATCGCGCGTCATATGCAAAAAGCGTTTGTCTTTTTGCTTTTGTGAACGCCACCATTTACTAAACGCAGCACGATTATTTACGTCTTGTGGAATTCGATCGTTATAAAACGCAACCACATCTTCTTCGTCGACTAGGATATCGCGACGCCTTGCTTTATCTTCAAGCGCCTGCACTTCTTCAACCAATTTTTGGTTTGCGCTTAAAAATCCTTCGCTTTGGCCAAGTTGACCGTTTGCCAGCGCTTCACGAATAAATATCTCTCGGCTAACCACAGGATCAATATCGCTATAGACCGTGCGCTTGCGGCCAACGATGATCAAGCCGTATAAGGTTTGCTGTTCAAATGCGACAACCGCTCCAGCCTTTTTCTCCCAATGCGGTTCGCTATAGCTGCTATTAACTAAATGCTTAGCGAGCGGCGCAATCCAATTTACATCGATTTTGGCATTAACCCGAGCATAAAGTTTACTGGTTTCCACAAGCTCCGCAGACATCAGCCACTTAGGGCTTTTCTTAAACAGTGTTGAACCGGGGAAAATATGAAATTGGCTGTTACGTGCGCCTTTAAACACTTGTTTTTGCTTTTCGTCTTTCACACCAATATGGCTAAGCATACCGCTTAGCAATGATTGATGGACAGCTTCATCGCTTGCAGGACTGCTATTTATTTTAAAGCCGAGCTCCTCACACACCGTAGTCAGCTGGTAAACAATATCTTGCCATTCACGTACGCGCATGTAGGCCAAAAAGTCTTTTTGGCATTGCTTTCGAAACTGGTTACGCGTCAGTGCTTGCTGCTGCGCTTCGATGTAATTCCATAGATTTAGATATGCAACAAAATCAGAGTGTTCGCACTCAAAGCGATTGTGTTTTTCGTCAGCTGCTGCACGTTTATCTTGAGGACGCTCTCTTGGGTCTTGAATAGACAGTGCCGCGGTGATCACTATCGCTTCCCAAAGCGCGTTGTTTTGTGCCCCTGACATCACCATCTTGGCAAGCCTTGGGTCTATGGGTAAGCGACTTAGTTTACGACCTGATTCTGTGAGCTTGGCTTTTTCTCTGCGCTGTGCAGGAACTATCGCCTCCAGCTCTTCAAGTAACGACATACCATCTTTGATATTACGGCTATCAGGCGCTTGTACAAATGGGAATTGACTTATATCACCAAGTCCAAGTGCGAGCATTTGCAAAATAACCGAAGCTAAATTGGTTCTTAGAATTTCAGGATCGGTAAACTCTGGGCGCCCTAAAAAGTCGTCTTCAGAATATAAACGAATACAAATACCGGATGCCACACGGCCACATCGACCTTTACGCTGGTTTGCACTGGCTTGTGATACCGCTTCAATCGGTAAGCGTTGTACTTTGGTTCGATAACTGTAGCGGCTTATTCTCGCAGTACCCGGGTCGATAACATAGCGAATACCTGGTACAGTCAATGACGTTTCTGCAACGTTTGTAGACAATACGATGCGCCGTTGGCTATGGGGCGCAAAAATGCGATTTTGCTCGGCATTAGACAGGCGCGCATACAAAGGTAAAATCTCAACGCCTTTTAAATTGCGTTTTGCCAGCGCGTCAGCGGTGTCACGAATTTCACGCTCACCGTTCATAAATACCAAAATATCCCCAGGTCCTTCGGCACAAAGCTCATCAACCGCATCAAAAATGCCCTGCAATTGGTCATTTTCTGCTTCGCCATTTTGTGAGTCAACATCTTCAACTGGACGATATCTCACTTCTACTGGATAAGTTCGTCCTGACACCTCAATAATAGGTGCGTCACTAAAATGTTTGGAAAAACGCTCAGGATCAATGGTTGCTGAGGTGATAATCACTTTAAGATCTGGACGCTTCGGCAACAACTGCTTTAAATAACCCAGAATAAAATCAATATTCAGGCTACGCTCGTGCGCTTCATCAATGATGATTGTGTCGTACTGGTTGAGGAATCTGTCTTGTTGAATCTCTGAGAGCAAAATACCGTCGGTCATCAGTTTTACGTATGTATTGTCAGAGACTTGATCTGAGAAGCGAATTTTAAATCCAACTTCTTGCCCCATCTCGCAGCCAATTTCCTCTGCGATACGAGTAGACACGCTTCTTGCCGCTAGTCTTCTTGGCTGTGTATGACCAATATAGCCATCCACGCCTCGACCAAGCTCTAAGCAAATCTTAGGCAGCTGCGTGGTCTTCCCTGAGCCCGTTTCACCGGCAACGATAACCACTTGGTTATTCGCAATGGCTGCTTTAATGTCGTCTTTTTTCTGGCTGACGGGTAGCTGCTCAGGATACTCTACTGCTGGAATATTGGCACTTCTTGTTACCTTTAATTCTTGGCTTTTTGCAATCGCAGCCGCTACTTTTGCGACTACCTGCTTTTGCTTTTCTTGATCGGTAATTTTTTTCGCACCATGGAGGCGCTTTTTGAGGATGAAGTGATCCTTTTTAAGACATGAATTTAGCTCTTTGAACAGCGAGTCAACCTGCACTACACGACACCTTGTGATTACATAAAACGCCGTGTAGTTTATCAAATCAGATTAGACGAACCCAACTAAATTTGGTTAGGAATTGAGATTTTTGCTGTTATTCTCAAGGCAACACCTCATGGGTTAACTTAACAGCTCGTAAATTTCATCGCTTTATACGTAGCGGTGACCAGAGACATAAGCATCATGTAAATGCTTATCCAACGCTAATAACACGTTTGCACGACTGATAACCCCAAGTAAGCGCCCTTCATCGTCAACTACCGGGTACACTTTGGGCTTATTGCAAATCATCAAATCTGCCATTTGCACTATGCTGTCTTCGCGTTTTACACACAGAGGCTCTTTTGTCATCACATCGGACACCACGCTATGAGACTCATTTTGATAGGTCGCCTCTAACATTTTTTTAAGACAATCTTGCTCAGATAAAAACCCAATAACCCGCCTTGCTTCATCTATAACCGGCCCGCCCGACTGGCCGCTTTGTAGCAGCTTCTCTACCGCTGATTCTACGCGCATGTCCTGTTTGAATGTTACGGGGCGATGATTTAAGTAGTCTGCGACTTTTATTGATTGCATTGCTCATCTCCATTAAAAACGCCAGCTATCATGATAATAATAGCTGGCGTTTGAAGAACTTGCTTAGTCTCAACGAAATATTGTTTTACTCGCTATAAATACCAACATAGGTAGGTGTTGTTGACGACTTGCTCGCACGATACATTCCCGCGGTATTAAATGGCATGCTAATATTTCCTTTAGGGTCAACTATGATCACCCCTCCCGTGCCACCAATTGGATAAAGCGTATCAAAAATCACTTCTTTCCCCGCTTTTTCAATCGACTTGTTTTGATAAGCGACACGAGCACAAATATCAGCTGCGACATTATATCGAATAAAATACTCGCCATGTCCCGTTGCTGAAACAGCACAAGAGCGGTTATCCGCAAATGTGCCCGCACCAATCACCGGTGAGTCACCTATCCGTCCAAAGCGTTTCGCCGTCATCCCACCAGTTGACGTTCCGGCCGCTAAATTCCCCTGCTTATCGAGTGCGACAGCCCCCACAGTTCCCATCTTATATTGGCTCTCTAATTGTTGGTGTGCCGCCTGATAGTCTTTGGTCGCCGCTTCTTTCATCTGCAATCGCTTTTTCGCCTTTAAGAGTGATTGATAGCGAGCATCGGTGTCAAAATAGCTGTTTTCCACTAACGTAAAACCGCGTTTCTTAGCAAAGTCTTCCGCACCTTCACCACTTAGCATGACATGTACTGAGTGCTGCATCACTTCTTTTGCCAGATCGATTGGGTTTTTAATGTGCTTCACCCCCGCCACAGCGCCCGCTTGGCGATTACGACCATCCATGATTGACGCATCTAGCTCATGCCCTTCATCATAAGTGTACACGGCCCCCTTACCAGCATTAAAAAAAGGCGAGTCTTCAAGAATGTTAATGGCTGCCGTTACCGCATCAAGGCTTTCTCCACCTTGTTCTAGTACCTTATAGCCCGCTTCAACGGCTTCTTTTAATTTAGCTTTGTATTGTTTTTCTTTTTCTGGTGTGAAGTTACTGCGCTCAATCGTACCAGCTCCCCCATGAATAGCGATCGCAAATGGGGGCGCTTTCTCGTCAGCGACAGCAGCTGTCGCCGACAAGGCTAATAACGCTACTAGCAAAGAGATTTTTTTCATTTTTATACCTTGGTTCGTTGTTAAACTTCAGCATGAGGTGAATTTTAGAACGATGCAAGCTTTCGCGTTAAAATTGTCAAGCTAACTGATTTACAGTGTGGTTGAAAGAAACTCATGAGCTGCAAGGCATAACAGTAAATTTGAATATTTTTCAATCAATTTATGATTGTTATTTCGACCACAAAATGGAAACATATTTATTACTTTGAAATAACTCAAAGTAATAAAATAACGAAATTCGACAGGAATCGATATGAAAAACATTCTAAAAATTGCAGCTTTTAGCACACTACTGCTTGGTACTGCTCAAGCTGCTTCTACTCAAGAGCAAATTAAAGTTATTGATTACAACACTTTTTATGACACCCAAGTAAACAATGTTGACTGCGGTGGCTACTGGGATGAGCGACGTGTGTGGGTATGTGACTACCGTACAAAGCTCGTTGATGTGAGTTATAAGACTTGCCACTACAAATTAATGTACGGTGAACCTTACGGTCCCTACACTTTATGGGAAACTAAAACCGTACTCGCGACACAAAGCTGCCCCGGAGGTTGGACTATTCCTCATCCGATCCCAAACTATCAGGTGCCTGGAGGAAGCTACTTTCATCAACATGATACTTTTTCAACCCAACAAGAAGAACGCCGAGTAGCTTATAACTGCCGTTGGGAATCACGTTCGGTCTGGATCCCTCGTGGCGGATCATACTGTCCTATTCCAAACGCTAAGTAATATCAATTTGAATAAGTAAATCTGACGCTAATGGCGTTAAAAATTTTTTCTTTAGAACAACTGAATAATATCCACAAAAAAGCGCTTCCTCTGGAAGCGCTTTTATCGAATCATTCTATATCTAAAAGCGATTAGCTCGCTTCGCGCTGTGCCTTCATGCGAGCAAGGCGCGCTACTTGATGTGTAGAAGTTAAGAATGCGAAGATCGGTGCTAAATAGCCACGTTTACGTAGCTCTAGGAAATCTTCGTCACCTAATTCGTTTAGCTTACGCTCATCCACAAGGTAGATACCGTTGATGTCTTTTTTCTCACCACGGATTTCTACCGTTAGCGTTTGTTGAACTAGAAGCTCTTTGTCAGCAAGATACTGAGTAAACGCTTCAGTTACGCGAGCAAACTCAACATAGCTTACCAACGCTTCTTTACGACGACCTAGGTATTCAGTTTCTTTACCGTCTTCGAAAAGCGCATTGCCTTCTTCTTCACCAACTAGCGGGCTTGCTTCGTCAATCACAATACCAAACTGATCTTGCTCTGGGTGCTTAACCAAACCAAATGGGTAACGTGCAGCGGCCATTGGCACAAAGCTGCCAGTCCACTTATCACCATCAACAAATAGGTTTTCACCAGGCTGAAGACCAAACATAGCAACCGCTTGAAATTGACCTGACTCAGTGTTTTTAACAAACGCCATCGGGAATTCTGTCGCTACACGCGCAAACTCATGCGCCACTACCGGCATTAAGTGCTGAGTTTTAAGGAAATCAACGTTCACGCCATTTTTTACTTTGATGTTCGCGTGCTTTTCGTTATGTAAAGGCTGCACTTGTTGTTCCGCCATAATACTGCTCCATTATTTTACGTATTTGTTACTTTATTTATTGCCCCTAAGGCTAGCGGTTTTCGGGGCAAATTGGAAGTTAAATTTATCTTACTCGTTACCCTACATATATTAACCACTAGACGAGAACACAATCTTCTCACTTAATGTCAATGATTAGCCGTGGCTGATAAATCAATAACTCTTTGAAGCTGACCCAGCGATAGTAAATGTGCGTGTACTGCTTCTAGCATGCCTGATTTCTGCAAAGACAATAGAGATTCATCATCGAGAGAATTTAGAAGCTCCCTATCGACTGAATATAGTCCCCCAATCTCTTTCTTCTCACCATCCCCCAAATCAAACTTAAAACTAAACTCCGTCAACAAACCAAGTTCGGACAAACGATTAACAAATTGAAACGACAACTCATCTTGACGATACAACTCCTCTAATTGCGAATGTCTTAACTTAAGAAAGTCCGAAAGTTCACCCGAATCTTGAAACAACGGCTCTCCAATCCCTGAACTATTTAATGCCGAAGCGTGAATTGCCAAATATGTCTTTTCATCTGAGGTTTTTGCTAGGACGAATGGATACTTCACTAAATGTTGAGGGATATATGGCGATTCAAACCTATTACCACGATAAAACGCATTTTTTCCGGTCTCAAGCCCAAGAATTGCTATCATTTGGAATTTAGCATCGCCACCAGACTTAATGAAACAAATAGGAAAATTCAGCGCTGCTTTTGCTACTTCACTTGGTGTTATAACCACCAAGTGCCGCTCTTTCGAATGCAATAAGTCAGTATCTAACTTAGCATAAAATTTTTTATGTTTTCCCGCATCAATGATTTCATATTTTTCTGACATTACACACTCAATTAATATGTTAAAGTAACAATTAAATTAGCATGTAAATATACAATTTAAAACCATGAAAATTCAAAAAATAAAACCATCAGATGTTGAAGACTTAAAGACATTCATTGAGAACAATAATTCTCCGATAATAATATCAGAACTATTTAAAGACTGGCCATATGTTGAGTTAGCAAAAGATTCTCCATCACATTTACTTAGAAAGTTACTTAGCATTGCTTCTAAGAAATTGGTAGATACTTTATTAATCGAATCTAAACATAAAGGACTAATCAGCTACGCAAGCGAAGATTACGAAAGATTCACATTCAAAAAATTTCAAGTTCCACTCAAAGCAGTGTTAAAAAGATTGATTGTTGAAAAGCGAGATGAGCACAGTGAAGACATTGCAGTTCAAAGCGCATTAATAGAGCAATGCCTACCATCTTTTCTTACACAAAATCCATCTCCAAATTTTCTATCTGAAATTTCTCCCAGAATATGGATTGGAACAGCAACAACAGTTCCTGGGCATTACGACACCTCTCATAACATAGCATTGAATGTTTGTGGTAAAAGAACATTTTATTTACTCCCTCCAAATGCAATCCCTAATATCTATGTCGCCCCGATAGATCGCGCCATAACAGGGCCTGCTATTAGCCTTGTCGACTTCGAAAAGCCTGATTTGAGCAAATATCCTAAGTTTAAGAACGTACATAAAGATGTCCAAATTGCAGAACTGGAAGTGGGTGAGGCCTTATATATCCCACCTATGTGGTGGCATAATGTTAAATCACATGAAAGAGCTAATATTCTAGTAAACTATTGGTGGGAAAATAAAACTGCATCCGAGCTAACATCTACTGAAAGTTTAATCCACGCAATTCTCACCATTAGAGCACTTCCAAAATATCAGAGAGATGCCTGGAAAGAAGTATTCAAACACTATGTTTTCGATAGAAAAGAAGATGTCTTTGACAAAACATACAAAGGCATTCTTTCTAATAGTCAGGAAGAAATAAGAAAAGTTGAAGACATATTATTAAAAAGAAATGCCGCTAAATAGCGGCATTTTAATAATATTAGAAACGGAAGTTTGCACCTAGTACAAATCGACGACCATTCTGGTATATAGATAATACCCTTGCTTCATCAGTATTATATTCTATGACCTCTTCATCAGTCAGGTTAATACCTTCAAATACTAATGAGATATTTTCAGTTACGTTGTATGTCGCACTAAAGTCCAACTGGCCATAGTCATCATTCCAAAGCTCCGTACCTGAAGAGTGTAAACCTTTATACCATTTTGTACGGTAGTTATACATCGCTCGAACCGCAAACAGATCATCTTCATAGTAACCTGAAATATTTAACATATTCTCAGAGGCTCCCATTACTAAGCCAGACCCCGGTTTTAGGACATCTCTTTCACCATCATTATTAGCATCAGTATAAGTATAGTTTGCTGATACACCAAAACCATTGTCAAAACTATGTTGAATAGAGGCTTCTAAACCCGTTGTTGTTCCCCCTGCCCCATTCTCAGGCCGAGTAACAGTTACAGGAACCCAACGTTGAGTTTCTTGATCATAAAACTCTTGGCTCGAAGTACCAGATGTTTGGTAACTCTCAATATCTTTGTAGAATAGCGTTATTGCAAGTAACGATGCATCACCGAAGTAATATTCCCAAGCAGCATCAAACTGGTTAGCTACTTGTGGATCTAGATTTGGATTACCAGCCTGTGCAGTTGGATTATCTTCACCAAGATCGCCAGGTGCGGTAATTGGTGAAATATCAAAGAAATTAGGACGCGCCATCGTTCGTGCCGCAGACAACCTCACAATTTGATCTTCAGCTAAGTCATAAGATAAATTGAAGTTTGGCAAAATCTCGGTGTAGCTACGTGACTCAGTTTTCCACTCTAATGTAGAAGGTGTTAAATCACCATTGAGGCCAGGGTTTTTGACAGTTAATAAGTCCCAAGAATCTGAAGAGAACAAATAACCAGCAGAATCTTGCTCAGTCTTAGCAACCCTTACACCTATGTTGCCTCGGAAACTTTCTCCAGAGAAATCACCCTGAACATAGAAAGCCGTTTTTTGCTCAGCTACTTCAAATATTTCTGGTAAATTCTTGTGAATTGCATAGGAAGCATTTGGGCCTAACCCTAATTCCAACATACGATCACTGTTGTGTATCAACTGTTGAGTAATATCACCATTGACAACGTCAGCACCAACAGTATCAGTGCCTCTAGAAAGGTCACAATCCGCAAGCGTACTACATTGATTAGCCAAGATCTGGTTCATGTAATTATCACTCTCACCATCGTTAGCTAAACCCCAATGCCAACTGTAGGCATTTCTGTCTTGCGTGCGTTTGTGATCACGATATTTTGCACCAACTTTAATTGATGTAAACGCACCAAGTTCGACCGGGAAGTCAAAGTCTACCTGAGCATAAGACTCTTCATCTGTTGTTGGTTTATTCCCACCCCAGATCCAGCCACCGTTAAATTTAGAAGGGTCCGTACCATCAATACCAGCGTTTACTGTTGGAGTACCATCAGTTAGATCAAAGTTGTAATCTCCCTGCCCGCCGTATTCCCAAGAAGTTTCATTTAATGTTCCACCCTCGGCTTCAGTCGTACCAAGCTCCACATTCATTGAGAATGAATCCGTTGCAAAGTCAATGTCTAAATGAATTGAATTAGTATCCGTGCTTGAGATACGGTTGATATGATTCCAACGAACATCACCACCGCCAGTACCTTTTAATGCGTTGCCATCACTAAACGAAAGCTCGGCCTCTGACCCAGGATTCATCAATAGAAAGTTTGAATTGGTATTATTCACATCCATATTTGAATCAAGTATGTTTAAAGTCGCACTGAAATCGTCGGAAGGTGCAAATTGAATCGAGCTGAAAAATGTTGTTCTTTCACGATCTTGGCGGAAAACAGGAACCCCCATAGTACGAGGTGTATAAGTTCCATCACCTTGAACATCCCAACCAAGTACCTCAAAACCTTCACGACGAACTGTACGATCAGCTTTTGAACCAGAAATTAAAATACCAAATTGCTCACTTTCATTCTTCCATGAATAAAGTGCTTCAATTGATGGATCATGTTCTTCCGCTACTTCTGAGTATTGGCTCTGCAAGCTTAACTGAACAGTACCAGAATCCAAATCAAGAGGCTTGCGTGTATTTAGAATTACTGTACCACCAATTGAGCCTTCATCAATACGCGCTTCAGGAGATTTATATACTTCCAAGCTACTTACCAATGAAGACGGAAGCATTGTAAAGTTGAAACTACGAGAAGGGTTATCCAAGATAAACCAGTCAGCTGTACCAACATTTTGTCCGTTTAATAGAGTGCGGTTTTTAGTTGGATCTGAACCTCGAACAGTAATCTTTTCACCTTCACCAAACTCACGGCTAACCCCTACACCAGTAATACGAGATAGAGATTCCGCAACGTTTTTATCCGGAAACTTACCAATATCTTCTGCTGTTATCGAATCAACAACAGCGTTTGCGAATCTTTTGTTATTAATGTCCGCCTTACTGGAAGCGCGAATACCGCGAACTTCAATGACTTCTACGTTTTCTTGTACTTGATTTTGACTTTCTTCTGCAACTACAACGCCTGAAAAGCCCGCACCTAGTGCGATGCTGACGTTAACTGCAAGTAAGCTTTTTTTGAAATTATTAGCTAACACAGGATTCCCCTTGAATCATTTTGTTGGTTTTTTAAATCACTTCTGCCCAGTGATGATGACAACGCTGTCATCTAATAACAAACCATACACCCTAAATTACATATTCGCTACAATTTTTTTGGCCTGTTATTCAAAAAATATTCATATAGATATATATCTTATTGATAAATATAAATTTAAATATGACCAAGATATGGTTTGTTACAAAAACGATTGGAGAATAGCACAAAAAATTTTGCTGCTGTAGGGTTTTAAGATGGAATTGTCTCAATAAAGGGACATTTTAATTATCTGAATACACATAAGGGGATGTGTATTCAATTCCCTCATCAAGCTTGGGCAGAAGCTAAAGATGAGAATCAATATCAATGACAACGCTGTCATTATAGATTTATCTGTTAGTACTGTCTAGTTCTTTTAAGAGAAATTTTTATGACAAAGGCTTATGAAATCTAAGATTAGCGAGTTAGTTATCACTATCTTTTGCACAAATTTGAATACCCGATTACGGGACTTGTTGATTTTCTAATGATCGTATCTTGAATCAGTAAAATTTATTGCTTTTATTCGTAAGAAGTAAGAAGTAAGAAGTAAGAAGTAAGAAGTAAGAAGTAAGAAGTAAGAAGTAAGAAGTAAGAAGTAAGAAGTAAGAAGTAAGAAGTAAGAAGTAAGAAGTAAGAAGTAAGAAGTAAGAAG
>NZ_JBECOX010000026.1:0-37744 GCF_040104525.1 Pseudoalteromonas sp. XMcav11-Q
TATACTTGTTTGAGTCACTGCAAGAAGTACGTGAAATCACTGATGAGTGGTTAGATATTTATAATTATGAGCGACCTCATGATTCACTTGGTGATATGACACCGGTTGGTTACCTTGAGGCTGCATAAAATTCTACGAAATAGCTGTACTAAATTGGGTGGAGTTACAACACCACCTTGCGACCCATGTTCGATGACACGCTTTCGCAAACGAATTGGCGAGCATGGTGCCGAGTTGATGTTATCGTTGACGGTCGATGCAGGCCTTCAAAGCAATACTACCAAGCCTGCAAGTTTACGGGAAGTGGTCATAGACAGCACCGTCATGACAGTCCGTTACGCTACACCCCGACCGTTCATATGAACTGATTGATTTGAGGTGTTGTAACTGCTGCGGATTTTGTTTGGAAAAAATGATGGAGAGTTGAGACTTGCATTTATCAATAATGATCACTGCATGAAAGCCATGAGAAGCAGTTAGCCACAAGGGTAATCCTCCAATTTTTGACCGCTAAGAAGTAGGGGTTAAACAGCCATCAATGGTGGCTTACCATTATTAGCCTTATAAAGTCGCTCTTTATTATAAAACCAAAACCATTTAGTCGCATAATTTTGCGGCTTTCCAATACTGTAAAATAAATATTCTAAATTAAGTACATTTAATTTAATCATCAAATATCTCCCTCCATTTGTTTTTTTTGTCGGGGCAGAAGCGGAATTCAGGCTTTTTGCTGAAATCAACCCAACGATTTTTTATCCTACAGTAAGAATATTCCTTAATTCCATATACTACTCCTTCTTTTCTTTGTAATTCAATTACTGAAAAACCCCTTGTTACATCAGGCCACCGCAGCTCAGCTCGTAAGCTTGAAGTGGGAGCAATAAAGAGCAGCTGTTCTAGGTCTCTTAAGTGGTCGAACCTAGGTTGGTGTTCATGGCCAGCCAATAGAACATCGGGGGAAGGTTCAACCTCACAGAAAGTTTTAAAACACATATCGTCTTTTAGCTCAGGGTGGTGAAATAAAGCGATATTTAATATATTTGATTTTGTTTCTGTTCCATTCAGCGCCTTTCTTATTTCTCGATAATCGTTTGCGCTAGGGAACCCTTTGAACGGCGAGTTAAAATCCACATTGCACACAGTATTTAGCCCCATAAAGTTAGCCCCCAATGATACAAATCGAGAATCTTTCCAATAACTTTCACCACCATCGAGCCAATATGATTGACCAGTCAATTGAAAAGCGAATTTATTAAAATTGAAGAGAGAATAACTAGATAAATTCGGCACGCTTAACTGAGTATCTTCTATATGCTGTAAACTACCAGATTCATTATGAGCGCCTCTTACGTATTGATATTTACAAGTCCCAAAGGCCGAAGAGTATATGTCATGATTTCCGGGGGTGAGTAAAATACGCTCATAAGGAGGGCTCCACTCTAGGCACTCACACAAGTCTGAAAACCACTGCATCGCTTGCTCAAACTCACTAACTAAGCCAGTTTCAGCTATGTCTCCGGTTACAGCAATAAAATCAGGAGCACCATGCTGGTTTTTTACTTTATGAGCAATTGTTGCAGGGTCTAATAGGCTAGACTTTTCATGTTCACCCCCTAACTGCATATCAGACAAGTGAAGAATAAAAATAGATTCGTCTTTATTCTTGCCTAAATATTTTTGGCCATTCCTTTTATTGTAGATATTTACCAAAGTCCGACCTAAGTAAGAAATATTATTTTCGCTGATCCCTTTTGCATCTCTTTTATCAATTTGATGACCAGAGAGAGCCTCAAACTCTTCTAATGAAAGTAAATCAGTAAAGGGTAAAGGTACAGCTTCAGTATCATAGTTATCAGTAATACTTTGTATCTGACCATTATTTAGCGCAGACCAATTCCCTGTTATTAATACAATTGGCAGTTCTTTATTGATGCTTCTAATAATTCTTGCAACACCTTCACTATTTACGTTCCACTCACCATCTAGAATCAAGTCCAACAGTACTAAATCAACACTATTAAGGGCTTCACGGTTAAGTGAGTGAACCCCTTCCTCATCAAGAAAATCAATACGAAACTCGAATGTTTGCTTTTCAAGTTTACTGTAAAACCTTCTACGCCAGATTTGATCATCTATAACAAGCACATTCATTTTAAATTACCTCTAAACTTTTCCACTGTAGGAATTCTTAATGTTATTATGAATTTTAGAGTTTCCTTTTCACACTCAAAACTAAATAAATAATCACCTTTCAATTGATTTATTCTTGTATGGTAATCTCTAGGCTGAAGGTTGAATTTATCTTTTGGGACTAAGCTTTCAAAGTATATATTTATAAAATCTTCATCAGATTTTATTTTTATCGAAAGAGAGTAATATAAATCCACACCATGCTTAACCCATATAGAGTTGTATATAGTATCTCGAATAAAACTCCTAAAAGGCATAAAGAACAAAAACTTGCCTGTAATATTCCCCTCATTCTTTGCTATATCTAGATTGATTTCTGGTGGAGAATTTTCCCAGTTTTCGTAGATATCTCTTTTAGAGCTCTTTGCATTATAGTAGCTGTAAAAATTATTAGGCTCTAAAAAGTCATTTATTTCTCGGCGAATCTCTCGTTCAATTAAATCAATGGACGCATGAGAGTATTCTGTTATTTTATTATAGATCTTTGACTTCATAAGAACATTCTGTATTTCAGCATTATTTATTGAACGAATTAGCATTCTATCTTTTAAGACTTTGAACTGTTCGGTTAATAGGCTATGGCTGCTACTGGCTATTAATTCAACATTCATCAATGAATCAAAGATAGTCAATACCTCGTCAAGCAGTAAAGACAGTTTTTGGTGCGACTCGATTTCATGAGTTCCTAAAATATTAAGGCTTTGCAAAATATCATCGAATTTCGCGGTATGCCAAATCCCCTCATACCCAAACATTTTGTATAGCTGAATTACAGGCTCACATATATGTTCTACACCAGTAACTAAAGAAAGTAAAAAAGAATACGCAGTTTTAGACTCTTCACTTTTGGCATTATTTACTTTATTTTCTAGAACTTCATCAACCCCTTCCTTTTGGTATAATAAGGAAAAGCATATAAGCTCCAAGTCCTGACGATCAAATTTCCCATCGTATGTCAACCCCTTTTCATCAATGAGAAATTCAGCTTTTTCCCATACAACTGACTTAAGACTTTCTTCCATACCGAAGAAGCATAGTCCTAATAAAGATGTATACGAATTAGAGTACTCAAAGTCCCACACAAGCTCTAACAAACCACAATAAATTTTAGCCTTTTTAGGTAGAGAAATTGAGTCGCCTAGCAATAGCAAGTGAGAAGTTATTAACTCTAACTTCACAGAGTCATTTAACTCTTTATCGTCATTAACAAATTGAGAAAATTTATTGAATACAAAGTCAGGTTGAAAACTAGAATTACTGATTTCTATGGACATTGAATTCAATGTAGTAGATATAGAATGTGCAAAAGATTGTTTAACAGGGATATTTGCAAACTTCATTGGAATATTCTTAGTTAGCCGCTGAGGAGTTACTCCTGAATTTTCCCAATCACTATCAGTTAATTTTTGCTTTGACCAGGTATTAATCCACCTTTTTACCGTTTTATTGATAAATGAGTTTTCTGGTGCAAGTGCTTTTAAAATATCTAATGCGCGACATAATTTACAGTGACCTAAAGAGCCTAGCGCTGGAACATCCCACTTCCAGTAAGAGTAACGTTCATGGATACTACCATTTAATAAAGATGTATTTACAGAGAAACCCGCTCTATCAATTATTGAAATAGTCGTTAACTTATCATCACTGCGTAAATTAAAGGCATTTTCAGCATTTCTTAAGGTATCTCCAGTTATTACTCCGTCATCTATCAATACAACATTTACCTTATTAACCCCTTTTTTTATATAATCATTAACCTTTTCAATTGAAAGAGGTGAAAAAAACGTTGCTGTCGCAATTCCACTATTTAATTTATGTAGCGTTAGAAACTCAAAGTCCTTTTCTATTTTCGGGTTTACATCTCGAAGCTTTGCAATCATTTTCTTTGTCACTTCGTGGAAGATATAAACTATATAATTTTTTGTACCAGTAGAGCCAGTACCTTTAGTTCTAAGAATTCTTTCAATTAACCAACGCGTCATTTCTGGGTTTGTTGAAATTATTCTAGATAAATTTGGTGTTAAAAGATCGTGTGACTTACCATATTCCCAATGACCCAACTTCAAGTGACCCACACTAAACTCTCGGTACATCTTTGATTCGTAAAACCCATTATCATTTCTTTCAATTTGGTAGGATTTATTCCCTCCTCTTTTTATGTATGGAGTCCCAGAAATGCGTTCATATTTTGCTTTTCGTACAACTTTTTGATCCTTAATTTTCGCTTTAGGACTCCAATTCAAAAGCTTTCCAATAGCTTTTCCATGTGAGTTATTGAAGTTTGGGTGTAGAAAAACAAAAAGAGGTATTATCTCAACGTCTATAAAATTGCATCGTATTAAATTTTTAAGGCTATCAAACGTTTCTCCACTAACACACGTACTACCCAATAGGATAATAAGATTAACATCCTTATTTACTAGCCTTCCATTAGACATAAACTCACTAAAATCTAAAAAGTTTATATCACTTGAATATGCGCATACTAAATCATCCATACCTACTATAAGTTTCCTATTAACAGGTATATGAGACCAGATTGCCAACGTTCTTTCGATAGACGACTTTATCACTTTATAGTTAATTCTATCTGTTATAGAGCTAGAAAAATCTATATACCCATCAATTTCTAAACCTAAGTCACTCTCCTGTTTTGGTGGAGTCCTCCACACTACTTTTTCTGGAATAAATGATTTACTTGCACGATTCCAGAATGATTTTGAATCATTTTCTCTTAACTTTTTATTGAGCCTACTCAAACCTAGTTTATTGACTAACTCTTTATCTTCTACAATCTCAAATCTAAATATATTTTTTTCTCTTTTAGCCTTAAATGTAGCAACCTGCCAGTCTCTAGTAATTATATATACCAAAAGTGGCGATTCAGGGAGGCTTCTATCTACTGATATTTTCTCCGTTGAAGTAATATATTCAAAAATAAATGCTCGATGAGTAGGTATATCTGCTATTGTAAGTGAATTTAGGTTTGATTTAAGAGACTGCCTAAGCCACTCAGTTATATCGAATTTTTTTACGGAATCTGGTGGTAACCATACTAAATGTTTAGCGTGATCAAATTCAATATATCCATCATCAATTTTCCACGAAAACTCTTCTTTTACGTCTTTGTATTTTTTGTCTTTGAGTGTAAAAATGTTAAATGGCCGTCGTTGGGAGTCATAATTTTCACCTATTTCTCTAAGGTATCTTTGATCTACAGTCAGTAGATCCAAAGCTTTAATCTCTGTTAGCCCCTGTAACTCTTTCAATATTAGAGTTTTACTCTCTTCCGAAGGCTCATAAAAGGATTCAAGTGATAAAACGCCATCATCGCTAAGCTCAATACAAGAGTGGAAAAACGTTCCATCCGGTAGTGAATTATCAAGTTTTTTATAACACCCTCCGACAGACTCTCCTCTATCGAATGGGAGGTGGCCAGCAATAACTTCATCGCCTGTCAACACGCGTATAAAGTCCCCAGGTACATCTCCCTTTCCTTCTTTACTTCTTAATGTTTCATGAATCAACTGAAACCCAGTTGATAAAGACTTAACTCCTTTACGGAGGGTTGAGGAAAATCCACCGGATAAAATTTTATGCCCAATTTTACGTAATGGAGATAAGGATCTGTCTTCCTTAAGCTCATTCAGAAGTTTCTGAGCTATTTGGTCTTCAGTTTTCCAATCATAAACACTGCTAAATAAACCTTTTCCAATGTCACATATAAAAACTTCAACCCATATACTTCTCTGGTTTGCAGTATAATCCTCCCATTTTTGTAACTGAAAGCAGCGTTTTATTTCATTGCCGAGATTTTCAGTCCAAAGATCTGGGTGTTCTAACTTATTCTTACCAGCTCGTATCTTTGCAAAAAAACAAATAGTGCCAAGCGTGCCATCATACGCATGATCTATTACATTTTCTGTTAACTCAGTACTAAAGTGTCTTAGCTTTTGAATTACATGGTCTTTTTGAAAAAGAGAGCGTTTTCCAACCTTTGTTAGAAGAGACTCATTTGCCTCATCGACTATTTCATCAATAAAACAATCGAAGTCACTCCCTTTAATATCAGAAACATTCTTTACCTTAACTTTTACACATTGCGAATTTTGGTAGTTTAGAAAATTTCTATATTTCTCTATGCTGCCAAAAATTTTAAGACCCACATCCGAGGATTTAACATCTTTGAAATCAACATAATCATTGAGTAGAGAAATGAAGCCGTGACTATATAGAAAATTTAATAGTCTCCCATGCTCTCTCCCCCCATTTATGGACACTAAGATAGTAACATTTAAACTGCGCCGACTCTTTTCCCTAATTATTATTTGAGTTAGCCACATTATAGGAATCGGACCAATCCATTGAAGCTTTGTAAAATCGAAAATACATGACACATTCGTCTCTATAAAAGAAACAATATCACCGCTTATTTTTGTGAGCTCTACTTCAGAAAACACTTGTGGAAAAGAAAATTTACTAACGATATCCCTTTGATTTAACATTTAACGGCTCTTCTCCTGGTTTGTTAGACACTTAAAGTATTTAGATATTCTGTAAATGAAATCATAAAGCAATACAGCTAAAATAAACCATACCAATCACTTTAAATTCAATTTATTCTTTTAATAACAAAAAGTTAAGCTTTGAAGCATATACTTTCCATAGATGGAACATTTATTCCAATATCAGAACATATTGTCCAGTGTACCACGCATACTATAGATGCATATTTGTACATTTCCTTCAAAAAGTAAATGGAATGTAGAGTTTTCCATTATCCCATGTCTAAAATAGCAGGGCGGGATTCCACTTTGCTCATAGGTTAACCAAAGAAAACGCTGACACCCACTATTACTACCCTCTTACTCGATTAAGCGATTGGTTATAGTGCTTTTTGTATTGCTTAGCTAAAGCCTGACGGTCTTGATATCCGACTTGGTTGGCGATCTGCTCCACACTCATATTGGTGCTATGCAATAATTGCTAGAAAACGCTGACACCCACTATTACGACCCTCTCACTCGATTAAGCGATTGGTTATAGTGCTTTTTGTATTGCTTCGCTAAAGCCTGACTGTCTTGGTAGCCAACCTGATTGGCTATCTGATCCACACTCATATTAGTGCTATGCAATAGCTGTTTGGTGCGAACGAGTCGCGCAAGTCGCACGTACTCAAAAGGCGTCATACTCGTGTGCTGTTTAAAGCGTCGAATTAACGTACGCTCTGACATACAAGCATGTTTCGCAAGGCTCTGTAAGCTATGCGAAACATCGAGATTATCGCTGATATGATACTGTGCCTTAAGCAATTGCGCATCTCTATGTTGTAAAAAGCCACTGAGCTGCACAAACTCATTTTGACTCGCTTGCTCGTTTGGTATCGCCAGCCATGCGGCGATTGTTTTTGCCACTTCAGAGCCCAGCACGTCGGTAATAAACCGCAGCATCAAGTGCAAGTAACTATGAGCTGCGCCCGCGGTATACACCATACCGCTTTGCTCTGTTACCTTTTGGCTGTTGGGCTTTAAAACGGGATAATATCGTGTAAAGAAAGGCGTAAGCCACCAGCTACACGTAAATTGTTTTTTATCCAACAATCCTGCTGTGGCTAAAAATGCGGTACCGCAACATCCGGCAAGTTGATAAGTCGCGGGATGAAATTCAATACCATGCTTGTTTAATTGTGCTTTGACTTGTTGGCATTGTTGCCACAACAAAGGCTCTGATGAAAAGTGACTGCCGAGCCAGATAACGACATCAGCATCAGCCAATGCGCTAAATTCAGCATGACAAACAAATTCTAAGCCTTGACTACTCATCACCGACTTTTGCCCTGAAAGCGCAACCGCCTGCCAGCAAAACACCGCCTTACCAGCGACTTTGTTTGCCACGTTCAATATATCAATCACGCCAGTTAATGCGCTCGCAAACACATGTTCAGGACAAAGCAAAATCACCTTCATGGCAATATCAAACCAAAATTAGTCATTATTGACACGATAAGTTAGCAATCAATCTAGTTAAAGTAAAACCTCTTTCAAATTCAGGAGCTTTACGATGTGGATCCATATTCCGGTTTTATTTTTGCTTAGCCTAACGCTGCTATTATTTCTTTTAACCGCAACGAGTAGAATTCGCGCAGTCAAAAATGGTGATATTGCACTTCAAGATATTCGCTATGTTGAAAAACACGCCTTCCCCGAGCGCATAAGATTATTAGGTAATAGCTATGACAGCCAGTTTCAGCAACCGGTGTTATTTATCGCATTACTGATACTTTTGCATATTGAGCAAATGACGGGACAATTTTGGTTTGTGCTTAGCACCGTGTTTGTCGCAGCAAGATATTGGCACAGCTACGAGCACGTGCTAGGCAGCAATTTACGGTTACGAACCCTAGCATTTGGATTAAGTAGCTTTTGCTTGTTTTTTGCCTGGTTTAGCTTCTTGTTCGATAGGATGTAAAAAGTCTCTGGTTAAAGGGATTTTTCACTGGCTAAGTTACGTACAAGTTTGTTACATTAACTACAACAATAACCTTAGGTTTTGGTTGTGCTGCAGTCTAGGTTGAATGGCGTCAAAATACACAGCAACTTTAGTGGGAAGCTTACGCTCCTACTCGCTGTTATTTACGGCGCCGTATTTTTGTTTAGCCCCTCAATTTTTGCGCTTGATGACAATTGCTCGCTCACGACCGCTCACGGCAACTCAATTTCGCTTGCTATCAATACCACGTCTTATAGCAAAATTGAACGCGGCAACAATACCGTCTCGATAGCCTGCAATTTACATGAAGACAGCGTTTTTTCATTTGTAGATGTTGGCCTTAATCACTATCAGTGGCGAGTCAACGCCCCTTTGCCCGTTAAGTTCTCACAACCCGCATTTATCATTCCAAAAGGTAAGTACACAGCAACCTTAAGCTTGGATTCTATGCAAATTCATACGCCAAGATTTGGGCTGATGAGCATGGGGAAATTTATTTGGGAAAGTCAAAAAAGCAGCCTAGTCATGGGCGCATTTTATGGCCTTTGTTTTACCTTAATTTGCTATGTATTGATCATGGGTAGTCGCCTCAATGATCCTATATTTAGGCTTTACGGCGCTTATATCTTCTGCCTTTGTGGATTTGTATTATTCCAAGAAGGGCAATTAAATCTTTTTGTTTCATCTCAGTATAAGCCATTACTCAAACACGCATATTTACTTAGTATTGGTCTCACTGTGGTTTCGGCAACCTGGTTTATGTTGAGTATCCTAATTGTTGACAAACAGTGGCCAAAACTCGTGTTGTTACTTAAAAGTGCCGCGGGTATCGTGATGCTCCTGAGCATACTTAAAATTCCCACTCAACAAGCACAATTGTCCTACTTATTAAGCCAAATTATGGCCTATATCACCCTCGTTATTGTCGCCACTATCTTTGTGCTATCTGCTCTTCAAACCAAGCGTAAAATTGGCGAAGCAAGTTTGGTTTTTGCGGCACTGAGCCTAGTATTAGTCGGTATGGTATTTCGCGTGCTGTTAGTGGGATATAGCCCATTTATGCAGCGGTATGCACTTATTTTTGCGTTTGCCATTGAGTCTTTACTGCTTGCCGTTGCGGTATCTAAACGCATTGGACGGCTCAGACAGCAAAAGCAACAAGCTGAAAATGAAGCAAATTATGATCAATTGTGCGCCATTTTTAACCGTCGAGGCTGGTACAAACAAGCCAACGTGCTAGTCGAGCAATTTAATAAGCGTGGTGGTGTTTTGGCATTATTTTACATTGACTTAGATAAGTTTAAGTTGATTAATGACCAATTTGGTCACGATGCTGGAGATAAGGCGCTTGCCCATGTTGCGACGTTTTTGTCATCAAGTATCAGAAAACAAGATATTGTAGGACGCCTAGGTGGCGATGAGTTTGCAGCCCTGTGCTTATTTGACGACACACAGTCTGCAGAAGAAAAAGCACAACAGCTGCAACAACAACTCAATACCTTGCAATTTAGTCATGGGAAACAAAAAGTAGCAATTCAAGGTAGTGTCGGGCGAGCATTTTCCCAACACCCGATAACAGATATCAGCGATTTAATCGCACAAGCTGACAAGCAAATGTATCAGCAAAAAACCTTATCTTAAAGCTTAGGCTGCCTTAAGGTAAGGCTCTTGGCCTTTGTGCTTTACGCTACGTTGATAACTACCTTTGCCTTTTTTGCTTTTTTCAACTTTCGCCTTAAACAACGGGCTGGTTACCAACGCTTTTAATGCGTTGTCTTTAATTTCACCACGCTGATGAGCATGCTGAAGTTTGCTTTTTTTAGTCATGACTTACTCCAAATAAGAATCATATAAATTGATAGTGTTGATGCATAATTTCAGACCATCAACAAGCGCGAATATTAACCTAAATGTTTTAAAGCGCAATGGCTTTTAGCAATAAATTTTCGTCTTTTTTGACTGCTATTTTAAAGTTAAGTTCATACCTACGCTCTATACTTAAATGCAGTCCTTTCAAGTCAAGCTAAACATTCGCGACAATGACCGATATCGAGATTGCAACCGGGATCAGCATACATTATCAGGACGAGGGGGTGCCTCACGCCCCCGTTATTATTTTGATAATGGGTCTTGGGGCACAAATGACGATTTGGCCAGATGAATTGTACTTTGGGCTAGTCAATAAAGGTTTTCGGGTGATCCGTTTTGATAATCGCGACACGGGATTGTCGAGCCACTTGGATCATCTTGGTTCACCAAGTGTGATAAAAACCATGCTGAGCAAAAAACTTCCCATTCGCGCTTCTGTTCCCTATACCCTAGAAGATATGGCCGAAGATGTTGTCGCTTTGATGGCAGGACTTAAGATTAAACGCGCCCACCTTGTTGGTGCTTCTATGGGCGGGATGATTGCACAAATCGTTGCTGCTAAGCATAAAAAGAAAGTGGTAAGTTTGACCTCAATTATGTCAACCTCAGCGTATCCCAAGTTTACCGCAGCAAATGTAAAAGTCATGCTGCAACTGGCAAAAGCACGGCCAAAGTCAGACTGCCACCAATCTGCCATTCAATACAATATAAAACTCAACCAGCTGATCGGCAGTCCTGCCTACCCTCAAGACGAAGGGACGCTACATCAACAAGCCAAACACAGTATTGAACGCGCGCATAACCCGCAAGGATTTAAGCGTCAGCTTGCGGCGATTGTCGCAAGCCAATGTCGCAAGCACACGCTAGAAAAGATCAAAACGCCTACACTTGTGATCCATGGTACAGACGACCCTATTTTTCCCGCGGCCGCTGGCCAGCAAACCGCCGCGACTATTCGCAAATCCAAACTAAAACTGGTCAATGGGATGGGTCATGACTTCCCTCCAATGCTCATGCAAAAGATTGCCAAATGGGTGGCAAAACACGTAACTAAAGCAGAGCGAAAGCGATTAAAAAAGAAACAGCGCAAACAAAATGCAGCCCAGGAGACTACAAATAAAAAAGTCCCGAAAAATCAATCAAACACGCCCCAACAAAACACAGTTCAAAATAAATAACATCCTCTAACATCACGCCCTGTAAAGCCTGATAGTGCTAGCCTTCACAGCGTAATTCAGCCTAAATGAGAAGCAACAATTTCACCCTTATCGTTAAATTAAAGTAAATTTCCATTTGACAAACGCACATAAAAGCAACAACAATTAAACCGTTCCAAACTTATTTGGGCACTAAAATAAAAATAACCATGGATACAACATCAACAATATCTTTCCGCAAAAAGTGGAACGATACAAAAGAGGTCAACATGAACATCATTATAGCTAAAACGCGATTCCAACGTTCTTTTATAGCAGCCGCTTTAGTGAGCCTAGGCTTAAGCTCGGCGCACGCAAACAGCGATCTGACAACTGCCAATGCCGCCGCTATCAGCGTTTCAGGAGAAAACCAACCCTATGAAGGTAAAGTCAACGCATTTGATAATAACCACTACAGCAAGTGGCTTACTTTTTCAGCTTCCGGTTGGATAAGTTATGCGTTTAGCGAAGCGGTGAATTTAACAGCTTACACCCTCACTTCTGCGAACGATGCGCCACAAAGAGATCCCAAAAATTGGACGCTTCAAGGCTCTCAAGACGGTCAAGTGTGGTTTACTATAGATTCGCAAAACAATCAAAGTTTTGCTTCGAGACATCAAACTAAGCAGTTCAATGTCAGTACCAATCAAGCGTACCGCTTTGTGCGCTTAAATGTCACCGCAACGCAAGGTGCCAATTTATTACAGCTTGCAGAAATCGAATTTATCGGTGCTCCGGCAAACGGTGGTACAACCTTGCCATTTAACCAAAATGGCAGCGTTACCCCTGGCCAATGGGCACATTTTGGGCCATTTACAAGCTCAGCTCCTATCACAGCAACCTTGACTGGCAGCGGTGATGCAGATCTATACCTAAAAGCAAATAGCCAACCGACCACCACAAGTTATGACTGCCAAAGTATCAATGATGCCAGCTCCAACGAGCGCTGCGATATAAGCTCAAATGCGCCGGTTTATGTTTCTGTATACGGTTTCCAAAGCGCCAATTATGAATTAGCCGTCAGTAGCGATAGCACACCACCAAACGACACGTGGCAACGTCCGGAAGTAAACTTTGTTGATGTAAATCCTGAAACACGAGGCTCAGCATTATTTAAACGGATCATACCAAACCCAGCTGCACACATGGCCGAACGCTGTGTGGATGTAGCAAAAGTGCTATACCGCGACGCCAGTGAATCCCAGCGTTTTAGAAAATTGCAGTTTGAGCTGAGAGCCAAAGATCATTGGGGTAAGGATTTCGTTGCCTATAAGATGGGACAAGACGGTTCGGGTGAGATGACTATCGTCGTTAGCACCGCGCACTTAGAACGTATTTATCGCGATAATAATAACAACGATGCCGTGATCCGTGATGAAATCGACGGCATTTTATTCCACGAAGTCACCCATGGTTACAATAACTCGCCGCTGACTCATGACAGCTATGGTGATGGCAAGGCAAACTGGGCATACACCGAAGGTCTAGCTGATGCCGTGCGGATCGGTGCTGGTTTTCATAAGTCACGCTCACCAGATATCATCAACGCTAAACGCTGGCTTAGTGGCTACACCACAACTGGGTTTTTCTTACATTACGTCAAACAACAGCACGACTCTGAGTTTATCTACAAGTTTAATAAAGCGGCGAAAGATATGGGTAACTATACCTGGTCATTTGATGCTGCATTTCAACATATCTTGGGCCGAAGTGTTGAAGATGTTTGGAACGAATATGTCGCCTTTATCCAAAATGGCGGACAGCTGGAGTATTAATTTTTAAATAGTAGCTCTGCCGCGTAAAAGGGTCTAAGAAATTTCTCTGAGAAACTCCTCTATGAGACTCCTTTACGTGGTATTCGTTATTTTTGTAACGCCTGCTCGTGGGACATTGTTTTTAGTTTAATCGCGAGGCCACAGGAGAAGTAGATCTTCACCACTCCAACAATGATCAAATGAAAGTTTGGGTGGGAAAGCAAATCTAAGTCATAGATATAGGCTGCTTTTATTGGCGCGTCGCCATTCTCTATCATGGCGATTAGCCAATGATAGATTGCAATCCCCTCTTTGATAACCCCAAGCACTATCAAGGCTACGCCCGTTAAAAACAACAAGCGACAATACCACAGCGCAGTTTCTAAACCCGGACAGCGTAAATTACGAAATGGAATAAATTTCATGTCAGTCCTTTATTTACCTTTTGATTGCTCGATTTTGATTAGCTTAACGGTATGGTGCAACAAAGATAAATCCCCTTCTTTACCATGCCCTGGAATAACCATGTTTGCTTCCGGATATCGGCTCAATACCTTGTGTATAGACGCTTGCCACTCATCAACCGAAGCATCCTCCAAGTTACCTAAATTTTTACTCACCACACTTTTCACAAAGCATCCTGCGAATAAAATCTTAGATTGTGGCAGCCACACGACAATATTATCTTTCGAGTGTCCTGCACCTGGGTAATAGGTTTCAACGACACCTGACTTTATCGCTGCTGAGGCTTGCGGCAAATTATGTGACGCGATAGCGCTGTGTTTTTGGGCTAATAGATGGTTAGTTTGGGCTGATGCATAGGTTGGGATCTGATGTTTATTTAATACCGCTAGGCCACCGCTTGCATCTTGATGATAATGCGTGACCACCGCCCCTTTAATATTGAGCTTGCGGTCCTCGGCCCACAATAGCAGTGCTTCTGTGTCTTGCTCGGTCCAAGGTGTATCAACAATGTAAGCATCTTGACCGTCGACCACAATCAGCCCAGAGCCTGCCACTAACCCCCAAGGTTCAACGTGTAGCGAAGATTCATGTTTATAAACATGCTCTGCTATCGGTGTTACCACTAAAGTCGATGTTTCCGTTGCAACTGTCACACAGGGTAACAAAAATAAGAAAGGAGCTAAAAACTTCATCTGAAGTTGTTCGTGTTAATTAAAAGTGACGAAAGACTATCAAGTTCAAGAATATAAAGTCCAGAAATAAAAATGCGCGGCAACCTAAAATCGCCACGCAAATGGTTGGAGAAGTGTAAATTAGCCTACCAGTGCAAGCAAAATACCAGCAGCAACCGCACTGCCTAATACACCCGCGACATTGGGGCCCATCGCATGCATTAGCAAGAAATTATGCGGATTGCTTTCAAGGCCAACCTTATTGACCACGCGCGCAGCCATCGGGACTGCGGATACCCCAGCAGCGCCAACTAACGGATTAATGGGGGTATCACTAAATCTATTCATGGTTTTAGCCATTAATACACCTGCTGCGGTACCAATCCCAAAAGCCACGGCACCTAGCGCTAAAATCCCCAACGTCTCAACCGTTAAGAATTGCTCAGCGGCCAGCTTTGAACCCACCGCCAACCCGAGGAAAATAGTAGTGATATTAATCAACTCGTTTTGCGCCGTTTTACTCAAACGGTCTACTACACCGCACTCTTTCATCAAGTTACCCAAACAGAACATACCAACCAAAGGTGTTGCAGCAGGTAAAAACAGTATCGTTAGGCCCAGTACCGCCAGAGGAAATAGGATTTTTTCGGTTTTTGATACATGGCGTAGCTGTGGCATCGCAATCTGGCGCTCTTCTTGCGTCGTGAGTGCTTTCATGATTGGTGGTTGAATAATTGGCACCAACGCCATATACGAATAGGCTGCCACCGCAATTGCCCCTAGTAACTCTGGTGCAAGCTTAGACGCGAGGAATATCGCAGTTGGACCATCTGCACCGCCAATAATGGCGATTGCAGAGGCGTCTTGCAGGGTAAATTCAAAGCCCGGAATATAGTTCAGCAATATAGCCCCAAACAAGGTGGCAAAGATCCCAAATTGAGCTGCGGCACCAAGCAACAGCATCTTGGGGTTAGCTATCAAAGCACTAAAGTCCGTCATCGCACCCACCCCCATAAAGATCAGTAAGGGGAATACTCCGCTGTCTATGCCGATGTAATACACGTAGTATAAAAGCCCACCAGGATCGGCAAGCCCAGCGACAGGAATATTCGTGAGTATGGCACCAAAGCCAATAGGCACCAATAGCAACGGCTCAAAGCCTTTGGCGATCGCAAGATACAAAAGTCCGCAGCCCACAGCCATCATGCAAAGTGCAGGCACGGTGAAGTTGGCAAGTCCTGTTGCTTGCCATAAATTAAGTAACCCTTCCATCACGACATCCTTATGCTAAAGACATGATGGCATCGCCAGCACTGACGGAGTCGCCTTCAGAGACGAGTAGCTCCGCGACTTGCCCACTGTGTGTTGCGCGCACCTCGGTTTCCATTTTCATGGCTTCCATGATGAGTACCACATCGCCTTCTTGCACCTCATCTCCTGCGCGCACCATAAGCTTAAATATGTTGCCAGCAAGTGGCGCATTCAAAGTTTCACTGGAGCTTACCGAGGTTGACTGAGGAATAAGCTCACTGTCTTTGACTTGTACTTCTTGTAACTCTCCACCCGGCGCAACCACCACATCGTATACTTTGCCATCCACTTTTACGCTGTAACGCTCACTAGTTGATGACTTGGCTTTAGCAGGCGTCGCTGCAGCTTTTTGCTCTTTGCTTTCAACAAGCGTCGGTTTTGGCTCAAACGCATCTGGATTATTGCGATTTTTCAGGAATTTAAGGCCAATCTGCGGGAATAATGCATAGGTAAGCACATCATCAATAATCTCGTCGGCTAAGGTAATTTGCTCCTCTTTTGCCGTCGCGACTAACTCGCTTTGTAAACTATCCAGCTCAGGTTCAATTAAGTCTGCAGGACGGCAGGTAATAGGCTCTGCGCCTTCAAGCACGCGTTGTTGCAAAGCTTGGTCGACTTGCGCTGGTGTCGCTCCATATTCGCCTTTCAGCACGCCAGCAGTTTCTTTGGTTATAGACTTGTAACGCTCACCAGTAAGTACGTTTAATACCGCTTGCGTCCCGACAATCTGTGAGGTTGGTGTTACCAGCGGTAAGTAGCCAAGTTCTTTACGCACACTTGGAATTTCTTTTAGTACTGCGTCAAGCTTGTCACCTGCACCTTGCTCTCGCAGTTGATTTTCCATATTTGTTAACATGCCACCAGGCACTTGTGCAGATAGAATACGACCATCTACTCCTTTTAAGCTACCCTCAAAAGCTGCATATTTCTTTCTCACCTCACGGAAATAGGCTGCGATCTCTTCTAGCTCCAGTAAATCAAGCCCTGTATCACGTTCTGTACCTTCCACAATCGCCGCGATAGTTTCTGTTGCACTATGGCCATAGGTCATACTCATCGAAGAAATCGCCGTATCGAGCATATCGATACCCGCATCTATGGCTTTTTGATAAGTTGCAGTACTGAGCCCTGTGGTTGCATGGCACTGCATTGCGATAGGAATAGAGACGGACGCTTTAAGCCCAGAGATTAACTTTTCGGCATCATAGGGTTTCAGTAATCCAGCCATGTCCTTGATACAAATGGAATGACAGCCTAAGTCTTCGAGCTGCTTGGCCTGCGTGAGCCACATTTCCAGCGTATGAACAGGGCTTACGGTGTACGAAATCGTGCCCTGCGCATGCGCGCCCACTTTGATGGCCGCTTTAATAGCCGTTTCTAAGTTGCGCACGTCGTTCATTGCATCGAATATTCTAAATACATCTACCCCGTTATGGTGGGCACGTTCAACAAACTTTTCGACAACATCATCAGCATAATGACGATAGCCCAATAGATTCTGACCACGCAGTAGCATTTGCTGTTTGGTTTTTGGCATTGCAGCTTTCAGTGCACGGATCCGCTCCCATGGATCTTCGCCTAAATAGCGAATACACGAGTCGAAGGTTGCTCCCCCCCATGATTCAACAGACCAGTAGCCCATATTGTCGAGCTTCTCAGCGATAGGAAGCATATCTTCCAAGCGCATTCTGGTGGCGAGTAATGACTGATGCGCATCGCGCAGCACTAATTCGGTTAGCTTTAACTGTGACATGCAAAACCCCTATTAATTGTTTTTTCTGTAGGCTGCAACGGCAGCGCTAATGGCTGCAATATGTGCCTGTGGCACACCCTGTGACGATGTTGCTCTAGTTGTTTTTGATCTTGTGGTACTTGGCTCTACTTCTTTAAATTGAGCAGCAAAGTTGGCCAACAGTCGCATCGCAAAAATCAAAATGGACAGAAAAACAAAAACACCAACCATACCGGTCAGCATGAGATTTCCTGCTTGCAGTAGCTGCGCTCCAATATCCATTTTTACCCCTTACTTGCTGTTTGGTTTTCCTGTTCGATGTTAACGAACTGGTATAAACCTTCACTTTTTGTAGATATTTATTCACCTTATAACAAAAAATGTTCCACTGTAAAGTGCATTGTAAATTGGTATTACCAAAACACTTAACTTATAAACAATCAGTAAGTTAGCTTTGAAATCACTAATAAATATGGAAAACCAACGTAATAAATATGAAAAATATTCAAAATAGCGCCGACTAATACAGTGATTTTAATGAATATAGAATGGATTTTTGATTACGCAAGATAAATTGTAAATTGGACTGACCAAAAGTTAACGTTTACGTAAACGTCACGCTGTATAACGCGTATTTCGCTGGATATAGTAAAAGGGAACTGCAAACAATTTATTCGCATTACAGCTTTTTCAATATAGATGGGTATAATAAGGGGAAATTTTTGCCACAACGAACGTCTATGCCCTCCCTTGAACAAAATGAAAATTTATCTTTTCAAAGCCAATTTAAGTTAGATAAAGCCTATTATCGAGAGTGTTTTGAAGAATCTGAAGCCAATGGACTTGCTGTTAAACCGAAATATGGCTTGCTTGTACTGCTAATTGCACTGGGGCTGTTTGCTATTTACGGTTTGCAGGAGCACTACGTCGGGAACTTTCTTATTCTATTGGCTGTGGTTGAATGCGTCGCTTTCTACTATCGTAAAGCTTGGTGGGTGATAAGGCAGTCGTATTCTCGCGCTGCTGGCAATGTCGTCAAAGTTTCAATCACTAAAACTGGTATTAGCACCAAAGCGACACATGCCGAATTTTCTTACCCATTTGACGACTTAGATAAACTCGTTGAAACGAGTAGAGGTTTTTTGGTATTTCACCAAAACAAACCGAGCTATATCAGTAAATCTGGACTTAACGAAGAAGCGATTGCTTTTTTGTCTGGGCAAAGCCAGAAATAAGAAACCCCGCAGTGGCGGGGTTTTTTTATGCCAGTCAAACTATGTTAACTAACATCGTAATTCAATATTTGGTCAATTACATATTGCCCGGGCTAGATTTCTCAGCCTGAATTCGCATGTAAATTTCTTCACGGTGAACTGAAACATCTTTAGGCGCATTTACACCAATACGTACTTGGTTACCTTTAACACCTAGTACTGTTACAGTCACTTCATCACCAATCATCAGGGTTTCACCTACTCGACGAGTTAGTATTAGCATTCTCTTGCTCCTGTTATTCCAAAATTTAAAAGATTCCGCGTCAAATCCATTTTAAATAAAAGTTCCTAGAAAAGTAAGCAAAAACTTCTTTTACTCAGTACTTTCCAATTCGAATTTGGCATGTAAAGCCCGTACAGCTAGCTCTAAATATTTTTCTTCTACCAGTGCCGAGATTTTTATCTCTGATGTAGATACTAATAGAGTGTGAATATTTTCTTCGGCCAATGCCATAAAAAAGAGACCAGCAACACCTGAATGAGATTTCATCCCGATGCCAACCGCTGAGATTTTTGCCACGTTAGCATTAACCTCTACGGTTGCGCCACCTAAATTTTGTGCATGTTGCGCTAAAACTTCTTCCGCCAGAATACAATCATTTGTGTGCACAGTAAAAGCATAGTCTATTTTTTTCTCACTGTGGTTCAAATGGTTAATCATATCGACTTCGATATTATGCTCACCAAGAAGAGAAAGTATATTGGCAAGATTACTAGGTTTTGCATCTACATTGTTAACTAAGATCAGCGCTTCGTCTTTGACACTCGCTACCCCAGAGACCACTTTAGTATTTTTCATCTTACCTTCCTCATAGCTAATTAAGGTGCCGTTGTCAGGAGAAAACGAAGAAAGTACACGCAGTGGTACATTATATCGACCAGCCGCTTCAACCGAGCGGATCTGCAAAACTTTAGCGCCCACACTGGCCAGCTCCAACATCTCAGGAAAAGTAATATGTGATAAACGCCTTGCATTTGGCTCTATGCGCGGATCGGTAGTATAAACGCCATCGACATCAGTATATATCTGACATTCGTCTGCTTGCAAAGCCCCTGCGATTTCAACTGCTGAGGTATCTGTACCACCACGCCCCAACGTGGTGATATTGCCTTCTTCATCGCGTCCTTGAAATCCGGCAATAATGGTTATTCGGTTATGCTCAAGCTCTTGCTTTAAGCGGGTCGTGTCTATTTCCGTGATCCGCGCTTTAGAGAACATGTTATCGGTTTTAATACCAACCTGATCGGCAAGTAAGCTCACGGCAGAATGCCCACGCTTAATGATGGCCATCGCCAATAACGCGATAGAAACTTGTTCGCCGGTGGTGATCAATACATCTAGCTCACGAGAACTCGGACGTGCATCGATTTGTTGGGCAAGGGAAATGAGACGATTTGTCTCGCCTGACATTGCAGACAACACGACCACCACTTGGTGGCCTTGTTGTTGTGTTTTGATAACGTGTTCGGCAACCGCCTCAATACGCTCTACCGAACCTACCGAGGTGCCGCCAAACTTTTGTACAATCAGCGCCACTTGCTGATTACTGCGTTACTTCATTTAACCAAGTTGGAACACTGTTTAGTGCTGCGTCTAGGTTTTCTGGTTGTGAACCACCAGCTTGCGCCATATCAGGACGACCGCCACCTTTACCACCGACTTGAGAAGCCATGTGATTAACTAGCTCACCTGCTTTTACCTGACCAACTAAGTCTTTCGTTACGCCAGCGATTAGGCTTACTTTATCGCCATTTGCTACACCTAGCGCGATGACACCTGAGCCAATCTTGTTCTTCAGGTCATCGACCATGCCACGTAGTGCTTTAGACTCAGCTCCTGCAACGTTCGCTACGAGTAATTTAATCCCATTCACTTCGGTTACAGAGTCAAGTAGCGTTGCACCCGCAGCACTTGCTAGTTTGTCATTTAGTTGAGCAACTTGCTTTTCAAGGCCTTTTGACTTTTCAAGTAGCGCAGATACTTTTTCTAGCACTGATGAGGTATCACCCTTAACCAAAGCTGCGATTTCAGAAAGCACTTGCTCTTGCTCATTAACATAAGCGATAGCATCAGCACCTGTTACCGCTTCGATACGACGAACACCCGCTGCGATACCGCCTTCTGATACAATCTTGAAGAGACCAATATCACCAGCGCGCTTCACGTGTGTACCACCACAAAGCTCGATTGAGTACCCACCAATTGAAACGACTCGAACTTCATCATCGTACTTTTCACCAAAGAGCGCCATCGCACCTTTATCTTTGGCAGCATCGATATCCATCAACTCAGTTTGCAGAGCAAAGTTACGACGGATCTCTGCGTTCACTGCATCTTCTACTTGCTGCAACTGCGCTTTAGTGACGCCTTCAAAATGTGAAAAGTCGAAACGAAGACGATCCGGCAGTACCAATGAACCTTTTTGAGTAACATGGTCACCCAACAAATCGCGCAGTGCTTTGTGCACCAAGTGCGTTGCAGTATGGTTTTTCTTCACTCGCTCGCGACGCTCAGCGTCAATACGCGCATCGGCTTTATCGTTAACACCAATACGGCCAACCACATGACCATGGTGTGCAAATGCATTACCTAGCTTTTGCGTGTCAGTAACCACAAACTCGCCGTTAGCCACTTTTAGTACACCCGTATCACCAACTTGGCCGCCTGACTCAGCATAGAAAGGCGTGCGGTCAAGGATAACCACACCTTGTTCACCATCTTCTAACGTATTGGTATGTTGACCGTCTTTAAAGATTTCAACCACAGTGCCGGTATAGTGCTCAGCATCATAGCCTTTAAAGTCAGTGTTTTTATCAGACTTCAAGCGCTCGTTGTAATCTGCACCGAACTTGCCAGCCGCTTGTGCTTTTTTACGCTGTTCTTCCATGCATGCTTGGAAGCCACGCTCGTCAATCGTCATAAAACGCTCACGCGCCACATCTGCCGTTAAGTCTGCAGGGAAGCCGTAAGTGTCATACAGTTTGAACACTAGATCGCCTGGAATAACGTCGCCTTCAATACCTCCAAGGCTGTCTTCTAGGATAGTCAAACCACGGTCTAGTGTTTTACCAAACTGATCTTCTTCAATACGTAGTACTTTTTCGATAATCGCTTGTTGCTTCACTAATTCTGGGTAAGCTTCACCCATTTGCTCAGCAAGTGCGGCAACTAACTTATAGAAGAATGCCCCTTTTGCACCGAGTTTATTGCCGTGACGAACTGCACGACGAATGATACGACGTAGCACGTAACCACGACCTTCATTCGATGGCATGACGCCGTCAGCAATAAGGAACGCACACGAACGAATGTGGTCAGCAACCACACGTAGTGATTTATCTTCTAAATCTTGTGCATCTGTTACTTTTGCAGCTGCTTTAATCAGCGCTTGGAACAGGTCAATCTCATAGTTTGAGTGCACACCTTGCATAATAGCCGAGATACGTTCAAGACCCATGCCGGTATCAACCGACTGCATTGGCAGCGGCTCCATTGTGCCGTCTGCATGACGGTTGTACTGCATGAATACTAAGTTCCAGATCTCAATGAAGCGATCGCCGTCTTCTTCTGGTGAGCCCGGAGGTCCCCCCCAAATGTGCTCGCCGTGGTCATAAAAGATTTCAGAGCAAGGACCGCAAGGACCCGTGTCGCCCATTGACCAAAAGTTATCCGCCGTCGCAATACGGATGATCCTGTCTTCTGGAACACCAACTTGTTTTGACCAGATATCAAATGCTTCGTCGTCTTCATGATAAATAGTAACTAGTAGCTTTTCTTTTGGCAGCTTGATCACATCCGTAAGGAAACCCCAAGCAAATTTTATTGCGTCGGTTTTAAAATAGTCACCAAAGCTAAAGTTACCTAGCATTTCGAAGAAAGTGTGGTGCCTTGCGGTATAACCTACGTTTTCAAGGTCATTATGTTTACCACCAGCACGAACACAGCGCTGTGAACTGGTTGCTCGCGTATAAGGGCGTTTTTCCGCACCCAAGAAGGCATCTTTAAACTGCACCATACCAGCGTTGGTGAACAGTAAGGTGGCATCATTACCCGGAATTAACGAGCTTGAAGGCACCACTTGGTGCTGTTGTTTAGCAAAGAAATCTAAGAAGCTTTGCCTGATTTGTGCGGTAGTCATATGCTGCATGTGATCATTCACCCTTTATTTCTTCTTGCTCTGCTGCAGTCATTGCAGCTTCAATTGCAAAATCTATTTCATCAAAACTAAAGCCACGATAACTCATGTAACGTACGCGCTTAGTTTTTTCTTTATATTCTATCGGTTGTGCGCAAAGACCGTACTTTTTTTCATAGGTTTTTGCGGCTTGCATGTACCAATCAATTTCGCGCTCAGCGATTAGCGTATGCAAAGTCTCTCGGCTCACACCCTTTTGCCCTGCATCCATTAATACACGCTTTTCTCCAAGTCCTTTTGCAATCTGGCGGTTTAAAAAGCTCTCTGCATAGCGGTCATCATTAACGTAATCGAGCGACTTTAGCCAAGATACCAATTGCTCCGCGACTGCCGCTGTAGCCCCTTTTTGCAGTAGCTTTTGCGTCAATCCAGACTCAGAGTACTCTTGTCTCGACAATAACCAAACCGCATAGTTTTTTAGCTTTTTAACTTCTTGTTCATCCATCAGGCGTCAAAGCGTCCTGAGTCAGACTGAGAGATGTTAGCATTTTCATCATTTTCCTTCTTTTCAACGATAATTGGCATAAACATCGCTTGAAAAGAAACAAAAAAGCCTATCATGGCGACCGGCATGATAATAATCGCCGGGATCATCGACAGCGGTATAGACGCAACGATAAACGCTGCGACGACCAGGCCGTAAATACTCAGCGCGGCCATATTATGATAAAAAGCGGCAAGCGAGCACTTCATCGCGTGAAAAATACGTTTTTCACCTTGGAAAAACACCTGTGGCACGACAAAAGCGAAGGCCATCATAATGACCGATTGTGCAATCACAAATACGGCAACTTCGGCAAAACTAATATTGCTCGCGATAAGTCCGATAAGTTCATTCGGATCGGTATTTGGGCCAACACTCTCCAGCGCAGTCGCCACATCACTGAATAGCACACCGGCAACCATAGTCAGCAACAGCGCACCTGCCATTTGATAAATACCAACTCGGAACAAGTGTAATCGGCGGCCTTTTGCTGCAAAAGGCTCAAAAATATCAGCTAACTTTATTGGTTTATTGATCTGTTTATTGATAACTGCAAGGTAGAAGCCAGCGCTTAAGAAAGGACCAGACAAGGCAGCGATGATATGAAAAATAGGTGCGAACAGGGGCAATAGACTTACTACCGCCATGAAAATATACATCAACATGAAAGTCATAGGCTGGGTTTTGAAAATTGCCCACCCGGCTTTTAGCCACTGCACGCCCATGCTTGCTTTGAATGTTCTAATTGGTGTCGACATAGTCCACTTAATTTAAGCTATAACGTCTTTGATTATACTGATTACCGCGTCGAGTGAAAAGGCATGAAAAGCGGATTTGTCAGCGCTTTTTAGCATATTTTAAACAAATACTGACGGTTACCATAACCTATGTTGGACATCTTAAGTTTGAGGGAGTTGTAATGAGAATAGTATGTTTGATATGACAAGCCAACCGAAGCACTTATCTAGTCGGCTTGTTGTAGTAAGCATATACGCTTCGGCTAATCAGCTTTTGATATCTTTTTGATATCCAGCATGTGGGCACCGTGTTGGATCTTGGTTTTTAGATACTGTTCATTACCAGAAACCCCAGCCTTAACATGCGCCTGAGTGCCAACTACCTCATCGACAGTAATACCCGCATTTCTCAACGCCTTCAGCTTTCTTGGATTATTCGTCATTAACTTAACGTGGTTTAATCCGAGCGCCTGAAGCATCAACACGGCATCAGAGAAATCTCTTAAGTCATCTTCAAAGCCGAGGTGGTTGTTTGCCTCGTAGGTGTTCATCCCTTGTGATTGCAATACATAAGCATCGATTTTATTGTACAAGCCAATGCCACGACCTTCTTGGCGCAAATATAACAAAATGCCGCCTTGTTTATGCATCGCCTCAATACATTCATTTAACTGTTCGCCACAATCACAACGAGAAGAATGAAAGACATCGCCGGTTAAGCACTCAGAGTGCATACGAATTAGGGGAATTTGCTGCTGACTGTCTGCGCTATTAAATACCAGCGCAACATGTTCCTGGCCATCTTTTAGCCCTGAAAAAGAAACTATTTCTGCAGGGATATTACTATGCTGCCCTACATTCAGCCCGACTCTCGCTCTTACTTCTGCCACGTCTTAATCTTGCCTAATGTGATAATATAACAATATGCTACCATACATGGGATATGGTGTCTCTAAGTTCATTATACAAGGCCAAGGCGGACATCGCATTGGTAAATGTCAAAATTCGAACTAGGCTATATAAAAAGGAAAGCGAAAACATTTATAACTCATGCGCTCTGTTTTTATCTGCCTACTATTTTTAACCACATTCAGCTACGGCTCTGACATTGATTTCAGTGGCTTTGCTACGCTCAAGGCGGTTAAAACAGACTCCCATACCGCCAAAATCAGAGAATCCATCTCACATCCGCACGGTGTGGAAAAAGATGAGCTCGACTTTTCATTTTCTTCTTTGGGCCTACAGGCAGAGTGGCATGCAAATGATAATGTAGAGTTTGTTGGGCAACTGCTATTAAAAGAGCAACACGATGACCGAGTCAACAATGCAATAAAACTGGCTTTTCTACGCTACAACCTAAATTCGAACTGGCAATTTCGTGCCGGACGCACCGGGTTAGACCTATTTTTGATGACTGAATATCGGGATATTGGCTATTCAATGGATATGGAACATCCGCCTGTCGAGTTTTATTCTATTATTCCTCACCAAAACCTAGATGGCGTTGACTTGCAGTATCGCGCACCGCTTGATCAGGGCATCGCCAGCATCAAAGCATATTGGGGCCGCTCCGAATCGCCTATCTACAGCGATTATAAGTTTTTTTGGAATGTAGAACTTAAATCTATCTTGGGTGTAGCGGTACAGTACGAAACGTTAAATTGGCTGTTTAGAGCCAACTATACAACAACAAAAGCAGCTAATGAGCATGAACAGCAAAAGCAGTTACGTGAGGCTCTCGCGCAAGTTCCTCTACAAGTTTGGCCAACCAAAAATGAGCTTATCGACTCTCTTTATATTATCGACAAGCGCTTCACCTATAGCGCACTCAGTATGAGATATGATGATTCGAAGTGGTTGGTACAAAGTGAATTATCGCTGACGGATTCAAATTCCAGCGTGCTCAACCGCCTAAAAGCAGCTTATATCACACTAGGCAAGCGCTTCGATTTAAACACTTTGTCTTTCACCTACTCAGTTGCCAAGTCCGATAATGAGCCAAGTGTAGAACCCGGTCCGCTCGTCCCATTACCTGAATTAATACAAATATACGAAGCTGCTTCCATGCACTCTGGTTTTTATCAACTGGATCAGCATAGCACCTCACTAACTTGGCGACGCGAATTGAGCCCGACGTTAGCACTAAAGTTCAATTGGAAGCATACATCAGCGGACCATTTGCCCAGCGCTTTTTACCTTCACGATACTGAGCAATTTAGTGATCCCGACCTTTCTTTTAACACCTTCACACTTAGCTTTAATTGGGTGTTCTGATGAAAAGGTTACTTACTGCTGTTTTCTTCCTGATTTCTTACCCAATTTCAGCAACAGCTGATATTGCCGTCATAGTTAACAAAGACAACCCCATCGAGTCAATATCGCAGCGCCAACTCATCGACATGTACATGGGAAAATACGTTGCCTTTCCCAACGGCGATATGGCCGTGACCTATGACTACGAAAAATCACACCCTTTAAGAGGTCCTTTTTTCTTGGCACTGACAGGACGCAATGAAAGCCAAATCAATGCTTATTGGTCAAGAATAAAGTTCAGCGGCAAAGTTTCTCCCCCACAGTCATTTTCCTCACCGTCGACTATACTTGAAAATATCAGAAATACGCCAAATGCAATCGGCTATGTTCCAGCAGACTTTGTGACGGGTGATGTGAAGGTAATTTATCAAATCGATGACTAAATATGGGCTGATCGTGCGGCTAGCACTCGTGCTTGTTGTCTCGACTTTTATTTTTTCAATGCTTTACGCTAAGTTATATCACGACCATATTGTTGAGCGTGAACTTCGGCGTTCTAATACTATTATTGGGCAAATTGGCCAAACCGTGTCGTCGTCTTCCTCTATTGCCACTTATCTCAATGACAAAGACCTTGCTGTAGAAGTTATTAATGGCCTAGTCAGTAACGACGTTATCTCTTCGGCCGCAATAAAAAGTGAGGATAAGTGGCTCGCTCAAAGTGTAGGATTTAAATCGCAAAATGCGACCATTATTTCGCTTAATCATCCGTTTTTATTGAGTGAAATTGTTGGTGAGATCTATATTCAACCAAATTCCGTTTTTATCGAGCAAAGTGCTAGAGATATCGCCCGTTCAAGTGTTCAAACTTTGTTGGTTGTCATCATCCCAATCTTAGTCATCTTCACCGTTGTTACACATTTTATAGTTACAAAACCCCTGAGTAACTTAAGTAGTCAAATTGCTAGGGTTATTCCTGGAACACCATTGGATTTAGTCGTGCCTAGGGGGCATGAATCAAGTGAAATTGGTGATATTGCGAGCAATACCAATCAACTTATTGCTAAAACCGCTTCCATGTTCGAGCAAGAGCGCCAACTGCGAGCTGATATTGAAATACTTGAGAAGCGCTTTAGGCTGATGTTTGAGCGCTCCTCTTCTCCCACCCTACTGGTAAAAGACAAAGGTGAAGTGATCTTAGCTAATGATGCCGCTTGTGATTTGCTGGCAGGCATGGCAATTGACCTTGATGAATATTTTCCCGAAAGTTTTGGTCGCTACTGCAAAACTCCGGATATTCTCTACACCTTTACGGAGCATACCTTGGAGCTTAACCAGCCAACTCAGTCAGAGTTTGAGTTTATTAACCCCATGACCGAACAACCTGTTTGGCTGAGTGTCATCATGCTTAGAGTGGAAAGTAGCGGGCAATTCTATTTACAGGTGTTTTTATCAGATATCACGCTTAGAAAAACTGTGTTTCAAGAACTCAATAAAAAGGCTAACCGCGATAAGCTAACAGGCCTCTACAATCGCCATGGTACTGAAATCAAGATCAACGAGTGGTTAGATAACGAAACTCCGTTTAGCTTATTTATTATTGATTTAGATGAGTTTAAACCAATCAATGATATTTATGGCCATAACGCCGGTGACGCTATGTTAAAACACATCGCCACTCAAATTAGTGCTCAGGTGAGAGAACAAGACGTGGTTTGTCGTTGGGGAGGTGATGAGTTTTTGATTGCCTTGCACTGCGCTAAAAATGAAAAATTGCAGCGCATCGCTGAAAACCTGTTAGGGGCGATAAACACCGAGATGATTTGGCAAACGTCAGAAGGGAAATTACTTCCACTGCGAGTTGGTGCGAGCATAGGTATTGCAAGCTACCCAAGAGACGCGGTTGAGCTAAGCCAATTAATCGAATGTGCCGATGTCGCCATGTATACGGTTAAAAAAGACAAGAAAAACGCCTTTCAATTTTACTCGTTAAGCGCTTAGTTATACCGCTCAAGTTAGCACGACAGTCCGCCAGCACACCTAATCCTCTTTTATCTACTGAAAGTGGCTTATCTGCTGCATTGCCTCTTGAATATATTCAAAGTTTGGCTCTTGCTCAGCTGGCTTGTTAGTTTCATCGAGCATCTCATAAGTTCCCATGGGCGAGACTTCAACAATTTGCTGCTTACTCACAATCGCATATTTATTGTAGCTACTGAGTAATAGCCAGTTTCTCTTTTTAACTGTTCCGGTTAAGTTATAACCCGTACTATAATCTTCAGGTGTGTTTTTAACCCCTAAGTACTCATTCATCAACGTCGGCACGACGTCTAAGTGACTGGTTACCACATTTGAGGCTTGCCAATGCTGCCACTTTTCGCTTTTTGGTCCTACAACAATAAATGGCACCTTTATCTGCGGCTCAGTAAAATTACTATTGTGTCCCCAGTAATTAAGCTTGTTGTCATTAAGCTCTTCACCATGATCTGATGTGATAATCACCAGTGTATTTTCTATATCAAGCTGCGCTAATACCGATGCAGCAAGACTATCTACAAAGTGTGTACTGGTAAGATAACGATTTAAAATTGGTTCTCTATCATAATCGTTGTCCAATAACATATGGTTAATGGGGCCGTGCATTGGCCCAAACCCGGCATGGTAACCCTCAGGAACTGCGTAGCCATGGATTGCATCATAAAAGAGAAAACTGAAAGACGGCTGGTTTGGATCTTTATTAGCATACCATTTAACCCAATTTTTGGTGATCTGCTCATCCCTAGCTAATACGTCATCACCTTTTGTATGCGTTTTTAGCCCCTTAATGCGAGCAAACACGGTTTCATTAAACTCAGGGCGAACAAGTTGTGCAGACGAAAATACCCCAAATTGATAACCCAAATCGCGCATTCTATCCATCAATAATGGCGTAACTCGATTGTTGTAAATATCCTGCCAAGCAGTGCCTGGCAAACCATAAAACAGTCCGGTGATCCCTGTTCGTGTAGAATTTCCAGTAGAGAAGTGTTGATTGAAGACCACACCTTGTTGTGAGAACCGCCAAATATTGGGAGTAACTTGTGCCGTGAAAGCATCATACCGCCATGAATCCAGTACCACAAAAACAATATCAAGAGGCTTTTTAACTGGCTCTACTTCAATAGGTTGTAAAGGATAGTTAAATTGCCCTTGTGTTAAAGACATTGATTTCTGCTGCGCCAATGCAGCCTCATCTAGCAAATCATATTTACGCAAAAAAGAGTTTGCTGTTGCAGGTTTGTAGAGGGGTAAATACTTACTGAATCCTGTGATCGGTTGATATACCGTCGCACTTGCCCAAGCATGAATTGTATTGCTCGCCAACAGGGCAATAATGGTTACGCTAGTGAACTTTCGACCAAAGCGCAGCTGCATTACGGCTCGGGGCTTACTTAACCACGTTAACAGGTAAAACTGGAAAGCAAATATCATAACAAAAATGGCTACCGCTTGAGCCCATGCAATTGGCGAGAACTCAATAACTTGGCCTGCAAGCAGCATATCGACAATAACACCGTTAATATGAAACTTGTAAAGCTCAAAGCACAAGCTATTTGCAATAAGTGCTACGAAAAACAATGCATAAAATAAAGCAAAGCATACGGATCTCACTTTATTTGACTGTAACCATACTAAAGGCATAGCGACAATACTCACTAACGCTGTGAGTAAAGCCATATGGCTCCACGTTGATACGGAAACGTAAAATAATGTCAGTCCTTGATAATCAACAGGGTTGGTATTTACAACATTTATGGTAATTAAGATTGAGCAAAGAGAGTTGATAAGAACCAACCAGCCGAACTGGTGAAATCGATGACGCAATAGCACAGTTCAAATTGTTCCTTTAATAGAAAATTTGACTGTTATATTACCGTTCTGACACATTAGTGTCACATTAAAAATTGTGAAAAAGTTTAACGCCGAAACAAGCCGCTTTGTTAGTACTGTTTCAATATCGTTTCTTTATAGTTTTCTGCTTTTATTTCAACTTGATACTTGCTAGCCAGTGAATCCAGCTCTGCTTGCCACATCGCCAAATCATCCATCGTTATGGTGTTGTCATCCAATTGCCATAGCTGACGAGATCCCGCATAGCTATACTGAATCGCCGTCATCGCATCTACATCCCCCTGCTGCGCTGCCTGTTTTAACTTCGCCATTTTACGGGTGATTTTGTTCAATGATTGCTTTAAGTCCCACACATAACTGACTTCAGTCATAAAGGGATGCGCTTTATGCTTTTTGAGCACGAGCCCAATGACGATGCAGGTCACTACTACACCAGTTAGATTCCAATGAAAATGGCTACCATCTACATCAGGAAATAATTGGATCAATAACTGAGCAATCCCTAAACTACCGAGTGCTAGCGCCACAACGCAAGCAATAATTACTTGATTTAAATGTTTGCGATAACGCGCTTTATTGATCTCAACTAACTTCATAACTACCTATGATCACGAAAAATTAAATAATGTGCTCTGCTCTTCGTGCATTGTAATCCATGGCCTGTAGCCAAACCAAGATACATATCAAAAAAATCTAAAAACTTTCACCCCGTTTCAGTTACCCAAACGTTTTATATACGAAAACAATATAACAGGGATAAAATCATGACGACATTAACCACTCTTCAACAGCCTAATTTAGGAATTCCAAAACTCGCACTATCGCTTGTTGGCGCAGTTATTATTACTTTTGCCACCTTTGGCTTTATGCAAAACTTAGTTTCTCAGGAACTCACTCCCCCCATTGTCGACATAGAAGTATTTGATCTTACTATTGCAACGGATAGAGAGGACTCTCCAGTCGAAGAAAAAAGGGTAATGCCAGAACCACCAAAACCAATAACAGCCCCAGTTAGACCGACTGAAAATATCGTTGATACAGGAGATAATCTACAAATTAGTAGCGAGACACCTAGCGTAGATTTAGGTAAGTTTACTAACACAATGACGCTGCAATTCTCCACCGATGGGCAAGCGACTCCACTTGTTAGAAGCAACCCTAACTATCCGCCCGCGGCTGCTAGAGATGGAGTGGAAGGCTGGGTAGAAATGGAGTTTGCCATTTCTCCACAAGGCGAAGTGATTGATGTTAAAGTGACGAATGCGGAGCCTAAAAGAGTATTTGATCAGGCTGCTGTCAGAGCACTCAGGAAATGGAAGTATAGACCACTTATTGTTGATGGAAAGCCGCAGCCGCAATACGCTCAGCGCGTTGTATTAGAGTTTACACTGGAACAATAACAGCCATTGATACGTAATCAATTTGAGTCGCTGAGTCACGAAGTAAACTTCTTAATTTAACCTGAGGTTTGGATAAGGAATGAGCTAACTCATTGTTTTTAATACCACATTAAATTATCCCCTTATCTAGCCTGACAGTTTTAGGGATAACAAGGCGAATTTATGCACCAATAGCTGGCTATTGGAAGTGAATTCAACGCAGTTAGCGCTAAAACTGGCTGCTAGAAAGGCATTAATTATCCGAAGCTCAGGTTAATTTAGCTTATTGATATTAGGGTCTGTTGACCCTTGATACTTAGGATTGCCTATGCTGAGTAGCTTGAAAATGTGGCGTGCTCGCGCCACCAGCAACGTAGAAGATCCGCTTTATGAATATGCGACGACGGGTAAAGTAAAATACCTAGAGCAAGTCATTGAGCGCTATCAAGGTGATTTATTTCACTTTCTAAAAACACAAACACAGGCGGCGTCGGCAGAAGATATATGTCAAAAAACATGGCTAAAAGTCATCGAAAAGAAAAGCGCTTATCGACAACAGGGTCACCCCAAGGCTTACTTGTTTCACATTGCACGTAACTTGCTAATCGATTCAATCAGGGCGTCAGGTAAACTCTCTGAGTTGACAGATAGTAAAGTAGGTATGACCAACTCCAATGAGTTCACAAAAACATCGGAGGAACAGTGGCTATACCAGCAAATTGCTACACTTCCTTTATTACAAAAAGAGGCGCTAAGCTTACAGTTAGAAGGGTTCAGCTTAGCTGAAATAGCACAAATTGTAGGGGCCACACAAGAGACTGTAAAAACTCGAATTAGATACGCAAAAGAGACTCTAAAGTCTCAAGTGGGTGAAGATCATGAGTAATTTAGACAAATTTGACGCCAAGTTAAAAGCGGCTTACCAAGCTAACAAGCAGGAAAAACCGTTAACTTTGGCTACTCGCATCAAGGTGCGACTAGTTAGCTTTGCCCATCATTATTTGGGTCGTATAGAAACTTGGCAGTGGAGCGCGGTTACTTGTTCAGTCGCTTTACTTTTCACCTTATGGTATCAAAATCAACATTTTGATATTGATAAAGAATATAACTCAAATGCTCATTTAGTCAGTTATGGAGATTTTCAACACATCGAAACGCATGAGCTACAGCAAGGCCAGTATCTTGCCCGTATAGATGAACAGAAAAAAGTGCTGGATGCTAGATTTGAGGCTGCGCAACAACAAGTTCAAGAACAGCGTTACGGTCGACTCGTTGCAATTAACGATGATGCTTGGTTAATTGAAGAGTGTAATACCCATACCCTCATCGAGTTAAAACAAAGCCTACTTAGCGTGATGCCACAGCCAAAAACTAGTGTTATCAATTTTAATACGCCAGTTATGCTAGCACTGTCGACCGCCAACAACGGACAAATTATTGCTATTGAAAGTACGGGGCACAACCAAGTTTTGGCTTGCCCCTAACTGGCGCTTACTCTTAAATCATAATAAGGCTGGCAATAAAGAAGCAGATAATTGCTAATACCCCGCCCACCAATGCATAAGGCAACTGGGTTTTAACATGAGTCAGTAAGTCACATCCAGATGCCAGTGCCGATACCGCACTGGTATCAGAAATAGGCGAGCAGTGATCACCAAATATTCCGCCACTTAAGATAGCACCAAGCACAAGCGACGGTGGCAGGCCTAGCGATTGAATAAGTGGCACACCAATAGGTATTAATATGGCGAAGGTGCCCCATGATGTACCAGTCGTAAATGACATGATTGCACCAGTAATAAAGAGTACAGGCACTATCAAGTAAATAGGCAAATAGTCACCAACTAAAGACGCAACAAAAGTCCCTGTTCCTAACTCTTTTAGACTTGCACCTAAGGTCAAAGAGAGTAACACAATACTTACCAATGGCAGCAGTTCTCCCATTCCCTTAAACCCAACATCCATTAGCTCGTGATGACTAAATCTCTTGCCGGTTAAAAGCAGCAAGTATGCAACCGTTGAAGCTAAGAGTGTGGCATAAAGTACTGATTTAGAGCCACTACCATTTGCCAATACACCATTGCCTGTCCAAAACATAAATCCAAGCATACTTACAATCAGCGTTAATAAAGGGATCAGCATATAACGCGACTTGGTAGCACTCGGCCCACTACTTATTTCAGCCGTATGGTGTTTTAACTCTTGTTCCGCGGCCTTCATCGGTCCATGAACTTTATCAAAGACAATCGTATAGAGAACAATTAACAGTGCAATAATCGCATAAAAATTAAACGCGACACTACCCCATAAAATACTCACTGCCGACTGCTCAAGTTCGTAGTTACTCAGCAATCCAAGTACATAAGCACCCCAACCATTAAGCAAAATCAAAATACATACAGGAGCGCTAGTACTATCGATGATATAAGCCAAACGAGCCCGACTCATTTTGAACTTATCAAATAGTCCCCTCGCAACAATACCAGAGGTTAGTACACTCATATTTGATTCGATGAACACTGCAGTGCCAGTAAACATGGTTAGTAAGCCAACCTGACGTTTACTTTTAGCGACGCCTCGATTAAGCAGCATATTCACCGTTGCAGCAACCCCACCTGACTCTCGGATGAAGGCAAGCAATGCACCGATCACAATGCTAAAAATCAAGATCCGGCTGTTACCTGCCGATGTCGCAACCTCAATAACACGTTCAATACTGCCTACGAATGTGCCAGCAATTAGCGACTGCTGACCATGTAGAGCCAATAAAAATTCGGAAGAAACTAACGCTAAAATCAAAGCGATAATCACTTCTTTACGCCAAAACACGACTGCAATCGCAATCAAAGGTGGCAAAATCGAGTACCAAGCCATATAGTTTAGTCTATAAATTCAAAACACTTAGCTTAAGTTAAGCGGTTTAAAACACCAAGTCTTTGCGACTAAATTAAATTTAAGTCAACATTTAACCCCAATACTGGTACAATGAGTGTGTTTTGTGCAATGATATTCCTTTTTGGTCTATCGTAACGTTCCAATTGAACCTATAATATGGACAGATTAATTTAGTTCGGATTGAGTATCGTATGTCTACATTTGTCAAAATAAAAGCACTTCGTCCATCACTCTCAAATAGTGAAGCAAAGCTTGCTGACTTTACCTTGAACTCGGGCGATAAAATCCGTGCGCTTTCCTCCGTTGAGCTGGCACGCGAAGCCGGTGTCAGCCAATCTAGCGTCGTAAAATTTGCCCAAAAGCTGGGGTATAAAGGATTTCCAGCATTTAAACTTGCCGTCGTTGATGCGCTCAACGAGCAAACAGATACCAGCGCAGCAATTGATGAGTTAATTTCCAGTAATGACTCAATCGAGTTAATCGCAGATAAATTACAACTAAAACAGCAAAATGTTATTTCCGAAACTCGAAAACTTAACTCAGCAAAACAGTTTGAGAACGCAATTCAGTTGGTGAAAAACGCACGAAAAGTCATCGTATGTGCACTTGGTAGTACCTTCACTATGGCCCAAGATTTAACTTGGAAACTCCAAAAGCTTGGTATTCCGGCAATTGCTCAGGTCGATGAAATCAGTGCCTCTAGCTTTATTGCAACGATGGGAAAAGACGATCTTTTTATTGTGATCAGCAATACAGGAACCAGCAAGAGCTTGCTAACCTTGACTAATCAAGCTCTGGATAATGGCTGTAAATGTCTTGCCATTTCACGTTATGGTAGCCACTCACTCGCGGAAATGGTAGATGCGATACTATATTGCATCAATGAAGGGGAGCCACTTAAGCATTCAGGTATGCTGTCTCGTACTTCTCAAGCCTACCTTATTGACGTTTTATTCACGGCACTTGCACAATCAAACCTGCATTGGCAAAAACGCGTGGATAAGGCCAATGAAAACATGCAAGTATTGCGTAGCGAGTAAGACTTAAGCCACTCACGGCAGACTCGTGCTGCCGTTTACCTCTAGCAAAAACCCGTTACAGTCTCGGGTATAATAAATACTTTTTCCGCTGCTTTAAAAAATCTTGTACATCCTGCTGCCACAGTTTTTTCAGCTCTGATGCCGATTGGCCAGATTCAATGGCTTTGCGGATTTTGTCCGTGCCTGCAAGCTTATCGAGAAAATCGGGGGACTGAAAAAACGCTTTATTCTCGTGTTTGAACTGTGCATATGCAGCAACAAACCAAGTTAGATCAAAACCTCGTACATTGCTGTTTCTTAAGTCTAGGCCAAACGCAGTCACACCATTTAATTTAGGATTGGAAGCCGCACCTAGTACTGGTCGGGGAGTGAACTGAAACTCACCCAATTTAGGATCTGGATAGCCAAAAACTTGAAATGGAAAATCCGTTCCACGACCAACAGAAATAGGTGTCGCTTCAAAAAAGCACAAAGATGGATACAAGTAGATTGCTTGTTGGTTTGGTAGGTTAGGACTTGGTGGTATCGGCAATCTGTATTCGGTGGCACCGCTATAATTTCGCATTGGAAATACACGTAACTGTGGCGCTGTAAGCGAGGTTAACCACCCTTCTCCTTTAATCATAGTCGCCAGTTCGCCAACAGTCATGCCATGCAATACGGGAATGGGATGCATACCAACAAAAGATTGAAATGGTTTTTCTAATAATGGGCCATCAACATATGCGATATTTGGATTTGGCCTATCAAAAACCCAAAATTCAATATTTGCATCGGCTGCGGCTTCCATCGCGAGGTGCATAGTGCTGATGTATGTATAAAAGCGCAACCCCACATCTTGAATATCAAAAATAAGCACATCGATATCTTTGAGCTGCTCAGGCCTTGGCTTTTTATTACTACCATAAAGCGAAATGATTGGTAGCCCAGTTTTCACATCTGTTGCATCATCTACTTTAGCACCCGCATCATAATTACCACGAAAACCATGTTCCGGTGCAAAGACCTTTTTAACATCCACTTCTTTATTAAGTAAGTAATCAACTAGATGTTGGTCGTCAATGCGGGATGTTTGGTTTACGATTAATCCGACGCGCTTACCTTTTAACACAGGTAAATACTCTTCTGCGCGCTCAGCACCTAATGTAAGCGCTTCAACAGTTAAAGGAACACAACAAAAAACAAGTAGTAATAAAATTCTGAGTGATTGAAACATATAACGCTTTCTCTAAATAAATACGCGATTAGGGTATCAGTCAGAAAAAAAATGAAAAGTATTTCGGGAGTTTAATCATGCAGTAGTGAACCTCCGAGCGTCGTCATATTTAACTTTTGTAAAAGATCGCAGGGTAAACCTGCTCCTACATGGATATTAGACACAAAAAAACCGACTTTCGTCGGCTTGTTTATCTCTTTATTTCACCACTTGAGGAAAAGTGGCGGACGCAGGACGTGTGTTGTGGAGAGTGAACCTCCGACCGTCGTCATATTCAACTTTCATAAAAGATCGCAGGGTAAACCTGCTCCTACACGATACATTTAAGCACAAAAAAACCGACTTTCGTCGGCTTGTTTATCTCTTTATTTCACCAATTGAGGAAAAGTGGCGGATGCAGGACGTATGTTGTGGAGAGTGAACCTCCGAGCGTCGTCATATTCAACTTTTGTAAAAGATCGCAGGGTAAACCTGCTCCTACATGGATATTAGACACAAAAAAACCGACTTTCGTCGGCTTGTTTATCTCTTTATTTCACCACTTGAGAGAAAGTGGCGGATGCAGGACGTGTATTGTGGAGAGTGAACCTCCGACCGCCTGTTTTTACCTTCATTCTTTCACCACTTGAGGAAAAGTGGCGGATGCAGGACGTATGTTGTGGAGAGTGAACCTCCGAGCGTCGTCATATTCAACTTTTGTAA
>NZ_JBECOX010000027.1:0-37142 GCF_040104525.1 Pseudoalteromonas sp. XMcav11-Q
TACTAATTGCACTTTCAATCACAGGTTTATCTTTCGCGTCTGTTAATGCAATGGCGGGTGAAGACTTCGCAGCGCTAGATACAGATCAAAGCGGCACAATCAGCATGAGTGAAGCACAAGCGCATACTGCACTTGCAGAGCAATTTAAAGAACTAGACGTTGATGCAAACGGCGAGCTAAGCGAAACAGAATTCGCAAACTTTAAAGGCTAAACAGTAGCCCTCCAATTTTATAAAACGAACAGTATTTAAATTTTTGAGGAATAAATGATGAAAAACGTACTAATTGCACTTTCAATCACAGGTTTATCTTTCGCGTCTGTTAATGCAATGGCGGGTGAAGACTTCGCAGCGCTAGATACAGACCAAAGCGGCACAATCAGCATGAGTGAAGCACAAGCACACACTGCACTTGCAGAGCAATTTAAAGCGCTAGATGTTGATGCAAACGGCGAGCTAAGCGAAACAGAATTCGCAAACTTTAAAGGCTAATTAGAGCTGGAGAAGTAGATTTACCTGCGCAAGGGAGTGACAGAGGAAAAGGAACTGATGTCAGGGAGTAGGGAATAGAGTTCAAAGATTATGATTATTGTTGAGTTATTTGGCAACATTACTGATTTGTTCAACTAAGCGCCTTTTTTCGGGCAAGTTTAAACAAACTGGTATAAAGGAATACTTACAGCGAGGCATCGCTATCAGAATCTTTGAGCTCCAAATTGAGAGTTTGGATGTCATTAGGGAAGTAAAGTGAAGGATCATAGTCGGTAAGAGTAAGGCGGTTATTCGCACCGCACCCAAAGCTTGGCTTAATAGCCAAGCTTTTTTTGTTTGTTTTTCAGTCTCTTCCGTAAGCTTACATTGCTCTGCGGTTTTGTGTTTAGGCATGTTCAGCTCCGAATTGAGATCAGAGCTGTACTTTATAGGCTGAGCGTATTCAGTAGCTAGGTGTGGTTCAGGCGACGCTTACATAGTTATGCCCAAGAGCGGATGGTTGAGCTTAAAAGATTAGGGTTTAGATATGAAACGGCCTTGAAGACCGTTTCACAAGAGATGGGACATTTTAGAGCCGATATTACAGAATGTTACTTAGGATAATTTATCTCATTATATTTACTCATAAAACGTTCATATGCTGCAATAATTGACTCTTTTGTCGTATTAGAATCAAGTCTATTTTCATACACCCACTCAACGAGATTTTCTAACTGTATTTTGGTGTCATCTCCTTGAGTAAAAGGGAGAACCATCCGTTCTCTATGAGAAACGTACTTAGATCGATGTATAAAGTTTTCAAAATAATCTGCATATGTCAGGCTATTTTTTTTGACTTGAAGTTCCTTAAATTCTGTGGGACAAATACAAACCATTCTGGCCCATCTTAAATATCCGCTTTTGCATATTTCATTGATTTTTCTATATATTGAATCATTATAAATGCATGTATCGCTTTTTCGATATGTAATTGATAGTTCAGAATCGACCATTTCATTTTCTATTTGATCTGAATAATCAAGTTCTACACCTGGGAAATGCTTAGGGAGCAAGTATTCTGTGAAGATATTAAATACTGGTGACCGAGTATATAGCTTTGTCAGTATAACTTTATTGTCTTTATCTACTTCAAACCAAGGTAGTCCCTGCCTTTCCCGTTTAGCTTGATCAGACTCTTTCCTATATTTAAGAGTCACCTGATCCCAGCTGATAATATCCGCAGTTTTAACGTCATCCTCCTGTGAGAAGGTGAGATCTGGAACCGCCTTAGGAGCATTACTTAAAAAGTTTTGATCTTTATACTCTAAATGTGCATTTATCAAAAATGCAGACACTAGATCATCGCTCGCTCCTTTTGATAGGCAGATCTCTTGATTAATTAATACAAATTCAACGGCCGCCTTATAGATATCTTCAAACACTCTTTCTTGTGCTTTGTTCTTAATTTTATTACGATTTATTTCCAATATATCAGTAGCTTTATAGTCGTGAAGATCAAAGCGGAATGCAAGAAAGGCTGTTTCAATACTAGTTTCTAATTTTTGCCCTTTAAATAATATAGGAGATTGAAATTCATCATCAGAGCTTACATTTAACAACTCAACACCGATACCGCCACTTTCAAAAAAATCATCTTTAAGAACGCCTTCATCATAGATGTGTTCTTGATTGTTAAAATTCAACACGCCCGAAACAGGACTTTGCTTAAAAAAAGATTTCACTTCATGAATGATATTTAACGTGTCAATATGCAAGCTATTAGATTTTGTAAGGTCAAATGACTCCATTTCTGAAATAATACGTTTGTTATCTGCCGAATACCTAAACCCTCCGGGCACTTTAGGCGATTGATAAGTAAAGGACAATTCTGTACCTACCTGCTGCGAATATTTTTTATCTATATTTCTGATAAAAATATTTCCGCGTCCGTCATTAGATGGGTTTTCCAACACAAGTTCAAACGCTTCTTCATCGAAAAATCCTTTGGTTTTAAGTTCTATTTTATCTGTAAGCATAAATATACTGTGAAGACCGATGCCGAACGCCCCTGAAGGCTTTAACCAGGATGGCATTTCATCAATTAGCTTGTGTTTTTGAATATTTCTTGATGATGACCCCATTTTCTGAAGATACTTGATACTACCTTTATCGAAGCCAACCCCCCTATCTCGAATTACAACTTTCCAAAGTACGCTTTCGTCGCGTTCTTCAGCCAATTTAATTTCAACCTCGATGAAATAGTTAGTTTTAATATAATGTGCTGTTTTCTCGGAGGGTGTTGTAAGGTCTATAGTATTGCTTTGTTGGCTCAACGAATTTTCGCACCATATTCTCAAAAGCGTTGCATCTACTGCGTTTTGAAGTAACTCTCTGATCGACTGAAATGAATCTTTGTATAGACCAGCCCCTTGCATAAGGTCGAGCATTTTTTCACTGTCAACTTCAAATCTAGGGACATGATTACCATCTAATATCTCATAATCTTTTAACTTAATGTCAAGGTTTCCAACCGTAGGTAACAACCCCATCTTTTTATTTGGGACAATTTCATCCCAATTCATCATTTGTTTACTTATTTCTTCCTTCAAATACTGGAACCAACTTGCTGTAGCGTTATACCCTTCATAAGTTTCACAATTTGCGAATACATCTATTCTGTTTGTGTTAAGGACAAACTCTTCAATTGCCATGTGTTTATCCATATGAGCTTTTGTACTCTTTGGTAAACATCCGGCTGTCCTTTGCATAACAGGGCAAAATCGATTGTTATCTAAATCAAGCAAATCTCCCAATCTGAGCAAGCAAGCAATATATCTAGGATGCATTTCATCATTGCCAACTCCTACTTGCATCTTGGGTAATTTCATCACATCTTCGAAGCTCAAACCGTGGTGAGATGAGACTTTTCCTAATATTTTAAAAAGCCTAGCTGGCAATAACTCATTACGGGGAGAGGTAAGACTAATTTCTTTGAAAGGATTAATGGCTATTACTTCAGATCTACTTGCATGTTTTTTCCGATAAAATTCCGCTTGTAACAACTTTACTTCGTAACAAACAGTAACTAGAGATGAAGCTGCCTTCATTGAATCAACAAATTTTTTATCCGAATATTTTACTGCTATTTCATTGAGCTCATGACTATCATCCACTTGAACTTCACGAATAAACTCCTGAAAGCCGTCGCTTTCCCAGTCAGCTTCTATCTCGTCAAATGGCACAACCATTCCAATATCGTGATAATAAGCCGACTCTAAGATCAACCAGAGATCTGTTGCGGATAATAAACAAATGTTCTCTTCACCTAATAACCGCTCTATATTGGTTATTATCTGATTTGAATGAGAGTCATCATGGATGCTGTAATGGGGAAATGTTTGACTAATATTTTGTAGCGCCTTAGATACTAATTTTTCATCGAAAATCCACTGCGCCCATAGTACGTTTAAACCAGGATCTTTGCTACAAAGCTCCTCCAATCTATTCCTAATCAGACTTCCCATATTAATTCCCTCATAAAATTTGTCCCAAGTTAACATTAACCAAATGAAATAAATAGAATATTGCTTAGATGGTACTTTGTCTAACTTTATCCCCTAGTTATAAGGTAAGCGTACGGCTAACTACACCTAGAGGCTAACATGCCAGGGCAGTAAGCTGTCGATATCGCACTGTGGCTGGGCTAATTCGTTTAAGCAATACATCACATAATCGAATGGGGTGTGGCCGTTTGCTCTGGCTGTTTCGATCACGCTGTAGAGGATTGCGCTACTCTCAGCGCCACTTGTGGTGAAGCTAAACAGCCAGTTCTTTCGCCCTATGACGAACGGTTTGATAGCGCGCTCTGCCCGGTTGTTGTCTATCTTTAGATGTCCGTCATCGAGGTAGCGAATGAGTTTCGGCCACTGCCTTAGCGTATAGTGGACGGCCTCGCCCAGCTTCGATTTTGGTACCACCGTTTGTGCTGATTTATCTAACCAGGTTTTAAACTGGGCCAGCAGCGGTGCGCTTTGTTGTACCCGTGCAGCCTGCCGCTCCTCTGCGCTTGCTGTTTTGTTTGCAGTCTCAACTCGATATAACTTTTGAATATGGTTGAGCGCCCAGTTCGCTTTACCAGTTTTACCCTTGGCCTGCGTATCTGCGGCTTCTTTGAACTTGCGTCTTGCGTGCGCCCAGCAACCAACCAGTGTCGCCTGCGTTTGCTCATAGCCCACATAACCGTCAACTTGCAGATAGCCGTTGTAGCCCTGCAAAAATGCCACAGGACAGCGACCCGCACGACTATTCTGATAGTCGAACAGGGCGATATTAGGGATGTTTGCCTCAGCCACAGGCGAATCCGTGCCGCTGCAATACAGCCACATGTAACTGGTCTGTTTGTCTTCTTTCACCACTTTAACCGTGGTTTCATCGCCGTGCAGTACCGGTTGCTGTAGCAACACTTCGTGCAGCCTGTCATAGAGCGGCTTGAATAAACTGGCACAGCGGATCACCCAATCCGCCATGGTCTGCCTGCTCAGTGCGATACCATATTGTTTGAACAGGCTTTCCTGCCGATACAGCGGTAAGCCATATTGATATTTACTGGTGATGATCTGACTCAGCAAACTGGCCGTGGCAATACCTTTCGGGACCGGGCTCGGTGGGACTGGGGCTTGTTTTATCTCAACCCGGGTTTGTGTTTTTTCACAGTGCCGGCAGCTGTATTTTGGTCTGACATGTTCGATGACTTTGACCTGGGCCGGGATAAACTCCAGCTTTTCGCTCACATCCTCGCCCATTTTGTGCAGCTCATCGCCACAGCAGTCACATTGTTTGTTGTCGATGTCATGCACAACACGTTCGCGGGGCAGATCTTTTGGCAGTGGCTGACGTGTCGGCTTTTTGCGCTGATATTCGATGGTTTCCACGTCTTGCTCAGGTGCTGCTTCAACCAGCGTTTCGGCTTCATTGAACAAGTCAGCTTGTGCAGGGTGCGACTCACTGCTGGCCCCGAAGCGTTTTTGCTGGGCCAGTCTTGCTTCAACTGCTGAGGATCATCAGGCAGTTTATTCATTTCTTTCATGCAGTCTACTGTATCAACAGAGTAACTGTTTTTAAATTAATAGCTTAGATTAATTCGTGATCTAAAAACCCCTGTTATGATCATACGTTATAACCATAGCTGAGCGGCTTGTGGGCAATGACCGATAAGCCAGACAATAACCACTGCCATTGTTCGGCGCTGAGTGTAATGACGTCATCGTCTTCTTTGTCGGGCCATTTAAACTTGTCTTTTTCAAGGCGCTTGTACCACAAGGCAAAGCCGGTTTTATCCCAATATAACACCTTCAGCTTGTCCTTGTTTTTATTGCAAAACGCAAACACCTGACCGCTCATCGCGTGTGCTGCCATTTCTTGCTCAACAATCGCCGAGAGGCCATTGATGGATTTACGAAAGTCTACTGGCTGGCGGTGCAAGTAAACAGACTCATTGTGCCAGCAGATCAAGACAGCGCCCTGAGCAGTGCAGCCAACCACAGGGCATCTGTGTTTGATGGCAACAACACCGTATTCTGACCATGCTTGAGCTGTAACAACTCAGGTAGAGAAACGGACTCAGATGCAGCAGGCTTAGCGGCAATAAAAGATGACTCAGGTGGTTTTTTAGTGCGAAGTTTACTTCGGCGATTATAAAAAGACTTGGTACTAAGGTTGTGCTGCGTGCAGAAGCCAGTGACAGACAAACCACTGAGTTCCTGTTGTTCGATAAGTTTCAGCCATTGCTCTGCGGTTTTGTGTTTAGGCATGGTCAGCTCCGAATTGAGGTCAGAGCTGTACTTTATAGGCTGAGCGTATTCAGTAGCTAGGTGTGGTTCTGGCGACGCTTACGCTCTTCCGGTTTACTTAGCTGAATTTAAATCATTAATCATTTCTTGCTTATTTAAGCTTTTAGGTTCAGCGGTTGAAAAATTTAGGGCGACCGTGTGTTTACTCTTGGATCAAGTATATTGATCCAAGAGTAAAAACTGATTATTACAATGTTGGGTTGGGAGCAGTCTAGCTAAACCTCAACTTGCGGACGAACCCTGCTAGCAATAGCAGAGACAGTAAGTAAACGGGCATACTTCCGCCACTCTTGCTCTTTGGTTGCTCTTTATCAGTATTGTCTTTGTTGTCGTCAGCTTTTGTCGTGTCGACATTAAGGGTAACATTGCTTGGCTCTGAATAACTCACGCCATCAAACACTCGATACTGAAAGTTTACTTCATAAGTAGCATCATTTTCTGGGGTATAAGACATCAGCCCCGTATTACGGTTTATCTCGACCACACCTTTATTTGGTTGTGATACCAATTCGTAAATAAGCGGGTCTGAATCAGCATCCTGAGCTAAAAGCGTGACATTAATCATTCCAGACTGGTTGACCTCGAACTCGACTGGCGGTGCCTGCGGCGTCGTATTCGTATGGTTTACAGTGATGACTTTCTCAATGTGTAGACCATGTTCATTACTCACATTCACGGTAAGCATTGCAGGCTCTAACGTTGAAGTCGATGGTGTATATGTAAATTCACCCGTTGCTGTATTACTGAAGACAAACTCACCTGAAGCAGGTGCGCTAGTCACTCCGAACTGAAGAACAGTATTTTCGTCTATGCCTGATAATGACAATGTGCCATTAAGCGGAGTACGCCAGTGGGCAGAAAGTGAACTAGATTCAAAAATAAGTGGAGTTCCTTCAATATTAATAGAGATTAAGACGCTTTCGGTAGTTTTTCCTCCAACAGTCATGGAAAGTTCAAACTGGTCTAGTCCGACTTCGCCTGTTGTGGGTGTATAGTTGAAATGACCCAGCGCTCTATCTGAGAAAGAGATATTGCCTTTGCTCGGTGCTTTAGAAATATAAAAGCGATAGTTAAAAGCATCTTTTTCATCTAATAAGGCAAAATTCACGGGGGTAAATTTGTTGGTATTAAACTCAGCTGCACTCAGCTGAAAAGGCAGCTCAGTACTTTCTGAAATTTTATATAATTCTCTGCCATTATCATGTCGTACTAGCCAATAAGTATCCTGACCAATTATTTTAATATCTGCATGGGTTGCGACCATATCAAGGCTTACCAGCTTACTATATTGTTGGCTAGTCAAATTAAAGGTACCCAATTCATTTTCACAGGTAATATGGAGTTGGCCGTCAAGGTGTTGCTCGATATCAATTAATTTCGACGATGCACATAAGGTCGTGATTTCTTGTTTGCTTCCTTGTGCAGAAATGGACTGCAAAGTGCCATTTTGCGTCGTCCCGTAAAGCTTTTCTATCGCGTTATTGGTAAACGTGTAGAGTGATTTAAGATCGCCGAGGTCCAGTGATGAGTGGCTGTATTGAACAAGATTATAGATTGTCGCTCGATTTTTATGTTCGAATACTAACTCTTTAACACCATCACCATCAAAGTCTATTAATGCTATTGACCGTATTAACCCTGGTGCGTGAGTGGGCTCAACAACCCGTGAAATGCTATATTTAGCCACGTCACTATTAAAGTCTTTGATTTCGAATGGTTCTGATATATTGAGATAGTAAAATCCTTCGTGGTGGAGATATTCAGGAGTACCATCACCATCAATATCACCCAAAAATTCGAAACTGCCAATAATGGGCTCTTCGATGTGGTTAGATCCATCCATGTTCAATATATAGCTCTTTTTTTTGTTAAGCATCCTATCATCGATCTGATACACTATTTTATCGTTGCTATTTTTAGCAAAAGGAATTACTGACACCTTTTCAAGGTCTGTTGCAGTATAATAGTTGAGATTGTTTGCGACTTCTTTTGACCATGATTCATTTTGAGTAAATGGGGATATATTTTTCAATGTTGTACTGGTGACTTTGATGTAGTCTGGCTGCCATTTTATATCATTGATACCAGCAACCGTATTATGTCTATCAATAATTCTTAGTTTGTTGTTCTGCTTTGCTAAATACACATCACCATTGAATCCCAGTTCAGTTATTTCACCAAATAAAACTTCTTCGACGTGAAGTTTAGTCTTTTGCTCAATCTTTTCTTTTTTCTCATCACCATACAAGTCCAAATAGCTATAGATATGGTGATAGACTTTAGGTTGATAATCTCCACCTCCTTCTGTGAAATTTTTACCGATAACCTCTTTTTCTCGAGTTAGGTAGTTATAGTATTTTAAATCTAAAGCATAGGGGTAACCGCGACCGCTAAAAACTTCCGCATTAAGTTGATATAAAGTGTTGTTGAACGTTGATGAACGACCATACTTTGAATAGCCAGGCTCCTGCTTACAACTTTCTAGAGAATTTCCTACAGGCCAAATAACGCTGCCGTTTTTTACGTCTATAGTACAGTCCCTATTAACTACTTCATCTGTTCCATCACCGTTTATATCTTTAGTAAATAAATAGGTGCCTGTTACTGCAAGCGTACCAACTTGATTTATTTCATTATCTTGAATCCGGTAGATTTTACCGTCCCACGTCAGCATTTCATTGAACAGATGATTGGTAAACTTCCCAACAACAAATTCATAGTGTGGTAAGTTGTAGTGCGCTTTGGTTTCTAGTGTGTGCATATCGAGTGTAGACATACTGCTTTCATTTATCAGCATGATTTCGACGTCACCATCGTTATCTATGTCTTTAAATTTAACGATCTCAGCGGTTACATTTGGGAGCGCTTTTACATATTTTCTAGCAGTTAAATTGAGAAGGTGTACGTTTTGTGTCTTACTTATAACAACAGCAAAGTGATTATCAGATCGCCTATCATAATAAATTTCGAAAGAATCTATTGATTCATTGTCGCTCTCGAGCTTTATTGAATCAGTCAGTGTTGTTTCTATACCTTCATTTTCAGAAGGTATATTTACAATATACAATCGTTGCTTGTCGTTATTAATCATTGTAACGATGTCTTTTTTATTATCATTATCAACATCGATGATTCTTATATTGCTCAAATCTCTAAAGCTTGAGAAATGCTTTATCTTCTCGACGTAAGCCTGTGATTGTTGGGTTGCTAATAGCAAGGTGAGAAGTGTTGACGTGATGAAAAATTTCATGCTATTCCTTTAAACTATTAAAGTATCAAAGTACTTTGATACTGAAGTACTTTGATTAGGTAGTAGAAGGTAGGTTAGCATAGTTTACTTTGATCTGTAACTGAATTGGGGAAGGTAACGGAGAAAGTGAATGTTGCCTTTTTAACAGCTCTTAAAAAATAAGTATGTTACGACACTACGTTTGCTTGTTTTTAGGGTTGCTTTACACCGCCAGCTCATACATTTTTTACAGAAAAGTCGCCCGAGGGCGACTTGGAAACGTGACATCATGTAAAAACAGGGGGAAGTGATCTCAATCGATTATTTATTTTCGATGAGATTGCCTTTGCCAATTTCAATCTTTCTCGGCTTGAGTGCTTCTGGAATTTCGCGCTCAAGGTCGATGACTAACAGGCCGTTTTCAAGTCCTGCGCCAATCACTTTGACGTGATCGCCAAGTTGAAATTTACGCTCAAAGTTACGCTCTGCGATGCCTTGATGGATAAATTTACGCTCAGCTTTGTCTTCTTTGTTTTGCTTTTCGCCTTTCACTGTCAGAGTATTGTTTTCTGACTCAAGGCTAAGCTCTTGCTCGGTAAATCCGGCAACAGCCATGGTAATTTGGTATTTGTCTTCACCGGTGGCTTCGATGTTATATGGCGGAAAGCTTGGTTGCTTTTCGTTGCGTGATGCTGCATCCATTAACTGTGCTAAATGGTCAAAACCGATGAATGAACGATAAAGTGGAGATAGGTCTACTGTACGCATAATTTGTATCCTCATAAAGCGATAATTAAGCTATTTATTGCTTCAATTAAAGCCAATAAATAGCATATAAAACATTTACTTAGTTTAGGTTGGGACCCTGTCGGCGTCCTCACAATACTATCTATGGACGAGGCAAATATTTTTCAAGAAACTTTTTTAAAAAAGTTTTTATTTACCTGAATTTTATAAGATTCTTTTTCAAGAAAATTGTCTTTGCAGGTAAAGAAGCACCATCTGATGCCTCTTTTTTATTGCGCTATTTAGGACTTAAGTTTTGCTGTCTCAACATAGAGACTTGATCAAACCCTATTCCCCAGTCGTCAGTTTCAACTTCTTCTATAACAACAAAAGTAACTTGTGGCGCTTTATCAAGGACATCCACCATAAGCTGAGTTGCACCTTTTATTAAGGCTTGCTTCTGAGCAGGTGTAACGCCTTCCTTCGTGATTTTAATATTGATGATTGGCATTGGTTATCTCCTACAGATCATCATACATTTTGTTGACGATACGCCATTGTCCATCTTCTTTAAGTAAACCAATAAAGTCGATATAGTGATGTTCAAACAGTGGGCAATACAGCTTGACCATTGCTTGATGGTTTACAACATCCACCGACAAAATACGGTAATTAAAAGCAGCGCCTTGGCTTTCGGGCGTTTGTCGAGATGAAACCAAATCTAGCCACTGTGATTTGGTGCGCCTCATTCCTGGAGCTTTGAGCACCGCGTCAACGTGGAAAACTGCATCCAACTTTTTAATATCTCCTTGGTGTAGCCCGTCAAAATATTGTTGAATAACCGCAGTTACTTTGTCTAAATCCTGTAGTTTGAAAATAGGCTTAGTCATATTAAGCTCATGCGTCTGTACTGTGTGCTTGTTCAGCTGCTATCGAGGCGATAAAGCTGGGCCTTGCCTCAACTGCAGCTAACATTTTGCTGACTTTTTCTGGAATGACAATGTCGACTGGAAAATAGGTGCCCCAACGCGCATATACAGCCAGCATGATATCCGCAGTGGAAACCTGATCGCCGCCTAAAAATGATTGCTGCGCTAACTTTTTCTCGACTAACACCCATAATTCGTTGATGGCAACCGCTGCCGCTTCTAAAAATGGCTGGCGTGCATGCTCATCAGCGATTGCGCCTGTGGCAAAAAACAGACGATTGTAAGCCGGGTGCATAGTAGCATTGGCAAACAGAATGTTTTCTATCGCTTGTTGCTTTTGAAGAATATCAGCTTGAGGAAGAAGGTTATTTTCGTGTTTATTGAGTAGATAAAGTAGGATTGCAGCGCCTTCTACTAAGCAGTTTTCGCCATCGTTAAGAACCGGGATTTTACCTGTTGGGTTAATGGCTAAAAAGTTATCAACACCGCGTTTGTCAACCAGTTCGAAGGGTTGTTTTAATTCTCTTAATATGACTTGCGTTGCTAGCGCACAAGCACCTGGTAAGTAATATAACGTATACATAATGGTTTTCCTCATTTGCTTCTTGGCTAAAAGACAAGCTCAGTGTATAAACTAGATGTTGTTTGATATATAGCTACAATGAGAACCAAGAGTTCACATAGTGGAAACAATAATCAAGGAAAGTATGAATAAGCTACGAGCGATAGAAATGTTTGTAAAACTGGCTGAGGTACGCAGTTTTACTCGTGTTGCAGAGCAATATAATACATCCAAATCCATGATCAGCAAGGAGATCAGCCGACTAGAAGCTGAGCTTGGTGCGCGGCTTATACATCGCACCACGCGCAATTTGCAGCTCACGCATGTGGGAGAAGGCTATTTACAACGTGCTAAGGATATTCTCAATAAGTTAGAGGATGCAGACACCTTCATACAAGAGTCGCAGCAAGCACCAAAAGGTAAGCTAAAGGTGAATGTGCCAATGGTGCTTGGGATCACTGACTTGGCAGCAATGTTCGCCGATTTTATGCAAGCGTATCCCGATGTCGACCTTGAAATACATTTAGGAGATGAGGATATCGACTTAGTAGAACAGGGATTCGATTTAGGTTTTCGGGCTTCCAGTCGTCCGTTTGACTCAAGTTATATAGGAAAAGAAATTACTCAATTTAGCTATCATGTATGCGCCTCACCACAATATTTAGCGAGTCACCCTGCTATCGAATCAGCACCAGATTTAATTCATCATAATTGTTTTGAATACAGCTATTCAAAACGCAGGAACTTATGGCCATTAGACGAAGGTGTGCGAATAAAAGGCTCCCTTAAAGTGAACAATGTCCTTTTTATGTTGCAGGCAATTAAAAGCCATTTGGGAATAGGGGTTTTACCTGAATTTGCCTGTAGAGAAGCACTTGAAAAGGGTGAGATAGTCAGTATTTTGCAGCACGCTGACAAGCCAACGCTAGCCTTATATGCACTGTATCCCGCACGCCAATTTGTGCCAGCCGCGGTACTTCAATGTATCGAGTTTTTACAGGCTTGGTTTAAGCGTGACGGGCACTGATTGTTAAGCAAATAAGGTGGTTTACATTTCTTCATTACTTTGCCACATTAACTACTGGCTTAAATGATGGAACAATCAATGAAATGTGATAAACAAAATGCCAATCGAAAAATAGGTCTGGGGCTGGCTATCGGCGCAGGAATTGGCACAGCCGTGGGCGTTGCATCTGGGCAAATCATGTACACCTTACCTATCGGCATTGCGATGGGAATATTGATTGGACGTAAGTATTTTTAATCTAATGAGCTACTCGCTACGTATCTTTGCTTTTAATTAGGGGAAGGTTAAGCAAGTGCAATTTAGTGACTCAGAAATTTCCAGGATCATTGAAATGGCGTGGGAGGATAGGACGCCATTTGAAGCTATCGAACGACAGTTTGAGCTTAGTGAACCTGAAGTGATCAAATTGATGCGTTGTAGCCTAAAACCCAGCAGTTTTAGGCTATGGCGGCAACGAGTAAATGGCCGTAACACTAAGCATATTAAACTTAGAAGCAAAGCGGTCAATCGCGGATATTGCAAAACCCAATACAAACAAAGGTAACGCGTTATCTAAACCTTTGGGTATTAGTCTTTGCTTTATTGAAGGTCGCTTGCAAGTAAGCCGAATAGTGCAGAGTCTGAGACTTCACCAGCAATTTCCCAGCGAGCACGTAAGTGACCTTCTTTAGTAAATCCAAGTTTTGTTAGCACTTTGGCTGAGCCGATATTAGCGGGATCAATTTCAGCTTCAATACGCCTCAACTGCAGTGTTGAAAAAGCATAGTTAATGAGTGCAGAGCCCGCTTCTTGAATGACACCTTGCCCCCAGTGAGATTTGGCAATACCAAAGCCAATTTCGGCGCGACGTGACTCTTTATCCCAGCTAAAAAGTAAACATTTACCAATTAATGTTTCATCACTTTTCGAAACAATGGCCAGTGTGATCGCTTGTTGCGTAGTCAAATCTTCATGTGATTGCTTGATAAATTGCGTTGCATCCTCAAGGCATTCCCAAGGTGGCGTGTTCCAATAGCGCATGACGTCTGCGTCTGAGAATATGGCAAATAGCGCTTCGGCGTCTTGTGAGGTTAGGGGTCTAAGTGTGAATCGCTCGGTGTCGAGTTGGATTGTAGTTAATTGCAATATCTTTTTTCCTTGATAAAAAGGGCGCAAATTCGCGCCCCAAACAATAAGCTGCTTGCTTACTTATTTATTTGCGTCTTTAACGGCTTTTAGCTTCGCCGCGTGGTCAATTTCATAATCTGGCATGTCTTTTTTGCCTTCGATTAGGTAGTTGTCCATCCAGCGCATCAAGCGCAAGCTGTAATCGTATTGAGCCGCAGCTTTGCGGTTACCGTGACCTTCGCCTGGATAGTAAACTAGACGTACGTCTTTACCTTGCACTTTCATATAGCGATATAGCTCCATAGACTGTGCTGGGTGTACTCGCGGGTCATCTTTACCATGCATAATGAGTAATGGCGTCTTTGATTGACCAGCCCAGTAAATCGGACTGCGCTCTAGGTACCACTGCCACTTATCCCAAGGGTAAGAGCGAGCGTGTACTAAGTACATTTCGTTTGAGATATCGGTAGTACCAAACTTAGATAGTTGGTTCGTTACCCCAACAAACATCACGCTTGCTGCAAAGTGTTCGGTTAGTTTTGTAGCACCCCAAGCTGAGGCATAACCGCCGTAAGAGCCACCAGTAATACCAACACGCTTAGTGTCTACTAAACCGGTATTGACTAGGTATTCTTTCATATCTACTAAGTCGTCAAACTCTTTACCTGCGTAGTCGCCTTGGCCAAGTTTTGAGTAATCAACGCCTTTACCTGTCGAACCACGGTAGTTTGGATAGAATACCGCATAGCCGCGTGCTGCGCCCATTTGACCCGGATCTGAATAGCTCGTGAGCCAGCCATTCTTATCGTGGCTTTCAGGACCACCGTGCACCGACATGATCAGTGGATAACGTGTACCTTCTTGGTAATCAAGTGGATAAATTAATACGCCACCAATTTCAACGCCATCGCGGGCTTTGAAGTTAATAGCCTCTTGTTTTGCAAAACGTTTGTTGTCTAACCACGGGTTTGAGTTTGATAGACGAGTTGCCTTGCTTGAGCGGATCACAAACACTTCATTTGGGTGCTTAGCGGTATTTGCACGTAGGGCAATGGTTTTGTCTGAGTCAGAGATAGATAGGTTCGATGCGATAAACTTACCTTCTTTGATAAGCTTCTTGTATTTGTTTGAGCCAACTTTAATTTGGCCAACAAAACTCTCAGCGCCGACGTTTGCGACAAAAGTCAGCTGGTTTTTGCGGTTTGACCACTCAAAATCACCGATGTGACCCATAAAGTTTGGGATCCACTCTTCTACTTTGCCGCTTTGTGCATCGGCAAGGTATAAGCGACCAGTTGCCGGGTCATGCTTGTCTTCAGCGCCTAAAATCGCGATGTATTTACCATCGTGAGAAAACTCTGCGGTACCAAGCTTACCTTCTGTTTTGAACGAAGTGGTAATTTGTTGTGTTTTTGAATCAAGTACATGCCATTGTGACTTCATATACTTGTCATCAATAAGCGCTGTTGGCTGGGTTTTTACCAGTAATTTAGAGGCATCATCAGCCCAGTTGATTTCACTAACATAGCCTTCGATGTTCAGTGCCGCTGGAGTTAGCGGTTTTTCTGATGCTGCAAGATCAATGATATGAAGCTGTTTGTTTTTTAAACCCAGTTCATACACTTCAGCCATAAAACCTAGCTTTTTCAGCTCTTTTTCTGACTTATCGGCAGCTGGCATTGCAAGGATAGCAACCTGTTTGCCATCAGGGCTTAGACTATAAGCCGAGATCCCAGTTCCTTTTAGTGAAAGCACTTTCTGTGCTTCCCCACCGTTTACCGCGATGCGATAAAGGGCGCGTTGCTTGTCTTCTTTTTTCTTGGTTAGGAAATAAATGAACTGACCGTCGGCCGACCAAGAGATGCTTGAGATGCTCACTTTACCGGTGATAAATGGGCGCTCTACACCTTCGTCGTCAACCACATAAAGTTCACTGTAATTAGAACCATTTTGGTCAACGTAAAGCTCGCGCGGTACCGAGCGAGTAAAAGCAACGAGTTCGCCGTCAGGACTCACCGACGTTGAGCTTACCGATTGGATCTTTGGGATGTCTTCAATAGTGATGGTATCGCTTGCGAGGCTTGCAGCACTGGTGAAGCCCATTGCTAAAGCCAAAGCAGACTTAAGTAGTTTCATTATTTATCCTAAATTTTCATTCACTTGTTGTAACTTCAAGATGAAGTTTTTAGGCATTCTACTTGTCACCAGAATAAAAACCAATGTTTGCGATTAATTGTCGGTTAAGTCTGATAAAGCAAAACCGTTATCTTTTATAGGCCAAAATTCAGCGCGCCTGAATAATCAGCCTGAAACGGCATTAGATGATTAAGTGCATACGAAATGTTGCCTTTGTCATCCATGATGTAGATAGAAGCACCACAGTGTTTGCAAAAACCATGCTCTTGAATAGTTTGAGCTTTCGAATGCGGCACCACAAATCGTTCGAGAGATTTACAAGGATTTTCGATCAGACCGTGAGCCTGAATAAACTGCACACCAGTGCATATTTCGTTGGCTGTTGTCGTGGTGAAAATACGATAGTGGATCTGGCCGCAGTGGCACGACGTGGTGATCATGTTGATGTCCTTTGTTTTCTTTTGAGTTAAGTTTACTTTTTATTTTTAGTTAATATATATTCATTTGGTGTAAAGACTTTTTCCTAAGAGGAAATAATGAGAAAGGAATACGATAAACTTCACTTACTTAAAATATTATGTTGTGTCGCTGAGCAACACTCCTTTAGTCGAGCTGCAGAGCAGCTCGGTACCACGACATCAGCGGTGAGTAAATCGATAGCGCAGCTAGAGTCGTCTTATGGACAAGTACTTTTAAATCGAACAACCCGTAAACTCGCATTGTCTGATGCCGGTAAGTTGGTTTATGAAAAAGGGAAAAAGATCCTTCGCGCGCTACGCGATTTGGAAGAGGAAGTTGAACAAGTTGGTGTGCATCAATCCGGGCATCTAAAAATAACCTTTCCAAATACGATAGGGCGTATGCTACTGAGCCAAATTTGTATCGATTTTCAAAAGCGCTATCCACAAATAAAGTTAGAGCTGATGTTTACTGCAGCAAATCAGGATTTAATCGAAGATGAGATTGATGTCGCTTTTAGGCTCTCTGCTGCACTTAAAGACAGTCAATTTTATGTCTTGAAATTAATCAATATAAACTCGACTTTTGTTGCTGCTCCCAGTTATTTGGCGGCGCATGGGAAGCCCGAGCAATTGGACGAACTGAGTAGGCATAACATGTTGTTATCAAAACTTAATCATGTTGAAGATAGTTGGCATGACGGAACTCGAAGTTATGCTTTGCAAGGTAATTTGATAGCGAACAGTCGGTTTCACATTCGAGAGGCGGTGTTGGCAGGATTGGGGATTGCCATGCTACCGTCTTATTTCTGCCAACGGGATATTGATTCGGGCGCTTTGGTTGAGCTGTTTCCCGAGCAAAATAGGCCTGAAGTTACTTTGCATGCCATATATAAAGTGAAACGAGAGCACTCTGCAAAGCTAGATTTATTCTTAGGGTTTGTACAGGCGCAATTATCATGCAAATCAGAATTGGTACCTTAGCCCCGCGTAGTAGCGCCGACCATTCACATATACCCCTGTTGGTGCGTACTCATTGCGATCATAGGTATAGATTTGTTCGTCGGTTAAATTAATAAACTCAAATTGTGCATCAAGGTTATCACTTAATTTCACCGTGAGGCTGCCGTCTAACTGACCGTAGTTATCCATCATGGTCTCGCCTACACCGGTGGCAAACTGGGTTCGATAATTATAGCTAAGCCGTGCGCTAAATTGGTGGTTCTCGTAGTAAGCGGTGAGATTAGCGCTGTGTTTTGAGGTGCCTGGCACTTTGTCCTGTAAGCCAACGTCAGCGTTGTCACGTTCTCCATCAACATAGGTGTAATTGGCGATTAACCCAAATCCGTACGCAAGTGTCTGCTGGTAGCTTAGTTCAACGCCACGGATACTGCCGCCAGCGCCATTACTGGGCCTATCGATAGACATCAAAATACCTTCATGACGCTCAAGCTTTCGCTCAAACTCAATAAAAGACTCCACATCTTTGTTAAATAAGGCGATTGAGGCGAGTCCTGCATCGTCAAAGTACCACTCAAGGCTGGCATCAAACTGCGCCGCTCTATATGGAGCTAAGCTGGCGTTACCACCTTGTCCCTGAGCTTGGGTCACGTTGTAATTGGTTGAGGGCATAAGGTGGTGAAATTGCGCTCGTGACATGACGCGCGCAACGGAAAAACGGCCAACCAGACTTTCGCTTAAATCAAACTTGATATTGGCGCTGGGTAGAATATCGATGTAATCCCGAGATTCTTCATGCCAAACATAGCTATCGGGCGCTTCGATGGGGGAGGCGACACGTTTAAATGCGGCAGAGTCTTGAAAGGTTTTGACCACCCGTACCCCAATGTTGGCTGCATAGGATTCACCAGCGAGTTGCATTTGACCGTAAGCGGCGGCGGTTTTTTCTGTAATATGAAAACGACTGGCTTTTTCTATCTCTTGTTCAAAATTGAGCGTATCGAAGTCTTTAGCGAGCAGTGTAATATCGGCATAACTGTAGTTTTTTAAGGTGTTTGCACTACCTACGCCGCGCAAATAATCATCCACAAAAGTGCCCGGATAGGCGGCCAGTGTAGTGCCAAGCTCGCCGGCTAGACCATCAAGCCCTCCATCTTTTGAGCGATAGCGCAAAAAGTCCCGTTGATGGTCCTTGAGTTTAATGCCAAATTTAATCGCGTCGACTTGTTTAAAGTCGATATCGTACGCAAAATCGGCTTGCGCGAAGTATGATTTATCTTTGCCATCTTGGCTGTCATTTCGAGCTTCGGTGATAAACCAACTCGCCGCATCTAACGGAGAAGCCCCATAACTTGCGATAATGTTTTTTCGCATTGACGTATCAACATGAAAACGGGTGTTAGCAGAAAACTGTGATGTGACGTCTTCTTTGGTGCCACCTGAGCCGTGGCTTAGACCCACTTGAAATTGGCTCGACCAATAAATACCGTCATAGACTAAGTCTAGATGAGCACTTTTAGTGCTGATCTGCGAGTCTCGCCAAATGGCTTCCATGCTGGTATTGAACGGCGCTGCTGTGGGTAAATAGTGGGCGCTCACCAAAGTACCATCTTGTACTTGTAAATCGGTTACCCCGCCGCCTAGGTCAATAGACTTTGCACTTTGCCAGAGAAAGTTTTGATTGTTGTTGTCTGCGTTTAGATGAGAGTAAAGTAAGTGACTATTTAACCTAAGCCGTGGGGAAAGCTGAAATGCGGCATTGACTGTATAAGCTTGTAACTCTCTTTGCTGCTGAAAAATCGCGGAACCCCCACCTCCTGGAAACCACAACGTCTGGCTTTTGTCTTGTGGGGTCTGCTGGGTGGCATACCAAGTATCACCTTCACCTTGGTATAATGTTCTATCGTGCCACCCCCACGATTCTAGGCCGTCGCGTCTGAGGCTGCGATCTCGTCGTGTTGCGGTAAAAAGTACAGCATAGTCGCCACTTTCGCTATGGTAGTTATAAATTGCAGATAATTGTGGGTCGAGTTTATCGCTCAAGTCACTGTATTGGAACTGGGCCGTTACAACGCCATAGCCTGAAGGCGTAAGCAGAGGGTCGCGGGTTTTTATATTGATTGCACCACCTAATGACCCTTCATCCTGCATAGCTTGTGGTGTTTTGAACACCTCAAGGCTAGAGACGATTTCACTGGGTAATAAGGTAAAATTAAAGCCTCGGCTTGGCTGACTTGAGATCCACCAATCAGCGGAGGCGAGATATTGACCATTCAAATAAGTTCTATTTTGCTCGGGGGTTGTGCCTCGCACGCCGATCCGCTCACCTTCACCTTGTGCTCGAGAGAGTGAAATACCGGTGATCCGTTGCAGCGCCTCTGCGACGTTTTTATCTGGAAACTTACCTATGTCTTCAGCACTGATCGTATCTGAAACTTGTTGATTGTGACGTTTATTACTGAGAGACTTGACAACGCTGTCATGGAAGGCACGGATTTCGATGCGTTCTATGGTATTTTCAGCTGTCTGATTTTGCTCAACGGCATAACTTGCAGCTGTGATAAAGAATGCGCTACAAGAAACTGTTCGGATGAGAAATTCTGACATTGTGCTCAACTTATAATACGAGTAAGTTACCTTTAGTTGATACTCATAATACGCTTTTATTACGAGCCTAACCATAGTTTTACAAATTTTTAGTAGTTGATGGTTGAAAACCTAGAAAAACGTTTTTTAATCAATGAGATACTTGTCGACCTGAGCAATTTATCTGTGTGTGTTGACGGTTCTTGGAGAAGCATCGAAGCGAAACATGCTGCATTATTACGTCTATTGATTGCTAACAAGGGACAGGTTGTTACCAGAGATGCCATCTTAGATATCGTATGGCCCGGTACTATCGTCAGTGATAACTCTGTTAGCCAGCTGGTGGTACAGCTACGTAAGCTGCTTGGTGACAGTTCAAACGAGCCAAAAATAATTAAAACGGTACCACGCCTAGGTTATCAATGTATTGCACAAATTGAAAAAGCCCCGACGCTACTTGAGCAAGTAGAGGAGTTGTCTCGTGGGCGTGGCGCACAATTTGCGCTGCTCGGGTTTTTTATGGGTCTTGTGGTGACTTTGCTTGGCGTTTTTATTACCAAGCAGTGGCAAAGTGACTTGCAACAGCAGCCCGTCACTGCAACTCGGATCACGTCCTCACCGGGTGCTGAAGTCTTTGTGCGCTTTTCTCCAAATGGTAACTATTTAGCCTACAGTTATTTAGCTGAGGGAGCCGATCAATTTGATTTGGCGGTCTATGATCTTGAGACTAAAACAACCCATACGATAAAAAGCAGCGGTTATAGTGAAGAGTCAGCAAGTTGGTCTTTAGATGGTAACTGGCTGATTTATTCGCGCTCGGATCCGGTTTCCTGTGAAGTACGGGCGTTACACGTTAAAGGTCCAATAGAAATGTGGCGACTAGCGCGCGATAGCGTGCTTGGCAGCTGTAATAGTGCACAAGACTCAGCGCCTTGGCTAGAATATCGAGCGGGCCATTTTATCACTAAGTCTTGGGATAAAGCTGGGACCTATTTGCAATCTGTAGCGGTCACTTTTGCGGATAATCAACCTAAAGTGCTCAACACCACGGCGTTGCCTATTCGCGATGTAACACATTATCAAGTTAACCAACAAACGCTGTTGTATCAGGTAAAAGAGCAGGGCGTTTATCGGCTTAATCTGGGGCAACTTGGGGACCTTGAAAGCCAAACCACCACACTCTCCAAGCAGTCTTTTTCGGCATTGAGTCATGGTTATGAGGACGATACGGTTATTATCGCCAAACAAAACTTGAGTGTACTTAAAGGTCGTGAGCAACAGTTATTATACTCCGGATTTGGTGCGATATCTGAGATTGATGTCAATGCGAACTTGCGTGCTTCGGCGCACACTGAGGGCGTGGCTGAAATTAACTTTTATCAGCTTGCTGTAGACGCACAAAGCGAAGCACAGCAAAAGCAGTTGACGTCGCCCGCTCGAATGGACCTACTTGCCGCATTGTCTGATGATGGCGCACATTTTGTGTATGCCTCGGTGACAACCAAAAATAACGATGCGCCACAATTTGAGCTGTGGCATAAACATGCTTTTCGGCCAACGTCGAGTTTGCTTGGTACGATGCCGCTGGGAGAAGTGCCTATTTTGCTATTGCTGTCGCCTAATAACGAATATCTCGCCGTATTATCAAAGTCGCACAAAGTGTATTTAATAAGCTCTTTTACTAAAGAGGTGAAAAAAGTAGTTGATAACTTTGCCGAAATTGCCGACTTGCATTGGTCACAGGATGGTAGAAACCTGTATTATCGAGCGAAGCTCTCGGCGGAAGCAAAATGGCAGGCATGGCAATTTACCGTATCTCAAGGGCGCAGTGAGCAACAACCTCTGGTAACGCACTCACCTGATTTACCTCTTACTCAAAAGAACCCTAGCTTTGTGGGGTATAAAGAACAAGTTAGGGAATACCTAATTACTGCGCTCACTGAGACATTTGATGTAGAGCAGTTACGTGGGTCTTTATCTCTTTATCAGCCTGCAGTATATCGAGATGGGGTTTACTTTGTACTGAAAAGAGGCCACCAATTGGTGCTTTATCGTTATTTAAGTAGTGAAAACAAGGTCGAAGAAATTCAACCAATTGGGTTACACCTTTACGCGGGGTTTACCGAGTTACAGGTATTATCAAGCTTTGATGGCAGTCAGGTAGTATTCAATCGGATCAACAACTATGAAAGTGACATAGTATTACTGGAGTACGGTGACCGATGAAGACATCATTGTTACGAAGCCCAGGTTGGGTACAGTTAGTTAGCTAGCTTTTGCTGGAATAAGCGTATTGCTTTACTACTCCAATTGCGCTGTGATGCCGACTTCAATGCTTGTGAGGCAAGCTTCTTGGCCTCTGCCTGATTATCTGTAAGCTTGGCAGATAGTAGCAGCAGTTCAGGGTGTTCGGGATCGATGGTGAGACCATGACGCAGCCAAGCCTTTGCCTGAGTTTTGTCGTTGAGACGAGTTAAATAAGTGTTTGCTAATAGAAGTGTGGAGCGCAAATGGCCGTTGTTCGAAGCTTCGGTAAGTACTTGTAGCGCACGTTGAGTATCTTGCAGCTCTGTGTTTGTAAGTAGTGATCGTGCTAAGCGATATTTTGCGATATCCATGGTTTGTGCTGCGTGTTCAAGCCAAAGTACACTAAGTCGATGCTCTCCCACATTGATAAGTTGAGTTGCTAAACGATATTGTGCCAAGTCCAAGCCATTTTTGGCTGCAGCTAAATATAATTCATTTTCTGGTTCTTCAGCGCGCCAGTGATAGCGCAGCAGCTGATACGCGTTGTAATCTTTCATACTCAACCAGTTAGCAATATAGTATTGTACTTGCGCCACACCACGTTCTGCAGCGTCGATATTCTGCTTTAGCTGTTTTTCGTAGGCCTTCTTTTGAATGGCTAAGGTTTCGCGATATTGCTCGCCTTTATATGTCGCAAAATGGTAAATCAGCGTGTGTGCTTGCTTTGGTCCACTATATCGCCACTTCTCTACAGCATTTAACAGGCTAGCGGTGAATATATGCTTGGGGTAGCTATCTACGACCTCAATATTGGTTGCCTTACCGCCTTGGTCGATATCAAACTCTAACCAAACCCAGCCCTCAACCCCTTGTCGTACGGCCTCATCAGGATAGTCAGGTAATACATCGTGAGTTTTACTCGGCGTAGAAACGATATTGGGTTGTTTGAGCCGGGCAAGTGTTGAATCAAGTAAGTAGGTGTCTGCCAAACGATTTTTTTGAAGTGTTACGAAATCTTTTAGGCCACTTTGGTCGTCGGACTGCTGCAAAACGAGTTGCGCAGTTTGAAAGGCTTCAGCAATACCGAACTCTTTAGCCAATGAAAACCAAGCAAAGGCATTTGCGGCACTTTGTTCGGTTCCTTGACCGTACAAATACATCACCCCAAGATTATACATGGCGTCTGCATTACCTAACTGAGCTAGGCGATTGAATTCAGAAAATGCAAGAGTGAATTCTTCATTCTGATAGGCGAGGGTAGCATCATAAAGATCGGCTTTTGTCTGCCAACTTATACTCAGAAAAAATGAAAAAATAAGCCCAGAAATGAGATTGTTGCGCATTTTATTGATTACTCATCCTCGGACTGCTCTTTGGGGTTGCTGTGGCCATTTTTAATAGGCTATATAACCACAATATAAGGGAAATTTAAATAATAAAAGCTGATAGCAAACGCTATCAGCTTTTTGGAACTCCGGGCAGGGAGTTTACTAAGTCGAACCTGTGTTAGCTTGGAAGCGACTTAATTCGAGTCATGAAACTATTTCTTTACGACTAATAAGACCAGATTTAGCGGTAAAAGTTTCATTCGCTATTCGGTGTTAGAAGTTAAATCTAACCCCCGCGCTAAAACGCCTTCCATCGGCATAGACACCCGTTAGTGCTTGCTCAACTCCCTTTTCCTGATAGCTAAATGTATGTTCATCCGTCAAGTTGATGGCCTCAAGAATAAATGCCACATTCTCATTGTAGTTATAGGTAAGGTTGGCATCTACTTGACCATAATCGTCAATGTATCCTGGCCAGTCGCGACCTGTATCATACCCTGTTCTGAAGTTGTATGAGATACGGGCACTAATGAATTCGTTTTCATAATAAGAACTCAAGTTAACAGTATGCTCAGAGTTGCCTGGGATAGTGATGTCGTTACCTTCATCATCTTTGGCTTCACCATCTACATAGGTATAGTTAGCTGCAACGCCAAAACCTTCGTATAGCTCTTGTTGATAACCCACTTCTAGGCCTTGAATGCGGCCTGCTTTCCCATTAACAGGGCGGCTGATCAGCACTTCTTTACCTTCGTGAGTTTCAAGTGCTGGTTGGCTCTCGATAAACGACTGAATATCTTTGTAGAAAAATACCGCAGAAAAAAGACCTGCGTCGCTAAAGTACCACTCGATACCGGTATCAAACTGCGTCGCTCGATATGGGTCGATGTCAGGGTTACCGCCAGTGCCTGTTTGTGTTTCTAGGTTGTATGAGGTTGATGCTGTCATATCGGCGTAATCTGGGCGAGACATAACTCGTGCCGCAGAAAAACGCATTAATAAATCGTCATCTAAGTCAATTGCCAAGTTAATGCTTGGAAGAATGTCGAAGTAGTCCTTTTCTTCCGTTGTCCATACCTCAGCACCGGACTCACCTGCAAACGCGGATGAGGTTTGTTTGGTATTTACAAGCCTTACGCCTAAATTACCGCGTAGACCATCTGCATCCAGATTCGCTTTAATGTAGCCTGCGGTAATTTTTTCATTGATATCGAAAGTACTGGCCTTCAATACTCGGTAATTCCAACCCAGCGCATCACCTTCTTGGCGTATTTTATCTGAATCAGTGATTGCATAGCTGCGCGTTGTGCCTGCTGAGCCTATGCCTGAAAGGTAATCAGAAGGCATGGCTTTAGAGTAATCAGCTAGACTCCAGTTTAAGTCGGTACGATTATCCGTTGTGTGTTTGGTATTAAAACGACTGTGATCACGATATTTAAAGCCTACTTTGATCTGGTTAAAGATAGCGACATCAATTGGGCGTTTAAAATCGGCTTGAAAATAAGTTTCATCATCTTTCGCATCATTGCTGTCATAACGTAAAAAGCCTAAATTCCATTTATCACCATCGTTTGGATCGGCAGCATAACTGGTCTTTACGTCTTCCTCTTGTGACGCATCAAAGCTGTGAACATAGTTGCCTTCCCAACCAACGGAGCGATCCGCTTGTGAACCCCCCGAACCTTCTGTGTAACCTAAGTGATATGAAGATTCCCAAAGTTGCCCTTGATGTTCAACTTTTAAGTCGTACGATTTGGTTTTGAGCTCAGAGTTACGTACTTTGGTCTCATCCAGAATGTTATTACCATCTGGTGATAAGCCAAGCGTCCCGCCGACGGCCATCTTTCCAACTACGGGGTGGTCGATAACGGTAATGTCAGTATATTGTGAGCCGCCGTAACCGGGTAACCACAGGAAGTTTTGGTTTTCATTGTCGGCTTCAAGTGTAGAGTCTAACGCATTGAATACAATGTCCATATTTTCATTTGGACGATATTGCAAGGCGAGGTTTATACCCGTGCGCACGCGCTGCTGTGAGAACATTGCTGAGCCGCCACCGCCAGGGCTGTAGACATTGTCGACGACGGTACCGTCTTCAAGTGTGATATCACGATAGGTCCAAGACCACGCTTCAATACCATCACGACGTAAGTTGCGCTCTTGGCGCACGACAGAAATTAAGGCGCCAAAAGATTCATCATCGGTCTTAAAGTTGTACATAGCGGAAAGTTGCGGGTCGGTTTCACCTGACACTTCGCTGTGCTGTGCGATAATTGAACCTGCAATTTTATTTGCTTCTAAATCAAGCGGCTTACGTGTTCTAACAATCACGGTTCCACCAATAGAGCCTTCGTCAATATCGGCTTCTGGTGATTTGTAAACTTCAAGCCCAGAAATGATTTCAGAGGGTAACATTGTGTAGTTAAATCCACGGCTCGCCGCTGAGTTAGTCCACCAGTCCGCTGAGCCAACAGCTTGACCATTTAATAAGGTCCGGTTTTGGCTTTCACCTGTGCCTCGAATGCTAACGCGTTCACCTTCACCAAAACTACGCGTGATTGAAACTCCGGTAATTCGTTGTAATGATTCGGCAACGTTTTGATCTGGAAATTTGCCAATGTCTTCGGCGGTTACTGCATCAACAATGGCGTCTGAGTATCTTTTTGTATTGAGTGATTGAACAACGCTGCCACGGATCCCTCTGACTTGAATAACTTCAACTTCACCATTTTTAGCTGCTTCTTGATTGTTGTTTTCTTCAGCGAGTGCTAGACCCGGTGCAAAAAGTACCGAGCCGAGCAAAGATTGGCTGATTAATACAGCCAGTTTTTTCTTGTTATTGCGAAACATAAATTCCCCTTGAGTGCTTACTTGTGGTTGACCTCGAGAAAGATTAAACACCAGCGGGGTTTGTTAAATCTTGAATTGAAATGAATAGTTATGAATTTGGTGGTTTTTTGCTTTAATTTTTCTTATTTTATTGAAATATATGGTTATAAAATAATTTTTTCTGGGTTTTGTGCTGTTTAAATTAAGTTTACTAGAGTGATTTTGCTTTGTTTTTTGTTAACATTCATAACTACAAAGAACTAGAAAGTCGCCTTTCCAGTTCTTTTTGCGCGTTATAAGCTCTTTTTAGGTGGCAGTACAACGTTTGAGAAGATAAGGCCAGCGATAAGAGACATAAATATTAAAAAGGTTTGTTGGCCAATATGGTCCGCATGAACAAAGCTTTGGCCTTCAATTAAAGAATTAAGTCCAATATAGGTTTTAGAACCAGGGACCAACACAATCAAACCTTGCATTGCAACAATGGACGCAGGGGCATTTACCACACGGTTAAAGATATTACTAAAGACACCCACTGCAAATGCACCTACAAAAGTACCAAGTGCATAATCAAAGTAAACCGCAGAGCTGATACTGGCTGCGTAGGCGATAAAGCCTGATGCGAGTGACCAACTTGCATGGCGTAACTTTGTTCTAAAGATAATAACTAGGCTGCTACAAAGTAATAGCACTGCAAGCCAAGCCGTCCAACGTGGTAATGGTGATGGTTGTATAAAATCAACTTGTCCAAAAAACGCAAACCCTAAACTGATCCCCAAAAATGCACCGAAGTAGAGCTTAAAGAGCAACATAATAGAGTCCATGACTCTAGCGGTGCCTGACACTAGATGACGAGCCGATAATTCCGCAAACCCAAGCGCCAGCGCCAAGCCAGGTATAAACACGATAATGGCCGAAAGTACCACCAAACGGATGTTGACCTGCGGGTCAATGTACACAGACACAGCGCAGGCAGCAACCGCTGATACGATGGCGACCAAAGGCTCAAGCATATGTGTTACGCGTTTGGAAATACTTGCCCAAAGCACGAATATGTAGACCACAAGCGATATTAGCGCCGACCACCAAACGTCATTCCAGCTAGTTCCCATCAGCATCGCAAATGCGCCACTTGAGGTTGCAAATGCAAGACCCGTCATTAACTTATTATAAGGGGGCTTAGCGTGCAAAATGGCTTCAAGGCATTGTTCAGCTTCTTGGATTGAAAGCTCACCAGATAACACGCGTGTTGCGACGTCATCCGTATCTGCCAATGAACCTAAATCATGATCGCCGGGATCAACTCGCGCCACATGGGTATATTCTTCTTCATGACCTTCGGTCCAAATTACAAAAGTGACAGATGTCGGAGACATGACAAAGGAAGACTTTAGCCCTAGGTGAGTGGCTATTTCCATTAAATGTGCTTCGAGTCGATAGGCAGGGGTACCGTATTTGTGAAGCATTTTGCCTAACTTCACAATAAAGCGGCGTTTCTCTGTAAAGGTTGCGTTATTCAACGAAAGAGAACCTTAAATATGTAATGCCAATTCTACTGAATGAAGCGAATTGGCGAAAATGTTAAAAAAGTATGGTGTTTGAAATTAAAAAAATCAAACTGAGCTCATCATGGGTACGCGCTGCTAGTAAGGTACATATCATTGCTTTTACTAGATTTTAGTTATGTTTTTGCACACGAATTTGATATTCGCAACAGACTATTTGCATAGGTAAATTTGGCGGCCAAGATTGCTGCGAATTCTATCCAGATTCTCAGTAATGTCTATAGTTTTGGCCGCAAATATTTGCATTTTTTATAAGCAGGTATCAGCGCTACATTTATTGCTAAGCGCTAAGAGTTACGATGATTCTCTGATCTGCAATGACACATCCACCAAGGTTCTAACGGCAGGTTGCGATTTGTTTAAAATTTCGGATAACGTATGGCATGTCCGCTTACCGATGTCGTCGGCATCAATTCTAACGCTCGTTAATGCGGGCTTCATCAGCTGGGAGTCTTGCAAGTCATCAAAACCGACAACTTTGATGTCTTCACCAGGTACCAGTCCATGTTCGCGCATGGCTTCAATTGCACCGTATGCAATGACGTCACTAAAGCAAACGATAGCTTTTATCTCTTTATGGTTAGTGATGAGAGTATTAAACGCTTCTCGGCCCCCTTGGCGATTGGTTGGAGCAGCGATCGCAGGTTGCGCTTCATTTAATCCATTGAGCTTTAGAGCGCTTTGGAAACCAGACAGTCGCTCATGGTAATCTGAAATTTCGGGAGTACCACCCAGAAAAGCAATGTCTTTTATGCCTTGCTCAATGAGGTGAGTCGTTGCTAGGTGAGTCCCTTTTTTATTGTCAGGTAGAATACAGGGGGCTTTCGCGAAGGCCACTTCACGCATAATGGTAATAACTGGAAATCCAGAGTCAGCCAATTGGTCCAGCCACTCTCGTGGAGTACTTGGTGCAGGCACCATAACAAAAGCACAAACGTTGTATTCTTTAAGTGTGTTAACCACTTGGCGTTGGCGATTAAAGTCTTCGCCTGTATTTACCAGCATAGGCACCATACCTAATGCGTAAATATGCTTTTCTAATCCAACAGCAAGCTGAGCAGAGTACGGGTTAGTTAAGTCGTTGATAACAACTGCAACAAGATTAGACTTTTTACTACGTAGCGCTGCTGCGTCGCGATTATAAACATACCCCAGCTTTTCGATGGCTTTTAGTACTTTCTCTTTGCTTTTATCGCTGACTTTATCGCTATGCGTTAGGACAAGGGATACTGTTGATTTAGAAACTTGTGCCTCTTCGGCAACATCAAAAATGGTAACCTTAGCGAGTTTTTTATCGTTGTTCATGCTAATTCGTATCAATTATGGCTGGTTAAGTGACTAAGTGTACATCAAGTTTTCATCGCATTAAATCGCAAATCTCTGCACATTTCCCGATAATCGTTATATGATCACCTGCTAAACGCCGAAGATAGGTAAATACAGTGAAATTATTAAAACAAATCACATTTATCATATTAATGACTACCGTATCATATACGGTATGTGCACAAGAGCAAGGCTACATGACACCTTCTCCAGAGCTGGCAAAGCTTGTTGATGCACCATTGATCCCAACCTCTAAATTGAGTGCAAATGGTAATTGGTTGGCATTGTTACAGCGCAATAGGGTACTCACGCTCGAAGAGCTTGGACAGCCAGAGCAAGCGCTTGCGGGGATAAAGTTCAATCCGCAAACCTTTATGCGGACCTCCAGCCGCCAATATAGCTCTATTGAGTTTAAACATGTCGCAACCGGTGCCTTAATTAAGGTGACAGGTCTACCTAAAGGCAAGATCAAGTCTCCAAGCTGGAGTGCAGATAGCCGCTATCTTGCGTTTATTCTTGAACAAGAAAATAGTGCTACGCTTTGGGCTTACGATATTGAGCAGCGCAATCTTAAACAGCTTACTCAATCAACATTAAATGGCGTGGTGACTTCAACACCATACCAGTGGTTGCCAGACAGTACTGCAATTATCGCGAATATTGCTATTAATCATGGCAAACAGCCAAGCGCAAAAGATAAATCCAGCCTAACGCCAATAATACAAACCACATCTGGCAAAAAAGCATCAACACGCACTTATCAGAATTTATTGTCTAGTCCCTATGATATTCAGCTATTTAAGTTTTATTCTGAGGGGCAGTTAATTAAGCTAAATCTGAATGCCAGCGCGCAGCAAATTGGTAATCCAACGTATCTTAAACATTTCTCTGTTTCGCCAGACTCTACCAATCTAGTGGTTGGTATGATGGCAGATCCCTTCTCATTCCAAGTGCCTTACAGCCGTTTTCCAGCGGTATGGCAAGTGTGGGGAATGCGTGGCTATCCATTATTTGAAGTTGCAAGACAACCACTAGCCGACGCACTGCCTGCGGGCTTTGATAGCGTGAGAGAAGGGCCTCGAAAGATCCAATGGCGTGACGACCATGGCGCGACACTGATATGGGCCGAAGCGCAAGATGGTGGGGATATGAATGTGGAGGTTGACTACCATGACCACCTTTATACGATTAGTTCGCCATTCAAAAAGGAACCTGAACTTTTCGCAAAAGTAGAGCGTCGTTTTTCAAGTATTGAATGGGCTGATAACAATGTTGCGATTTTGAATGAATGGCGCTTTGCCGATCGCAGTATTCGTTCTTCTGTATTTTCTCCGCGTAATCCAGAGCAAAATCGCATGGTGTTTTCAGAGCGCAGTTATAATGATGCATACAAAGATCCTGGCAACTTTGTATATGAAAATAGTGATTTAGGTTCAAGAGTATTGAAGTTAGTTGGAGGCAGGTATTTGTTTTTAACGGGCAACGGTGCATCTGAGAAAGGCAACATTCCTTTTTTAGATCGTTTTGACGTAAAAACCAATACTTCAACTCGTATTTGGCAGTCGAGCGAACCTTATTACGAAAGAGTGCGTGCAATGTTAGATGACGAAGGTATGCGCTTTATTACCGTGCGTGAGTCACGCCAAGAACAACCCAACTTTTTTGTCCGTGACTTACAGTTTGATACTTTGGAGCAGCTAACTAAGTTTGCGCACCCTTATCCTGCATTTAAAGGTGTTGTAAAAGAGCAAATCAAGTACAAACGTGATGATGGCGTTGAGCTATCCGGTAATCTTTATCTTCCTACAGATTATGACCCATCAAAAGGCCGTATACCTGTGTTGATGTGGGCTTATCCGCTCGAGTTTAAAGATAAAGCCGTTGCTTCGCAGGTGCGTGAATCGCCTTATCAATTCCCATATATTGGCTATTGGGGGCCAATGCCGTATTTAGCAAAAGGTATTGCTGTTTTTGATGATCCGACGATGCCGATTGTCGGGGCAGGCGACACACAACCAAATGATACATTTAGGCAGCAATTGGTTGCGAGTGCGAAAGCTGCTGTTGATACCTTAGTAGAAAAAGGTATAGCAGATCCTAAGCGCATTGCGATTGCAGGGCATTCTTATGGAGCATTTATGGTGGCTAACTTACTCGCCCATAGTGACTTGTTTGCCACTGGCATTGCACGAAGCGGGGCTTATAATCGCACCTTGACGCCATTTGGTTTCCAAGGTGAGCCGCGTAACTTCTGGGAAGCGCAAAACGTCTATGCCAGCATGTCGCCTTTCTTCCACGCGGAAAAAATCAATGAACCTATGTTGATGATCCATGGAGAGGAAGATCCAAACTCAGGTACTTTTCCTATGCAGTCTAAACGTATGTTTGCTGCAATGAATGGTTTAGGTGCCAATGCAAGGCTGGTGATGTTGCCAGAAGAAGGCCATGGGTATAAAGCACGAGAAAGTATTTTACATGTGCTTTGGGAGCAAGAGCAGTGGCTCGACAAGTATCTGTTTTCTGAGAAGGAAGACGCTGTTCTTGAAGGCGCATCAACAGAAGAAGTGATACCGCTCGTAACGGAAGCGACAGTTAACTAACATAAATCGATTCAATAGAGGGAGTAGTAGATCTACTCCCTCCATTTACCCTATTTCAGTTATACGAAAATTAAGCTACCTACTCTTTACTAGACACCGAACTGCCGACGGAAGCGGTAATTACCATAAAAATAGCAAGCCATTGCCAAACAGTCAGTAACTCTCCAAGAATTAAAAAGCCAGCCAACGCCGCAACCGCAGGTTCAACGCTCATTAAAATACTAAACCCTTGTGCGGGCATTTTTCGAAGCGCTACCATTTCTAGGCTATAAGGCAGGGCGCTGGATAACAAACCAATTGCGATACCCAATGGAATAAGTGACCAATTAAGGAGGGCTACACCTTGAGACATCACGCCAAACGGTACGATAGTAAGCGCGGCAACCGTCATGCCGATTGCCACAGTCACCCCGCCGGAGCTTTCGTTGCCTGAGCGCTTACCATAGAGAATATATCCTGCCCAACAAGCGCCAGCAACCAAGGCTAAAGCAACACCTACTGGGTCCAAACCATTGACATCGCCAAGATCTGGTAACAACAGCAAAATTCCTAAAATAGCAAATGCAACCCACAAATAATCACGTTTCCGTTTAGATGAAAATAGCGCTACGGCGAGTGGCCCGGTAAACTCTAAGGCCACACCAATGCCAATAGGGATACGTTCAATGGCATAGTAAAAGGTGATATTCATGCCGCCCAAACATAGGCCATAGACGATGAGTGGTCGCCAGTTTGTCGGTAAATGACGCCAAGGCTTGAACACCAAGCACAAAATAAGAGCTGAAAATCCTAGGCGATATGCTGTGGTGCCCTCAGGCCCAACAAATGGAAATAACTGCTTGGCAATAGAGGCTCCAGATTGGATGGTGATCATAGCGCAAAGCAGGCATAAAATCGCAATGACAAAGTCGCGGCTAAGTAGTGACATTGAGACCCCAACAAGATAAATAACAAGCTTAAAAGATGGCGATATAAGGCTAGTCTAATCGTGTCTAAATAATGGCTCAATTACTTTTGTATATTTTATGCCTTTATTGGTTTTTGAAATGGTTATTTGTTGATTTATTTACTTTTAATTTTCAGTATTTTCTTTTTGTTATCGTTCCAATTGTGCTTACGTATTCAGGTAGTTAAGCCAAGCACTTTCATGTCTTTGCATATTTTTATGCTTTTTCGAATTAAAGTGTGCAAGCCTATCGCGGTCATTGATAAAAGGGCCAGCTCTACAAATAGTACAGTAGTTATCACCCAAATAATCAGGTACTTTGAGTTTTTCTTTTATGGCGTGAGCTGGGTTAACAGACCAGTAATAGCTAATGCCGCTGGTGTCTTTTACATGTTTATCACGGTCGACATTGCGAATTTGATACTCTGGGAACTGTGAAATCTCAAACTGAGACTGACCGAGGTAATATTGTTCAAGTCCGTTGATCAGGCTGCCTTCTAGATCCCACTCTATATAAGGTTTTACGTCCTTAGAGGTAATGATCCCTAGCTGAGCGCCTTTAGGATCAAGTGCATGAGCCGCTGCGTTTATTAAGAATTCTCGCAGCAATTTCCGATTGAGGCTGTTAACGCTCAAAGTCTGGTTTTTGAAGCTTTCAAGCGAGTCAAACGCAGGAATGAGAGGAAACTGAAAAATTACCGCATCAAAGGCATGCGACGGCACTTTTTGCCAACAATGTGCCTCTGTGACATCAAATTGAGTCACTACATCAATCCCTAGAGTATGTAGTTTATCAAATGCATTATCTTGATATTTATGCTTAAGTTCACCTTCACTGTCGTAAACACTGGCAGTAAGATGGGCTGGAGCAAAGTACTTTGCTAATGAATATGAGAAGCTTAAATCGCCGTCACCAACGGTAAGAATACGCCAGTTTTTATCGAGTATCATGGAACTGTCTAAATCAGTAAAACGAGGAGTTTATCAAACTAGGCAGTTATCTTGTAGCAATTGGCTCTTTTATTAGTTTAAAACCAACTAGACAAAATACACCCGCCAAAAACCAAATGCTCCCAGCCAAAATTGCAAAACTGGTGGTTTTTTCAGGGAAAACTATAGCTAGCGGCAGTGTAATTGCTCCCCTTACTAAACATAACGTTGAAATAGTAAAGATGGCAGGGCGAAGCATAAGTAATGGTTTGATCCACTTGAGGGCCGAAAGTGCGTAGGCGGTCAAACGTACGCAAAGTCACTCTAAATATTTCCCCCAGTCTTGTACCTGCCATAACATTTTGTGCGGTTTGGATCGTTGGTTTATCTGTCCGTTTTGCTTGTCAGCTATAAGTTTTCGCTGTGTACCTTTTTGCTCACGTTGGCGATACGCTAACGCACATAATGGGCACTTAGTATCTTGATGCAGTCCAGAGAGACTAAAAAAAGAACACTTTCCAGATAAAATATAGATGAGTAATCGGAAGGATGTAATTTCGATTGCGTCTTGAGTCTCAACGCGTAGCTTCATGGTGCTTAAATCAGATGAACTCTCTGGCTCACCAATTTGCGTCATGCTTGTTTCAAACGTTTCAGTCTTACGTTTTCTCATGTTGCTGTCCTTTTTAATATGCTGAAAATGCCAAAAAGGAACGTGATGTGCGTAACGCATTGCTTTTTCAGTGTGCGTTACTTCAAGTACAGCGCCTTACTGTTCCTTCTAGTGTCAGATCTTACAAAGGTACGAGTCCAAAAGCTTAGACTGTTTCATATTTTCACACTTGACCGTTTCATTTGTTTAACACAAAATACACAAACAAGGCTCAGGCAGGACTATAGCGTTGTCATTGTTAGTAAAAGAATATTAATGGAGTACCCTAAGGGAAAAGATAAATGACAATTAAAGCAAGCAGTTTAGTACAGCAACTGAGGTTTGCCGCAGGATACTCTGTAATTCAGTTTGCAAAGAAGATGGGCGTTTCGAAACAAACCATCTACAACTGGGAGAGCGGCCTGACAACACCGGATTTAAACCAAGTAATTAGAATGTACATTGTTTGTGGATTGAACCCCAAGTCTTTACTACCAAAGCGAAAAAAAGCAGTAATGATGAACTTGGTGATACCGATACCAACCTCGATTAAATAGCGCAATTTGCAATCAAGATTGTTACACTATGCATACAAATGTTATTAACATAAGGAATACAAAGTGTATAAAAAAGAACCTAATTACATCTCAAAGCAACTACTTCCTGATGAACACTTAGGCAGTATTATCGGTTCGGGTGGTGTGGTCGGTGATTGCGCTCAAATTAACCGTAGGCAAGTAAGAGACAATATAGCGACCTCTGTAGTACAAGTCATTTCTCACAAGTACTTGCGACTAATTACGGGCTCTGGCGGTGTAGCTGGTGGTGGAGGCGGTCAAGTTGATCCTCAACAAGTGGAAGGTGCGATACAACGCCTTACTTTAAATCTAGCAACGAGAAATCATGAGTACGTTATATCAAGTCATAATGGAAAATAACCACCTAATCAATATTTCGATTTGGGTGGTTTTGATAATTTCAGTCTTTCTAAGTAAAGACAGCCCTAATGTTCAATGGTTAGCAGTCAATATTTTATTTGCACGCACATTAGACATTGCACTGTATGAACCTGCTTTAAAGCTGGGCGGATGGTTTTACTTTATAATGGCGACGCAAAATTTGCTTTTGATGGCGCTCATCATAAAACGCAAACAGATTGCAAACTATATAGCGCAGTTCAATTTAAGCTTTATCAGTCGCTTTGCACAAAAAAGCGCAAAAGACTTTTCCCTAACACCAAATGAGCTCACTTACATACTCATTTTAGCAAGTGCTGCTCTCATTCAAACTGCGTCCCTTATCGAGCGAGGGTTTAGAAAGCTAACTGACTTTAACCCAATGTTTATCTATAACGCGTACCCAAGCTTGATGCACATACTCACTATTCTTTCCGTGCTGGTTGTATTTTCATTAGTCATTGATGCTTATCGTGGTTTCTATACTTGTCGTGACTCTACAAGCCGCAGCTCAATGTGAGAGCATGGCTCGGAGTAAATTAGCTTTGTACTATCACATAACGTGCAGAGGTTACTTTTATTAAAATTGGAGAATTCTCATGATATTGTTACCCAATGATATAGCTAAAAAAATAACAGGAGCAGCAGGCGGTGGAGTAACTAGTCCTGACCTACCTGAGAGAAAAGAGTAAAGTTTGGGTGTAGATTGATTTATATACATGATAAAGTATTAGAAGTAGCCCATTACGTGTTCTAAGGAAATAGTACCGCGTATTGGTGGAACGGCTTTAACCAACAACAGTGGACATAAAAAATGCAAACAAGGATTGTGGTGTATGGTACTAACCATCCTGTACATGTCGTCGATTTTGAGCTCACGACCTGTATCAATAGCGGCTTTTTACTCAAAGCGAACCTAGAATCCCAATTTGACCTGGCTGATGAATTACTCGTCGGCAATATGCTCACGTTTGAAATTGAGTCACCAGATGCAATATCAACATATTTCACTGGGACTTTGTTTGATATCCAATCTGGTTTTGTGTCTGAGCACACCTGTGGTGCAGAGGTGGTATTAAAGCCTCGCCTTGAGTTACTTAAGCAAACTGAAAAAAGCCAAATCTTTGTACAAGCCAATGTTCAGTCTGTCCTCAATAAGTTGATACAAAAAGCCGGCTATTCACAAGACCGGATAAAATGGCGAGTCACTAAAGATTTACCCACGCTACCGCAGTGCGTACAAGCGCTAGAAAACGACTACACCTTTTTCACTCGACTCTTAGCAAAGTACGGCTTAATTTATTGGTTTGAATGCCATGATTTTATTGAGTCGATAGTGATTGCCGAGGGGAATCTTGCAAGCCCCTATATTGAGCGAGGCTTGCTGTCGGTAACGGATAAAGATGGTCTGGTGCACGAACATGAAACCGGCTTTGTTGGGTTTACGCAGTGCCAAAGCCGCCATCGCTTTAGAATGGGTGGCTCACAAGTGTACATGAATGCCCATCCACCAACCTCGGTCAGCTCGGCCCAGCGCAGTTATTTTGAGCCTGCTGCACAAAACCCTGCTGAGCAATTTGAGCGCACTGGCAATCTCGAGCTTGCCTATCAACAAGGTAAAAATGAAGTCACGCTGGTAGGGAACGTAGCCGAAGCCAATGCCGGTTATTCGTTTTCGTTAAATGGTAAATTGGGCACAGCAAAAGGTGGCGATTATACCTGTA
>NZ_JBECOX010000028.1:0-31250 GCF_040104525.1 Pseudoalteromonas sp. XMcav11-Q
GACACCTATCACTACATTTCAGTATTAAAACTTAAGTGGCATTTTTAGAATACGTCAATATGTAGGTGGGTGTCAGCACAAACTGTATTTGAATACACAAACTTTAGGTGGGTGTCAGCACAAACTTATAAGCACAAACTTATTTATAAAACGTACTTTGGCCGATGCCATGTTTACGGCAGATTCCTGGTACAGGAATACCTGACTCAGCTTCCTTGATCATGCTGACAATTTGGGTTTCGGTGAACTTGCTTTTTCTCATAGTAAATTTTCCTATTTTAGTTAATGGAAAATTCTACTTATGAACTGTTTCATTTTTTGGGGGAGTTACAATTCAATAAATTAAATTGATTTCAGGGGCGACTAGTTACCAAAGTATGCTCTTACCCTGTTCTATAGGAAATGCCACCTTAGTTAACTTTAAATTATGATTTTAACTAAAATGGCAAATGTCAACTAAATTTTAGTCTTTTTATTAATTGTTATTCCCAACCTCCTGCACCGCATAACTCTTGACCTTTCTTTGCTGCACAACTTTTCGTGCACACTTCCTTACCAGAACCATTAACATTTCTTAGTAAAGCTTCTTCAACAAGTTCAATTTTAGAAGCAATTTTATCTTCTTGGGTTTTCTTTTCTTCTACGTTGACGTCTTTTTTCATTGTTAAATCTCCTTTTGTTTTGTGTTTAATTTTATGGTTACAATCTATTTACGTACTTTTTTGGTAATTCAAAGTAAAAATCTTTAAAGGTTTCTTCCCCTAATTTTTTGTATACATACGTGTATACTTTTCTTCTTTCTTCAATTATTTTATTCCTACTATCTGAATCACTTAGGTTTTTATGTTCCGCTTTGAACTTTTCTTTATCAGACTCAGAGGTGGGACTATGATGTAAAAAGTATCCAAAATATTTTTTACAAAATGATTCATAATCTTTCGTGTAAAGTATAAAGTTGTGCCAGTATTCATCAATCATGGTTAATGGCTCATCTATGATGATATCTACATGTTCCATTTCTTTATCAAAGTTCGATTCATTGCAAAGCCATAAAAATTTTTTTAACAAACCAAAAATCCTCAAGGATTCTAAGTGGCTTAGATTGTACTTATTTTCCATTCGAATAACTAGATCATCATGTTCGTAATTTAAAATCTCATCTAGAATAGGTCTTTTAGCAGTATTTCCCATTTTAAAATTCTCAAACTAGATTAAAAGCAATCGATATTCGGTCTTCATTCGACTTATTTGGTGTAACCATGTGAAGAGTGTCAGAAGAAAAGAGTATCATTTGGTTTTGCTTTGGTTTATGGAAGTATCTATCAACGATGTTTTTTTCATTTATAAAAAATAATATTAAATCACCACCAGAATCCATCTTAGACTCTTCAATATTGAGATAAAGAACTCCAGACCATCCTGGTTTAGCATTCTCATTTTTAGAATCTAAATGATTGTGAGGAGAATTCCAATCACCACTTTTGTTTATGTTTGCCCACATTTGTTTTAATTCAAGTGTATGATTAACTTTTTTCTTATTCTTTAATATGAAATTTGATATCTCAGATATTTCTTTCGACATACTCATGAATGCTTTGTTTTTTGAAAGATGAAGTTTGTATTCAGAGTGCCAACCACCTTGGTTACTTCTTTCTATTAATAATCCAATTTCTTTTTCTTTATATATTTCATCAATTAAATAATCAAAGTTTGTATCAAAATTTACCTGTGCATTAATAAACATTTCTATCAATAGTTAAGTAGGAATTCAACTAATAAATTTGTACCTCTTATCTGAGTCGCTGTCAATAAAAATATAATAATACAGTTTGTGCTGACACCCACCTAAAGTTTGTGTATTCAAAAGACAGGGTGGGATTCCACTTTGCTTATAGATTAACCAAAGAGTAACTCCGTCCTAAAATCACCGTTCCAAGCTGCTCCTCTTCTTTTCGCTGCTAAACTGTCTTTTTTACCTTGATGTTGCCTAATTATGTTTAAGCATACCCTGTTGAACAAAGCGATGTGTGCCGCCCCGTCGGGGTCTGATACCTTTAACTTATCTTCTTCGAAAACAACATCTAATACCCAGTGAAGCCGATTCTCTATGTGCCAATGTTCGCGTATTGCTTTTGCCACTAACTCTGGCTCTACCGCCAATGAACTGACATAGAAGTGGGAGGTATAACTGGTTTTGTCGCCTAATTTACGACCTCTTGCAACCTCAATCACCATTTTGACATGAGGCCATTTCTCTTTGAGTTTCTGTGATAATTTAATCGGTAGCTGCATAACTAGACGACTTTCAACTCGGCTATGGGCATTACCATTGCTTTGTGCTTCTTCGTGTGAGCCCATGCTGTCATAAGTGAGCTTTAAAGTGCTCAGCGATAGCATTGTGTAAATTACGCTGATTGGCTTTGACTTGGATAATAAAGTCGCCCTTATTCTTTACAATCGTCTCCAACGTTTTCGTTTGGCAATGCAGAGCATCAAGCGTCACAATGCAACCTTTACACGCTAATATGTCAATGATATCACGGGCAATTTGACCTTCTTGGCCCTTCTTTTGCGCAGCTTGTTGATACAAGGCTAGGCCATTATCAACATCAAATGCACTAACCACATTTAGCGCATTGTACACATTGTCTTTCCAGCAACCTCTAAGTACTTTCCCATCAATCGCAATGTGTGGCTTTTGAGCTTCTTCACGACGAGAATTAATCCAATTTAACAGTGCCTTGAGTAAAGAATCTGTACTAATGCCCTGATTATATTAGTAATACAATGACGTTTTGGAATGCCATTTTCAAAAGGACGATGCTGCCTTAACCAATCCAGTTGCAACTCACCAAATTCTTGAATTGATTTCCATCCATCAGCGCCACTAAGCACGGCACTCAAAGTTAAAAACAAGACGTCGACAAGATTATGTTTGATATTTACATCGGTTCTAGGATCTTCAATCCACTCTAAGTGCGTGATGATGCTCATTGTAACGGCCTAAAAAATTGCGATGCGCAATCAGATCATAAAACCCCAATACTCGTCAATTTAAAGTTCGATCCCGCCCTGTATTTGCACCGAAGCTGGGAATTTGACTAACATACCAAAACTTACCTACCTTCGGTTCTTCACTTTAGCTTTGACGGTGACTTCCCATACCATTTTAAACAAACTTTATTCAGCGCACTTTGCTCTGTAAAACCGAGTGCGTCTACAATATCGAGTAACCTTGCGTTGCCGATGAGTTGTTCAAATCGATGCTTTCGCTCTTGGTCGAGTAAGGCTCTAAAGCTGGTGCGTTGTGTTTTTAGCTTACGCTGCATCGAACGCACACTCATGTTTAATGCCTTAGCCATACTTGCTTGGTTGACTCCAGTCAGTGAGTGCTTTGCCGCAAGTAAATTGGCAACACGCGTTTTTAAATCATGATTATCACAAAGCGCTGATACGCTTTTGGCAACCGCTTGCTCAATATGTTCGTGCATTAGGCTGTCGACGGTAGCGACTGGCATGGTAAGAAAATCTAACGGAAAAGACAGTGCATTTTCAGGGCAGTTTTGTGATACGGGGCAGCCAAACCAACTTTGCAAACGCTGTAATTCTAGGCCACACACGCTAAAGCTAAGCTGGAGTTGGCTAGGCGATAAAGTTGATCGCAAAAGCTGCCTTGCAGCGCTCACCCAAGCGGTCATATTACGCAAAATAGCTTGCTTACCCAGCGAGGTTTTTGGTTGCCAAGTTAACTTGGCATTGTCACTATCACTTGTGAATACAGCGAGGCCAATATCGGCGACAATGGCGTCGTAGTGCAATAATGAGGTAATAGCTTGCTGCAAGTCTTTACTGGTTTCGACCAAATAACCAAGCGCCCCATAGTCATGCAACTGAATGGCTTTACCCAGTTCAAAACCAATCAAGGGATCGCCGCTTAACTCCTGCCCTACCTCAAGCAACCGCTCGTACTCAACGAGTGTTACACGTTCAGGTCGTGACGCTACCAGCTCAGCAAACTCGCCTTGCAGTCTCTTGTCATCGGTAAAATGGTCATGGAGATATACCCACGCACTATAAAAATAAACAAACGAAGTGGAGTGCATTGCAGTTCCTTTTGTCGTATTTGGACAAATTGTTGGCGCAGTTTGGCAGGATTGTCAATGGCTAACCCGTTACGCTAGTGCATATAAAGTACCAAAGCTATGGCTAAAGAAGGAGCTATATATGATTGATGTATCGCTAATTTTACTGGCACTCAGTCCCGTCTTTTTACTTTGTGTTGCCTGGGAGTATATCAAGCACCACGAACACTATGATTGGCGAGATTCATTACTCAATGCCCTACTTGCGTTGCTACATCAAGGCAGCGACGCGTTGGCTTTACTTGTACTGATGCCGCTCTTTTACTGGCTCCATCAATTTGCCTTATTCACAATCGAATTAAATCTCTTCTCTTTGCTTTTTGGGTTTATTTTGCAAGATTTTTTGTATTACTGGTTTCACCGCGCATCACATTGTATTCACTGGCTTTGGAGTGCACACGTGGTCCATCACAGTTCTAACAACATGAACTTTACCACTGCATTTCGCCAAAGCTTGCTATACCCAATTGTCGGTATGTGGCTGTTCTGGCTGCCTATGATACTGCTTGGATTTACCCCGACCTTGGTATTTGCCATCGTCGCAATCAACTTAGCTTTTCAATTTTTTGTTCATACACAAACGGTTAATCGATTAGGGATGGTAGAGCGAATTTTTAATACGCCTTCCCACCACAGAGTCCATCACGCCAGTAATCCTGACTATATAGATAAAAACTTTGCCGGGGTGCTGATCATTTGGGATAAGCTTTTTGGCACCTTTATCGAGGAGCGTGAAGACATTACAATTTGTTATGGAATAAGAGGTGCGGCACCAAAGCAGACCCCTTTAGATGTTAACTTTGCTCAGTGGCGTCATATGTTCCACCGCTTTTCACAAGCAAACACTTTAAAAGGCAAATGGTTGGCGCTGTTTGGTTATCCAACCCACTTACCCGACAAGCTAAAAAATACGGACTCTGCCAAATCCTAGAGCTATTTATACCGCTCGGCCTTTTCTACAAGCGCTTGGCAGTACTTTCTTAGTTTATCGCGCAGCACTCTCACACTTGGGTTGATCATTTGCTTTGACGGGCAGATCAACCACAGCGGCTTACATTCAACGCGATAGTCATTTAATATACTTTGCACCACACCTTGTTCTAGTTGGTCTGCTACGTCTATCGCGGATCGCAATGAAATACCCGCTCCTTGCGCACACCAGCGCTTTACCACATCCGCATCATTACTGGTTCTACGCCCTTTAAGCACCACTTTGTAAGTTTGCTCATTTTTCGTCAGTTTCCACGTATCAAACTTACTGCCTCTGATCAAAAAGAATAGCCCTTGGTGCTCACTTAATTCCTCGTGATCCTTTGGCGTACCTTGTTTTTCTAAGTATTCCGTAGAGGCACAAAGCAGTAATGGCACATCACAAATTTTAAAGCCGTAGAAGCTACTGTCTTCAGGCGCACCATAGCGCAGCGCGATATCAACACCGTCACGATAAAAGTCGAGATTGTGATCATTAAGAATAAGCTTCAGGGCAAGTTTGGGGTATTCATCAAGTAATTCGTCTAGCCAAGGAAGGAGAATATTACGGCCAAAATCTGACGGAGCGGTTAACCTTAGCTCACCGTCAATTTCGTTGTCGTTATCAAGCACCTGTTTTTTGCCATCAGCCAAAAGCGCAAGTGCCTGCTCGCAAATTGGCAAATAGGTTTCACCTTGCTTTGATAGCCTTAAGCTACGCGTAGAACGCACAAAAAGTTGAAAGCCAAGGTGCTTTTCCACTCGCTTTATCGCAGCGCTCGCCGTGGCAACTTGCATATCTAACTGCGCAGCCGCCGCACTAATATTGCCAAGTTTAGCCGTTTTCATCACGACGATTAAATCTTGTGTATTCATTTTCAAAAAATTTTTGAAACTATTTAACTCATTATCATCTTTTTATTGATTATGTAAAACCCTATTATCCCTTGAAAGCAATTTTAGGAGTCTGTTATGTACACATTACGCGATGCAATTCACAATCGTTATTCCACAAAAGCCTTTGATCCTAATAAAAAAATTAGTGATTCACATATTGAGCTACTTAAGCAAGTACTAAGGCTGAGCCCATCTAGTACCAACGTTCAGCCATGGCATTTCGTCATCGCAAGTACTGAGACAGGCAAAACTCAGGTGGCTAAAAGCACACAAGAGAATTACAAATTTAATGAAGCCAAAGTACTTAACGCATCACATGTTGTTGTATTTGCTGCAAAACAAAATATAGATGATGCACATTTAGATAAAGTGCTTGCCAAAGAAAGTGCCGACGGCCGATTTGAAAAAGGCTCTGAGGTAGAAGCACAAATGAATAATGGCCGTCGCTATTTTGTCGGCTTAAATCAAACCAGCGATGAAGCAATCAAAGCATGGACTGGCAAACAAGTTTACTTAAATCTTGGGCAATTTTTACTAAGTACCGCACTACTCGGTATAGATTCTGTGCCCATTGAGGGTTTTGACGCTGAAATTCTCAGCAATGAACTTGGGTTAACTGAGCAAGGCTTTGATGCCCTTGCCATTGTCGCGTTGGGCTATCGAGACGAAGGTGATTTTAATGCTAAATTACCTAAATCTCGCTTTGCTATCGACGATATCATTACCGAAATCTAAGACCCAGTTTGGCACTGATAATGGCTAACTAGATAACATCAGTGCCACTCCAACTTCGGTTGGAATACCATTTCAAACACCACAATGTAAATCAATGTGAATGAAACAATAAATTCACAACTACCCGCTCCCCAGTTTTGTATTAAATTTATCCATACTTTTCAATAACATTACAGTTATTTGAAATTATTGGTAATTTTTTAATGTAAACTTTTTAGCTCTATTGTGAAAATTCTGCTTGAAACATCGAATATATTATTGTTAATTAAAAGTGAAGAGTGAATTCACCTTTAAAAATAACGAAATGACAACAAGTAAACTCAGTCCTCACAACTGGTTTTGTACCTGCCAGCCGAGAGACTGTAGCAACCTCAACAGGAAGAAATAATGAAGCTACTATCACGCACACTATCTACCGGGTTACTCGCAGCAGCCGTAACCGCATCACTGAATGCTCAAGCAATGAATAAAGACCTAGCGGTAAGCGTTGATGTCGACACAAAAAGCAATGGCGATGTTATTGCGACGCTAAACATCACCAATCAGGGTAAAGGTAACCAAAAAATCTTAAGCTGGTATACAGATCTCGAAGAAGAGCATATTTTTAAAATTACGCGTGATGGTAAAGAAGTTAATTTCTTTGGCCCTCACTACAAACGCCCAGCTCCTACCGAAGCTGACTTTATCAAGCTAAAGTCTGGCGAAACGCTCACTAAATCATTTGAGCTTTCGGGCCTTTATGATCTTAGCCAGCCAGGTAACTACGAAATTAGTTATGATGTTGAATCATTTGACCTTTTCGGTAAAAAAGAAATCCCAAGCATGACTACAAGAACGATGGGGCAGCAATCGATGATGCGTGCAGATGTAGCAGAACTCAGTTCAAATTCGGTCAATCTTTGGCTTGAAGGTGTAGCATTAAGCAAAGGTAATCTCCAAGTTAACGCAAAACCAGTCGCTGGTGCAGCAGACTGTACTGATGGCACTTGTTTTACAGGTCGTTGTAGTAACAGTGAAAAAACCAGTATTTTGTCAGCACTCAATGCTGCGGACCAAATTACTAATGACTCTGTTGCTTACTTAAATAGCCACTCAGCGAGCAACCCGTCTACGCGTTATCAAACTTGGTTTGGCGCAGCGACAAGCAGCCGCTATGCAACCGTGAAATCTAACTTCAACGCAATCAATGATGCAATCGACAACCAAGATCTCACTTTTGACTGTAGTTGTAACAAATCATACTTTGCTTATGTATACCCAAATCAACCATACAAAGTATATCTATGTCGCGCATTTTGGAGCGCAAATGAGCTAGGTACGGATTCACGTGCGGGCACGATTGTTCATGAGCTAAGCCACTTTAATGCCGTTGCAGGTACAGATGACATCGTTTATGGCCAATCTGGTGCGAAAAACTTAGCAAACTCAAATCCAAGTCAAGCAATTCAAAATGCTGACAGCCATGAATATTTTGCGGAAAACACTCCGTACCAAAACTAATCTCGACTTATTTGGTATAGATATCCCTGACGAGTATCGGGTTTAGGCAAGCGCCTAGACCCGATGCTATTCACAGCGATTTCAGCTAACATGAAATATACTTCTTAAATTCATCTATTTGCTGAGGAATTTCATGACTTGGGTTATCGTCGCGCTGTGTGGTTTTATCCTACTAGCTACGCTATTGCCACTTGCTAAACATCCGCATTGGAGTGTGAGAGCAATGGAGTTCCCGCGACTTCAGCTCGTTGTTATTACCGCATTTACGCTACTGCTGTCCATTTTCTATCTTAATCTTCAAAGTGTAGCCGCGCTTGCTGCCATTTCTCTATTAGGTTGTTTAAGTTTTCAACTGTGGTGGATTTTACCCTACACCCCGCTTTGGCCTGTCGAGGTAAAAAAAGCGACAACCAATACTCACACAATTAGTTTGATCACCGCCAATGTACTGCAAACCAATCGACAGTTTAATTTGCTGCTGGAGCAAGTCCGGGTACATCAACCTGATATTTTAGTCACGTTAGAAAGTGATGAGATATGGGAGCAACAATTAGACTCATTGCTGGACATACTGCCCTACAGCGTTAAATGTCCACAATCCAATTTATACGGCATGCACGTTTATTCTCGCTACCCGCTAGACGAGGCAAAATGTGAGTATATCGTTGAAGAAGGCGTACCTTCGATACATGCAAAACTCAGGATCGCTCCCCATATCATGCTCCAAACCCATTTTTTGCATCCGGCACCGCCAAGCCCCACCGAAAACGAAACGGCCATTGAGCGGGATGCGGAATTGGTGGTTGTCGCCAAACGCGTCATAAATGAGCCACTGCCCACCATTGTCACTGGCGATCTCAATGATGTTGCTTGGTCACCAACCACGAGATTATTTAGGAAAATAAGTGGGCTTCTTGATCCGAGAGTTGGCCGAGGCATGTTTAACACTTTTCATGCACAGTACCCGTTTGCACGTTGGCCGCTGGATCATTTGTTTTCGAGTCACCATTTCACAGTGATCGATATTAAAAGGCTCAACAACATAGGGTCAGATCACTTTGCGCTTTATGCAAAGCTCGCTTATCAACCGGTCAAAAATGAAGATGAAGCAGGACTTGAGCTGAAAAAGAAAGATATACATCGCAGCAAAGAAATTATTGAAAATGCCGTGGCAAAGCCGAATTGCAAATTATGATAGCGAATTTAAGTACGGTAAGTGTGAACAAGTGCTATAAGGTTTTTTAAATAACATCAGCTTGAAGCCAGTATCGCGTACTGACTTCAAGCCGAAAAGTGTATTTACGACTTCAGAGAATTAATCCAAGTCTTGATATCTTCTTCAACAAGCGCCATTGGCCTTGCGCCCTTTAGCAACACCACGTCGTGGAATGCTTTAATATCAAACTTATCGCCCAGTTGCTGTTTAGCATGCTCTCTAAGTTCAACCAATTTAAGCATACCTAACTTATAACCAAGCGCTTGTCCTGGCCAAGCGATATAACGGTCGATAGCCGATACCACATCGCTCATCGCCGTACCAGTTGCATCAGCAAAATACGTGATCGCTTGGTCGCGTGTCCACTTTTTATAATGTAGGCCCGTATCAACCACCAATCGAGCCGCACGATATGCCTCAGCTTGCAGACGACCTAAGTCTCCAAATGGGTCGTCCTTATACATCCCCATTTCGTATGCCAATAGCTCTGAATACAGCGCCCAGCCCTCAACATAGCCATTAAATGAGGCATTTTGACGCATCAAACCGATTTCTGTTTGCAACATATTAAGCGCAATTTGGAAGTGGTGACCAGGAACAGCCTCATGATACGTTAAGGTTTTCATGCCAAAGCTTGGTACTGCTTTCATGTCTTTTAGGTTGATTGAAAATACCCCTGGGCGACTGCCATCAAGCGATGGACCGTTGTAGTAACCACCTGGTGCCCCTGCTTCCACGGCTTTTGGTATACGTTTAACTTCAACAGGTTGCGGTGGAATAGTAGAAAAATAATCTGGCGCTTTTTGTAAAATTGTCCCTATTTCACCACGCAAGAACGACAATAACGCTTCACGACCTTCGTCAGAATCTGCATATAAAAATCTCGACTCTTCATTGAGCTGCTTCATCCGCTCACCAACTGTGCCTTGTGAATAGCCATTTTGCTTAAGGATTTCGTCCATACGCTTTGAAATACGCTCCACCTCAGCAAGGCCAATTTGGTGGATCTCTTCCGCGCTCATATCAGAATCCGCCAAATAGGTGATTTCATGCTGGTAGAAAGATTCGCCATTTGGTTGGGCCCAAATACCGACATTTTCAGGCGCTTTGCTCTCTAGAGCGTGCATAATCGCAGACACATTTTTAAACTCAGGATAAAGCTTTTGCTCAACTATTTGTGTTGCCTGTGCAACATAATCAGCGGCGGCTTTATCCGTAATACCATCAATATTCGCAAGTTTATCTTTAAACGACGCAACCAAAGGATGTTCTGTACCACTTGGCGCCGTGAAGTTATCTAAATAACCTAGCGTGTTTGGAAATAATACTTTTGGTAAAATTACGCCTTTATTGGCATCCGCTTTTACCTTGCTTGCAACTTGCTTCGTGACTTCAACAAAGGCATTTAGGCGCGCAACATAGTCTTTTGCATCTTGCTCACTTTCAATTCCATGCTGATCTTTTAGCACATTAGGAATATCCAACAATGGGCCAGACAACTGGTTAACAATGTATGGCAGGTGTCCGCCCCAAGTATCAATATAACCTGCTGAGAAGCCCTTATCACCGGCATAATAACGGGCAATAACTTCATTTACTTTAAGGTGCAACAAGTCATCAGAGTTCGCCACGCCCGATTGTAATTGTTTTAATTTATCTGCGGCTGCGTTCATATCCACCTGTAGCGCCTGCATACCGACAACCGAGTAATCTGGCAGTCTATTGGCGTAGTGACCATATTCACTGCTTGATAATTTGAGCGAAGTGGCAAGTGCGGGTTCGTGGTTAATAAACTGCTTGGTGTACTGTTCTACGACTTTGTCGATTTCTGCACGAGAGAGAGTTGATTCAGTGGTTTTAGCAACAGATGTAGTTTCTGTTGTTGGCTTGTCTTGAGCACATCCGCTCAAACCTAGCACAACAGAGAGTGCTACCAAGCTTATTTTATTCATTATTACGCCGCTCCATTAAGGTTGTTGTCAAAGCTAAAATACCAGTGCAGATCTGGCTGCTGATGGAATAGTCATACCAATTTGAAAAAGCAAATGGATATAAGCACTTTATTAAGAATATGAGACTGCAATAAAGTGCTCACGCTATTCTCATAGATGCAACTACAAGTAACATATTTGCGTTTTTGTTACAGCTATAAAAGACGGAAAATTGCGAATTAATTGACTTTTCCGAGCTTTTTCCAACAAACTAGCTTAGCTTTCGAGCACTAGGGGCTTTGGCGTATTAGCGCATTGCGACGGTAACTCAACGATAACGCGCTGCACGCGACCAGATGACTTGTCAAACACAAAGCAAGCATGTGGCCTTTGCTCTAACTGTAAGCTGATGGTGATACTCAAACTTTTGGGTAAAGCTTGGGCTATGACATCTCTCGATGCTTCGGTAAAGAGTACAGATTCAGGGGTAAATTGATAAAACTGCCCAAACTGCAAATCACAGTGATCGCCTTGCTGTAAGTCCTTTCTATATTCATATTGATAGAGCTTGCTGCCACAACCGGGGCCAAAATAACAGGTCGTCAATGCCGTAAAATTGTAGTCCCGCACTTGTGGAATAAAGCAGCGCTGAGTTCCCCGCTTTGGCGTTGGATGCCAAATCTGTGCACATACTTTAAAAAATGGTCGTTTATTTTCATAAAGTACATATAGATCATCATTGTCCACCATCCCTCGCGCATGATGTTGGTAATTACTACTACCCGCAACTTGTGCCGCGAGAAATTGCTTATTTTGCGATAGCCGATACAACATTTCAGCCAGCAGCCTCAATGTACTGTCATCCAAGCAAGCTGGACCTGTATATAAGCTAGAAACACAATTAACAAAGTCACTAAAGCTAATTGCCCCATGACTATAAAAGTTATCAAATTGGCGTGCCATATTTCTTCCTTGTTTGTAAGCGTTTTAGTCAGACGAATAGCGAGTGCGTCAGCTAAAATTCGAGTTTTTTTAAAACAGAAACTTGCAAATATCTGATTGCAAACTGCGCTGCTTTTTTATACCAATTTACTTAATTAAGAGATCTATTTTGAAGCAAGAAAACCTTGTCGATAACCAGGCAAAAATTTTGCTATTTAGTTGTTCTAAATAAGAAACTTTTTAACACAGTTAGCGTCAGATTTGCCCCATAATATTGAGCAAGTATTAAGACAAATTGGTATGAGTCCCTAATTAAAGCTAATGCAGACTGAGGAGAACGCAACAAATTAATTACAATTTTGCTGGCAGCCTAGCTAAGACTATTAATGAGATGAGTCAGAGATGGCGGTTTAGAGCTTATACGCTATACAGCGCGTAAGTGAAGCATGAATGTATGTCATAAAAACTTCATGCAAATTTATGCACTTAACACCACGCGCGACAGAGACTGAGCCGAGCGCAATATTTATATTATATTTTCATCGTTTCGAATGACATTAAGCAGCAAAACAAGATAAATCACGGCCCAAATTTACTTAGATTTGGATTCAGAGATTACCTCGTCTTGGCTAAACATCTCAACCTGAGCAGCTTGAGATGAGATGCTATGTGCATCAGTTGTTAACGTTAAAATAACAAACAATACAGTCATCACTGCAAATGCAATATTGACCGTTTTCCCTAAAAAGCGTGTTTTTAACATCACGATTTCTCCTAAACTTATCACTACTAAGCTTAGTCGAAATCGTGAGCAAAAAGGTTTAATTCAAACAAAAAAATAACTCATTAAATGCAATTATCGAAGCGTGTGGGTTTATGTGCTAGCGAACATTCGAGTTAATTGGTTTTATCGCCTTGATAAGCCTGAGTTCCCCATAGTGGCACAGTTGATAAGCTATGCTTAAAACTGCCAGAGGTTTCCTTGGTGGTATAGGCTAAGTACATTAAAGTTTGGTTTTTTGCATCAAAGATCCTTCTCACTTTCATTGCTTTAAAAAACACACTTTTTGATTTTTTGAACACCACTTCACCAGAATCGCTTTTGTCTATATTTGCTAGCATTGCCGGTGTTATTTCGCTCGTTTGACGACAAGAAATAGAGCTATCGCTAGGATCTGAAAAACTCAAGTTATCTTCAACACTCGCGACATGGCAGGTCACGCCCGTTACAACAGGGTCAACCATAGAGTCTAGTTTTATATCTTTGAGCGTAAATAGACCAAGAGATACATCACCAACTTCACTGTCAGAGCAACCGAGTAACGTACAAGATGCCAACAATGCAAACATCAGCTTTTTCATTGTTTTTCCTTAATATTATCGATGTATAAAAGAAGTATACGGAGCTAATACTCTAAGCTATTTAAAAATTTTCGCAAATAGCCGTCTTCCATAAAGAAATAACCATTCAAAAAATCAAAATAATTATTCACAAAATACGAATAAACATGTTAGCATGCGCCGCAGTTTCAGGGTGGTTAAATTACCTAAAGTAAATACAAAGTATTGCCCGTCTATTTACCGCCAGCTGTATGAAATTTTCTCTAAACTCGGGACTAAAATGTGCTACCTGCATACTTACCCATTTATAAATATTGAAATTTCGTCACGTTTAATTCTAAATTTGAGGTTCCACCATTTATGAGTAAGCTCCATCCAAGCTTAGTCGCACTAGCTGTTAGTTCGAGTTTTTTTGTTGTTAATCAATCACAAGCAGAAGAAAGTAAGGCTCAAGAAAAGTCAATTGAGCGAATTCAAGTAACAGCAACTCGACGCGCAGGCACAGTTCAAGAAGCGCCATTAAACATTACCGCCGTCGACAGCGATGTAATGAGCGACCAAAATATTGGCGACCTTGAAGACGTAGCAAGATGGGTCCCAGGTTTGACAATCACAGAACAAGGTGGCCGTGAAGGTTCACCTATTATTGTTCGTGGTTTGAATACTAATTCGTCAGAACGTGCCTCTGACTCGGGAACCGTGGCAACTTACCTCGGCGAAATCCCAATCAATGTGGATTTGCGACTAACCGATATCGAACGTGTTGAAGTCTTGATTGGCCCACAAGGTACGCTTTACGGTGCAGGCACGCTAGGTGGTGCGATTAGAACCATGCTTAAAGCACCAGTGCTTGACGTTATTGAGGGTAAACTAAGTGGTGATTTATTCAGTATCAATGATAGTGACAGTCATGGTCATGAAGTGGGTGCTGTCTTCAATATGCCTGTAGTGATGGATGAATTAGCCGTTCGTGCAAGTATTAACCGCTATCACAACCCCGGTTTTATGGATTACAGTTATGTGGTTAAGCAAGCTGGCGTTTCAAACCCAGATCCTGATTGGTCCAATGCTGAGGATGTAAAAGCAAACATCAACGCAGTTGCGGATGCAAATGATGAGACCATTACGACCACACGGGTTTCTCTACGTTGGTTGGTGAGTGAGAATATCGATACCACGCTGAACTATTTCCACCAGAAGCAAGAAAATGGCGCTAACTCAATTTCACAATATCAAAGCCTTGCGGCACAGCACCCGCTTGCCGTTACGATCAAACCATACGAGTCAGCCTACCGCGTGCTTGAACCTAACGAACAAGAAGACGACCTGCTTAGCCTTGAAATCAACGCCGATTTAGAGTTTGCTGATTTAGTTTCGGCATCCGGTTGGTCAAGTAAAGAACAACAAGGCCAACGAGATCAAACCGATCTACTTTATGATATTTGGCCGGGTTATGCGGATTTTCCTAGTTTCACCGCGTTGACCAAAGACACCACAGATCAAGACACTTTTACCCAAGAGATCCGTTTAGTCTCTAAAGGGGATGACGCGCTAAATTGGATTGCTGGGGTATATTACAGTAAACAAGAAATTAGCTCGGACGATAGAGAGTACACGCCAGGACTCACGGCGTTTTGGGGCGATGAAATCGACAATATTGAGCAAGACCTTGAGTATATTGCACTTACCAATGCCACCAGCAAAGAGTCTGCATTGTTTGGCGAAATCGGCTACGCATTTTCAGATGATTTTAATATCACAGTGGGCGCTCGTTTCTATCGCTATGATGTTAAAACTGAGTCAGCGGCTGAAACCCCGCTCTATTCTGGGGGCCTGCCAAGCCTCGAACAAATTTCATTTGAACAAGTCAGTGCCAAAGACAATGGTAGTTTGTTTAAGTTTAATGCCAATTACACTTGGCAAGATGGACTGCTGACGTACTTCACTGTCAGTGAAGGATTTAGGTTAGGCGGTGGCAACGGTTTGGAGTCCTGTCCAGAAACACTACCAGAGCAACAGATCATCTGTGCACTGCCGCATGAGCTTAGCTATAAACCAGATACCACCACTAACTATGAGCTGGGATTAAAATCTACATGGCTGAATAACAAGCTGCATTTCAATGCCGCATTATTCAGTGTTGATTGGGAAGATGCACAGATCTCATCCGTGACGGTAAACGGTCAAGAGATCATTACCTCCAATGCTGGATCTGCGAACTCTAGTGGGATTGAGTTGTCAACCCAGGCTATGTTGAATGACCAGTGGACGGTGTATGCAACCTATTCTTATGCAAAAGCACAGCTAACTGATGATGCACCAGCCCTGTTTGCGGTATTCAAAGAAGGTGACTATAGCGCAGAAGAAATTGCGCTTTACCAGCCGTACTATGACGGTACAGATGGCGACCGCCTACCTGGCGCCCCAAAACAGCAGTTTTCATTCGGTTTAAGCTACGAGCAGGAAGTGTTCGACGACAAAATGCTTAACGTTAATTATGGAGTAACCGCTCAGAGTGACGTATACACGAAAGTCGGACTCAAAGCTGACGGAGAGGTATTGCCAGGATTTGCCTTGTCTAATCTCAGTGCGAAGCTTTCAAGCGAGCAATGGGCCGTCACTTTTTATGTCGACAACCTGTTTGACAAATTTGCTTTCACCTCGGTAAGACGCGACAAGTCTTGGGCTGGTGAAGCTAAATTCGCGGCGTTAAACAAAGCCTTGCCTGAGCAGCAGCGAGTGTACGGACACTATGTCACAACACCTCGTACCGTTGGGGTCAAGCTTAACTACCAGTTTGAGTTATAATCAGCAAAAAACTAAAATAGAGAGTGAAGTTACCTTCACTCTCTTTACGTTGCGATGACATCATACAATCAGATCCAAAGCTATATTCAACAGCGTCAATTTCAAGCGGCGCATCACGCATTAGTCGCTCGCATTAATACCAATGCCAACGATCACCACGCGTACGCCTTATTGGCCGAATTGAATATCGCTCTCGGTAACCTCAGCAAAGCACTAAAAATTTACGACAAGTGCCTAAGTTTATTTCCCTGCGCATTTTACTCATTGAGCGCTGCCAAACTTGCGCTTTTTACCCAAGCACCATTAGTGGCAAAGCGTTATATTCTGCATTTGCTAGGTAACACACAGTTGTCGGGATCTGAGCACGATACCCTCGCAAATATATTACTGAGATTAAATCAATATACTGACGCTGGTTGGCATTTTAGCCATGCCTATACACGCTCACCACACTGTCCTGAAATCGCGCTCAACTATGCAATGCATTTAAAGATGTCTGGTGAATTAGCACAAGCGCGGACGCTGCTTGCCTCTTTAGTGCAAGCAAACCCAAGTAATGCAAAGTGCCAGTTAGCCTACTCAGAGCTTACTCCTGTAGAATTAGCATCGACTCGCATCGCTCAGTTAGCAACTGAAATAACAGCGCAAACTACACCACTTGCATTACAGCGGCTTCACCATGCACTGGCACTCGAATACGAAAAGCAGGAAAATTATCCCAAGGCATGGCAAAGCTTTGTGGCCAGTAAACAAGCGGTCAGTGCTGAGGTTTCCTATTCATCTAAACAAATGACTGGCTATTTTCAAGCACTTGGCAAACTTCTAGACAAGCCTATTGATTTTGCTCCAGAGCAAACGCTTGCACCTGTATTTATCATTGGGCTACCACGCTCAGGCACCAGTTTAATGGAGCAGATCTTAGCGCAATTGTCGCTACAACCGCTGGGAGAAACCAGTGTATTGCCCCAAGCACTTAGGTTTTCTCGTGACTACGACAGTAATATTCAATATATCAGCCACGCCTATAAAGAGGCTAACGCCATTGGGCAATACCGTCTCTTCACCGCGCAGTCCTTTGCTGGTGCTCAACGTTTTATAGACAAACAACCATTTCATTTTTTCTTTATCGATTTGCTTGCAAAGGCGTTTCCACGCGCGAAATTTGTCGTGATGAAACGAGACAGAACAGATACTTGTATCGCAAACTTTCGTCAATTATATCAAACGAATAGCCCCTTTCATGGCTACTCATACCGGATGCAAGATATTCAAGCTATGTATGATAATGCTTATGCGTTTTTGCAAGATGCCGCACAAAAACATCCGACTCAAATTAAATTTGTGAATTATGAATCGCTGGTAGAAATGCCTCAGGCTGTGATGAAGGAAGTCTGTCAATTTCTCGAGTTGGATTGGCAAGACAATGTACTTCACTTTTATAAGCAAGGTTATTACTCAGCGACAGCCAGCAAAATGCAGATCAGACAGCCATTGAACAATGCAAGTGTAGGCAAATATCGAAATGTATACCCAATATAGGAATATTGCCCCATTGCAGTGATGATGCTAACGTTAAGCAAAAGGAATACAAAACAATAACGACATGAAGCAACTATTCCCTACTCTCTGTTTCGCAACACTTGTGGCTTGTACACCGGTCGAAATAACAAAAACCGAGCGAGCACTCACACAAGCTCAACAGCAAAGAGACATAGAAGCACAAGCACACGCGCTCAAGACACTCAGTGAATACGACAGCGCCACATGGCAAAGCTTATATCAAGAAACACAAAATGCCTCAGCTTTGCTAGTAGACGCACAAATTGCTTATGAAAACGCTGATATCGTTACGGCTCAGATAAAAGCCGCGCAATCAAAAGCACTTAACAATTCACTACAAGCGGATACGTTGCTGCGCACCTTATCTACCGACTACCCTCTGACCGAGCTGATTGATACATTGGTAAAGTTACATTCTGCATCAAACCGGCATGAAATTGTACTTACGAGCTTCTTTAACCAACCTCCTAGTAAATGGAACATAATCGACGTCAATCAAAAATTGTCGCTGATCAACGCTCATATTCAAGCGATTCGAAAGCAGATTGCAGCTATTCCTGAAGGTAAAAAGCACAATGCAGTGTACCAAACTGTACTGACGGTGGCTGAATATCAAATTGAACAACTAGGTAAGCGGGAGAGTTTGCTTTTGCGCAACCTTCAGCAACAATTAAGTACCATACATGCGGAGCAATTTATACAGCTTCATCACACAGTGACAGAGCAACTGAATAACTTTGAAGAACGAGTAGTAGCCTCAATGATCCGCCAAGATCAAAATAAATTAATTGAGACAATGCAGCACCAAAGTGAGCTGCTGTACAACATTGATCTCATGTTAAAGCAGACAGGCTCTGCAAGACATGCTGAGTTTGAGCTTTTTTACCTTGCTTATATTCAACTGCTGAATAAGTCCAAAGATTACAGAGAGTATGCTCGGCAAGGTAAAGCAGCCCTCGCATTATTTGAGCGCGCCGGAGCCCCTCATAACTTTTATCAACAGTATCAAATGCTGGCGTCAGAGCCACTAACACTGAGCGATGATTTACTCGCTTTTGCACGCTCACAAAATGAATCAAAATTTTTGTATAGAAAATACTAGGCCCTACTAGCGACTAGTTATCCACCATGCGAGCAGCACAATTGCCGTTGTGAGAATAACGGCTTTTATTTTATGTTGTTTAATTAGCTTTTCAGCCTGATCACCAGCAAAGTAAACGACCGCCGCCAAGCCAAAATAACGTAGTGAACGGCCAATACAGGTTGCAATTAGAAATTGTAATAGTGAAAACTTTGTGGCGCCAGCTGCTAACATGGCAATCTGAAAAGGTACTGGCGCAATACCTAAGGTCAACACAAACCAAAATCCCTGACTTTGCATCTGCGCTTTCACTTGCTCAAACTGAGACTGGCTCGACAGCAGCTCAATAGCGGAATCCCCCACTGCATCAAATAAATAGTACCCCAACGCATAACCAAATAAGGCACCAATCACACATCCAACCGTCGCCATTAGCGCAATTAGCCACAGTTTTTCTCGCCTCGCCTGCATTAGCGGCACCATCACAGCTTCAAGCGGAATAGGCACGATGGTTGACTCTAAAAAAGAGGCAACCGTGATCCCTTTGAGCATATTTTTTGATTCTACTAATCGCTTGGTCTTTTGCTTCAATTCAGCCGTTAGCGCCATCACACTTCCCCTGATGTTCACAGTAATGGAGACAAGCATAGCCTAAGCTATGTTTCTCCTTCCTGAATTAAATGGTTATTCATATATGCTGGTATTTGTATGTGCGGACAAATGCGATACTCTGTTTTAGAGTGAATTATTGGGGGATGTTTCTGTGAATTATTTGGCGCATTTGTACTTTGCCAAACCAACTGCCGCATCGCACTTTGGCAACTTGCTCGGTGACTTTCAAAAAGGCGTGAATATACAAGTACTGCCCAAACCTGTGCAACTTGGTCTACAAACACATATGCAAGTCGATAAATTTACTGATAGCCACACGATAACAAAATCTGCTAAACAACTTTTTTCGCCCGCGCGTCGCCGCTTTGCAGGCATTGCACTGGATGTGTTATATGACCACTTTTTGATTAAGCACTGGCAGCAATATCACAGCACCTCGCTTGATGACTTTAAACGTCAGAGCTTTTCATTGCTGCACGATAACTTGCACATCATGCCTGCGCACATGCAACGAGTCGTTAGCGCAATGACACAAAATGATTGGTTTGCCACCTATGAATCCGTAGCTGGTGTGGGTCATGCACTCGATAACATCGCCCAACGTATTCGTTTTCAAAACCAATTTTCAGGCACTGAAGTGGATATAAAAGAGCACTACCACCAGCTTGAATCTGGATTTCAAACCTTTTTTCCGCAGTTGGTTGAGCACATAAGGCAGCAATCCATAGAGCACCAGAAAATAGAGTAAACTGTCGCCGTGTTACTCAATACCAACTCGATTGCAAGGTTGCCAGGAAGGGCTGCCCCCCGCTGGACACCTGTTCTTTGGCTGCTATCTAACCAGTCAAAACGGTACATAAACGCTAGGTGTATTTTATACCAATACCAGAGACAGACTACTCGTTGACGTGAAGTTTCCGATTAAATCCGCTCAAAACGATATAGGCCACGCCAAATCACCGCGATGATCTCACCTTTATCATTCGTTTCAATGGTGACATCTGCGCCCCCTTCAAGCTCAATCAAGGTGTCTTCCTCTGTGGCAACAAAGGCCATCAGGTTGTCACGGGCCATATCTAAGACGTTAAATCGCGTCCCCTCTCGGGTGATTTTCATTTTAAACTGATGATCTTTCTCATAAGCATACAGACCTTCCAATTGCTTTGCGCGTGCCTCAGGTAATGTAATCGCGGTTATCTTTTTACTGCGTATAAAATTCCAGCCGTAATGTTCGCTGATGGCAATGCGAAGCTCACCAAATACGGTACTCGCTGAGTCGCCATTGGACATCAACACCATACCCTCATCTTTTTCCACAAATGCTTCAAAACGATTGCTAAAGCCTTTATTTTTACCACCATGGGTGAAAACAAGCCCTTGCTCTCGCTGTTCAAGCTCTGGTCCCAAACCCCATACGTCATGATGAACTTCAAGCATTTGCTTCGCCAGCTCTGGTGTGATGGGCCCCACGGTATTGCCTGCATACGCTTGTTGTACGGCCATAATATATTTAGCGAGATCCACCGGAGTGGTCCAAAGGCCAGCCGCGGCTTGTTCTGGATAAACATGCCAGTCCCCTTCAACTTGCTCGCCTTTATCGTCAAACGCAGCACTGGCTTTTGACCATAGCGTTTTCGGTAATGGTTGCGCATAGGTACTATTGTGCATCCCTAGCGGAGTTAAAATTGCCTGCTGGACATACTCTTCAAATGGCATTTTTGTCACATCTGCCACGAGCAATTCCATTACCGTGTAACCACCGCCAGAATAGCGCCAAGCTTTACCTGGCAAAGTGTCAACCGTCACTAAGTCGGTATTACCTTTACCCATTAAGACTTCAACGTCAGTTGGAATTTTACTACCATGCACGTAGCCCGGAAAACCATGTTGAGTGAGCCCCGAGGTGTGAGTCATTAACTGTCTCAAAGTAACAGGATTGGCTTTGGTAAATTCGTTCGTTGGTACTTTCCAAGAGGTGAGATATTGATTAACGTCAGCATCTAAATCGATTTTACCATCTTGCGCTAACTTTAATACCGCAAGCGCAGCAACTGGCTTACTAATTGACCCTGCCTGAAACAGCGTTTCAGTAGTCACTTTTCGATTTTGCTTTTTATCTGCAATGCCAAAACCCTCAGCCCACACCACTTTACCATCTTTGATCACGGCAAGGCTTAAGCCCGGCAAATGCGTTTCTTGAAGACGCGTCTGCAAATCTACAGGTTTATATTTTTGGCCTTCCAATTGCACTCTAGGTAAAAGATTTTGTGCAACTTGTTGAACTTGATGTCGAGCCGAGTCAGTGGCGAAGGATGTCTGACTTAGCAAAGACGAGCAAAATATGGCGCAGTACAATAGTTTCGACATGATATTTCCCTTGTTATTATCGTTATTCACTCACTTTACACATTGATAAATGTGCCGTGAATGAATAACAGTATAATCATGAGATGAAGGAAAATGCACCTACATCAACTTTGAGCCTGAGACACTCGGCGATTAACGGGGTAACGCTCGAAATCCTCCCAGTAATGAATTCCACCTATCATCTCTTTTACTTGATAGCCCATTTTTGCAAGCTTATACGCGGCCTTTGTCGCGCCATTACACCCAGGACCCCAACAATAAACCACGATTGGTGTGACCTTGTCATACTTAGCCATCATCAGCTCGCTTATGTCTGCGCTTGGCATATTAACTGCGCCTTGAGCATGACTTTTGGCAAAGGCTTCATTCGACCTGACATCAAATAGCACAAAATCCTGCTGCCCCGTTAACATCGCCTGATAAACATCAGCACAATCCGTTTCGCAAGCCAGCTTCATTGCAAAATACTGTGATACTTCTACTTTCATCTTCTAACTCCTATTTAAATACTCTGGGTCCTAAATAATCTGAGCTGCGGATAATTATTTAACCTCACCCGAGGTCAACTACGTTACGCACTCGATAGGCGTTAATGAATTCATATTTTTTGAAGGCGATGTTCATCATTTCAGAATAGGCAATCACAGCAAGCTCATTTAAACTGGTGGTATTCAATACGTGATTGAGTTTAGTGCAATGGAGTTTTACCATTTAAGGTCGTTTGTTGCGGTTGCAGAGGCCCAAAATCTAACAGCAGCAGCGAAACGACTGTACACCACACCACCTGCTATCAGCGCCCATATCAAAGCGCTTGAGGAAGAACTCAATACCGTATTGTTTCATCGCTCTAGCAAAGGAATGCAGCTCACAGAGCAAGGTAAGATCTTGCTAGACAAAGCTAAGTTAACGCTTGCAAGTGCAAATGATTTAATGCACACCGCAGCGCAAGCCAAAACACTGCTCACAGGCGAGTTCAGACTTGGCTTGAACCACCCTATTGGCACCTCGAGCGAACTTGGCACACTAATAAAAACCCTCAACCAGCACTTTCCAAGTCTTTCTTTTTCGCTGGAATTACTCTCAAGTGGTGTCATCGTCGACAAACTCAGTGATGGGCTACTTGATGGTGGGGTTATTTATGGCGAAGTACCTGCACATTTTAGTGCTGTACCGCTCACAGAAGTTGCAGTTACCACCGCTTATCCTGCATCTTGGCCTACGCCATCACATAAAGCCGAATTGGCACAGATGACGTGGATACGTATGGGACAAGGCTGCCCTTTTGATAAGCAACTTGATCAACAGCTAAGCGAAGTAAACGCGGTAAATATTAATGCTGCGGATGAGCGCTCCCGCTTGGCTTTAGTTAAGGCAGGACTCGGCGTGAGCTTTATTGAAGCCAACGCCATTGCAGATCAAGGAGCAGAGGTTGCCTTGTCTAGTTTGCTAGACTTTTCGCTCCCAGTACATTTTGTTGTGGCAAATCAAGCGCTCACAGAGCCTAAAGTGAACGCCGTGTACCAAGTCGTTTGTGCATCTATTGATGCTGCGCAAGGATAATCCCCTGCTGCTTTTTCGGCATTTTTTCGACTACAAGGCGAAATGAGTTATCCATCATCCGCTCAAGTTCTCCTGTAGGAATGGAGCCATCGAGCACCACCGTGTTCCACAGCTTTTTAATAGTTAGCAAGTATAACCCATTAATTTTCATTATAAAAACTTCATACACCTCTATGCTACCAAATTGGTATGCCTGATATTTCAATTGAATTTTAATTTATGGAGATTCATTCTCTGCCTCAACAGACTTCATATTTATAAAAGCTAATAGGAGAATTGAGTCGTTTAATCATTCATCGTACTAAATGTAAGTTTTTTACGTACATTTGCGAGACACAAGAGTGATATCAGTAATGATAGGTTTCCAATACACTTACTCTAGCTTGAGAAACTGAACTAGAGACACTATGAACACAATTTTGAAATATACTTGCCCAATTGCACTTGCCTTAGCTTTAGTTGCTTGTGGTGGAAGTAATAGTACTAAGAGTGAACTTATTACAACAGCGCCAGAACCTACAGCTACTCAACCTGAAGCTGTTTATAACCTTCATCCTGATGACGTTGCGGAATATGTTGAAGAGTTTAAATATAAGTATGATCAATTGGAGCTGCAAATTGATGGAGTGCAATATGATATATCGGTTCATTCTACTGATGTAGAGGAGAAAGTTGTATATGCCAGCTATGAGAAAGGTTTTTTGTCTTTTGGCTTTGACTTTATAGAAGGAGTGCCCTTGGCTAAACTCTATGTTATAGAAACTGGGACTGAAGATCTAGGGGCTGCTCATAAGGAAGTGGACGCATATTTGGCTGGCTATGACATATCGATTGAATTTGATGATGATAATGCCATTTATACTGGAAGACTTAATAATATTACTCAACAAGACTTCAACGTTCGCCTTGTTGTTAATGATTCTGTAGTTTCAAGTGGTAGTACTACACTAGCAATAGAAGGTGCTGTAGCAACAGTAAAAGGTGAATTAGGCACAAAGACTTACATACAGATCCAAGACCTTGTAAATAATAATCCTGAAGTCACGACTCTCCTCTTGCAAAATATTGGTGGGTCTGTTGATGATGATATTAACTCACATACAGGAAGGTTGATCCGTAATGCTCAGTTAACAACAAAAGTTGAGAAAGGTTCTAGAATATATTCTGGAGGGGTAGATTTATTTGCGTCTGGTTATCAGCGTCTATATGAAAGCGGTGCTATAGTTGGCGTACATTCTTGGTGTTGTGAATCTGGAAAAACGGCTGACCAGTTGAGCGAAGATGACCCTGCTCACCAATCACAACTAACTTATTTCCGTGAAATGTTAGGTGATGAATTAGGTCCTGAGTTTTACTTCTTTACTATCAATGCAGCTCCTTTTGATAGTATTCACGAAATGTCTGATGAAGAAATGAGAAAATACTTACTCAAAGATGATTAAATAAAGTAGTTAGAGGGGATGTTATCCCCTCACTTATTTTTCGGTATGTGTTATACTCATAGTTTGTTAATCATATACAATACTTTGAGTGCTATGAACTTTTCTTCAAAAATACTCTTAATAGAAGATGATGATGAGCTTTCTCATTTACTAACAAACTATTTATCAGGGTATGGGTTTAATGTAATAGCTCTTAATTCTGGGGAGAGCGCTGTAGAAGTTATTCTTACTCATGCCCCTGATATGGTTATATTGGATTTGATGTTACCTAAAGTTGACGGTTTAACCATAGGAGTTCAGGTAAGAAAACAATTTAAGGGTATAATTTTGATGCTCACCGCAAGTGCTGACGATATGGATCAAGTTGCGGCGCTTGAAATGGGAATTGATGATTTTATTCAAAAGCCCGTTTTACCACGAGTTCTTTTGGCAAAAATAAAAAATCTGCTCTCTAGAAAGGCTTTGATTCGAGAGGAAGTTCTAATTCAACCTTCTGACAAAGAGCGAACCTATGGGGCGTTATGGCTAAGTAATCAACTCAAACGGTGTAAATTAGATAATCAGTTAATTAACTTAACACCGTCTGAATTTTCATTGTTATGGCACCTTGTCGAAAACTCAGAGCAAGTAGTCAGCCGAGAAGAATTAATTAAATCTTTAAGAAACATAGACTATGATGGAGTGAATCGATCGATTGATAATAAAGTCTCTCAAATAAGAAAAAAGCTGAAAGATAATGCTTCTAGACCACAAGGGATAATTACTGTGCGTGGTAAAGGCTATATGTTTGTTCCTGATTTTTGGTGATTACACATTTAATTTATTTAGAAGCTATCTAAATTTTCCTTGAGAACTATACTTCGCTAACTTGAAAAGTTTTATCATGGCTAGATTATTTTTACCTTTATATTTTGGTTTACTTTTTACATTGTATTTGTTTTTTATAATTTTACATATACTAAATACTTACCTGTATGTTGATGTATACAATATTATTGATGCTGATAACTTTTCCGCAGAAGTTGTCTTACTAAATGAGCTAGAAAAACACATATCAAAAGATAAACAAGAGCATCTCCTGCAATTAATCGCTGAACGTAACAAAGTTATTATTGAACCAATATCGAAATCAGACATTCCTCTTTACATTCGTGACAAATTAGCATCTCAAGATGTCTGGGTTGATGATGAGTTTTATGATTATTTTAAAGTCTTCTCAAACGAACAGTATTATAGAATGTATGAAGACGAATCAAATAAGTTAATTCAATTGACACGCAAGTTAGATAACCATATTGCTCTTACTTTGGTTTTCATGGTTGCACTTTGCTGCTTTATTTGGTTTTTTAATTTGTATCGGAAGTTACAATTAATTGAAACGACCGTAGTCAATATCAGCAAGGGAGAACTTTCTGCAAGAGTACCTACGAAAAGCTCCCAGAGAGTGGGAAAGTTAAATTATTGTTTAAATAATATGGCTGAGAAATTAGAGCGATTACTAAGCAGCCATAGACGATTAACTCTTTCTATTGCGCATGAGGTTCGCTCTCCTTTATTTAAAATGCACTTATATATTGAACTATTAAGCAAAACAATAGATAAATCATCACAAGAACACCTTAGTGGTTTAGAAAAGCAGATTTTCGTTATGGAAGAAATGGTCGAAGAGTTATTTCAATATGCTGAAATGGAAAGAGCGGAAGTAAAATTAGAACTGAAACCAATACAAATAGAAGATTTGCTAGCATTAAATTGTGAAAAGCTTCAACAAGAGTGCAAGAGTAAAATCCATCTCAAAATTGACTCCCCATGTAATCTAATAGCAGATGACATTTTGCTATCGAGAGCAATAAAAAACTTAGTGATAAACGCCGATAAATATGGTGATGACAATATATTTATCACTGTGTTAAAAACAAGCAGGAACATTAAGATCTGTATAGAAGATGATGGACGGGGAATTAAGACGGAAAATTATGAACGGGTGTTTCAACCATATTTTCGACAAGAAGAGCACTCAGACAAAGCTGGCTTTGGGCTTGGCTTATCTATTGTTAAAGAAATAGTTGTTCTTCACAGAGCGGATATTTTATTGTCGAATAGTAGTTATGGTGGCGCTAAATTTACGCTTACATTCGAATTGGAGTAGTACTGAATACATATAATAGCCCATTTTTTATCTAGCTAAAAAATAGAATTTCAATTTATAAGAGTAATATAATAAGATTATGACTACTTGCTAGGGCTAAAAAAGTTAATATTGAGTAAGCTCAATTGTTTCTATCTGAAGAATAACATTCATCCCTCACCAAGAAAAAAGATAGGCTATAAAATTTACGATGAAGATTATTATGAATTTTTCATGCGTTTAAGTCATAGTATTTAAATACTACAATCAATAAAGCTAGAGATTAGAATCGCCCGTTAGTTTATAAATGCACATGTATCGATTTCTGGTCTTTCTTTGTCATTTTACTAACAACCAGTAAAAACGAATTATCAATAAGGCGCTCAATTTCACCTTTTGGCATAGAACCATCAAGGATCACGGTATTCCACAGCTTTTTATTCATGTGGTAACCCGGTAACACTGCACTAAATATGTCTCGCAGCGCTTGCGCTTCATCAGGATCGCATTTGAGATTTACGCGCCAATGGGCATGCTCGTCATCTTCTTTGCCCATTTTACCAAGCGCCAACGTCGCGAACATTTTGTCTTTCACTTTATATACATCAACGCCTTCACCAAAAGGTTGACTTACGCTGGTATAGGGTTTTGCAAGCAAGTAGTCATGTACTTGTTGATGATCCATCTTATTCTTCTACCTTTAGATTAATCGTTGCCGCTTAGTAGTAAAGCATAATACCAAGCGGCGTAGTAGCATAAATTACTCAACCTGAGGTTTGAATAAGAAATACGCTAACTCATTGTTTTGAAGCTCAGGTTACTCAGGTTGTGGTGCCTGTCCTTGCCAACTCCAACTTGGAAATAGTTCGCCATTCACGACGGCATTATTACCAGAAAACAGCGAGTGCGGCCTTTCTTGCGTTACCCAATTTGTCGCAGAGGAGTGCTCCAACTCAAAAACCACGTTCCCAAAGAAGCTGTAAGGCCCTGACAAGGTCGAGTTTCTATAAGCAGCAAACAAGGTTTGGCCGCCCATCATCAGTTCACCAACACTACTTTGCTGGTCGATTTCGGCGGCGCCTTTACTCCAGATCATTAATAGGTTTATATGCGACTGCCCATCTGCTAAAAAGTAGCCATTTCCAGCAACTTGTACTGCGTCGAACTGGTTCCCTTGGGTACTTCTAGCATTGGCGGTGTCAAACACATATGCTGTCATCGCCTGATTTCCGGCTACAAATTCAGCAAAAGCGCCCCCTGCTATTTTCACTTTGGCTTGGTTTAGATTACTTAAGTAAAGATTACTATTATCTGTCACGATATAGTGGTATTCAGGCTCAGTGCCTTGCACTTGAGTCGCGACATTATCCAATCTTGCCATTCCCTGCGCCGTCACCGTTACGCTACTTTGCTGAGCGGTGCTAACAACCCCTAAGTTATTGAGCTTAACCGAACCAGACTCCACTAATATGGTCGGCTGCACGCCGCTTAGCGCCGCAGAGATAACATCTTGGGTATTATCAGACCCAGTAATGGTGATACCAGATCTCGTGATCTTAATTGGGCCCTGACATTGTCCTTGAATAGCAAAGGTAATTTCATCGACAGGCCAACTTACTTGCTCAACGGCACGTTTCAGTAAGCTGGGGTTAGTATGACAGTTGATAGCAAAAGTATACGACCCACTGACGCTTTGTGATGCGACTTGCTTTGCCAAGACATACAGCCTTTTGACATCGCTGTCATTTATATCCTTTGCAAAAACATGGGAAGCGCAGATAGCGGATGCAACCAAACTGGTTGCAAATATGCTTGTACTTAATTTCATTTCCTTATCCTTTACACGTTTAATCCTGCCAATTGCAGTACCCTAAATCCTAATACAGATCTAGATATAAAATGCACTGTATATTTAAACACTACTGACACTCCCTGACACAACATCGTGGTTTACTCTTTTTGAACTCAAAAAGGAGAAAGACCATGCAACAAAATGTCGTAGAGATTGTAAAATTTAAATTGGCTCTTGGTGCTACAGAGAGTGACATTATGGGTGTAAACCCAGCATTTACCGAGTGGGTTGAACAGCAACCTGGGTTACTATATCGTTCGTTGACTAAAGACAGTCAGACTGGCGAGTATTTAGATATTATTTATTGGCAATCGATGGAGCATGCTAAAGCGGTTTCGGCACAATTCCCAACAACCGAAGTATGCCAAAGATTAACGCAATACATAGACAGCGAGAGTGTCACCATTAGTCACAGTAATGTGCTCTCTCAAACCCCATGTAGCGGTTAATCAATCTGAGATTTGAATAACAAGGAAAACTCGTGCATAAATCAGAACGTCTCTTTCAGTTAGTGGATCTGCTCAAGGGTCGACGATTAGCGGTTACCGCTAAGTCATTGGCCGATCACTTTACGGTATCTGAGCGTACGATTTATCGCGATATTCAGGACTTACAAAGTTCTGGCGTGCCAATTGAGGGGGAAGCAGGTGTCGGCTATATTATTGGTGACTACCCACTGCCCCCTATGATGTTTAGCTATGATGAACTCACCGCATTATTACTTGGCAGTAAAATGGTTGGAGCATGGACGGATCCCGAACTAAGCGCACATGCAAAAGCAGCCATTGCCAAAATAGAGGCCGTGCTACCCGCTCACCTCAAACAACAGCATGACCACTCCCCTTATTTGGTTTCGAGTTTTAAACACGGACCACAACAACAATCCTTTAGCGCTACACTCAGGCTCGCCATTGCGGCTAAGCAGTGTGTACAACTTGAATATCAAGACGTTGCAAAGCAACAAACCCAGCGTATTATCGAGCCTCTCGGATTGGTTTATTGGGGTGGAAAGTGGACGCTGGTCGCATTTTGTCAGCTCCGCAGTGATTACCGTGAATTTCGCTTGGACCGTATCACCGCGATACATAAAAGTAAGCTGACCTTTACCGTAAATCCTGATAAAAACCTCAATCATTATGTTGAATTAGTTAAAGCCAAATACGCCGAAGAAATTGCACAGCACCAATGCCAAGCGCCTGATAAAAGTAGCAACTAATTCTAAGCTCACTGCCCGATTCATATTTTGTTACTAATACTTGCGCATCTAAAATCAACCTTTTCAGACTGCACCGCGACTAATTTTGTAAATCAGACTTATTCCTTCGAGGTGCTTATGAAAACCACAAAATCAATACTCATTATTTCGGTAACACTGGCTTTGAGTGCCTGCATTGGCTACTCCAATGCAAATACAACCGAGCCGCAAACACAAGGCAGCTACCGGCTTATCGCTTACCAAGACTGTAACCCAATAATCAAACACACCATGGACGCCGAACAGGTGGCCGCATACAAAGCACTCAAAGCGGCAGAGCTTGATATCTCAGCTTCTGAGTTACCAATGAAAGATATTGAAGACAAGCTCGCACTGCTCAGCAAAGAAATGGAAGCCATTAGTAAAGAGGCGATACAAGAAGACGACGATCGACTTGTGATCAATAAAGCGCTACTGGCAAAACAAGAAGAAAAGGCCAAGCAAATTGAGGCAGTAATTGAAAGTCACGCTGCTAATTTTGATGCCATTGACGACTATGCCGAAAAAATCGAAGCCGCAGCAAATCGTTTTGATAAAGCTTTAAAACCCATAATTGGCGACTTAAAAGAGGTCAATATTAATATCATCGAACCCGGTGAAACCCCAAGTGCCCGTTGCCTCGCGTCAAGCTAACCAAGTTGAACTGACTGAATGGAGGAAAATATTCCTCCAATGCCCACTTCTCATCACTGCTCTTACTATTTAGACAAAGTGATAAGGACTTTAACTTGTAACTCCCCCAAAAAATGAAACAGTTTATAAGTAGAATTTTCCATTAACTAAAGTAGGAAAATTTACGATGAGAAAAAGCAAGTTCACCGAAACCCAAATTGTCAGCATGATCAAGGAAGCTGAGTCAGGTATTCCTGTGCCAGAAATTTGCCGCAAACATGGCATCGGCCAAAGTACATT
>NZ_JBECOX010000029.1:0-16637 GCF_040104525.1 Pseudoalteromonas sp. XMcav11-Q
TAAAGTTGACTTTCACTAAAGGTATCTTGCAACCGCGCAGCCAGCCCCTCCGTTAGCGTCTCCCCTCCTATCACCAGAACATGCGCTCCGCTGACCTTATCCCCATCCAGCAATTCAAGTAATGCCTCACAATGCATCGGCGTCAAACGATATAAACTCGCCTCTGAGCTCTCTCGTAACCGCTCGACTAATCCCTCCAACTCCTCTCCCCAAGGCGCTAAGTTCACGCACCCTCCCACCAAAAGAGGCAAATATAAACTCGGAACGCCTATATCAAATGCATGCGACGTCAACACATAGCTTCCTGTCAACTGCTCTTGATAGTACGCTTTTAGACCATAGCCACAGTAATCTATTAATCCTCTGTGACTTACCTCCACCCCCTTTGGCTTACCCGTCGACCCTGACGTATAAATCACATAGGCGCTATCCGCTAAGGTATGTGTCACTCCCACCGGATGGCTGTCATAACCCGATAAGCCCCACTCATCCTCATCCAGCATTAACACATCTACCCCTGAAACCGGTAAAATTTCTAATAAACATGTCGATACCAAGACCTGAGTCACATCCGCATCGTTAAATATATCTGCTAAACGTGCCGTCTGATTATCCGGGCTCAATGGGATATAGCTCGCACCCGTCGCCATCACCCCTAGCATCGCCACCAAGAGCGTGACATCTCGCGTCATCACCAACGCAACTCGCTCTCCTACCCCTATATCCTGCTCTTGAAGGTAATGTGCCAACTGATTCACGCGACTGTACAGCTCTCCATAGCTCAGTGCGTGTGATTCATCCCGTACCGCTATTCTCTCCGGCGTCTGCTGGGCTTGTCTCGCAAACTGCTCTACTACACTTTCTCCTCGCCGATAATCACAGGCTGCACCTACGCTCTCTTCTATCAAGCTTTGACGCATTTCATCGTCATACAAGGCTAAACTTTTGCAGCTACCTTGGGCTCCCTTCGCGATACTCTCCAATAGATACTCAAAGCTACGGGCATACGCCGCTATCGTCGCTTCTGTAAACAAGCTCTGTTGATACCGCCAATGGCATAGCAACTCGCCTTCTCCCTCCGAGCAAGTCAAATCCAAATCAAACCGTACCTGCTCTTGACTTTGTTGGAGTGGTTTCAGCCTCGCCTCTCCCAAACTCAACCCTTCATCGTCACTGCTGCGATGGTTCTGTAGCACCAACTTAACCTGACACAAGGGGTTATATGCTAAGCTTCTATCTGGGTTTAATGCCTCTACCAACAGCTCAAAAGGGAGCCCTTGATGCTGATAATCTGCCAGCGTATCTGCCTTTATCTGCGCCAATAACGCCGTAAATGGCTGCGCTAAATCAACCTCTGTTCGACTCACCAAGGTATTGATAAAAAACCCTATTAATGGCGACAATTCACTCTCACTACGCCCCGCTGTCGGTACGCCTAAGACGATGTCCGACTCACCGCTTAAGCGGCTCAATAACACCGCAAAAGCACCTTGCAGTACCATAAATAACGTGACACCTGCGCTTTGCGTTAGCGCTTGTAACCCTGCCAATGTCTCTTTGCCTATCCGACTACGCACATATCCAGAGGTAAATTCTTGCTTGGCTGGTCGCGGCTTATCTAATGGCAATCCGTGTAAGCTCGGCATGCCCGACAACCTAGCCTGCCAATACCTTAACAACTGTGCTTTGTTTTGCTCCGTTAACTGTTGCTGTTGCCAGTACGCGTAATCTCCATATTGGACCGGTAATTCAGGCACATCCGCTTCCCCGCCTGTTATCGCGGCTTGGTAAAATGCATTAAACTCTTTTATTAATAGCTGCATTGACCAACCATCCGATGCGATGTGATGCAACGTGAACAACAAAATATGCCGTGTTTGAGACTGTTTGATGATTTTTGTACGCAACATTAAATCTTGGCTTAGGTCAAAAACTTCTCGTGCCGCATCATCCACTTGCCGCTGCACTTCATCTTCACCACAATCAACCAAATTCACCACTTCTACCGTCACCGCTCGGGCTGGCATTACCCGCTGCATACACACTCCATCGTGGGCTTCGAAACAGGTTCTTAACGCCTCGTGGCGGGCAACTATTTGGGTTAGACTGGCTTCTATGGCTGCAATATCCAGTACCCCATCACAGGCCAGTGCTGCTGCAACATTATAATGTTGACTGCCTTCTAGCTTATCGATTAACCACAGCCGTTGTTGTGAAAATGACGCTGGGATCGCACCACTGCGATCTATACTGGTAATAGCAATCAATTTCTCTTGTTGGGCACGGAGTAGCGCTATTAATTCTTGTTTGTTTGCTGTTAATTCAGCTTTTAACTCAGCACTTAACTTGCCTGACTTCTTTTTAAAACGCAGCTGTCCCTGCTCGTCGAGAAATAATGTGACACCTTGTAGGCGCGCTTTCTTTAGAATTTCTAGCACCATTATAATACTCCCTCATCTTCAAATTCGTCATTCTCTGCATCGACTGCTTGTAATGCGAATAGTTGCTCAATCAACTCTGCTTGTTGGCGGATAGTCTGATATTGAAATAATTGGTTCATTTGTGTTACGCACGCAAACTGCTTCTGTAGAGCAGCGCTTAATGACATGACAAGCAGAGAGTTACCTCCAGCTGCGAAAAAGTTACAATCTATACTCGGTGGTTGCTCAAGTCGAAGTACCTGTTGCCAGATAGCTACCAATTGCAATTCAAGATCGGTATTGGCCGCAACAAACTCTTTTGAGTCCTGCATGGGTGCCTCGGGTAGCGCTTTGACATTAATTTTACCGTTTGCACTCAATGGTAGCTCAGGCAAGTCAATCAATTGCGCAGGGCAAAGGTAACTAGGAAGGTTTTGTTGTAGCGTCAGCAATATCTGTGACAAAGTGATATCTGGGTCTATATTGGACTGGTTAAGCACAACATATGAGACTAAGCGCCTATGCTCTTCCTCTCCTGCCATTACGGTAACACCTGCCTTAACCTGAGGTAGCATAAGCAACTGCTGGTTTACTTCTCCCAATTCGATACGAAAACCATGTAATTTCACTTGATCATCAATGCGACCCACATAGTATAAGCTGCCGTCATACTGTTGCCGAACAAGATCACCGGTACGGTATAATCGCTCTCCAGGCTGAAATGGGTTGTGAACAAAACGCTGAGTAGTCAACTCCGGTTGGTTAAGATAGCCATTCGCGAGACAGCGCCCTCCGATGTGCAATTCACCTACAACACCAGTTGGTACTATCTGCATTGCTTTGTCTAATACATATAGCTGGGTATTTTCCATAGCGTAGCCAATAGGGAGCGAATCAGCCTGTCCTAGCTCAAAATCATTTAGCCGCGCGATACAACAACCCACAACGGCTTCGCTTGGTCCATAATGATTGTATATGGTGGCATTTGGAAAGGTATGAGTTAATTGGGCGAAAAGCGATACCGGAAACAACTCACCGCCAATCACAAAGACATGCTGACTTTGACATACCTCATCACCCATAATGAACATTAACGCTCTGGCATGCATAGGTGTTAATCGCAACAACAAAGGCTGAGTACTTGGTCGCGCAAGTCGCTTGGCAAGCTCGGTTAAAACCTCATCATGGTGACCACTTAGGTCGACCGTCCCACCGCATAATAATGGTAGAAGTAATGCAGGCAAACTAATATCAAAGCCGTAAGACGTCACCAAGAACGAGCCTACTAACTCAACGTCATAATAATTCTGCAGAGCAAACTGGCAGTAATCGAGCAATGCCCGGTGCGAAACCTCAACCCCTTTAGGTTTACCTGTCGAACCTGATGTATAAATAACATAAGCGGGGGTTTGAGCTTGGTAAACTAAACTGCTTGGCAGACTACTATACTCGTGAAACAACCAATCGCTAAGTGTTAGATCCGTCACCTGGCATGGTTGACTTTGCCAGCGCGCCCAATAGGCTTGTGAAATGAGTGCCATATCAAGCTTTGCATCGTTAACTATGCTATTGAGACGCTCCCCTCGGTTTGACAAATCAATCGGAACAAAACAAGCATTAATTTTCAAAGCAGCGAGAATTGCGACCAATATTTCAGGACCACGATCAAGGTATAAGCCAATTCGGCTACTTTCCCCGACTTGTTGTTGACGCAAGTAGTTGGCCAGCTGTTCTACTTTTTGGGCCAACACTTCATAACTGAACTCCTGCTCATTATAGCGCGTAGCGATAGCTTTAGGGTGAGCTGCTACTTGCTGATAAAATAATGCTAATAAAGATGTATCGCGACCTTTAAGGTTAACAACACCACACTGCTGCGAACGCTCACTTTGTTTCGTAGTTAACTGTAATTGCCCAAGTGCGACTTCAGGGTTGGTCAGCGTTTGAGCCAGTACGTGCTTTACGCTATTCACAACGTTTTGTATCGCTACCGCTTCAAATAGACTCGTATCATAATCAAACTGCAATAACAGCTTTCGCTCGTGCTCTATAACACGCAATGAAAATTCAAACTTACTTTGCTGATCACTAAACTCGATGGGCTTAAGGTGTTCGGTAAAGGTGCTTTCATCTGAGACTAGCGCCTTTTGATACGTAAACAGAACCTGCACCAAGGGGTTATAACTCGTAGTGCGCTGTGTCGTAAGCTGCTCAACTAGCCACTCAAAGGGCGTCTCTTGATTGTCTAAGGCGGCAACATCAGTACTTTTTACTTGTTGTAGGTAATCACTAAAACAGCACTCAGATTGATAATGAGTACGCAGCACCAAGGTGTTAACAAATAAACCAACCACGCTGTCAAAATCTTTGTGCGGTCGATTAGCCACTGGCGTTGCAATAGCATAATCATCACTGTTGTTATAGCGGCATAGTACGATGCTCAAAACAGCATGTAAGTACATAAATGCTGTCGTATTAGTCGCTGATGTTGCTTTTTTCATTAATTCGAATAATTCACCCTCGACCTCTATAGTCATGGTTTGGCTTTTATGTGCAGCAAACTTCCCACGGGGTTTATTCAGTGGCAATGAACTTAGCATAGGCATATCACTTAGCTGCTCTAACCAATATTGATTTTGTCGCGCTAACCGCTGCTGCTGAGCTTCACTGTGCTGCCATAATGCATAGTCAGCGTAATCGACTGTGGGTGCAACTAGTTGATGCGCTTTCCCCTGCTGATAAGCCTGATACAGCGAATAAAACTCTTGAGCAAGCACCTCCATAGACCAAGCATCTGTCGCAATATGGTGGACACAAATTAGCAAGTAACAACTTAGCCCTGTCGTAACATAAGTTGCTCTGATCGGAATGGATGTAGCAAGTTCGAAGGGGAGTTGCGCTAATGCTTTTAGTCGCTCGTCGACTGCGCTTTGGGCGCATAGCTGCTGTTCATTTAGCTCGGTAATAGTAAACTTAGGTCGTGAGACCACGACTTGCGTTATTTCTTCTTCCTGAGTACGGTAAATCGTGCGTAATGCTTGGTGACGCTCTATCAACTCATTCATAACTTGAGTAGCCAGCGCAAGGTTAAACTGTTTGCCAACTTGGAAAAGCAAATGCATGTTGTAGTGCGTACTTTTACCATCGTGAAGCTGATCGATAAACCATAAACGGCGCTGTTGTAATGATAATGGCAATGACTGTTGTGATTTTTTACGTCTCGGAATAACGTGCTGCTGACTTGTTTGCTTTTCATCAATCAACCGACTCAACGCCGCGATAGTATTATGTTCAAAAATATCTCGAAGCGACAAAGTGGAATTGAATTTAGCGTTTAATTCATTTACTAACCGTAAACTTAATAATGAGTGACCACCAATATTAAAAAAGCTGTCATGAACTGAAATATCAGAGTTAAGCCCGAGTATTTGTTGCCAACTCTCCATCACACTGTGTTCACTCTCCGACTCAGCTGGTACAAAATCAATATCTGCAACCACATTCAAGTTAGCTAGCGCTGACTTATCCACTTTGCCATTTGGAGTTAGAGGTAAAGCAGAGACACACTCTATACGGTCAGGGATAAGATAACTTGGGGCACGCATAGCGAGTATATGGCGCCACTGTGATACGCTCTGCTGTTTATCTTTGCATGTGGATGAACACACAACAAATGCGACCAATAATTCGGTTTGACTGCGACATTGTTTAACCACCGCCACTTGCTGACAATCCGCGAACTCGCGAATTAGTCGTTCAACTTCTCCAAGTTCAATACGATGTCCTTTTATTTTGACCTGATCGTCGTTACGGCCAACATAGATGAGCTCACCCGTGTCCTGCCAACGAACCAAATCGCCGGTTTTGTATGCCCTAATAGGTGTCGTTAAAAAGGACACTTCCACAAATCGTTGCTGCGTTAGCTCCGGACGATTTAAATAGCCTGGTGTCACTCCTTCACCAGCAATTAATAGTTCACCCACAGCACCATGTGGCATTAGCTGTTGAAATTCATCCACAACGTAAACTTGAGTGTTCGCGACAGGGGCACCTATCGTGACAGCTTGTGGTTTCACTTTAGCCGCACAAGACCACACCGTACATTCCGTTGGCCCGTACATATTAAACACTCGCTCAGGCAGAAGCGCACAAAGTTGCTGAGCAAGGTCATCACTCAGAGCCTCTCCACCAACCAGTAGCAATTCCAGCTGCTGTAATGCATCTCGACCCGAGTCACTGTGTAGTAATTCACGTATATAGCTAGGCGTCGCTTGAAAGTGTGAAACTTGGTGTTGAACGATTAACTGAGCAGGATCCCAATCGTTCTCAAAACGTTGTGCCAACATATTCGTTTGACAATCGTGCTGTATAAAGCGTTCTTGAATTGTTGCTACACAAGATAACTGCTGCGGTGTGATGGAGGCATGTTGTTGAGACGTGTAAATAACTACAACTGCATTAAAGCCCATCTTGCCAAAGAGAGCTAATTGCGCCAGAGCCATATCACTATCTTCAAGCGTGCAAAGCGCTCCCGTTTGTTCATTGCATTCGCTAACGGGCAGATAGAGTACTCTGCTGCTAGCCGCTTGCTGAATAGTGTTAAATGCCGCAACTTTTGTTGCTAGTTCTGAAAGCTCGCTTCCTTGATATAGCACCGAAAGTCCAGCTCCGCTTCGCGCCGCCTGCTCATATTCTTGCTCCGTGGCGCGACAGTTTAAGCCGAGATTTTCAGTATCAGAATGTAAGCAAGAAACTCGATCACCAACATAGCTTGAAAACTTCGCAACAGATAACTCTTTTGCATCGAGTAATGCCATATCTGATTTGCATAAATGCACCTGTGCGAGCTTTTCACTTGCGATACTCTGTGGTCGCTCTGGCTGGATGATTACCTTAGCTCCAGAGGCTAAGCTCCAGAATAGCTCGAGCACAGAAATATCAAAGCTAATACTCGTGCTAGCTAACCAGGTTATATCTGACGAGTTGCTTGGTAGCGATGTGCTCATCGCGGTAAAAAAGTTAAGTACGTTTCTGTGGCTCACTTTGACGCCCTTTGGCTTGCCCGTGGAGCCACTCGTATAGATCACATATGCCAAGCTATCTGAGGTGAGTTGATTAGTATAAGAAACGGGGTTTGTCGACGCCTGTAAGTCTAGGTATTCAACCAAGTGAAGTGCAGCTGATACATTGTTACTGAATAATGGTTGTAACGATTGCGTCAAAATTAAGTGCTTTAATTCGCTATCTTGAACAATATAATTCAGCCGCTGTGGTGGGTAGCTGGGATCTAAAGGCAAATAAGCACCACCAACTTTTAAAATAGCCAACATATTAATCAGCATAGATAAAGAGCGCGGTTGACAAATCCCAACTAAATCTCCAGGCCGGATCCCTCTTTGATACAACTGTTTAGCAACACATTCAGATTGCGCATTTAACTCTGCAAACGTTAAGTTTTCATTGTTAAAACAGACAGCTACTTTATCGGGCTGCGTAACACTTTGGTATTCGATGGCATGTTGCAGTAACCCCTCACTATCAAACGCTTGCGAGGTACAATTTAGCTGTTGCAACAAATAGTCACGTTGAGATTCTGGTAACAAGTTGTAGTGATAACAAGCTTGTTGTTCAGAATCGATGACGCCATCAACCAATTGTGCAAATTGCGCCATCATCTGCTCGATATATTGCTGATGAAACAACTCAGTACGGTATTCGACTGTAAGCTGCAGACCCTCTGATTGTTCACGTGCATGCCAAGTCAATTCATACTTAGCTACCGATTCTGAATGTAACTGTGGTGTCATGGAAAACGGCAAATCGCCAAGAGGTAACGCTTCGTTCGCCGTATTGTCCAGAATCAACATGATTTGAAACAACGGGGAATAATTCAAACTGCGTTCAGGAGCTAGCATTTCGACCAATTGTTCAAATGGCGTAGCTTGGCGGGACAATGCCTCTAGGTTAACTTGCTTTACTTGTTCTAAGAACGTCCCAAAACTCTGCTTAAGAGAGCACTCCACTTTTAACACTAGGTTATTTATAAAAAAGCCCACAACGTTATCCAACTGCGGGTGACTACGATTTGCAACCGGGGTTCCAATAACCACTTGCGAATGCTGAGTGTGACGGCAAATTAACAGACTCAATAAACCATGCAATACCATAAAAAGCGTCGCATTGTGTTTGCCCGCAAGTTGCTTTAAACCATTCAACTGCTTCTGATTCAATAGCCATTGCAGATTGTTTCCAGCAAACGTTTGCTGATTACTTCTCGCTTGATAAGTGGGTAACTGATGGACAGCATCAATATCTGCCAGCTGTGTAAGCCAATAATCTAAGTGCGCTTTATGCTCATTCGACGCAAGTTGTTCATGGTGCCACGCGGCATAATCACTGTATTGAATATCGATCACAGGAAGCGCTTCAGTGTCAACACCCAGCTTTTGTTTATAAATAGTAATAAAGTCGCGTAATAGAATATTCATCGACCAAGCATCTGTCGCGATGTGATGTGTAGTGAGGAGTAACGTGCCGTGCTGCTCACCTCGCTTGACATAAGTCCCGCGCAACAGACAATCTCGACTTAAATCGAATGGTATGGTTGCATTTTCTAATCGCACAGTCTCAAGTTGACACTGCTGCTCAGCGATAGACTTTCCAGTCACATCTAATAATACTAGTTGAAAAGCTTCTTGCGTTAACTGTAGCTGTGGTTGAGCATCTATTGTGACAAAATTCATAAGTAATGCCTGATGACGCTCTAGTAACTGAGTCAAGGCATACTCAGCAATATCGACATCAAACTGGCCGCAGATATCCAACGCAAATGGCATATTATACTGAGCCTGGTTGCTTTCAATCTGCGACAGTAACCACAACCGCTGCTGCGCTACAGAAAGCGGTTTAACCATATCCGTCTCCAGTCGCTTAATTGGTTCAAGCGCTAGATCTTCACTTTTCTGTATAAACTTAGCCAAGTCACGAATAATTGGGTGATTAAAAATATCTTTTAACTGTAGTTTCTTACCCAGCTGTGTACTCACATGGTTGATCAACCTAACCGCTAACAGTGAATGCCCCCCCATTGCAAAAAAGTCACTGTTAGGCGCAATATCAGTTCGTGATAACAGCTGCGTGCAAATATCCAGCAACTGCATCTCAACTAAGCTCTCCGGAGCAAGTCGTGAAGTTTGTTGCAACGTTTTGGGATCAGGTAATGCCCGTCGGTTAACTTTGCCATTACGACTTAGCGGAAAGTCATCAAGCGCAATATAGCAATGCGGTCTCATGTACACAGGTAGCCTAGCAGCGGCAAGGCCTTCTAGCTGGTTGCGCACGGTCTCAACATCTTCATGTTGAGGCACGAAATAACACACAAGATACTCATTTTCTTGGCTTCTATTAACGTGTGCGATTAATCGTTGAACACCATCACAGCCCTCCAAAAGCGTTTCAATCTCGCCAAGTTCAACTCGATGCCCACGAATTTTAACTTGTTGATCATTACGACCAATAAACTCCAACCGCCCTTGACTATTCCAGCGAACTAAATCCCCTGTTTTGTAGTAACGTTCGGACGAGCCGCTCTTTAAAACATCTACAACAAAGCACCTAGAGGTTAACTCTGGCCGTTGCCAATATCCTTTCGCCACACCGGTACCTGCAATCCACAATTCGCCGATGCCTCCGGGCACTTGAAGTTGCTGTTGTTCGTTTAATACCAGCAACTGAGTATTGGTCATTGGCAGACCTATCGGTACAGTGCCGTTTCCTAACAATGGTAAATCATTGAATGCATGTATGCAGCAACCCACGACAGTCTCTGTTGGACCGTAATGGTTATATAACAAACTGTTAGGAAACGTATCACCTAATGCTAAAGCTACTCTTTGCGATAGGGCCTCACCACCTATCACCAATACACAAGGGGCAGTGATCACTTGGCCCTTGAGCGCATCGAGTAAGGCCTGACAATGGCTAGGAGTTAATCGCAATAATACCCCTTCAAGCTCAAGTTGCTGTAATTCGTTCAGCAAAGCAAAAATCACATCATCTTGTGGCAATAATGTCACACATCCCCCATGTAATAAGGGTAAGTAAAGACTAGGTACACTGATGTCAAATGCCGGCTCAGTAACGAGTAGAGAGCCCACGAGATGGTCTTGGTAATAAAAATCACTGGCAAAGGCGCAATACTGCTGTAATCCCAACTGAGTAATTTCAACTCCCTTGGGTTGACCAGTAGAGCCTGATGTATAAATTAGATAAGCACTATCACTTAACTGAGTTGGCGGTAGCGAAGATGGTGTAAACTCACTTAGCCAGTCTGGCGTTAAGCAGTCATCCATCAACATTACATCATACCCTTCGCTAGATACTGTTTCGAGAAGTGCACTTTGGGTTATCAATAGTTCGGCATCAACATCTTTTAATACATATTCCAACCTTGTCTTACCACTCGATTTATCTAATGGGATATATACGGCTCCCGCCAACTGTACTCCGATAAGGGCGACTAATAGCTCCACACTTTTAGGCAGTAATAGCGCAACATGATCACCATGACCTATTTCTTGTTCTGATAAGCAGCCAGCTAAATTTTTCGCTTTGGCAATTAATTCGCCATAACTTAGTGTCGTATCACCTGCTCGAGCTGCGATTCGTTCCGGTGCACTCTGAGCCTGAATTAATATCTGCTGTACAATGGGAAGTTCTGTATCAGTAACTTGCTGCTCACCAGTTCCCATTGATAGGAGCGATTGTCTTGTTTCTTCACTCAACAACGAAGGTAATGATTGATTAGATTGGTGTTCAGGCAACGCAGTTAGCAATTGCACCATAGCTGTTGATAACCGCTCCACTGTCACTTGGTCGAATAATTCACTTTTATAATTCCAGTCAAGGATTAGGCTTCCTTGCTCTTCAAATATGCTAAGGTCCAAGTCATAACGCACAGCTCCCTCTCGCAACGGTAAAGCGCGAACAATCAAGTCCGTCAATTCAAATTGAGATTGTTGATAATTTTGTAGTACAAACTTGATTTGGGCTAAAGGGTTGTAGGCTAAATTGCGGGAAGGCTGCACAGCCTCTACGACTTGGTCAAAAGGTACCTCTTGATGACCAAAAGCCTGCTGTACTCGGCTTTTATTTTTAGCTAAAAATTGCCAAAAATCACCATCTTCAGGGATCTCCGAACGCAGCACTATTGTATTGAGAAAGCAGCCGATCAAGGACTGAACTTCCTCTCGTTCTCTTCCCGCCACAGGTGTCGCCATCACAATATCATCACTACCACTAAATCGGCCTAAAACAAAAGCAAATGCAGACTGCAATAAGGTAAAGAGCGTCACATTGTGGCTTTTTGCCAGCTTGACTAACTGCTCGCTCAGTTTCTTGCTCAAAGGAACTTGCATTTGTTTAGATGTAAAATTTTGCTGTTTAGGGCGTGGTCTATCGAGTGGTAGGCTATGTACCTCTGGAGCTTCGGCTAAATAGTCATGCCAAAACTCTAATTTCTGTTCAAGTACTGGCTGATCTAAATGTTGCTTTTGCCAATAGGCATAGTCAGCATACTGTATTGGTAAAGCAGTTAACTGCACTGACTGGCCAGTCGCTAACTGGTGATAACTGGTTACAAATTCTGATGACAGCACTTCCACTGACCAGCCGTCTGCTGCAATATGGTGAACAGCGAAAAGTAAGCAATGCTGTTTGGCATGACGTTTAACAAGCGTTACCCGCAATACTAATTCAGCACTCAAGTCGAATGAGTAACGTGACTCTTTAGTTATCAGCTGTTGTAGTTTAGTCTCATATTCTGCGGCAGAAAGCAGGCTATAGTCTTCTTGAAACAGAGGTATCTCAAAGTCTTGATGTAAAAACTGCAGCGTTTGATTTTGCTGCTCAACGTAACCACACCGGAGCACTTCGTGACGGTTGATTATTTCAGCCAAAGCCTGACTAACCTTATCAACTCGCAACTCACCTTCTAACTCGAATGCTGCAAAAATATTATATTCGCTACTCTCGCCACCACCAAGCTGGTGTATAAACCACAATCTCGCCTGCGCCAAAGACAAAGGTAGATACTTACTGTCAGGACGAGGAGTGATAGCACTAACTTTAGGACGTTGGATACTATGTTGTAGATACTGGATAATATCGTCTTTGTGTGCAGAAATTTCATTCTTTAGCTCAGAGGTCAACGCTCCTTTTGGCGCCGTAAATTTTAGCTTTTGCTCTTCAAGATAAAGTTCGATCCCTGCAGCTAGCGCTTTTTTTATTATTTTTTGAACCATTAAAATTCTCCAGATTCCATATCTTCCGCAAGCTCAGCCTCGGTACTTGCGCTAGTGTTTTTGTTAGCCAGTTCAACAGCTAATGCAATCTCAGCTACGGTTGGATACGTGAATAAAAACAGCAGTTCCAGCTGTACACCGAAACCGTTTTCTATCGCATTTTTAAACGCGACCAGTGAAATAGAACTACCTCCAAGCTCGAAGAAGCTATCATGCACTCCTGGGGAAGTTTGTAACCCCAAAGTCAGTTGCAATATATCCACAAGCTTCTCTTCTAGTTCATTGCTCGGCGCCATATAGCGACTATCACTATGCGCAATGGGGGTGGGTAAATTAGCTTTGTCAATTTTGCCATTATTTGTTAACGGCAATACGTTGAGCACAGCCCACCGACTAGGCTGCATATAATGAGGCAACCTATGCTTGAGCCACCCCTTCACATCACTGATAAGGTCACTATGATCTTGGCAACTGTGACTAACCAACCAAGCGTCAAGGTGCTGATGCTGTTTAGTGGTATTAAGCAGCACTACCGCGCTATCCAACCGCTCATGCTGAGCTAAGTTTTGCTCCACTTCAGGCAACTCAACACGGTAACCTTTATATTTGACTTGAGCGTCTCTGCGACCTAAAAACTCAATGTTTCCGTCATTACGATATCGAGCAATATCTCCAGTGCGATACATTCTTGAACCAAGATCTTGCTCCAGCAAATCTGCAAAAAATACCTTTGCCGTTAACTCATCTTTGTTCCAATAGCCTCGGCTGACTTGATTTCCACCAATATAAATCTCTCCTTTTACACCAGGAAGCTGTAGTTGTTGCTGATTATCGAGTATATAAATACGGTTATTCGCATCCGCTTTGCCAATAGCCAAAATTTCACCATAATAGCCATCAGGCTTTATCTCTAAGTGCGAAACAGTGACGGTGGTTTCAGTTGGACCATAAGAGTTAACTAACTTTGGAAGCTTCCCTTGATGTGCAAACCAGCGCTCAACACAGCCAGCCTGTAACCCTTCACCACCAATAATGACTGTTTCCAGCATATTAGGTAATGACATAGTAGGCGCCTGCATAAGTTGATGGAAAAATGCCGTTGGCAAAGTGATTAGATTGATACGTTGCTGTTCACAAAGCGCCCAAAATGTTGCCGTACTCGATAGCCAGGTATCGTCTCGTAGTACCAACGTCCCACCTGTCATTAAGCTGCCAAATATCTCCTCAATGGACATATCAAAATTTACAGCACTAAATTGCAGTATGCGTTTAGTCGAGTCGAGTCGGTAGCGCTCTATAAAGCCTTCGACAAAAGCAGCTAAATTTTGGTGCTCCACCATCACGCCTTTAGGGTTACCGGTGGATCCTGATGTATATATTAGGTACACCAGTTGCTGTGGGGCGATGCAGATTTGGGGCGCATTCGGTTCATGATCTTGGAATATTGCGTGATCTTCACTTAAATTCTGTATCACATAATCGGATTCTGCTTGTTTGTAACTCTCATGGTCATCACCCTCAGGTAATAACAAAAGCTTTGGTTTACTATCGGCCAAAACATAAAGAGACCTAGCTTTTGGCTGCGCTCTATCCAGCGGCACATATGTCGCACCGGCTTTCATAACCGCGAAAATAGCGACCATAAACATTGCCGATCTTGGCAGGCAGATTGCTACTCGATCTTCTGTTGTAATTCCCTCTTGTAAGAGATAATTTGCGAGCTGATTTGAGTGGGATTCTAACCAAGCATAAGTATACTCCTTGCCATTATCTACTATGGCAATATTATCGGGGAACCGAACAGCATTATTCGATAACCGCTGAGGCATCAACAAAGTTGGAGTAGCTTGCAATACGCTTTGAGGCCGACCGAGTAAACGCCTCTTATCATCATTAGACATAAGTGATAACTCGGCAATGGTTGCATTAGGTTGCGTTACAAAAGCCTTTAAGATCTTTAAGAAATACTCGCTCCATTTGGCAACATCACTAGAGTGGTAAAGCTCATTTAGAAACTCTATATGGCAATCTAAGCCATGTTCTGTTTGCTCTGCAGTTAGCACTAAATCAAATTCTGAATGACCATTCGTCCGTATCAGTTCATTCATTTCGAGAGCAGGTATCTGCGCAGCCTCATACTTATTGTGAAGTGCTAACAATGTTTGGAATACGGGATGCTGATATGAACTTCTTGGCGGGTTCAAACGCTCAATTATTTGCTCCAACGGAGCATCTTGATTGGCAAAAGCAGAAGTGCTTTTCTCACTCACATGAGAAAACAACTCGATAATAGTCATCTCCGACTGTAATTCAACTTTCAAGACAACGGTATTGACGAACAGTCCAATTAGATCAAAGCAAGCCGCATGCTGTCTCCCAGCAACAGGAAGTCCTATCTGTAATGACGAGCTGCCGGTAAGCTTAGCTAGCAAAATAGCCCATGCTGAACTTAACAGCATATTGAGTGTTATCTTTTGATCTTTTGCTATCAGTTCCAATTCAGAGCTAAAAGAAGGCAATAAAGAAAAACTGACTTTGCTGGTACTACCCCTAAGTTTTTCTATTGTCCCGGTGTCGCTAGGCAGTTTTAAATCTTCACCACGCTCGGCTAACTCAGTAACCCAGTAGTCTAGCTGTGACTTGAGCTTTTGTTGCTGCTGACTTGCCAGCTGCCAATCAGCATAATCACTATACTGAATAGCTAAAGGAGGAAGTACCGCAGCCTCCCCTCTTTGCAACCCTTGATAAAGTGCCGCAAACTCTCGATGCAATATCTCTACCGACCAACCATCTGCGATGATGTGATGAAGACTGATCATCAGCACCGCTTCCGTTGCACTTTGCCTGACCAAACTCGCTCTAAATAGTTGCCCTGCTGTTAGGTCAAAACCTCGCTGTCCTTCTTCTGCTTGTAGTGTCTGTATCTTATGCTGCTGTGTTGCAGGCGCTAGTGATGTTAAATCGTAATGCTGTAAGACAAACCTGACCTCACTTTCCACGACTTGCCTAGGCTCACCTTCATGGCTTATGAAACGGCTTCGCAATATATCATGCCGTGCAATAATGCCTTGTAATGCCTGCTCTATATAGTCAGCTGCTATTACTCCTCGCAGCTGTAACGTTGAACTCATCACATAATGCGCACTGCCAGGTTGCATCTGTTCAATAAACCACAAACGCTGTTGCGCATATGACAAAGCCGCCGGCTCTGAACTGCTTCGTTTTGTGATCAATGTTTGTTGTGAGTGTTCCGCAGCGTCTATTGTTGCCGCTAGGCTAACTAAGTCTGGCTGAGCAAATATGTCGCCTAAACCTAGCTCTACTGCAAACGTTGAGCGGATCTCAGCTTGTAGCTTTACACTTAATAAGGAATGCCCACCTAGCGCAAAAAAGTGTTGTTCTAGACCGATATCCCCCGCTTCTATCCCCAACAATTCAGCACATATTTGTACCAATCGTCGCTCTGTTTGACTTGTCGCGGTTATTCGTTTCGTTGCTTGCTGATGTGGACTAGGTAGCGCACTGCGGTCCACTTTACCGTTTGGCGTCAACGGTAAACGCGGTAATGTCACAACCTGTTTTGGTACCATGTATTCCGGTAAGACTGTCGCCAATTGCTGCTGTATGTCACCATGACTGTCGTCTTTGTCACTGACAATATAGGCAACTAAACGGCTCAGCTCCTCTTCGCCCACTACCAGCACCACCGCTTCTCTAACACTTGGTAGCGCTAATAATTGCTGCTCTATTTCCCCTAATTCAATGCGGTGACCACGCACTTTAACCTGATGATCGGCCCGACCAATCACTTCAAACTCACCTGACACCGTCAATCTGGCCAAGTCTCCCGTCCGATATAATGGTCGTGCTGTGCCGTCTGGGGCAATTCCTGTAATAAAGCGAGTCGCAGTTAACG
>NZ_JBECOX010000030.1:0-5646 GCF_040104525.1 Pseudoalteromonas sp. XMcav11-Q
AGGGCGCGTTGACGAGCAGGTGAAGTTACGAGGTTTTCGTATTGAGCTTGGGGAAATAGAGCATCACCTAAATAGCCATGATGCAGTAATAGAATCGCTAGTGTTAGTGGTAGAAGAGGCAGGAGAGTCACAGTTACAGGCTTACGTCCGAACAGAAGAAGCGACGGGTTTGGCACAGCAGCTACGTGAGTATCTACGGGCATTACTACCAGAGTACATGCTGCCAAGTCGCTACATTGCGGTATCACAGTGGCCGCTATCCCCGAACGGTAAAATTGACAAAAATGCGCTAAAACAATTGCATAGCAACACTGAGCTCGAAGCCTTTATAGCACCAAGAAATGCCACAGAGGAGCAGTTATTACTCATTTGGCAGCGATTGCTCAAAAACGACGCGATTGGTATTAATGACCACTTTTTTACCGTAGGAGGGGATTCCATTATAGCAATTCAATTGGTTGCTATGGCTCGGGAAGTGGGGCTCCATATAACTTTAAAAGAAGTTATGCAGTTACCTACGGTTGCTGATCAGGCATTGGTGGTTAAAGCAAGTAAAGAAGTGAGTGCTGAACAATCTCCCCTAAGCGGAGAATTTAGGCCTTTACCTATTCAATTGAGATTCTTACAACGCTCAAAAGGGGCGGCTGTACATCATTATAATCAGTCTATCTTATTACAAGTGCCTATTGAGTTATCGCAAGGTTTTCTAAGGCAAGCAGTTTCATGTTTACTTGATAGGCATGACGCGTTGAGATTACGGTTTACTCACAAATCAATAGGGTGGATGGGCGAGTTTATTGCGCTTGAACAAATTGATATTAATCGGGTTGTACAGAATGTTTTCGTTGCTGATTGGTCGGCTGAGGCCGTAACTGAAATTGCTGCTGCAGCACAGTCTGGGTTTAATATTTCAAAAGGTGAGTTATTTAAAGCAGTCTTAATCTCAGGTAAAAGTGAAGCTCGGTTGTTACTTGTAGCGCATCACCTGGTCGTAGATGGTGTTTCTTGGCGAATTTTGGTACAAGATTTACAGCGTCTTTGGTGTCAGCATCAACGCCAAGAGATACCTCGGTTACCAGCAAAAACCTCATCTATAAGGCAGTGGAGTGATACCTTAGCGCTTCATTACGACGATTTCCAAGCGCAACAAGTCTTTTGGCTTGCCCAATTAGCCGCTGAAAATACCATGATGGCTTTATCTGAGAGTGAAATAGAGCCCTGTTTACGCAGTGAAAGTGAAATCGTTAAGCTACAGCTTACCCACTCAGTAACTCGTCAACTCCTAGGAAGTGCAAACCAAGCTTATCGCACGCAAGTAGAGGATTTATTGTTAAGTGGGCTGTATTTAGCGCTACAGCAAACATTTGCGGTATCGCAAGTCGCAGTTGCACTGGAAAGCCATGGTCGGGATCCTATCTCTGATGATGTGGATCTCAGTGAAACAGTAGGTTGGTTTACTTCACTTTATCCACTATTACTTAGTTCAGAGGGCACAGGGCTTACAGAAGTAATTATTGCTGTAAAAGAACGGCGTAGGGTTATTTCTGAGTCGAACGTTGGCTTTGGAACACTAAAATACTACTCCCAAACTTCTGAGTGTTCGCATTTTGAACAAGCGGATCCTTTTGTGCTATTTAACTATCTTGGACAAATTGAGATAAATGCAGAGCACGAGCATGGGGATTTTTCTCTCGCTAATGAAAGTATGGGGTCAAATCTACACGAGCAAGCTTTACGGGAGTTTGCTATTGCGATCAATGGCCAAGTGAGTGAAGGCTTACTGCATTTGATGATTGACTATAGTGTTGCGCAGTTTAGTCCAGAGACTATGGTTGCTCTTAAAAATAATTTAGCTATGGCGTTGCAGGATATTGCTAATCACTGTGAAGGCCGAATGCCGATGTTAACAACCTCTGATGTCCCTCATGTCGAATTACAACAATCTCAGCTTAATGAATGGCAGAAACGCTTTGGTACACTCATTAATATCTTTCCTGCAACACCATTACAGCATGGAATATTCTTTCAAAGTCAAATTGATAAAAAAGCCTACTTAACCCAAGTTGTAAATCAAATCAGTGGCGAATTGAACATCAAGGCGATGGAGCTAGCATGGCAATATGTGACTAATCGGCATGAAATATTGCGAAGCGGCTTTGCTGTAGAAAAAAGTAGCCTTTATCGCTTTGTGCTTGCACCAGATATTAAAGTTCCTGTGCGCTTTTTAGATTGGAGCGACTTGAGTGATGAGCAGCGCCACAGCGCATTTATCACGTTGCGTGAGCAAGACCGAGAAATGGCAATGCCACTCAATGAAGCGCCTTTGCATAGAGTTACTATCGTGCGCTATGGCTCCATGCAGCATCAATTACTTTGGACACATCATCACCTAATTTTAGATGGTTGGTGTCTGCAAACCGTTTACCAAGAACTATTGCAAAGCTATTTGTCTTTTGCTAACTCGCAACCCTTATCGTTACCGAAACCGATCCCACTGGATGGTTACTATGATTGGTTGCAGAGTAAAGATAAGCAAAGTGCTCTTGACTATTGGCATACTTACTTGCATGACTTTGACTCGCCCACCGCATTGTTAGAAAGCCAAAATTTAGACGTTCAATCAGGCTATGTTGAGCGACAATGGCAAATAAGTACGAGTCTGTCGCAAAAGCTACGAGTACTTGCCAGTGAAGCCAAGGTGACTCTCAATGCTGTCATACAGTGGGCTTGGGGATACTTGTTACAGCGTTACAGTGGTGATCAAAAAGTATTGTTTGGTACTGTAATTTCAGGTCGGCCATCTGAGGTACAAAACATTGAAAAGATGGTTGGGTTATTCATAAACACCATACCTGTAAAAGTTGATTTTGTTCCATCAACGGATCTTAAAGCTCAGCTTAAGCAATTACATGAAAGCCAGTTGCAAAGTCAAGAACACGGCTTTTTAACTTTGCCAGAGATCCGGCAACAAACAGCGATTGCCGCTGAGGTTGAGTTGTTCGATAGTATCGTAGTGTTTGAGAACTATCCTACTGAGAGCAATAGCAGTGTAGCTAATAATACCAGCGATGTCGTTATCAATAGTAGTGAGACGGCAGAGTATAGTGCTGTGCCATTGACTTTTATTGTGAATGATAGTGAACACTTACAGCTTACATTGGGATATCGTAAAGAGCGTTTCAGCGATAACACCATAGCGCAAATGCAACATCATCTTGATGCCATCTTTTCTCAGCTTGCGGATGGTCGAGGTGTGGGTGAAATTTCACTGTTATCGACGTCTGAGCAACATTTACTGGCGCAGCAACATGATACTTTCTGTTCCCACAATTTAGCTTTACTACCGCATCAATATGTTGACCACTTTGCACAGGTAACACCTAACAGCATCGCCGTTCTTGATACTCAAGAAACGTTGACATATCAGCAGTTAAATCAGGCAGCGAACCGATTGGCTCGTTTGCTACAGGCTCAGGGAGTAATGCAGGAATCCTTCGTGGCTTTGTATCTTGAACGTCACTGTAGCATGGTTATTGCAATTTTGGCGGTGTTAAAGGCGGGTGGCGCTTATGTACCTATTGACCCGAGTATGCCGGACGCGCGCAGTAGTGCAATCTTAGACCAGCTGGGTGATGTACAAGTATTGACCCAACAGCACTTAGCGGAAGCTGAGTGTTTGCAATCACATCAAGTGACTGTGATCGATAGCGAAGCGACGCTAGATACTCTCTTCCAGTATAGAGCAACGACTCCTAGTACCTTTGAATTAAGCTCGACAAATCTTGCGTATATGATTTTTACGTCAGGTACAACAGGACAACCAAAAGGGGTGATGGTTGAGCATCAAGCCTTGTTGAATCGTGTACTGTGGATGCAAAAGCAATATGGACTGAAAGCCAGTGATAAAGTGCTGCAAAAGACGCCTTATGGTTTTGATGTTTCGGTCTGGGAGTTTGTTTGGCCATGGACCGTTGGCGCAAGCATTGTTCTAGCTAAACCTGAGGGTCACAAAGAGCCTAAGTATCTAGCAGAGTTGATACAGCGACAAGGCATTACTCATTGTCACTTCGTACCTTCAATGCTGCAAGCATTTATGCAGCATGCAGAGTTATCGCAGTGCCAAACACTGAAACAGGTATTTTGTAGCGGTGAGGCATTAACGCGCGATCACCGAGAACAGTTTATACGAGCGTCATCCGCTCAGTTACATAACTTATATGGCCCGACAGAAGCAGCAATAGATGTAAGTTATTGGGATTGTAGTAAAACCACCTCGGCCCCGAGTGTTCCCATTGGTTATGCTATTGATAACATTAACTGTGTAGTAGTGAGTCCGGATTTTGCTGAGCAGCCTATCGGTATTCCAGGAGAGTTACTCATATCTGGGATTGGCTTGGCTCGAGGTTACTTTCAGCAGGAACAGCTCACTGCGGAGAAATTTATTACGGTGAGCTTAGCAAACCGTTCTCAGCAGAGATATTATCGCACGGGCGATTTGGTCCGTCGTTTAGAATGTGGAGCTCTGGAGTTCCTTGGTCGTTTAGATCATCAAGTTAAAATCCGTGGTTTGCGTGTAGAGCTAGGAGAGATCCAAGCTGCGATTGCAGGCTGTGATGAAGTGGAAGAAGCATTTGTCAGTGTGCAGGAGTTACAAGCTGGTGAACAGCTTATCGCATTCTGTGTTACATCATTGGACAGTGCTGAACTTTCAGCTGTGATACCTAAGTTGCTGGCATCTACCTTACCGAACTACATGATACCTGCAACTTATATCGCATTGACTGAATTACCAGTCACCGTTAACGGCAAACTTGACCGTAAAGCACTATACAGCATGGTGACGGCCCAGCCTCAGATTGAATATGTTCCAGCACATACGGCAACAGAAGTTGCTCTAGAGGAAGTCTGGCGAGAGTGTTTAGGTATCACAGAACCCCTCAGTACCGTGCAGTCTTTCTTTGCTCTAGGCGGAAATTCGCTTCATGCCATGAGTATCCTCGATCGTGTCCAATCGCACTGGGATTACCCTTTTGAAATTGCAGACCTGTTTGCCTTCCAAACAATCAAAGAATTAGCACAGTTTATTGATGCAACACAGTCCCAGTATAGCTCAGAACAGCAGGAGCTAGAGGCGGATAGTGAGGCCTTTGAAGAAATGGAGTTTTAACCCAATGATTGATTTGCTTAATCAACTACAACAAAAAAATATTCAGCTATCTTCTGACTCCGGTACTTTAAAGGTGAAAGCACCAAAAGGTGCCATGACTGCTGAGTTAGCAGAGCAAGTAAAAACGCACAAAGAACAGTTATTGCACTTTCTTGAGAGACAGCAGCAAGGGAGGTCAGTGGCGAGTATCCCCTTGTGTGCCATAGATCGCAGTGGTGCGATCCCAGCGTCATTTTCACAACAACGGCTGTGGTTAATCGATAAGCTAGAAGGTAGTCAACATTATAATGTTGCAGCAGCACTGGCCTGTGATGGGGTACTGGATATTGCAGCCATAGAAGCCAGTCTAACTCAAATAGTTGCCCGCCACGAGGCGTTAAGAACCTGTTTCGAAGCCCACGATGGAGTGTGTATGCAGCGGGTAATGCCAGCCCGAGCGGTGACGGTAGAAGTGGTGAATTTGGTTGATTGTGGTGAAG
>NZ_JBECOX010000031.1:0-4424 GCF_040104525.1 Pseudoalteromonas sp. XMcav11-Q
AGGGCGCGTTGACGAGCAGGTGAAGTTACGAGGTTTTCGTATTGAGCTTGGGGAAATAGAGCATCACCTAAATAGCCATGATGCAGTAATAGAATCGCTAGTGTTAGTGGTAGAAGAGGCAGGAGAGGCGCAGTTACAGGCTTACGTTCGAACAGAAGAAGCGACGGGTTTGGCACAGCAGCTACGTGAGTATCTACGGGCATTACTACCGGAGTACATGCTGCCAAGTCGCTACATTGGGGTATCACAGTGGCCGCTATCCCCGAACGGTAAAATTGACAAAAATGCGCTAAAAGCGAAAGTTAATCAGCCTATAGCTGAACAAATAATGCAGCCTCAGTCAGAGACTGAGGTTAAGTTGTTAAATATTTGGTCTAGCATATTAAATACTCCGGTTACTGAAATAGACCTAAATAGTAGCTTTTTTAGTCAAGGCGGGCATTCCCTACGGGCGGTAAAAATGCAAGCTGCAATACAAGCAGAATTTGCAAAGTCACTGTCCTTACAAACCATTTTTAAGGCCCAAAGCATTAGAAATATAGCTCACTGTCTTGATGAGCAAGCTGACTATATTCTTGGCGCGACGATTCAAGCTAAGGCAGATAAGTCACAATTACACCCGCTGTCTTATGCACAAAAGCGGTTGTGGTTTATAGATAACCTGAATCAAGGTAGTTCTGAATACCATATTACTTCAGCGGTACAACTAAGCGGGAAATTTGATTTAGCGAGCGCGCAGCAATCCTTTACTTTGCTTATTGAGCGTCATGAGACTTTAAGAACCGTCTTTATTAAATCGGCTGATGGCGTTGTGATGCAGAAAGTTAATCATACTAAGCCTTTTCAGATAAAGCACTTATCATTGACTCACTTAACGGGAGATGCGCAAAAGCTGGCTTTAGAACGGTTGATACATGAGCAAAACAGTCAGCCTTTTGATCTGAGTTTAGACCAAATGCTACGAGTTTCGGCGGTAAGTTTAGCGGAAGATGAGCTTGCGATTATTTTTACAGTACATCATATTGCTTCAGACGCTTGGTCAATGGGGGTCTTGGTTAATGAGTTTTGTAGTATCTATCAGGCGCAGGTGACTCAACAGCCACAAGACTTACCTCCTCTCAGTATACAATATAGTGATTATGCACATTGGCAGCAACAGAGTGACACCCAAGCGAGAATAAGTAGTCAGTTGCATTATTGGCAGCAGCAGTTGCAAGGGCTGCCCTCTGTGCACCAAATACCGTTAGATCACGCTAGGCCGAGTGCTAAGTTAAGTAATGGTAAACGCCTACAACGAAAATTACCCTCAGCGTTGGTTGAGAAATTACAAAGGCTTGCTACCGCTGCCAATATAACCCCTTTTATGCTCTACCATGGGGCATTAAGCCTATTAATATCAAAATATAGCTATGAACACGACGTTGTGATTGGCACCCCTGTAGCAAATCGATGTCAAACAGAGCTGGAGCCGTTGATCGGCTTCTTTGTCAACACACTAGTGCTTCGTAGTGATACTCAAGAGCGTACTTTATCTGCATTCTTTCAGCATATTCGCGACGTGAACCTTGCAGCGCAAGAACATCAGGAAGTACCGTTTGAACAAGTGGTAGATGCTTGTTGTAACTCTCGTACAACTCAATATACACCGCTATTTCAGATCATGTTGAACATGAATAATACGGAGTCTTCATCGTTCACGCTTAGTGGTGTAGAAGCAAATCTTATCCCAGTGGCAGCTGATAGATGCAAATATGACTTAGAGTTTGCGGTACAGCTAAGTAGCAGTTGCCCTGTGTTGATGTTGCAATACGATACTAGCTTATTTTTACCCAGTAGTATGGAGTTAATGCTGGCCGATTTCGCCGCATTGCTAACAAGCTTAAGTGAGTGTACTTTTGAAACGACGATGCTTAGTGAGCTTACGCTTTCCTCATCAGAACGGGGATATATTGGGCGAGAAGCACCACAAGAATTAAGGTTACAAGAGTCGTTTCAACAGCAGGTCAATAGAAAACCAAAACAGGCAGCACTGCAGTTTTCTAACAGCACGATGACTTATGCGGATTTGGCAGCACAAGTTCAAGATCTCGCTTGCTACTTAGTAACTCATTTCCCACCTCATGCTCGAATTGGTATTTGTCTCGGCCGTTGTGAGTCTTTGTTGGTTTCAGTATTAGCAATATTGCGTGCTGATATGACCTATGTTCCTATGGATCCGAGTCACCCAGAGCAACGTTTGTTAAGAATAGCCGAGCATGCGGAGCTGGCAGCCATTATAACAAAGCCTGAGTGGCAGTCGAAGCTACAAGGCGTCTCAATTGCTACTGTCGTCGATATCAACACCTATGAGAAAACGGCTAAAACTAAGTTAGCTGAGGTGTACAGCAACCCTGTCGCGTATGTTATTTATACATCTGGTTCAACTGGCACACCGAAAGGAATTGAGGTACTACATAAAGGCTTAAGTAACTATCTTGATTATGCAGCAAAGCATTATCTCTGTGCAGGTATATTACGGTCAGTAGTTAGTTCAACACTGAGTTTTGATGCAACGTTAACTTCGTTATTGGCACCACTTATCAGCGCTAAAACAATCACGATACTGCCAGAAGAAGATACTTTAGCTGATCTGTATCAGTGTTTGCGCAGTGGCCCTGCTAGTTTGTTTAAACTTACACCATCCCACCTGAAGGCGCTTTGCGCTATTCACCATGGTGAGAGTATTACAACACCTCATACGATAGTGGTGGGTGGGGAACAGTTTACAGGCCAGCTGTTGGGACAGTGTCAGCGATGGCTCAATGGCGCGACCTTTGTGAACGAATATGGCCCCTCGGAAACCGTCGTTGGCTGTTGTGATTATGTTGTACTTCCTGGCCAGAAAGAGCCCGCTAGTGCAGCGGTTTCAATAGGTCGTGCGATTGCAAATACCCAACTTTATGTGCTTGACCCATATCTTCAGGTGGCACCTAAAGGTGGGGTCGGTGAGCTATGTATTGCCGGCTTTGGAGTTGCTAAAGGATATTTACAGCAGCCCCAACTCACAGCCGAAAAGTTTCTGAATTGGCAAGGGGAGCGGATCTATCGCAGTGGGGATCTTGTCCGTCAACGCAAAGATGGCAACTTAGTTTACGTAGGCCGGATCGATGAACAGGTAAAAATTCGTGGCTATCGTATTGAGTTGGCTGAAATTGAGGCGCTTGCAGTGGCGTTTACTGGCGTTGAACAAGCCGTAGCCCATGTAATTGAAGGAAAAAATAACAGTGCTCAGTTATTACTTTATATAACGTTAAAACCAACTTTGTGTGGCAATGAGCAGACTTCATTGTTGAAGCGTTACCTCGCCGAACAATTACCAGAATATATGGTGCCGAGCCAGTTTGTGGTGTTGGAGCAATTTCCACTTACAGTCAATGGTAAGGTTGATAAACGCGCTTTGCCACAACCGGAGTTGACGACAGCGCATTACCGAGGACCACAAAATAAAACAGAAGCGCAATTGCAGCAATTATGGTCGAGTTTATTAAAGATACCGCAAGCGTCACTGAGCTGTGAGGCAAACTTCTTTGCCCTAGGTGGCGACTCAATATTATCAATTCAGCTAGTTTCACGGGCAGCGGAGCAAGGCCTGTATTTTAGTGTTAAAGACCTGTTTCGTCATCAACACATCGTGGCATTAGCACGGTGTGTAAAGCAGAGCAAAGGATACACGATAGCACAAGAGGCGGTGATAGGAGAGATGCCATTGCTGCCTATTCAGCAGGCATTTTTCAAAAACGAAACGGCGTTAGCCCACTTTAACCAGTCGGTTCTATTAAGTACCCCAGAGGATTTTGACACCCAATGCCTGATACCGATGTTGCAAGCTTTGGTCACGAGACATGACGCATTGAGGCTCAGTTTTGATAAATCACAGGGGCAGTGGCGAGGTTGGTATCAAGCCTTGGAAGCATTGGCGCTATCAAACTGCATAGAGCAGCATGAGTGGGATGGAGAGGCAGAGAGTTTAACGGCTATTGCAGAGCGAGCGCAGCGCAGCTTATCACCGATAGATGGTGAGTTATTACGATTGGTCTATTTGGCGAACAAAGCGGGTACAGGACGCTTGCTGTTGGTGATACATCACTTAGTTGTGGATGGGGTTTCTTGGCGTATTTTGCTGTCAGACATAGCACAGCTCTATCAACAATACCAAGCGGGAGAAGCATTGCAGCTTGGTGATAAGACACATAGTTATCAACAGTGGGGAAGACACTTACAGCGCTATAGCGAGAGTGAAGGGCTTCAGCAGCAACGCTCATATTGGCGGGAACTAGAGGCAGATAATAGTTGGCAACAGCATTATGGTCATGAGCAGGTACAAGCAGGTGTACGGCGACAATTACAAATCCAATTGAGTGAGGATGAGACACAGGCTTTGCTCA
>NZ_JBECOX010000032.1:0-3924 GCF_040104525.1 Pseudoalteromonas sp. XMcav11-Q
GCAATATCCCTACCGCATCTCCTAGCTGCACTGCTTGATGCTGTAGTTGTCGTGCCAATTGGTTTGCACGTTGGTTGAGCTGACCATAGCTGATACTTTCACTGGCGGTTTCTACCGCCACCGCATCCGGTTGACTCTTTACTTGACGCTCAAACAACTCATGCAATAAACAGCTCGGCACCTCAACATCCTGAGCTGTACTATTCAACTCCGTGAGCAAATAAGACCGCTCTCGCTCACTTAAGAGTTCCAACTCTACTAAGGGCTGCTCCACAGGTTGCGTTAGAAGGTTGTCCAAAACATTACCGAAGTGCCTATCAAATTGAGTTATGGTTTCTTCATTAAATAACTCGGTATCATAGACCCAAGTGAGTTTGCAGCCAGATTCGGACAGGGAAATGCTGATGTCTAAGTCATACTTGGTAGTAATGTTATCTGATAAGACTTCCTCGAACTCCACTCCCTGAAGGGATAGGCTCGGCTTGCTTGACGACTCACCCTGAAACATACTCAGCATCACTTGGAAAATAGGAGTATGCTGCACGCTACGCTCAACTTGGCAATGCTCCACAATCTGCTCAAACGGTAAGTCTTGATAGCTTTGCGCGGCTAAATTGGTATCACGAATATGAGTTAAAAATGCAGCGACAGTATCATGTTTGATAGATGACTTTAAAATTAGGGTATTGACAAAAAAGCCAATTAGCGGTGCCAGTGCTGTGTTTTGTCTATTTGCAAACGGAGTCCCAACAATAAACTCTGATTGGTTACTGTGACGGCAAAGTACAATACTCAGGGCTGCATGAAAAACCATAAAGGGGGTCATTCCATGGCGCATGGCAAAAGCCTCTATAGCCGCAGTAGAATAGCGACTGAACACTCTGGCTCCCTCATTACCTTTGCGCTCTGGGCGAGGATAATCCAAAGGTAAACGATGCAATAACGGAGCACCTGATAACTGCTGTCGCCAGTAACGTAACTGCTCCGCTAAGCGACTTTCTGTTAGCCACTGCCGTTGCCACACAGCAAAGTCAATATATTGGATAGCCAATGGAGTAAGTCTGGTTTCTTGTCCCATTTGCAGCGCTTGATACTCAGCAACAAACTCACGTACAAATATATTCATCGACCAGCCGTCAGAGGCGATGTGATGCATATTAAATAACAGAGTATTTTGGTTATCTGGGCCAACTATAATATAACTCACCCGTAGCATTAGCTCAGTTGCCAAGTCAAAACTCTTTTCTGCATCATATCGGATCAACTCAGCTAATTTACGTTGTTGATACTGTGCCTCAAGTGCAGAAAGATCAATGCGGTTGATCTTAAATTTGAATTCTTGATTTATCTGCTGAAAGGGTTCCCCTTCAACCTCTCCGTAAGTGGTTCGCAATACTTTATGCCGCCAAATCAATTTCTTAATGGCTCGTTCTGCAATATCAACCGAGAAATCACCTGCGACTTTAATCACCTTAGGTATGTTGTATTGTGCACTCTGCCCTTCAAAGCGATCGATAAACCACAGGCGCTGCTGAGCAAAAGAGAGAGGGAAATGACCGTCATGAGATGCCAGCGCAGATATAGTTGACTTAGGATTAATCTCATTCTTTGTTAAAAAATGAATAATTTCTTGTTTGTTTGCCAGTATTTCTTGCTTGAGATTTTCAGGAAATGAAGCAACCGATAATTTATATTTCAGCTGCCCGCCTTCTGTATATAGGTACACACCTGAAGACGTGGCACTTGCAACTAGCTGACTGATACTCATAGATTATTTTCCCTAATAGGCTTTCATTCTTATTATTGAGCATCAAATAAGGCCTGTCTTACGCACGTGTGACTGCGCAGAAAATTTAGACAACCTCCACTACATGAGCTGTTTTCACACTTATTTTGGCGGCTACTCTGTCAACAAGGGGAATCCGGACAAAATATTAACTTTAATAACACTTAGATACTAACATGTTAATTTAAAACAACCAATATTTAACACAATATCATTATTTGGGCAAACTTTAACCCATTGCATTAGGGAAAGAGGGACGAATTACAACGTCCCTTCCTCTATCACAGTGGCTAAACTGGCTTGTCTGTTAAGGTCTCGTATCGTCAGAAGTTGCCGTACTTTCTCAGCTAATGTAGCGATCTCTGGATGAGCGATCAGCTCTGCTAAGCTTAATTCTAGTGACCAATAATCGTTGATTTCAGCCAGTAATTGGATCAGAAGTAATGAATGCCCTCCAAGCTCCATAAAGTGAGCATCAACACTAATTTGTTCGTAGGGAATACTCAAAAGACGTTGCCAAATACCAGCTAGCGCTTGCTCAATCTCATCACGGGGAGCTTTAACCGCAGATTCCACGTTATCAATTTCATAGCTCAGAGCTGCCTTATTAACTTTACCGCTTGGAAGTAACGGCCATTGCTCAACTGTAATGATGGCTGCTGGCACCATAAAGGCAGGTAAGTTAGTGCGTAATTGCGACTTAATGTGGCTAACAAAATCAGGGCCCACCGTTGTTATCGGCTCTATATAAGCAAGCATTCGATTGTGACCTTGACCATCTTTATCTATCTTGATCACCGCTTTGTTAACTTGCTCTAATAGCGCTAATTGACGTTCAACCTCTCTAGGCTCAATGCGATATCCTCGAATTTTTATTTGTTCGTCAGCTCGGCCTAAATATTCAAGCTCACCACTTTCAAGGTAACGCACTAAATCTCCAGTCCGGTAAAGACGTTTACAAGGGGCTAAGTTAGGCAATGTTACAAACCTTTCAGCAGTAAGCTCTGCTCTATTGATGTAACCTTTGGCTACACCATTACCACCAATGTACAACTCTCCTGCAACACCAAAAGGGCAAAGCTGCTGTGATTGATCCAAGATATATAGCTCAGTATTTGGCATTGCCCGCCCAATAGTGATCTGTTCGTTCTCATAAATTTCAGCAATACTGGCGCACACGGTGATTTCGGTTGGGCCGTAGAGATTAAAAACTGGATAATGACATGCCCAACGCCAGCCTAGCTCCTCATCACAAGCCTCTCCACCTACAGCCAAGGCTGCAAAGTTATAATCCTCTCGAAATGGTAGATGAGCAAGATAAGATGGAGTTAGTAATGTATGCGTAATTTTCTGCTGCACGAGATAGCGTGCCATAAGATCTGGGTTTGCTCTTTCCTGCTCGCCACAAATGTGAAGACTTGCGCCCTGCGTCAATGCCCACACCCACTCCAAAACAGAAGCGTCAAAACAGGGGGTTGAAAACTGCAATACACGAGCATTTCGACCTGTAGGTAAGCGTTTTTTCAAGGCTACCGCAAGTTCAGTCACACTTTGATGCGCAATAGCCACTCCTTTTGGATTGCCTGTCGTACCTGAGGTATAGATAATATAAGCTGTATCGCTTAACTTTCCTCTACTTTGACTACAACCCTCTCCCACGACTGTCTGTACAGCATTTGCAACACAAATACGTTCCAAGGCTAAATGCTTAAGATCAGACTCAAGGGGTGAGTCGGTAAGTACACAAGTCGCCTCCGAATCTTGCAACATATACTCAGTTCGAGAAATTGGGTAGCTGGGCTCTAAAGGTAAGTACGTACCTCCCGCTTTTAAAATGGCCAGTATTGCCACCATCATATCTGTCGAACGCCCAACATATACGCCTACGGTATCCCCAACTTGGTATATTGAATTTGCGCACAAATGCTGGCTGACAGCTTCCGCACGTTGGTTGAGCTGACCATAGCTGATACTTTCACTGGCGGTTTCCACTGCCACCGCATCCGGTTGACTCTTTGCTTGACGCTCAAACAACTCATGCAATAAACAGCTCGGCACCTCAACATCCTGAGCTGTACTATTCAACTCCGTGAGCAAATAAGACCGCTCTCGCTCACTTAAAAGCTCAACCTCCGCAA
>NZ_JBECOX010000033.1:0-3548 GCF_040104525.1 Pseudoalteromonas sp. XMcav11-Q
CACCTAGGGCAAAGAAGTTTGCCTCACAGCTCAGTGACGCTTGCGGTATCTTTAATAAACTCGACCATAATTGCTGCAATTGCGCTTCTGTTTTATTTTGTGGTCCTCGGTAATGCGCTGTCGTCAATTCCGGTTGTGGCAAAGCGCGTTTATCAACCTTACCATTAACTGTAAGTGGAAATTGCTCCAACACCACAAACTGGCTCGGCACCATATATTCTGGTAATTGTTCGGCGAGCGCTTCGCTCAAAATACGAGTAGCGCTATCCTCAGACATCTCACCAGATAGCATCACGTAAGCAATCAGGTATTTTTGACTTCCTTCCCCCCAACACAATACTGCGGCTTGCTTAACACCGAAAGATTCATTCAACAATTGCTCAATTTCAGCCAACTCAATACGATAGCCACGAATTTTTACCTGTTCATCGATCCGGCCTAAGTAAACTAATTGGCCAGTATCAGATTGTCGTACAAGATCGCCTGTACGGTATAATTTCTCATGCTCATTCGTTACAAATGGGTTACTCACAAAACGTTCAGCATCTAGCTCTGGACGCTTGATATAACCTTGTGCCACACCTACACCACCAATATATAACTCTCCAACCGCCCCCTCAGGCAGCAGTTGCTGCTGATCATCAAGAATATAAGTTGTAACATTATCAATAGCAGTGCCTATTGTTACAGACGTATCGGGATGGAGCTTAGCTACAGTGGCACAAATAGTGGCCTCTGAGGGACCGTAAGCGTTATACATTGGATAGTGCTTTGACCACTGCTGCGCCAGTGCGGTACTACAGGCTTCACCACCCACCAATAAAGCGCAAAAATGGTAGTTTTGATGACAAGGTAGATGCTGTAAGTATGCTGGGGTTATGAGTGCATGAGTGATACCTTGATCAACCAAGTAACTTGCCATTTGCTGAGGATGATATTTATCAGCGTCGCTACAGATACATAGCGATCCTCCGTTCGTCAACCCCCACATCCATTCTAGGGTAAAGGCATCAAAGCTAGTAGAAGCTAGTTGCAACACTTTACTACTGTTATCAACTTGGAATTGTCTCCCTAAGTATGCCGCAAAGTTGACAGCTCCTTTATGTGCTATTTTAACCCCTTTAGGTTTGCCACTGGTGCCAGACGTATACACTATATATGCACTTGCCACATCACTATTTAAAATAGGGCTTGGTGGATTGTCTTGGCTATAGTTTGTCAGCGAGGTGTCAGCCATAACACAGCTAAAAGTACCTTTGAGTTCCACAAGTCTTTTTTCAAGTTCACTACTGGTGAGTAATAATGATGCTTCAGAATCATTAAGGATGTAAGACACCCTGCCATCGGGGTAACTTGGATCAATAGTCAGGTAAGCACCTCCTGCTTTTAATACCGCAAGAACACTCACAAGCAGTAGTTCAGAACGTGGTAAACAAATAGCGACAGTTTGCTCTGGCGTAAGCTGATATTGTTCGATTAAATACCAAGCCATTGCATTTGCTCGCGCATTTAATTGTGCATAACTTAAACTTCTTCCTGCTGACGTAATAGCTAACGCTTCTGGCTGTCGTTCAACCTGTCGTTCGAACAATTCATGTAAACCGCAATTTGCAGCGGGGTAATTTGTATTACCTGCCGCCCTAGTGAGTAATCGAGTAAACTCTTGAGCATCTAGTATATTTAATTGCTTAATGGCAATATCTTGATCTTCATGATGAGCGGCTAACGTACTCAGTAAGTTACACAGATGTCGGTCTAGAGTAGTGATATGCTGGTGAGAAAATATTGCAGTGTCATAGGTCCAGTTGATTGTCACTTCATCTTTATTGATACAAATATTAATATCTAAATCGAACTTAGCTACTTTAACTTTTTGCTCCCGTCGCTCAACGATGAGAGCTTGATTTTGCGGTACAGGCTTCGATGAAAAGTCGTTTTGCGTTGCTAGTAAAATTTGAAATAACGGAGTATGTGAAGCAGAACGTTCACTTGCTAGTTTATCAACTAACTTTTCAAACGGCATATCCTGATGCTGCTGGGCTTCAAGGTGCACTTTCTTCACATGCTTAAAATAATCGCTCAGATCGTTGTAATTGGTATTTACTCTTAATACTAAAGTATTCACGAACAGACCAACAACCCCATTCAACTCGCCTTGTAGTCGGTTGGCAATCGGCATACCCATCACGATGTCATGGCTACCACTGTGACGCGATAAAACTAAGGCACACAAGGCATGAGACAGCATAAACGGCGTCAAGGCATAATGCTTTGCCAAGCGACAAAGCTTACTCGCTACTTCACTGCTGAGTCGACTTGACACTTGCTCTCCCACGTAGTTCTTATCCGCTGGACGTTTAAAGTCTAACGGTAAGCTATGGACTTGTGGCATTGCAGCTAACTGTTGCTGCCAATACTGCCAATGCGTATCTAGAGTATCAGGCGTTAGCTGTTTACTTTGCCAAAGAGCGTAGTCCGCATATTGTAGGGGTAAAGCTGTAAGTGGGTTTTGTTGGCCTTGAGTAAAAGCTTCATAGAGCGCCCAACATTCGCGGGTCAAAATATCCATCGACCAACCGTCAGTGGCGATATGCGGCATATTAATTATTAAAATGCTCTTATCGACTTGGCATAGCAGTAGACTCACTTTAAGCATTAGATCATCTGCAAGGTTAAATGTGTACTTCTGCTGCTCTTCAAGCCTCTGAGTGATTTCCGTCTCTTGTTCTTCACTCTCTAAATGCGTCAAATCTACCTGTTCGATGTTAAAATTGACTGTGTGTGCCGCGTGAATGGTTTGCAGCGCTTGCTCATTGACATGTGCTTGATATGTAGTTCTGAAAATTGCATGGCGCTCAATCAAAGCAACGAAAACACGTTGCAATGCTGAAATATCAACTGCACCACTTAACGTTAAAGCCCGAGTGATATTGTAGGCATATGTGCCACCTTGCAAAGCATCGATAAACCACAAACGCTGTTGTGCAAAAGTCAGTGGAGCACTGTCTAAATTATCTTGTGCCTTAATCTTCTCATATGTGTGCTTTGCTTGAATTTCCTGGTGGCTTTGCAACCACATACCAAACTGACGAATATTGGGATGTGAGAATAAATCACCCAAAGTTACTTCAATGTCGAAATGCCGCTTAATTAACGCACTAAGCTTCACCGCTAACAGAGAATTCCCCCCTAACCTAAAGAAGTCACCCGTTACACTTAACTCCTCTTGTGGTTGTCGCAGTACCTCTGCCCATATCTCTACCAGCGCTCGCTCTACACTATTCTCCGCCGCTTCATATTCCTGCCCTATCTCCCCAATCTCGCTCGGTAGCGCACCCCTATCCAACTTACCATTCGCCGTCAACGGCAAAGCATCTAGCAAACACCAACGACTCGGACACATATAACTGGCTAAACGCGCCGATAACGCACGCTCTAACTCCGCTATAAAAATACCTTCATCTACTACCTCTCCCTCTGCAACAACATAACCCACCAACGTCGCATCCGCACCCTCTCCTTGCACCAACACCGCCGCCTGTTTCACC
>NZ_JBECOX010000034.1:0-2204 GCF_040104525.1 Pseudoalteromonas sp. XMcav11-Q
CTCTTTGCTTGACGCTCAAACAACTCATGCAATAAACAGCTCGGCACCTCAACATCCTGAGCTGTACTATTCAACTCCGTGAGCAAATAAGACCGCTCTCGCTCACTTAAAAGCTCAACCTCCGCAACCTTCAAGGCCTTCGTCAACCCCAATAGCAAACGCTTATAATGTCCGCCTAAACGTGCCAAACTCGCCGAGTTATAGTGCCCCGCCCCGCCTTCTAAGCGAATACTCAACCCTTCCGATACATGCGCCACTACCGTTAAGTCGTAGTTCGTCCCTTCCGTTGTCTCCGCTGTCGTAACCTCTAGCCCCGACTGCTCATCCGCTTCACTTAACTGCGCATCAACCGGATAGTTCTCAAATACAAATACGCTATTAAACAGAGGCTCTCCCAACGGCGACTGTTTTTGTATTTCATACAACGGATAGTAGCTATGCCCTTCTCGTGCCACTTGCTGTTCGTGCTGCGCCTGCAATAGCCCAAGCACCGTCTCTTCTGCACCGCTCTCTACGACCACCGGTACTGTATTGATAAACAAACCTAATATCGACTCGACACCCGCAAGACTTGCCGGCCGCCCTGACGTCACCGAACCAAACACCACCGCACCTTGGTTGCCATAGCGCTGCAACAACACACCCCATGCCGTTTGTACGACTATATTTAACGTCGTTCTCGCTTCCGCCGCCAACCGTTGTAACGCCGCCGTCTCTGATACACTAAACTCAATGCGATACTCGCCCTCTCCTGCTCCCACCTCTCCTTGCTCCGCTGGCAACTGAGTATGGCTACTCAGCGGTGCTAACGTGTCTCGCCAAAACGCTACCGTCTCCTCCTTGTCTTGCTCACTCAGCCACTGAGCATAATCTCTATAGCTGTATTCTGGCGCTCCACTTGCTAACGGTATACCCGCACACAGCGCTTCATAACATTGCTTTATCTCCTTAAATACCAACGGAATACACCACCCATCCAGTAGCGCATGGTGGTAACTCCAGAGCAACGTATGTTCATCTCCTACATTAAATAAGCTAAAGCGCATCAGTGGTGCTGCATCTATCGCAAAGGCTTTGCGCTTATCCATACGCTGATAATCGTCTAAATAATGTTGCTGCTGCGCCTGTGACATCTCCCTTAAATCTTCTTCCTTCCAAGGCAGTACCGCATGTGCGCTCACCCTTTGATGCGCATTCCCTTGCTCTATTCCTACAAATGCCGTTCTAAAAATATTGTGCCGCTCTATTACCGCTAACCATGCAGCTTTAAATGCGCTTGCATCCAAATCCTTGAAGCTTATCCGAGTCTGCGTGACATAACTCCCTGCTTCCAACAAACCATGGAATAACAACCCCTGTTGCATCCCCGTCGCTGGATATAAATCTGCAATATCCGACCCAATATCCCATCGCTCTAACTCTTCCGTAGTCACCCTCGCTAATGGAAAATCACTCGGTGTATAAGGCCCAACGCCCACCGCCTTACAATGCGTAATAACGTCTCTTAAGGCCTGCTCATAAGCCTTCATCAACGTCGATAGCGCTCCCTCGCAATAACACCCTGTGTCATAATTCAGCGTAAAACCTAAACTGCCAAATACCACCTTCCCATTTAACACCAACTCTTCTTGTGCTATCCGAGCTGCACTTATATGTTGCCCTCTATTTTCCTCTGCTATGCTAAAGGCGCCCGTCTGTTTTACCGTTTGGTCAAACTGTCCTAGGTAATTAAACTGCAAAGCCGGCATCGTCTTATCCGCAAGCTCGCTATCACCGCACAGGTACTTTAATACGCCATAGCCTATTCCCGTATCCGGAACCTGACGGTATTGCTCTTTTACCGCCATCAAAATACCACCGACATCCTCCGCCGCTTGCACGCTTAGCTGCAATGGATACATACTGGTAAACCAGCCTACGGTTTGACTTAAATCTATTACCCCCGCAACTCCCTCACGCCCATGCCCTTCTAGTGTCACCGATAGCGTTTGAGCACCACTACAACGTTGATGAGCTAACCACAAAGCCGCCAAGAGTACTTCATTCACCTGAGTTCGATAACTCTGTGGCACCATCGTGAGCAAAGCCTGTGTCTCATCCTCACTCAATTGGATTTGTAATTGTCGCCGTACACCTGCTTGTACCTGCTCATGACCATAATGCTGTTGCCAACTATTATCTGCCTCTAGTTCCCGCCAATATGA
>NZ_JBECOX010000035.1:0-1978 GCF_040104525.1 Pseudoalteromonas sp. XMcav11-Q
TTGTTTGTGTACGCCCGACATGGGCATTAACTAATGAGGTGAAAGTCCTCTGTAGGAAGATCACCGTTTAAATAACTGATTGTTATTAAACGATAACTACTAGCGAATGGCAAGTGCAAATCCGCGAGGGTTTGTATGGAGGAAGCCGCTAGCAAAATTGCGAGCTGATGAACAAAAACATCATACCAGGCGTAGGCTGAAGACGAGTTAGCACAAGATAACGAAGTCACGTGATCTAACGGCCACCGTAAATGATGCAGTTGTGCAATGAAAGTTAATGTTCTTATTCGGGGAGAGCTGGATGACATGCGGCCTGCGCTATCGCTGCGGAAAATACCAGTAAGTGGCTGGTCAATCAACCCCTTGGCGTTGCTATTTGGTTGCGAAATAGTCTACGAGCGAAACCACTGCAACACCCACCGATACGCACGCAGCGCAATTTAGAGCAATTTATTTTGTGATTATCCAGCAGTCAGCAGAAGGCATAGTAGCCAAACACCCATCGTAATGGATGGGACACGGTGAAGGCCTGAACATTTAACCGAAGGAATACTTCATGTCTTACTTACATAGCTATACGCCACAGCCCTGTGGTTCTGATATGCAGCGTAATGCAGTGCAATCAGCCTTCAACTTTGATTTATTCGGACACGTTTTATCAAACGATAACCTTCAACGCGCATGGAAGCAGGTTAAAGCCAACAAAGGCGCAGCGGGTGTGGATGGTATGAAAATAGCCCAATTTATCGACTGGGCAAAACAACACTGGCAACAGTGCAAAGCTCAACTCGAAAATGGGACTTATCGTCCTCAGCCGGTCAAACGCGTTGAAATTGATAAACCCGATGGTGGAAAACGACAACTCGGAATACCCACCGTGGTCGACCGAGTTATCCAGCAAGCCATTACTCAGGTTTTATCGCCCATCATTGATAACACATTTTCAGATAACAGCTTTGGTTTTCGTCCTAATCGTAACGGCCAACAAGCTGTGAAGCAAGTTCAACAAATCATTAAATCTAAACGCAATATTGCGGTAGATGTCGATTTGTCAAAGTTCTTTGACCGAGTCAATCACGACTTATTAATGCGAAATTTATCACGTCATGTCAAAGATAAACGCTTGCTCAAACTCATTGGCCGTTATTTGAGAGCTGGAATTGATGACAATGGCACGCTAATTCCGAGTTTAGAAGGAGTACCGCAAGGCGGCCCTCTTTCTCCTTTATTATCCAACATTATGTTGGATGATTTAGACAAAGAATTGGAGCAACGAGGTCACCAATTTGCCCGTTACGCTGATGATTTTATAATCTTAGTAAAATCAAAACGTGCGGGCGAACGTGTACTTGCCAGCGTTACTCGGTTCCTTGAAACTAAACTCAAATTGCTTGTTAACACGGATAAAAGTCAGGTGGTTAAAACCACACAAAGTAAATTCTTAGGGTTTACCTTTAAACGTGGTGCAATCAAATGGCATGACAAAACCCTGCATAAATTTAAGCGACAGGTGCGCATTCTAACTAACCGTAATTGGGGCGTGAGCATGCAATATCAGTTGTTTAAATTAAGCCAATATCTAAGCGGATGGATCAATTATTTTGGTATTGCAAACGCATACCAGCAATGTGTTGACCTAGACCACTGGATAAGGCGCAGGATCAGGATGTGTTACTGGCGACAATGGCGAAAACCGAGAACTAAAGTGAGAAACCTGATGAAGCGTGGAGTTCATGTGCAAGCAGCCGTTGCCTGTGGCATCACAAGTAAAGGGCCTTGGCGCAGCTCCAAAACACCCGGTATTCAACAGGCTTTAAGCTTAAATTATCTGAAAAACGAGGGACTATATTCACTCAGAGACGGATGGATAAAAGTACATTACCCAAACGGGTAATCTGTTAGATGAAACGCCCTGTGCGGACCCGCATGCAGGGTGTTGTGGGGGCTGAGGGCTAGATACCCTCGGCTACCCGATTAG
>NZ_JBECOX010000036.1:0-1380 GCF_040104525.1 Pseudoalteromonas sp. XMcav11-Q
AAGGCTGAGAGTCGAGACGAGCCACTAAGGTGGTGAAGTTGTTGATGCCCTACTTCCAGGAAAAGCCTCTAAGCTTCAGTTCATACTGAATCGTACCCTAAACCGACACAGGTGGTCAGGTAGAGAATACTAAGGCGCTTGAGAGAACTCGGGTGAAGGAACTAGGCAAAATTGTACCGTAACTTCGGGAGAAGGTACGCTCTTGTTTGTGAAGGACTTGCTCTGTAAGCAAACGAGAGCCGCAGTGACCAGGTGGCTGGGACTGTTTATTAAAAACACAGCACTGTGCAAAATCGTAAGATGACGTATACGGTGTGACACCTGCCCGGTGCCGGAAGGTTAATTGATGGGGTTAGCTTAGGCGAAGCTCTTGATCGAAGCCCCGGTAAACGGCGGCCGTAACTATAACGGTCCTAAGGTAGCGAAATTCCTTGTCGGGTAAGTTCCGACCTGCACGAATGGTGTAACCATGGCCACGCTGTCTCCACCCGAGACTCAGTGAAATTGAAATCGCAGTGAAGATGCTGTGTACCCGCGGCTAGACGGAAAGACCCCGTGAACCTTTACTACAGCTTGGCACTGAACATTGACCCTACATGTGTAGGATAGGTGGGAGGCTTTGAAGCAGGAACGCTAGTTTCTGTGGAGCCGACCTTGAAATACCACCCTTGTAGTGTTGATGTTCTAACTTAGGCCCCTGAATCGGGGTTGAGGACAGTGCCTGGTGGGTAGTTTGACTGGGGCGGTCTCCTCCCAAAGAGTAACGGAGGAGCACGAAGGTTTGCTAAGTACGGTCGGACATCGTACGGTTAGTGTAATGGTAGAAGCAAGCTTAACTGCGAGACAGACACGTCGAGCAGGTACGAAAGTAGGTCATAGTGATCCGGTGGTTCTGAATGGAAGGGCCATCGCTCAACGGATAAAAGGTACTCCGGGGATAACAGGCTGATACCGCCCAAGAGTTCATATCGACGGCGGTGTTTGGCACCTCGATGTCGGCTCATCACATCCTGGGGCTGAAGTCGGTCCCAAGGGTATGGCTGTTCGCCATTTAAAGTGGTACGCGAGCTGGGTTTAGAACGTCGTGAGACAGTTCGGTCCCTATCTGCCGTGGGCGTTTGAGAATTGAGAGGGGCTGCTCCTAGTACGAGAGGACCGGAGTGGACGAACCGCTGGTGTTCGGGTTGTGATGCCAATTGCATTGCCCGGTAGCTACGTTCGGAACTGATAACCGCTGAAAGCATCTAAGCGGGAAGCAGGCCTCGAGATGAGTTCTCACTTTGACTTAGAGTCAACTGAAGGGCCGTTGAAGACTACAACGTTGATAGGCGAGATGTGGAAGTGCTGTGAGGCATTAAGCTAACTCGTACTAATTACCCG
>NZ_JBECOX010000038.1:0-1257 GCF_040104525.1 Pseudoalteromonas sp. XMcav11-Q
GATGCGGTGGCGGTAGAAACCGCCAGTGAAAGTATCAGCTATGGTCAGCTCAACCAACGTGCAAACCAATTGGCACGACAACTACAGCATCAAGCAGTGCAGCTAGGAGATGCGGTAGGGATATTGCTAACGCGCTCGGTGAATATGGTTGTGGCAGTGTTGGCAGTATTAAAAGCTGGAGGACGCTATGTCCCACTGGACCCTAATTATCCCAAACAGCGACTGGAGTATATTGTTGCAGATACGCAGTTGCAGCATGTTATTTGTAACGAGCATACTCAAGGGCTATTGGATATCGCAGGTGTCACTCTGTGGCAGCTAGACGCAACTAAACTACAGCAGGACTTAGCACAACAGTGTAGAGACAACTTAGGCCGTCATCCGCAAGCTACGAGCGACCAGCCAAGTTACCTTATTTATACATCAGGCTCGACAGGTAAGCCAAAAGGGGTAGTGATAGCGCACAGGAATGCGTTGGCGATGGTGCAGTGGGCAGGAGAGTTTTATCAGCCGGAAGAGTTAGCGGGGGTGTTGGCAAGTACGTCACTTAACTTCGACTTATCGGTGTTTGAGTTATTCGTTCCACTGAGCTTTGGTGGCAAAGTAATCTTAGTGGAAAACATTCTGACTCTGCTAAACGAAGACATAGCGGGTATTAGTCTAATTAATACAGTGCCGTCGGGAATAGATGCATTGCTGGCGGCGCAGCGGCTTCCTAGCTCGGTTCTGAGTGTCAACTTGGCAGGAGAGCCTCTGGCACAGACAGTAGTAGAGAAGTTATTTAGTGGGCGAGAGTTACGGCGAGTTGTGAACTTGTATGGACCGTCAGAGGATACGACGTACTCCACTTACTATGAAATGACAGCGGCACCGGAGCAGGCCCCAAGAATAGGTCGTCCGGTGTCCAATACGCAGGCTTACGTACTGGGAGAACAAGGAGAGCTGTTACCGTTTGGAGTAACGGGTGAGTTGTATTTAGGTGGTGCGGGCGTGGCTTGTGGTTATCTTAATCAGCCACAGCTAACGGCACAGCGTTTTATTCCAGACCGCTTTAGTCACAACACAGATGCACGACTTTATCGTACAGGAGACTTAGTTCGATATGACCAACAAGGAGAGTTGTGTTTTATAGGGCGCGTTGACGAGCAGGTGAAGTTACGAGGTTTTCGTATTGAGCTTGGGGAAATAGAGCATCACCTAAATAGCCATGATGCAGTAATAGAATCGCTAGTGTTAGTGGTAGAAGAGGCAGGAGAG
>NZ_JBECOX010000039.1:0-1181 GCF_040104525.1 Pseudoalteromonas sp. XMcav11-Q
TGTCTATCACTATAATTTCCTCTTTTAATTTAGAAATATCTATTTCAAAAACAGAGGCGAGTGATTTTAGAGATTCAAGACTTGCTCTGTTGCCGCTTTCAATTCGTTGAATTGTTCTGGTACTTAATAGAAGTTTGTGCTGACACCCACCTAAAGTTTGTGTATTCAAATACAGTTTGTGCTGACACCCACCTACATATTGACGTATTCTAAAAATGCCACTTAAGTTTTAATACTGAAATGTAGTGATAGGTGTCATCTTTTAGCCCTGTTCATAATCAATTCGTTTTATGTCGCAACCGAAAAAGCATAAAATCAGTTATTGAGGCTATAGTCTCGTATTATCTAGCTAATTTACCAATGCTTTTTTCGATCAATATAATACTTCATTGTCGAAAAAACATATGCCATTAAAAAAAATGCAGGTGTGGCAAAGATATCAGGTTTTACAACCCAAGTTAAGAAACCAAGAGATAAGCACAGAAACTCCATACTTAACACCTGCTTTCTTGCTTTTACACCCCAGAAAAACCATCGTATAAAAAGTGATTCTGATTTCCATAACTCTGAATTTTTGTCTATCACTATAATTTCCTCTTTTAATTTAGAAATATCTATTTCAAAAACAGAGGCGAGTGATTTTAGAGATTCAAGACTTGCTCTGTTGCCGCTTTCAATTCGTTGAATTGTTCTGGTACTTAAACCAGACATCATTGCAAGTTGCTCCTGAGACCAATTCCGTTTCTCTCGTAATTTTTTAACTATCATAAAATATCCTCTCCATCTGTGAGGAAAACTTAACTTAAAAACACTATTGGCGGCTACGAAATACACCCGACAGTGGCACGACAGTCTACAATTTAGCTACATGACGCTCAACAGCGTAAAATAAATCGCTGACACCCACTACTAATTTGCACCTTCCTAAGATACCGCCTACGCTTTAACTCTGCACTCAAAGGATTGAGGAAACCAAACTATGGCTACTGCCCGTAAAAAACAAATTAGTTTAACCGACACCAAATACTACCACTGTATCTCCCGTTGCGTGAGGCGCGCCTTTCTGTGCGGTGAAGATAAATTTACTGGAAAATCATACGAGCACCGCCGTGATTGGGTTGAAGAAAAGCTCCTGATGTTGGCAGATGTGTTTTGTATTGATATCTGTGCTTATGCCGTGA
>NZ_JBECOX010000040.1:0-1174 GCF_040104525.1 Pseudoalteromonas sp. XMcav11-Q
TTTGGCAGCAACGGATGTAGACGTAGCGATAACGGGGTCGGATGTTGCGTATGTGATTTATACGTCAGGCTCGACGGGGCAGCCTAAAGGGGTGCTCACACCACATCAAGGAGTGACTAGACTAGTCATAGAGCAAAGTTTCATGACTCTGAATAGTGATACGGTGATGATGCATTGTGCAAACATTGCGTTTGATGCCGCGACCTTAGAGCTATGGGGGCCATTACTCAACGGCGGGCAATGTGTTCTGTATCGTCCACCATACTTATCACCAGCAGAGCTGAATAAAGAGCTCGAACAGCATAACGTTAACAGTCTGTGGTTAACCGCAGGCTTCTTTAGAGAATGGTCTTATCATGTGCCGACAGTGACATCGCTACGTCAACTGTTAGCAGGGGGAGATAGTCTAGATCTAGACGCAATCAAGCGGATACAGCAGATACAGCCAGAGTTAACGTTGATAAACGGGTATGGACCAACAGAAAACACGACTTTCTCAACGACCTATACATTTCCTCAGGCTTATCAGGAGGAGCGAGTACCAATAGGTTATCGCTTAGATAGTGATGAAATTTACATTTTAGATGGTCACCAGCAATTGGTGCCTCAAGGCTGTATTGGTGAGCTATTTGTGGGCGGTCCAGGGTTAGCGCTTGGGTACTTGAATCAACCAGAGCTAACAGCGGAGCGCTTTGTAGAGAACCCATTTTATGATGAGGCGCAAGCAGGCAGCTCAAGACGACTCTACCGCACCGGAGATCTAGTTCGTTACCTGCCGGATGGGAGAATAGAATTCATAGGTCGTGTTGACAGTCAGGTGAAGATAAGAGGGTTCAGAATAGAGCTTGGGGAAGTGGAAGCCTGTTTACATGCAGCTTCAAGCGTTGCATCGGCGTTGGCGATAGTGAAGGACATCGCGGGAGAGAAGCAATTAATAGGGTATGTGCAGCGACAAAGTGGGCTGGATATAGATGAGTCAAGCTGGTTGCAGGCATTGAAGGCAGAATTACAGCAAGATTTACCAGAGCATATGATACCAAGCATACTGATTGCAGTGGATGAATGGCCATTGACGGCAAATGGCAAGGTGGATAGACGGGCATTGCCAAGTGCAGATGTGGGTTGTTTGCAAGGGGAATATGTAAGCCCTGAAGGTGATATTGAGCAACAGTTA
>NZ_JBECOX010000041.1:0-1092 GCF_040104525.1 Pseudoalteromonas sp. XMcav11-Q
TAGGAAAATTTACGATGAGAAAAAGCAAGTTCACCGAAACCCAAATTGTCAGCATGATCAAGGAAGCTGAGTCAGGTATTCCTGTGCCAGAAATTTGCCGCAAACATGGCATCGGCCAAAGTACATTTTACAAATGGCGCTCAAAATATGGCGGTATGGAAGCGTCTGATATTAAACGCCTCAAAGAGCTTGAAGAAGAAAACCGTAAGCTAAAAGATATGTTTGCAACGCTTAGCCTAAAGCACTCGATGCTTGAGGATATCATCGCAAAAAAGCTGTAAAAACAAGTAGGCGCAGAGCTTGGGTAGAGCATTTAAGAGCTCAATTTAACGTCAGCGTCGCATTTGCTTGTGAAGTGGCAGGGCTAAGCCGCTCAGTTTTTTATTACAAACATAAACGGCCGTTAGATGATGAAGTTATCGACGCATTACTTGCGCTGGTAGAGCGCCATCCTAGGTGGGGGTTGCCTAAGCTGTTCAAAAGGCTTCGCAATAAAGGTAAGCCGTGGAATAAAAAGCGTGTTGAACGCGTTTACAACATGCTAAAACTAAACTTGAGACGTAAGGGAAAGCGCCGTGTTCCAACAAGAACACCTGAACCATTAAGCGCACCTACACAACATAATGAATCGTGGTCAATGGACTTTATGAGTGACGCATTAAGCTATGGACATCGTTTTAGAACACTGAATGTGCTGGATGATTTCAACCGACAAGCACTGGCGATTGAGGTCGATACAAGCTTAACTTCTGAACGAGTTATTAGAACACTACAACAAATTATTGCTTGGCGAGGAAAACCAAAGCAGATTAGAGTGGATAATGGTCCAGAATTTACTTCAACGGCACTTGAAGATTGGGCAATAAAAAATGACATCAAGTTGGAATTTATAGAGCCAGGCAGTCCTTACCAGAATGGTTTTGTGGAAAGGTTTAACCGAAGTTATCGTGAAGAAGTGCTCGATTTATACTTGTTTGAGTCACTGCAAGAAGTACGTGAAATCACTGATGAGTGGTTAGATATTTATAATTATGAGCGACCTCATGATTCACTTGGTGATATGACACCGGTTGGTTACCTTGAGGCTGCATA
>NZ_JBECOX010000042.1:0-1010 GCF_040104525.1 Pseudoalteromonas sp. XMcav11-Q
GCCCTTCTCCTTCTTTTCCCCTTCCTTTTTCCTCTTCTCTTTTCCTCCCTTCCCTTCCTTTCTCCTCTTCTTTTTTCCTTTCCTCCTTCTCCTCCCTTTCTTTCTCTTCCCCCCTTCCTCTTTTTCTCTCCTCCCCTTTTTCTTTTTTCTCCCCCTCTCTCTTTTCCCCTCTCCTTTCCTTTTCTTTCTTTCTTTTCTTTTTTCCTCCCTTTCCTTCCCCCCTTCTTCTTCTTTCCCCTTCTTTCTCCCTTTCCGCTCCTCTTTCCCTCTTCTTTTTCTTTCTTTTTTCTTTTTCTTCCTTTCCCCTCTCTTTCTCCTCTCCCCCTCTTCCTTCCCCTTTTCCTTCCCCCTTCCCTTCCCCCCCCTTTCTTCTTTCTCTCCCCTCCTCCCTCCCTTCCCCTCTTTCTTCCCCTCCCTTTCCCCTCCCTCCTCCCTCCCTTCCTCTTTCCTTTCCCTCCCCTCCTCTCTCTCCTTCTTCCTCCCCTCCCCCCCCCTCCTTCCCTTTCTCCCCCCTCTTCCTCCCCTCTCTCTCCTCTTCCTTCCTTTCCCTCCTTTTCTTCCCTTTCCCTTCTTTTCCTTCCCTTCCCTTTTCTCCCCTTCCCTCCTTTTTCTTTTTCTCCCTCTCTTCCTTCCTCCTTTTTTTCCCTCTCTCTTCCCTCTCCCCCTTCTCCTCCCCTTTTCCTTTCCCTCTTTCTTCTTCCCCTCTCCTTTTCTCCTCCTTTTTTCCCTCCCTTTTTTTTCTTCCCTTCCTCCCTTCCCCTTCCCTCTTCCTCTCTTTTTCCCCTTTCTCTCTTTTTTTTCCTTCTCCCCCTTCCCCCTCTTCTTCCCTCCTCCTTTCTCCTCCTCCTTCCCTTCTCCCTCTTTCCTTTTGTCTTTCTCTACCCTTTTCTTTTTTTTTTTTCTCCCTTTTTCTCCCTTTCTCCCTCTTCCCCCCTTCTTCTTCTTCTCTCTCTTATTCTTTGTCTGAAGTCGGGCATATGCCAGTTGAGATACGTAAGGTGACGGAAAGT